>DULI01000014.1 GCA_012840445.1 Clostridiales bacterium
ATATCCCATATAGAGATACTGGGCTCGCGGCAGAATATCCTCAAGGCCAAGCTTGAGATCCTCGACGGGCTCTCCCCCGAGGGTGTCGTTATCCTGAACGGCGACGACGAGCTCCTTTCAGGCCTGAAGGGACTGCTCAGGTTCAAGACGCTCCTGTACGGCATCGACGAGAATCTCGACATCTGGGCTTATGATCTTTCTTCCAGGGGCGAGGAAGGGGTGTCCTTCCAGGTAAGAACGGAGAAAAGCGATATGGAACTGTTCATACCCGCTCCCGGTATCCATAACGTACATAATGCCCTTGCCGGCATAGCCGTCGCCGAGTGCCTGAATATGAGCGAAAAGGAGATTCGGGAAGGAATACTTCGCTTTACCGGTGAGGAAATGAGGATGAACATAACCGAGAAAGACGGTATTAAGATAATAAACGATACATACAACGCCGCCCCCAGTTCCGTAAGGGCCGCCATCGACGTGCTCTGCGAGATCTCGGCCAACAGGAGGAGATGGGTCATCCTCGGCGACATGCTGGAGCTTGGCGACTGGGCTGAAGAAGCCCACAAAAAAATAGGAAAGCTCGTATCCAGGCTTGGCATAGAATATATGGTAGGCATAGGCTCCCTGGCTAAATGGTATATAGAAGGGGCCAACGAAGAGCCTTCCGGCAGGACCGTGACAAAATGGTTCAGCACGGCCGCTGAGGCCAAACCGTATATAAAAGCTCTTGTCCAGAAAGGAGACGTACTTCTTATAAAAGGCTCCAGGATGATAAAACTGGATGTTCTGGCAAAGGAACTACTTACAGAAGGATTGAACTGATATGATAGACTTTTTTAAGTCCATACCCTCCCAGGTAGTCACTTATATTATCAGCTTTGTTATTGCGCTGGCGACAGGCAGGGTCGTAATACCGCTGCTCAAAAAGCTGAAAATCAGCCAGACCGAGAGGGAAGAAGGACCTGAAAGCCATAAATACAAGACCGGTACCACCACCATGGGCGGAATCATATTTCTGACTCCTGTCGTCCTGGTGGGGACCATATACGGGATCACCGACCCGAGGATATTTCCCCTGATCCTGGTGACCCTCGGTTTCGCATTTATCGGGTTCCTGGATGATTATCTCAAGATTGTGAGAAGGAACAACAAAGGCCTGACCCCGAGGCAGAAAATGCTCGGGCTTCTCATTGTGTCGGGTGTTTTTACCTGGTACGCCATGACTTTCGTGAACGACGCCCGGACGCTTATACTGCCCTTCCTGGGTTACTATAAACCGCTGGTCATGCCCTTTGTTTTTGCAGTTCCTTTCTGCATTTTTGTGCTTCTTGCGTTTACCAACGCTGTCAACCTGACCGACGGGCTGGACGGACTGGCCGGTTCTGTCACGACCATAGTGCTGTTGTTTTATACCGTTGTGACCATGTTCAACAGCCAGTGGGACTATATCCGCATTTTCTGCTCCATTCTCGCAGGAGGGATTCTGGGCTTCCTGGTGTATAACCTCCATCCGGCAAAGATATTCATGGGGGATACCGGCTCCCTGGCCATAGGGGGAGCCCTGTCGGCGGCGGCCATTTTTACGGGTACTCCGGTTTTTTTGGGTCTGGCAGGAATAA
>DULI01000013.1 GCA_012840445.1 Clostridiales bacterium
CATATTAAGCGGATTTGTTATAGCTTTACTTACCTATCCCTGTTTCTTCTGTCGTGGACTCTCCACCTCTTTCACTACAATAATGTCGTCCACATGGCCGTACTTTCCTTCAGCTTGGCGGCACTGTGGAGCATTCCGTCCTATTACTCCTTCAGCAACAAAAGCGCATCGTCTTTTCAAAAGCTCATCTCCTATGTGTACGGCGTGTGGATTGTTTTCCTGATCTTCAAAACCTTTGAAGTGCTTTATTTTTATGTTCCCATACCGTCCACAACCAACCACCCCTATCACATTTTGTTTTTCCTGTGGCAATATGTGGTCATGATGGTGGGAAATATCGGCCTTATTTTGCTTTCCAAGGAAAAAACCGACCGACAATTGACCAAATATGCCACCTACGACGAGCTGACCGATCTTTATAACCGACGGGCTTTTTTTATCCGGGCCAAGGAGTGCCTTTCCTTCTGCACGAGACATCAGACGCCGGTTACTTTTTTTATGATGGATTTGGATCACTTCAAAATAATCAACGACAAATACGGCCACATGGTGGGAGATATCGTGCTGAAGCACTTTGCCAATACGTTAAAAAAGCAGCTTCGCGGTTACGATATCCTGGGCAGAATTGGCGGCGAAGAATTTACCGCCTTGCTGCCGGGAGTGAGTGAAAAGGAAGCTTACGGCATTGCCCAGCGGTTGCGAAACTCGGTGGCGGAAAGTGTGGTACATATTCTGCATTATTCCATTAAATATACCGTCAGTATCGGCATCACCTCCGTGGTACCTACCCAATACACCACCATTGAACAGCTTTACCGGGTAGGGGACCAGGCTTTGTACCAGGCAAAACAAAGTGGAAGAAACCAGGTGGTTGCAGCCAATTTAAAGTAACTGGCAATTTTTTTATCAAGACAGCTATAGATGCAGGGATTCCACCTTCTTGCGGCACTATATGGATGTAGCAGATTTTAGGTCTTTTCTCCAACCACAATTTGTGCTATACTTTGTTTTATTGTAAGCTTTATTGTAGCAATTCCATCAGGAGGTTGTCCCAGGTATGAGGAACAAAAAAGGCAAGATTGCCCTGTGCTCGCTTGCGCTGGGTTTGTTGACCACCGCGCAGGCTTTTTATCCCGCTGTGTCTTCGACATCTGGCATGGCTCTTTCCCTGTTGGGAGATCAGATTACTCTCGAGCAGGAAGCTTCTGCCACCTTTGCCACCAGTGAGGTAAACCCGTTCTCCGTTCTGTCCAAAGCGACCAAGAATTATGCCGCCGTCAACCCTGACATCAAAGGTTGGCTGATGATTCCAGGAACCAACATCAACATGCCAGTAGCCTATTCCGATAAAGACAACAATTATTACCTCTACCGGGATTGGAAAGGCAACAACTACCCCAACATAACTTGGAAAAACTGGTATACCTATCCAGACAACGTCACTTACATCGACTACCGTTACAAATGGGGAGATTCCTGGCAGAATTCTTCCAAGAACGTGGTGCTTTACGGCCACAACTGGACCAACCTGAGAGCTCCCTTTGACATTGGCAGCAATGCCACCAACGACAGCAAACACCACATGTTTGCTCAGCTGGCCTCCTACACCAGCATAGACTTTGCCAAGTGGCAGCCCCACATTTACTTCTCCACCGCCGACTACGAAGGCATCTGGAGAGTGTTTGCCGTCGGCTACTGCGAAATCAGCCCCAACTTCTTCTACAACAATCCCAACGCCAACAAAGAGCAGCGCCAGCAGCTCATCAACGAGTGGCGCCAACGCAGCCTCTTTAACTTCGATGTGGATGTCAACAGCGACGATGTCCTCCTCACCCTCACCACCTGCACCCGTCAGTACGGCTCCACCGAAAACCAGCGCTTTGTGGTGGTGGCCCGTCTGCTCCGTCCCGGTGAGAGCGAAAAGGACAAAGTCAACATTACGGCCAATCCCAATGTCAAACATCCCAACTTTAACCAGCCGGTCACGGTAGCCCAGCAGCAGGCTCAGCAGGCGGCCGCTACGCAGAACAGCTCCTCTTCCCAGTCCAGCGACCCCTACGCCAACTATGTGTTGGATGAAGGTTCCAACTCCACCGACACTTCCGTGTGGCTGCGCAGAAATTCCAATTCATAAACCTAAAAAACCAGAAGGCGAGATGCATAGACATCTCGCCTTTTTCCTTTTCCGAAAAAATTATCGCAGCAGTCCTACAATTCCCACCATGCACAGGTTGAGGTAATAGACGATGAGAATGCGCAGCAGATAGATGACCCTATCTTCCAAAGAACAACACCAGCCTTTTTTCCGGACTCCGTATCAGTATTTCCCCCTTTGGGGCGAACATGCAGCATGAAACTCCCCTTTGTTTCATAGATATGGTAGTAAACGGAGAAAATTGCTTGCGGGCAGAAATTTTCACAAAGGGGATTTGCCGATGGAGCCAATAGTATTGATTGTGGTTGCGGCGGCGTTGCTGGGGTTGACCGGCTATGCGGGCAAGAGGCGAAGGGACGCTCGGGCCTGCCATCTCCCCCAGCCCTGCGACAAAGAGCAGCCGAACTGTGAAGTGGAGCAGAATCAGCCCCAACCGGATTGCTGCTGTAATCCGGATAAGGAAGAAGCCGCGAAAGACCAACAGCCCAATCCCGATTTGGAAGTGATTTGGCAATGGGAAGGCGCGGAAGAAGCGGCAAACGCCGAACAACATACGCAGGAAAAACCATGCGAAAAAATGGAAGACACTGCAGCGGAAGAGGATGCGGAAGAAGTTGAAAATGCATGCGGGCAAGAAAGCGGAGAAGAGTGCGAAAAAGAAGCCGAAGAATGTGCGGAAGAATTAGAAGAAAAGTGCGGGGAAGAAACCGAAGAAGTTTGCGAGGAAATAGCCGAAGAAGCTGAAAAAGAGTGTGAAGAGGCCCAGGAAGCATGCGAAACGTGTGAAGAAGAAACCAAAGAATGGTGTGAGGAAATAGCCGAAGAAATCGTGGAAGAAGCGGAAAATGTGTGTGAAGAGGTACAGGAAGTTTGCGAAGCGTGCGAGGATAACACGAAAGAGTGCCAGGAAGACTCCCAGGAAGCATGCGAGGAAGAAGGGGAAAACGAAAGCCAGCAGGACGACCAATAACAGCTGAAAAAAAGCAAGCAAAAAACCCGGCGGAGCAAATGAACTGCACCCCAATTGTTAGACAGTATGGTATACTGAATAACAATTGGGGTGTTTTTATGCCAAAAGGAGTGCCGAACAAAC
>DULI01000018.1 GCA_012840445.1 Clostridiales bacterium
AATTTGCTCCCTGATGCCCATGATGGTACTTTGTATGGGAATTATCATTCTCATTTCAGGTATGTTGTCAATGGTGAATGTACAAAAATACCGGACATAGAACATGAAAGATTTAAAGGAAAGTACTTCAATTACTTTCACGATAGCCTGGTTTTGGGATATTACTGCTGATAAGGGTCAGAATTATATGAACTTGTAAGGTAAAGAAATAATTATATTTCCTGAATACCATTTATCAGATTTTCCTCCACAAATTGCTTTTATGCAATGTAAAGCGGTACAAGTATTGAACACAATTAATGCAAATAAAGCAGATATATTATTTCAGGTTATGTGGAGAAATTTCAAGGAATAATGTATTCTTCTTGTTTAATTCTGGACGGAGGTATAAAATGTAACATAAGGAAGAGGATTCCATTTAGAGGTGAAAAGGATTATATAAATGGATGGAATAAAGAATTACAGTATATTCCCCTATCCATAGGAAAGAGTTATTTTTTTATATGCAATGATGTTGCAGTAGATTTAGAGAAATATAAGAAAATGCTGTTGAGAATTTATTTTTAATATCAGCAATGCAGATGAACTTTGATAAATATATTGAAAGATTAAACCAAAAAGCCAAACAGCTGGAAGTTAAGAATGTGATTTATTGTGATAGGTTTAATGGTATGGGGATACTTAATATAAAATAAAATTCAGTTAACTCTGAATTTTACTTGAGGATGCCCTGACCTCGTGGTATTCTTAACAAGAAGACCTCATCCATCCGATAACAACACATTCAGCGATAAAGAGCGCAAGGACTGAGTCTAGCGTTAAATGTTCTAATATACTTAAGTCCAGGTAGCACACTATACCAATTCGCCGGGCAGGTTTGGAGCACTAGATATGGCTCTGCGACTACGTGAACGCGAAGCTGTTATATGACATCAGCCGGGGGATGAACATCGCTGCCCGCTGCGTGAAGACAAAAAGAATATAAAGTGTGAAAAAGCGAAAAGTGCGAACTGAGAATCAAATTTATTATTGGAAGGAAGGAATATACCATGAAAATAAGTCCGCATGTCTATGTCTGAGGAAGTATTGAAGCTGTTGAAATGTATTGCAGAGCTTTCGGCACAGAAATTGGTTTTCAAATCAAGGATAGTGAAAATAAAGCATATCAACATTGTGAACTATTGGTTAATGGCCATTTATTTATGGCTGTTAGCGAGGCACCGGATATTTGCGATGCAAGTAAAAAATGAATATGGCAGACAATGGCTTTCAATGTATATGATAAGGGAAGCGAAGAAGCTGTTCGTAGTGCATATGACGTTTTGCGTGATGGCGGAACAGTGATAGATCCGCTGGGCCCGTGCGACTGGAACCCGCTTTGTTCCAATTTGATTGATAGGTTTGGCGTGTTCTGGTGGATAGCAATTTAGGAATTCTAACAAATGTTTATTTGAAAGGAGTGTGGAAGGTATAATTACTATTGAGAAGTTAATTTCAATAAAAAAAGAGAATTTGCTTAAATTCAGTAAAACCCTGGAGGAAGAAGACATATCTCAGCTAGTGGAATGGTTAACTGAAAAAGATGATAAATTGAGATATAATTCATTGTTATTGTTGGAACATCGTTCAGAGGAATATGATGATGTGTATCCTTTCTGGGATATTTTTTGTGAGAAATTAAGAAGTACTAATTCCTATCAGAGAAGTATCGGGGTAATGCTTATTGCTGCCAATGTTAAATGGGACAGGGAAAACAGAATTGATAATATTATTGATGATTACTTGAGAATTTTATATGATGAAAAGCCGATTACAGTACGCCAATGTATACAGTCATTAGATAAAATAGTTACTTACAGGACAAATTTACATAACAAAGTTGCGAATGAACTTATATCCATTGATATTATGGGTTTTAAACCAACAATGAGAAAATTGGTATTATATGACATTCTTAATATTCTTGTGCTAATAAGAAAACACAATTCATCAGATGAAATAGATACATACATTATTAGAGCACTTACAGGTGGATTGCTTGATAAGAAAACGATAAAACAAATTGAATTGAATCTATAGGCTGTATTTATTGGGAGGCCGCTGTCCATGGTGGATATTGTTATTGGGACGCATGGCATGGCTTTAAGCACTATTTTACATTTCTACAATCCGGGTTTCGGTTGTGACGGTTTAAAGCACAATATGGTATTGTATGTCATATATATTATCCGGCTTGATTTCGATGGTGATAAAAATATTGGAAAGCAAGAATTACTGAAATAATAAGTATTGTCAGCATTTTCTCATGATTGCATGGGGTTATTGCAATATTAATAGGGTATACCTTCACATATCCACTGGTATAAGGTTTAAGGAGGCGTTCAGATGAGGCATTAAGATTACATACAACCGCTAAATAAGCTTTTGGAAATTCAAGACAAGGCAAAGCATATTCATACTCTTTTTGAATGCCGTTATCCAGTAACCATAGTAGAAGGCGATTGCTTTTATATTTATCGGGTAGAGTAAGAGCGGCATTTCCACTTGACTGATATTACGATAAAAATTCTGCCATTATTGCCGGTGATGTATTTGAAACACGGAAAGGATATGTTGATATTCTTCGTGAGTTTGTACATTGTGCTCGAGGAATGGATTGTGAAACAGAATTAAGAAATCAACTGGCAATTACTCAAAGAATATTAAGATGAAAGACTATATGTGGGAAATAAATCACTCATTTCCATACAATGAACAGGCATTTGTAAAATTGTATACTTAATATATGGTTGCATAATTAGAGAAAAATTGCGAAAAAGTATTGAGCATAAGAGGACAGATAAAGTATATTTTAAACAGAATTGACATTGAGTACTTTTTATGGCAAGAATGGAAAGAAGGTTTTGCAAGATTTATTGAGAATAAAATAAATAATTATTTTTGTGCAGGGAAGATATCCTTCATTTAAGAGAAAATATCTGAATTGATAAATGGAGAAGAAGCTAGGAAGATTTTAAAAGAGACAAAGGAGGTTTTTGAATGGCTGAAATCTCTGAAAAAATAATTAATATAATTAAAGACTGTATTCGTGATGTACAATATTATTTTCCGATAAATAGAGCGGTTTTATATGGATCTTATGCTAAAGGAACATATACTGACAATAGTGATATTGATGTGGCTTTTTTCTTTGACATTTTTAAAGAAATGAAGAGAATCGAAGTAAAAGCATTTTTATTCTCATTGGCACGGAAATATAAAGACATTTGTATTGAGACAATTGTGTTTGACAATTCAGATTTAGGAAAGGGCCACCCGTTTATAAAAGAAATAATGGATACAGGGAAAGAGATTTATATTTAATAGATTTTTTTATTTTACTAGATTTCTCTTTTTTAAAGTAAATAAGGTGCATTTAATTTAAGTGAAGAAAAGTTTTTCAAGGTATTAGTTACTTTTTCAAAAAGACAAGAAAATGGATGGAGACTAAAGATACCTTGGACATCTTTAATAAGCAAGGTTGTATTTTAAAGATGATTAAAGGAAGCCATCATGTACTTAAAAGCTGTTTCAACAATAAGATATTTATTGTTCCGGTTCATGCAAAATGTATTGATAAACCAATGTTTGCATGGCCTACAGTTACAGAATAATCTATATTTTAATGATACTTTGGTCAGATTGGGGAGATTAAATGATTACCATTTTTGATTGGTTTGGGTATGATATTCCATATGCAGAACGTTATCGTTTAATTAAAGAAGCTGGGTTTAACGGAGTTTTACTCTACTGGAGCAATGAGCTTGGCAATAATGATTATAAACAAAATCCTGAATTGGCACGGCAAGAGGGGTTGTTTGTCGAGAATGTTCATACACCATACTTGACAATAAATAATTTGTGGTTAGATAATTTAAGTGGCAATGAAATTACTGATTATCTTTTGCAATGTGTTGATGATTGCCATCAATGTGAAATTCCAACAATGATTGTCCACCTTACAGGTGGAGACAATCCTCCCATTTTAAACGAACTCGGTATTAACAGAATAAAAAAGATTATTGAAAGAGCTGAACGGAAATGTGTTAATGTGGCTCTTGAAAACCTGAGAGAACCTGAAAATCTTAAATATGTGTTTGACAGTATCAATTCGAGAAGATTGGGCTTTTGTTTTGATAGCGGTCATCAAAACTGTTATTCAAAGCACATAGATTTATTATCGATGTACGGGGATAAACTAATGGCATTGCATCTTCATGATAATGATGAAAGTGACGACCAACACCTTGTGCCGTTTGACGGTAACATTGACTGGAATGAAGTTATAAAAAAGCTTAATGAAATTCGTTATAATGGACCAATTGCACTTGAAATTATGAATATGGGATATGAACATATAAAGGAACCCGGAGAATTTCTTGCAATTGCTTTTGAGAGAGCAAAAAGATTAAAGGATTTAAGAAAATGGAATAGGTGAAGGCGCCATGCCCTTTTGCACTCTGGCTTCAAGAGTCGGCTCATAAATCTTAACAACGCATGCAATTAAGTGTGCAGATGAATATATTAACCGGAAAATATATTTGTATATTTTGGAAATATAACTATGAACTGTTTAGTAAAATATCAAGATTCATAACAGCAGATTTATGTTTATTAAAATAAAAATGTGGAATGGAGTTGAGAGATATGATTACAATATTTAACAGAAAAGTATTATACATAACCTACTCTATGAGTGAACAGGCAGAAATTAGGGATAAATTATCTCAAAGCAAAATAAAATATTTTGTTAAAACTGTTAACAGAATGTCTCCTTCACCTTTTGCAAGCGGTATGAGAAGCAGGACTGGTTCATTTGGACAAAATTTAGATTTAAATTATGAGTATATCATTTATGTACAAAAGAAGGATTATGAAAAGGCCAGGTACATTATAAACAAATAGAACTATGTTGTATTCTTTATAAAGAAGGCATTAGAAAATTAATGCAGGCATAAAGCAATTTTGAATGATGTATTTGATTTTATGACCTGAATGAAGTAGATTAACGAGGTGTATGGTTTTGAAAAGAAGCGTTTTAATTTTTATATCTATTATTTTTACAATGATATTATATTCATGTGAAGCTGCTGACAGCAAAATAAAACCGATAAAAACCGAAGAGATTGATTTTGATATTGACGTAGCTACACAAATGGTTAAAAAGGGCGAGAAAATCATTGTAGATATCGCTGGTAAGGATACTGTTTCAAGACAGGAGTTTAATGAGTTTTTAAATGATATGGATGATGCATTCGATGGATACAAAGAAGTAAAGTGGGAGTACATGTTTTTCTATAACCAGGAATTTGAGGATGAAAAGGTTTCAAAACTTCATTTGAATAAGGATATGTTTTATCCTACTGTTTACCATAAAGATGTAGAAGTTGTATCTGCTAAAATAGTAAATACATATTATCAGGATGAGTTTTTTAACACCAGTATTTTGACTATAAAGGAAGAATATTTGGGTAATGACGGTAAATTAAAGGACTGGTATCGGGAGTATCTCTACAAAAAAAACGATGATGGGGAATGGGTATTTTATGGTTTCGGCGGTCATGTGAACCTTTCAGGCAATGGTATTACATCTGATTATCTGGAGTTAAAGGAAACCACTCAATAAATGAAGCGGGATGTTATTTATGACGAGTATAGCTGATTTTTTTGGGTGGATTTATGTTCTTTTTCTTGGGGGTAGCAATCAGATTCTTTAAAGATGGTTACCTTATTGCAGGATAAAATACTGCGCCAAAGAAAAAAAGAAAAATATGATGAGGAGAAGTTAACAAAATTTGTAGGCAATTTGTTTATTATCTTGCCTGTAATCCTTATGATAGGAGGATTTTTAGCCTTAGTGCTAAGAATATCTCTGTACATAAAGATAATCAGTTGGGTTTTATTGATATTTATAAATGTTAGCGGGGTTATATATATGAATTCCGGAAATTGCCTTAAGAAGTGAAGAAGGAAATCCTTATACAACGCATTTCATAAAATCTGTACATTTTTACTCAATTTTGTTAGGATCAAGGTTAGCTTCCTTGTATAATTTTAAAAAGAGACTCCTGTTGAAAGAAGTTATAAAAAAAGATGAAGAAGATTGCTAGCACAAGAATATAAAAAATCTGCTGATTCCATTGACAATTTAAAGTGTAATATCATATTATATATATAAGTATATTATAAAATACTTATATAGTTATTATTGAGCAGTATACTGTGTAAACAATAAAACTACCTAATAGCAAAGGGGGATAACATGAAAAAGGCGATAGTTAATCAAAAAGAATGTGTGGCCTGCGGGGTTTGCGCAAAAAACTGTCCGCGTAAAGCCATAACCATATTTCACGGGATTTACGCCATTGTTAGCGAAGATTTATGTATTGGATGCAAAAAGTGTGAAAAAGCATGTCCCGCTTCGGTAATTCATGTTGTTGAAAGGGAGGTTGCATCATGAAAAAGTGGTACGATTATTTATGGATATTTTCCGCAGTATACATGATTTCAGGTTTTTTTAATATTCTGTTTGCCTGGATAGGACTGATTTGCTTTATTACTCCGCTATTGCTGTCGATAATAGGCAAGGGTAAAATATATTGCAACAGCTATTGCGGAAGGGGGCAATTATTTGAATTG
>DULI01000001.1 GCA_012840445.1 Clostridiales bacterium
AACAAACGGATTCTGAAGTACAAGGCAAAGTTTGCTGCATAAAAAGAGCTACCACCATTTGGCAGTAGCTATTCAATAACCATGTTTTAATTATTTCCCTGGTCTACATTGACAGGGGCGGATCATTTAAGCCCGGTCTTTTTTTTGTATTTTTTTGCCGAGTTGTCCTCCTATTGCATATCATGTATAAAGGAGGTGATGTATTTGCCACCGCGCCGTAGAAACCCTTTGTGCTTTTTCTTTCCGGGTCTGCCTTTCTGCCGCATCAGGCCTCCGCGCCCGCCAAGGCCTCCCAGAAGGCCCAGGCGCCCAAGGCCACCATATCCGCCAGGCCCGCGCCCCTAATAATCCTCCTGTGAATTAAACGCGAAAAACAGCCAGCGTACATACGCCAAGCGTAGCCGCTGGCTTTTATTAATTTTGGATAACTTTTGGCCAATAAATGCTAAAGAATTGCTTTTCTTAAAAAGTTATTGCTGTTATAGTAAAATAGAGAAAATCTGCAAACCGAGCGGCAAACGCTCATCCCCAAGGGTGATACCATGAAGCCTGCTGTAAGCCTAACAAGAGTGTTATACGCCGCTTCAGGCAAAATAAACGGCAAACCCGCTGTTTTGAGGTGGTATATCTCAGCACGGCCGATGGCAGAATCGACGATACCAGATTTTCTCCAAACTTCAGCCTGCATATCCCGGTAACCACAACTGGTATTTGAATATAAAGGCCGGGGGTTCAATTTTGGCTGGAAGGACTCGGGCATGATATGTCGGCTACAAGGGCGCAAACCGTTATATAGGCGCCAATGCCGGATACATCCTCGGCGGCACGAAAACAGGGAATGTTGGAGCATTGTACAAAAACGGCACAAAACTTGGGAAAGCCTATGGGAACGCCCAGGATCCCTAAGCCGCTGACAAAACGGAGCCAATCTATATCGGGGGCCGTGGCCCGCAGGGAGAGGCGTGGAGCATAAACGGAGAAATATATGAAATAATCGTGTTTAGCAGGGGATTAACTCAGCAGGAGTGCGGCAAAGTTTATAAATACCTTTCCCAAAGACGGGGAATCCAAATCGAACAGTATGGGCAGACCGGCAGCATTTACATAGACGGCAGACCCTTGAGTCCTTTCAGCCCTAAACTTTTGACCTGCAAATACATCCTGCCGAAAGGCAGCAGTTTGAACTTCTAGTACAGGAAGTAGCCAACTTGAAGCAAACCGATCTTACACAGGTGGAAATTCTCGCAGATTTTGGAAGGAAAGGCTTGATTTATTTGCCGGAACCACCGTAAAGCACGCGCTGGATAACCTTGAAAACAGCGGCTCTGTTGTAAATTTTGACAACATCGCCAACGGCACCAGCTGCTCCACCCGCGCCTAACCATGGAACGACGGCCTGTTCCAGGCAGTCCGCGGCGCGGCGGATTAGAATGCCATAATGGAAAGAATAGTACTTTCCTAAAAACAGAGAACAATTGCCAACAAGAAAACTATAATTAACGAAACATAAAAAACGGAGCTTTGCTCCGTTTTTATTCTGCCTTAAACCCCTGGCGGAATATTTGCCGCCTTTATTTAAATCCCTATAATAATCTCGCGATTTGCCGCACCTTTGCCATAAATAATTTGTCAAGCTCGGAAAACCGATAGCCTTCAGGGTATATCAGCATATCCTTAAAAACGCGTTCTTCCCCCTTGCACTCAAGCTGTGCAAGCCCCAGGCTTTCAAGCGTTTGCTGCGGCATTGGGGAACACCAGGCATAAGTATTGGGGACGCTTCGCAGCAAATCCGCCTGGCTTCCCCGCTCAAACACGCAAATGCGCCGGCAGCCGCACTGCTTCCTGTTTAGGGCGGGCACTTCAAACTCCTCCTCCGCAAATGCAATTTCAATTCTGCCCTTAAGGTCGTCAAGGCCCAAAACCTGTTTTGCCGCAAGGGAGCTGAACTTAGACACCGCAACCACATGGACAAACTCAAAGAAGGGCTCGCATCTTAACCCCTTACTTTCAAGGGCGGGAACAATTTCGCCCTCACGCTCCCTTTGGAACCGTATAATCCCAAGCCCGAACCCTTCCTGCAAAATGTTGTCTATTGCCGCCTCGTAACCGGCCTCTTTAAAGTAAATTTCGCAGGGAAGAGAACTGTCAACCTGCTTTAAAACCTCCCCAAAGGCGTCCGATATATAGGCAGCGCGGGGTACCGACACCGAAAACTTCTGGGTCCGGGTTTTGTGGTATTTATAGTAATTTTCGACCTCCTCAACCTGCGCCAGAATGCTTCTGGCCCTGCGCAAAAACTCCTCGCCCTCGGCAGTCACCAAAATTCCCCTGGAGGTTCGCCTGAAAATCGTAATGCCAAGGGACTCCTCAAGCTCTTTGACGGCACGGCTTAAATTTGGCTGCGCCATAAGCAGGTTTTCGGCGGCCTTGCTTATGGAACGGGTTTTTTCAATTTCAACCGCGTATTTCAAATGCACTAAATTCATAATAACTCCTGTATTAAACAAGCGGGCAACCTGCCCGCGTTTTTTACTTTATGTTTTTATAGTATAAAATTGCCGCGGATTATTCAACCACCAATTTGCCATATACACTAAAAAACCGCTGAGCCAAACATCCCCACCTCTACAACCGGCTTTCCGACTTAACCCCCCGCGTTACCTAAAACCCGCAAACTTAACATCCGCTGTTGGCCTTAAAAGCAGTAACAGGTAAAAAATACACAATAACTACAACGGTTTTCGAGTAAAGTTTTATCGATAATCCCATATCGTTAAAAATATAACAATATATAATATTTATATTTGCAAAATTGCCCTTTCTTTGTTAAAATATTAACGAAAGCAGAAAGGAGAGATAAGAATGCAGGACCAAAATATCTCATCCCCAACCTTAAGGCGGCTTCCAACCTATTTAAACTACCTCAAATCGCTGCCGAAAGACCATCCCGAAAATATCTCATCCGCCGTAATTGCCTCTGCCCTTGGGCTTGGCGAGGTTCAGGTGCGAAAGGACTTAGCCTGCGTGTGTAACAAGGGCAAGCCCAAAATTGGGTATATTATTAAGGACCTTATAAATTGCCTGGAGGAATTTCTGGGCTATAACAGCACAACCAACGCGGTAATTGTGGGCGCGGGGAAACTTGGAAAAGCGCTGCTTGATTATGTGGGTTTTGAAAACTACGGCCTTAACATTGTGGCGGCCTTTGACAAAAATCCCGCGCTGCAAGGTAAGACCGAAACTGGGAAAAATATATATATTCTTGATAAATTCGAGGAAGTGTGTAAAAGGCTGAATATAAAAATCGGCATAATCACGGTACCCGCCGAAAACGCGCAGGAGGCCTGCGATTTAATGGTGAAAAACGGCATTGTGGCCATCTGGAACTTTGCGCCCGTACACCTTAAAGTACCCGACGGGGTAATAATCCAGCACGAAAATATAGCCGCCTCGCTGGCACTTCTGTCAAAAAGGCTTCCCGAGAGAATAAACGCATAAAGGAGGAAGATATATGAAGAAATACCCGATAGTTGACAGCCTCGAATCCTTCAGCGCCTGCCTGGAACGCGTCCGGCACGCTCAGGAAAAATACGCGTCCTATACCCAGGAGCAGGTTGACAAAATCTTCAAAGCCGCCGCCCTTGCCGCCAACAGGGCGCGAATCCCCCTTGCAAAGCTTGCCGTGGAAGAAACCGGCATGGGGGTTGTGGAGGACAAGGTAATAAAAAACCACTTTGCCTCAGAGTATATTTACAATAAATATAAAGACGCCAAAACCTGCGGGGTAATTGAAAAAGACACCGCCATGGGAATTATCAAAATCGCCGAACCCGTCGGAGTTATAGGCGCGGTAATCCCCACAACCAACCCCACCTCAACCACCATTTTCAAGACTTTGCTCGCACTAAAGACCCGCAACGGCATAATTGTCAGCCCCCACCCCCGTGCCAAAAAATGTACTGTAGAGGCAGCAAGAATAGTTCTGGAGGCGGCAGTTGAAGCCGGCGCGCCAGAGGATATAATCGGCTGGATCGATGCGCCCTCCCTTGAGCTTACCAACACGCTCATGAAAGAATCGGATTTAATCCTAGCCACCGGCGGCATGGCAATGGTAAAGGCAGCCTATTCAAGCGGCACGCCGGCAATAGGAGTCGGCGCGGGCAACGTCCCTGCAATAATCGACGACAGCGCCGACATAGTGCTCGCTGTAAACTCAATAATCCACTCCAAGATCTTTGACAACGGCATGATCTGCGCCTCCGAGCAGGCTGTCATAGTGCTTGATGAAGTATACGAAAAGGTCAAAAAGGAGTTCGCCGAAAGAGGTTGCTACTTCCTTAAAGGCGACGAAACAGACAAGGTCAGAAAGATAATAATCATCAACGACGCCCTCAATGCCAAAATCGTCGGGCAGCCGGCTACTGCCATCGCGAAGCTTGCAGGAATTGAAGTCCCCGAAAACACCAAAATCCTTATTGGCGAGGTTGAACGCACCGACCTGTCTGAAGAGTTTGCCCACGAGAAACTCTCCCCTGTCCTTGCCATGTACAGGGCAAAGGATTTCGGCGACGCGCTGGCCAAGGCCGCGCAGCTTGTAAGGGACGGCGGTATGGGCCACACCGCGGCAATATACCTTAACGAAGTCACTGCGCGGGAAAAATTAGGGCAATTTGAAGCCGCCATGAAAACCTGCCGTATCCTCGTCAACACCCCCTCTTCCCACGGCGGAATCGGAGATGTCTACAACTTCAGGCTCGAGCCCTCCCTGACACTCGGCTGCGGCACCTGGGGCGGCAACAGCGTATCCGAAAACGTGGGCGTAAAGCACCTTATCAACATCAAGACAGTTGCCGAGAGGAGAGAGAACATGCTGTGGTTCAGAACGCCCGAAAAAATATATATAAAACGCGGATGCCTTAACACCGCGCTGGATGAGCTTAAGGGCAAAAGAAAGGCATTCATCGTAACCGACCACTTCCTTTTCAACAATGGCTTTACAAAGCCCGTAACCGACAAGCTGGATGAGATGGGGATACAGCACGCCACCTTTTACAACGTACAGCCCGACCCCACACTTGCAAACGCCGAAGAGGGCGCGGCGCAAATGCGTGCATTTAGCCCCGATGTCATTATAGCCCTTGGCGGAGGCTCGCCAATGGACGCCGCCAAAATCATGTGGGTCATGTACGAGCACCCGGAAGCCGACTTTATGGACATGGCAATGCGGTTTATGGATATAAGAAAACGCGTGTACGAGTTCCCTCGCATGGGTGAAAAGGCGTACTTCGTAGCCATCCCAACCACCGCGGGTACAGGTTCCGAGGTCACCCCCTTCGCGGTTATAACCGACGAAAAGACGGGTGTAAAATACCCCCTTGCCGACTACGAACTTCTGCCTGACATGGCAATTGTCGACCCGGATTTGCAGATGAACGCGCCAAAGGGCCTTACCGCCGCTTCCGGCATAGATGCCCTAACTCACGCCCTTGAGGCATATGCCTCAATGCTTGCCACCGAATACACCGACGCGCTGGCTTTAAAAAGCATAAAAATGATATTCGACTACCTGCCCGCGGCATACGACAACGGCCCGAACGACCCGCTCGCCCGCGAAAAAATGGCCAACGCCGCCACAATCGCTGGCATGGCCTTCGCCAACGCGTTTCTTGGAGTCTGCCATTCCATGGCCCACAAGCTCGGTGCCACCTTCAACCTCCCCCACGGTGTCGCCAACGGCTTGATGATATGCGAAGTGCTGCGGTTCAACGCTGCAAACGCCCCCACCAAAATGGGTACCTTCCCGCAGTACACCCACCCTCACACCCTTGCCCGCTATGCCGAAATTGCCGACTACCTGGGTCTTAAGGGCAATACCGACGAGGAGAAGCTCGAAAGCCTTATAAGCGCCATAGAGGAGCTTAAGGCCAAGGTGGGCATAAAGCAGGCTATCAGGGACTATGGGATAGAGGAAAAGGACTTTCTCCAGAAACTTGACAGCATGGTCGAGCAGGCCTTCGACGACCAGTGCACCGGCGCCAACCCAAGGTATCCGCTGCTGAGCGAAATCAAGCAGATGTACCTTAACGCCTACTACGGCACCAGAGTAAAAGTATAAGGGAGGGTATACCATGAAATTAGACAAAGTCATAGCAGTAAGGGCTTCCAAAACAGTCTACCGCGACGGGGACTACGCCATTAAAGTATTCGACGCCGGTTATTCCAAGGCAGATATTTTGAACGAGGCCCTTAACCAGGCCCGCATCGAGGAAACCGGCCTTAACATCCCAAGAATCCACGGCGTCACCATGATAGACGGCAAATGGGCTATAATATCGGATTTTATCGAGGGCAAAACACTAGACATTCTTATGCGCGAAAATCCCCAAAAACACGACGAGTACCTAGACCTGTTTGTAAACCTGCAGATTGAGGTGCACAGCAAAAAAACCCCGTTGCTTGTAAAACTCAAGGACAAAATGCACCGCAAAATCTCCCAGACAAACCTTGACGCCGCCACAAGATACGAGCTTCACACAAGGCTCGAGGGTATGCCCAAGCACGACAAAATCTGCCACGGTGACTTTAACCCCTCTAACATCATAATAACCGACGATGGCAAGGCTTATATCCTTGACTGGTCCCATGTCACCCAGGGTAACGCCTCGGCCGACGTGGCAAGAACCTACCTGCTTTTCTGCCTGCATGGCGACAAACCAACTGCCGATAAATATCTTGACCTTTTCTGTAAAAAGAGTGGGACCGAAAGGCAGTATGTGCAAAAATGGCTGCCTATAGTTGCCGCATCCCAGTCGGTCAAGGGCAACCCCGAAGAACGGGAATTCCTGCTTTCTTGGGTCAATGTGAAGGATTACGAATAAATACAAAGCTTGCATCCCACCCTTCTGCCCTTATAGTCTTGCCTAAACCTAAACCGCATCAGGCAAAACTGAAAGGCATTGAAATAAAGGCCGCCAATAGGCGGCCTTTAACTTTATCCCGCAGGCTGTGGCAAAACCCACCTCATATTCCTATTTTCGCAAATCCCGCTTAAATTAAAGCATTCAGCTTTCAACTTCGTAGAAAATTTAATTAACTGCCGGCAAAGCAAAAAAGGCGCCCGCGGCATTTACCGCCGCAAGCGCCTTTAGTTTAACCTTCAGGTTATTCTTGGCTCATTATTATCCGGCGCAGCCCGACTATATCGGTAACAGTCAGCCTGTTATCATTGTCAATATCGCCAAGGGATAGCTGCTCGGAATTCGGAGTCTCTCCCGACATTATAATTCCGCGCAGGGCAACGATATCGACAACGGTTATTCTGCCGTCCTTGTTAACGTCACCCTTCTGGTATCCGCCCACCGATTCAAGTGCGGCTTTGGCGTTCTCAAGGGCTACCACCGCGCCAAGGATCTGGCCCGCGGTGGCCGACTGGTCCTCAAGTACCCTGTTGGCCATCGCCAACGCAATTTCGAAGTTACTCCAGCTTTCATATGTATAGCTGGACTTGTCAAGCTTGCTGGCGTTCTGAACCGCCGATTCAAGGGTTGATTTCTTGTTGGATACGGCCGCTGCGTTGACCTTGTAAAGGTATACATCGTCAAGCTGCAGCGAGCTGGAAGCGCGTCCGTTGAAGTAGAAGGAGAGGGTGAGTTTTCCGTCCTTTACTTCAACCATTTGTGAATACTTGCGCCAGTCGCCGGTGTGTGGCAGTTGCAGAATGGTCTGCTTGCTGCCGTCATATTCCGTAAGTTCCAGCCTGGATGCTATGGGCTCGGCGTTGTAGACCTTCACCCAGAAAGTAAGCATATAGGTGCCGTTTTCAAGCCCGTTTACGGTCTGGCTCAAGCGGTTTTCAAAGTCGCTGCCGCCGTTCCAGAAATAGAACTTATAGCTTCCGGAATATGCATCGTATCCGTCAACACCATGGTCGGTGGGTTTGGCAACCGTCCAGCCGGTTGTGTTGCCGGCCTCGAATCCGCCGTTTGCAATTGGTGACGAAGTCAGCGTATAAGGTTCAGCCGGTACGATCAGGCTGTCTATATTGATGCCGCCCGTGCTCTGGCTGCCGTATTCAACCGTAATGGTGTTCTCGCCGGATTTCAGCGGCAGGCTTACATATACCTCGTTCCATTTATCCCATTCCGCAGTCCACGGGAAGGTGACTTCTTTTACGCCGTCCTTGTTGTTTGCGTATACCGACAGCTTCTGTTCACCGTCGGTCTTGTTGCCGTACCTTATGCGGACGGTGTATGTTCCGTTGGCCAGCGCGTTAACGGTAAACTTCACGCCGTCACCCTGGCTTGCAAAGCCGCGCACATAGCCGGTTCCGGAGCTGTTGGCGACAACATAGTCCTTAATCACATTTCCAAGGAGCTCGCTGTCTTCGGCCTCAACGGTCAATTCGTTCAAAACAGGCATTACCACAGGCGTTGTAAGCCGAATCAGGCCGTCTATGTTGACTTTGCCGCCCTTGCCGCTTATTTTCACGCTGTTTTCGCCTGAGTTCAGGGATACTATGACCATCGCGGAATCCCAGGTGGAGAAGCTTCCCGTCGGCGGGAGTTTCACATTCTTTACTTCGGCGCCGTTGTTGACAGAAAGGGTTATTGCCTGCTCGGCGGAGTTGCCGTTGGCATAACGCACACGCAGCCCGTACAGGCCGTCCTGCTCAACGCCGGAGAGTGTAAAGTTAACTGCGTCACTTTCCGCGGTTACTACGACATAACCGGTTCCGGTATAGCCTTTGTCCTGGGTAGCGGCCTTGGCGTTGCCCGAAAGCTGCCCAGACTCGGCCTGGTAAATCTCAATGTCGGAACGGTCGCCGCTCAAGACTACGGTATTGGCAAGCCCGTTGTCGGGCAGTTTGACATAGCAAATCTGGCTTTGCTCGTCAATATAATATCCGGATGTTACTGCCTCAAATGCCTTCTGGGAAGTATACTTCTTCATAGCGGTGCCGTTGTGTTGAACCGTCAGGTTCTTCATGGCACCTTTGTGGAACTTAAGCAGGTATCCACGCTCGTCAATATCGGTGTATTTTCCAGTTCTCTTGCCGATGTTAAAGGTAATAATCTGGCTGGTGTCGGAAAGATTTACATTGCACTCATATCTGGTGGTGGCGTATTCACCCTCAAGATAGTTGTAGGTCTCGCCGTCGTCCTCATACAGTACAAAGTGGGATTTTCCGCTCTTGGTCAACGGGTAAATGTCAAGAGTCAGCTGGTCAACCGGTTTCTCGCCAATATACTGCATAACCGGCTGCATGGGGATTATGGCGCCTTCTTTTACGAATACCGGCAGGGTATCCACAGGCGCGTTGTAATCCATATATCCGCTTCCGCTGTAAATGGTCTTGCCGTCTTTGTAGTCGTACCATCTGCCTTCGGGCAGGTATACCCTCTTGGTGGTGGTAGCCTCGTATACCGGTGCTACCAGGAAGAAGGGCCCGCTCATGAACTGGGAATCCATGTTCCAGGTATTCTTATCATCAGGATATTCCATAACCATCGGACGGACCATAGGAATACCAGTACCGCCTTCGCCATACCCTTCTTCAATTCCAATGCCTATTATGTTGTCGGCAATTACCGAATAGAAGTAGGGAATAAGCTGGTAGCGCAGATTTATATACTGCCTTGACAGTTCTTCAGAATTGTGTGTCCAGGGCTCTTTTGCCTCGACACCGTTGCAGTAGTGGAAGCGGTGAACGGGCATAAAGGTCGCAAGCTCTACCCAGCGTTTGTACTGGTCGTTGCTGACTGTCGAGAAGAATCCGCCAATGTCAAATGCCCAGTAATTGTAACCGGTCAGCGACAGGCTGGTACCCATGTTGATCTGCTCGTTCATGGACTGCCAGCTTCCCTGAATATCGCCGGTCCAAGGCGTTACATAACGTTGGCTTCCGGTAAAGCCAGAACGTGTCATAAGGAACGGGCGCTTGCCAAGCTCGGACACGATATCGTACATGGCCTTGTTGTGCATAATGGCGTATGCGTTCTTGACTTCGCTCAAAGAACCCCAGGACTTGCCTTCCTTGTTCCAGAAGTACCAGTCGTTGTTGTACTTTGCAGGCTCGTTCATGTCAAGCCAGAAGGTGGTAACGCCCTGGTTGAACAGCATCTGAAGCGACTGCTTCCACCATTCTACGCCTGCGGGGTTAAAGAAGTCCACAAGGCCCGAAGCAGCACCCCACGGCCAGTTAATCTTTTTGGTGTTTCCTGTGCGGTCTTTTACAAATATGCCTTTGGTGTCGCCGTCCCTGTAATACTGATTGTTGTTGCGGTCGGTGACGTTGGGGTCGTTAATAACCGCCATTCTTATATTAAGGCTTTCAAGCAGGTCAAGCATCCTTTGCGGGTTCGGGAAGTTTGACTTGCTCCACTCGCCCGGATAACACAAATACTCATACCACTCAATGTCGGCCATGATTACGTCAATCGGGATATTTTTATCGCGGTAGGTCTGCGCAACCCGCTCTATATCACTTTGTGTGTAACCATAATGGCTCTGCATGTTGCCAAGTGCCCACATAGGTGCAAAGAAGGTCTTGCCTACCATATCGGTAAAACGTTTGGTAATCTGCTTTATCGACGGTCCGTAAATAAAGTAGTAAAGCAGCTCTCCGCCCGGATTGGGGTAGTATGAGCCGAACGAATATTTGGTCGGGTCGCTGTAGCCCATGTCGAATACGGTGCGGCTGGTGTTGTCAAAATAAATAGAATAACCCTTGGAGCTTATAAAGTATGGGTTAGAGAAATACCAGCGGCCGTTCTCCCAGGAAGGAACGGACGAGCTGTTTACTGCACCATAAGCGTCGTGGGACCACATAACAAGTTTCTGGCCGCGGCGGTTGAACTTATTCAGCTTTTCGCCAAGCCCCCAGAACTGCTCGTCAGCCTGCAGCTTGTTGTTAACGGTAATTTCGCCGTCTTCGGTCCATCCCATGCTCTGTTCGTCATTCTCAAGCAGAATATTTCCGGCTTTGTTAAGATAGGTAATCTTAAAGGGGTTCTTGTTTACCCTCACGACAATATCGCCGTTTACAAACTGATAATAGTCGCCCTTATCAGAAACCGAAAGTTTCTGTGGGTTAATCTTCTCATTTACAACAGCGAAGGAATCATACATGCGGCTAAACCGCCCGCTGGGCTCGCACCATACCTTTACGGTATTGGTATCAACCGAGGTTATTTTTACTGTTGCGTTGTCGCAAACAAAGGTAAGCTCATCGGTATTATTTCCGCTGTATTCCTGTACTTCGCCTACAAAGTGCCAAACCCTCGGCTTTACGGTTATGTAGTCGATATTGATTTCGCCGTTATCCCCGGAATCTCTGCGGAAGATAATGGTGTTGTTGCCCTGGTTGAGGTTAACGATAAATACCGTATCCCACCAGATATCCCAGTTGCGCAGAGTGCCAAAGAACTCCTGGGTTTTGTTGCCATTGATAATCATTGAAACCGAACGGCCGTCGGCGTCTGTCTGACCTGCTGCATAGCGAACGCTCAAAACGTACTCGCCGGCCTCAGGAACATTTACAGTGAACTGAACGCCTTGGCCGGTTGCATTAAATCCGGCGGCAAATCCGGTTCCCGAATAGTCAATATGGTCGTTATTAGTGCCCATTCCGCCTAACAATACAGCATCTTCAGCCTCATAAATCCTTGACAAGGAAATCCTGTCAAGCTTAATGTCGGCTCCGGTATTGTCCGAATCCACCTTGTAGGTAATGGTGTTTTCGCCGGCATTCAGGGCCAGGTTTTCAAGGTGCATATCCCATGTGTTCCAGTTAATGGTCTGTAAGAACGTGGCTCTTCTCACAAACTCGCCGTTGACATACACGTTGATGGTGCGGCGTTGGCCCGAACCGTTGCTGTATCTCATCCTTACGCCGTAATTGCCCGCTTCGGGCACATTAACGGTGAAGGTAACGGACGAACCTGTCTTAAGCCCGTCGACATACCCTTCGCCAAGGTAATCATCAAGGCTCGTTTCAACAGTTGCATCCTGAAGCTGTGCATGTTCGGCCTCATATACATCCTGCGGCAAATCGCTTGCCTGCGAGCTTCTTACTGCCTTGGAAGACGCATTAAGGCTGCTTGCCATGGCACTTAAAAGCCCGGCAGGAAAAATAATAGCCAGAACCAACACAAGGGCTATTACCTGATAAAGTTTCATAATATACCTCCCTATCATATAAATGTTTAGTTGAGCAACTATGCCTGTTGACATAATAACATAAAATAAATATAATTAAAATTGTATAAAACAACAAATTTATGCCAAAAACTGATATGCAAAGCGAGGTGGGACAATGAAGGCTTTTTTTGAACTGTCCCGCGAAAACGACAAACTGCTGTATTGCAAGGAAAACGAAAACGACAACTGCAATCCCCATTTTCACGCAAATATTGAGGTAAATTTTGTGCTCAAAGGCGAAATGGAGGCTAGCATCAACGGCAACACCCAGGTCATAACCGAGGGCTGCGTGTCGGTAGCAGACAGCTACGACACCCACTACTACCAAACCCCAAAAAACTCAAAAAGCCTGTTGCTGGTTATTCCCGCCGATATCTCTTTGAACATCCTGCCCAAAGACACTACCTTTGCAAGCCCCTTCATGAACGCCTGCCCCCGAAGCAAGACAATAGCCGACGCGATATACAAGCTTTTGGAATTCAACGGCTCAAAGGACTCCATGATCGCAAAGGGATACATATACGTGGTAATCG
Organism: Clostridiales bacterium; assembly: GCA_012840445.1. Taxonomy (GTDB): domain Bacteria; phylum Bacillota; class Clostridia; order Oscillospirales; family Acutalibacteraceae; genus DULI01. Next base: position 12,732 of record DULI01000001.1, read on the forward strand.
GCTGCCTTATAGAGCAAATAGGCCTAAAATCCAGGAACCTCGGCTCTAATTCTGCAGATCTTATACGCAATATACTCATATACCTCGAGAAAAATTATTTAAACGACCTGACCGTAAAGGATCTTGCCACCCACTTTGGCTATCATAAAGACTACCTGTCCCGGCTTATCAACTCCAAATTGGGTTGCGGCTTTAACTACTACCTTAACTTCCTGCGCGCCAGGCACGCCGCCGCGCTAATCCGAGAGACCAACCAAAGCCTTACCGAAATTTCGTATCAGTCGGGCTTTCAGAGCTTCCGCACCTTCAACCGCGCCTTCCAGTCCTTCTACGAGGTAACCCCCTATGAATACAAACGGCAGTGCCGCCCCCACTCCGACGCAGATATGGAGGTCAAAAAGGCGCTCCACAACATAGACTGACCTTGTCCTTGCATGCGTTATGAAATATTTAAAGCCAAAGTATGGGAGGGCTAGGAATTAAAAAAACATGCCCCCATTCGCGGGTAATGCCCTGCGAATGGGGGTTTTGGCAAAAACACTAATGTTAAAAGGCTAGCATTATTTTTTTCTTAAACAAACTATGTCAGCAACTGTCAATCTTCCATCTTCATTTAAGTCCCACTTGTCCAAATCCTCTTGCGAGTAGCTTTCCGACAAAATAAGACTTCTCAAGCAGACCACATCGGCAATGGTATATTTTTCTTCGTACTTCCAGTCATCAGATATATAGTTGCGATCGGCAACGGTTTGTTTCTCTTCGTACTTCCAGCCATCATCAGATATATAGTTGGGAAAAGCTTGTATGAATGCAGGATAATTTTCAAAATGCTCATTTAAGAGCCGTACAGCATTCGAAACCTCTGCCTTTCCGGGATCATTTAACTTTAATCTTATAAGTTTTGTAATACCGATTACATTACCGGCTTCATCTCTGGTAGGCGCGCCATCGCCTTTCATAGTCTTATATGCGCCTGGTAAGGTTAATGCATCCAGATTAGTAGCATAACCTCGTATTATCAACTGTAGGCTGTGTGATTGGCTTAACTCTGTCTCTATTTCGTGTACATTACCTGCGCCATCACCGACTAACAGCTTGCCTGTATCAGTGCAATATACAAGCTCGCCCTCTAGAATATTAGCAGGTATAAGGTCAGAGGATATGCCGCGTCTTAATTGTATTGCCATTTTATCACTCCTTTTTGAACATAAGAAAACCGCCCTCAAACTGAGAGCGGTTGATTTAGTTTTATTTAGTTTATTCGAGCGGTATATCTATCGTTACTGTTACAGGATCGTATCCCTCAAACGCATAGGTTATTGTTACACTCGCTAAATCATTAAAGTTATCAATTCCTACGAACCATATTTCGCCTTTGTCGTTTACTCCACCCATTCCTTCAGCCTTGTATTCAATTCCAGATTTACCGATACATTTTGTGCCAGCTTCTATTGGCATGGCAGCGACAAGTTCTTGATTTTTATCTTCGGGTTCTATTTCATATGAAAATACAGCCGCATTTCTGTCATATCTAAAAGTTACTGCCGTAAAGCGGAGAATTTCGTCGCCACGATTAGTTACTACATCTAACGGTATTGTTTTCGATTCAGGAATTTCACTCGACACAGGAGGCTCACTTGATAAAGTTTTTTGAGGTTCTTGTGTAGCAGATTGTATTTTTTCAAGCGCATCTTCGGTAGCGCTATTTATCTTTTCAACGCCTTCTGCTACTGCAGATTCAATCGGCGATAAATCAATAGATTGAGTTACTATGCTTGTCGTTTCCATATTACTTTCCTCCGATTCGACAGCAGGAACATTTGCGGTATTATTAAGATTTATAGCAGCTGTTGCTACAATGCCACTTGTTAAGATAATGCCAACACCTACTGCCAACAACTTTTCTTTTAGTCCAAAACGCATATAACATCACCTCTAATTGTATTATATGCTATTTTTTGGTTGGTAGCAAGAGATTTGTTTAAAAATCAGTGATTCCCACGAAGATTCCATTTATAAAGTGCTGATACTTTGTCCCGTCGGGAGTTAAAATTGGGATTTTATCTGTCTCCCCGTGTGGCAATCCGTTTTTTAAAAATCTTATTCCGTTGCTATCACAAATTACATCATGGTATTTGGTATCATCATCTGGATTGCGAAATCTTATGCGAGTGGAATCTTTGTCAGCAATAAAAACCGGATAATGATAAAAATAAAGATCTGTGCCTCCAAACATACCTGGGCTAGCTGCTAGTATGGGTTCCGAATTGCCATTAAAAATTTTAAATCCAGTTGCATTCAAGTTTGAAATGCGTAAATAATCATTTCCAATAAAGGTTAACTTTAGTCCAGTTTGAATAAAGCCGTTTTCATCAGTAAATGTACCTATGATACCTTTTGTGTTGGACCCCGGAGTTGGGGTACTAGATACATTATGTAAACCAACACTTAATCTCTGATAAAAAATATAAGACCCTTGAAACCTTACAGTTTCAAGGGTCTTTTGCTTGGTGGGAGCGGGTGGATTCGAACCACCGAAGTCGTCAGACAACAGATTTACAGTCTGCCCCCTTTGGCCACTCGGGAACACTCCCACATATATAAATTGTGTCAACTGTCCTTGACAGCGAAATGTATTATATCATAGACAACTTTCAATGTCAACATAATATTTTGCGGCAAATTAAGACAAGCCTCCGCCGAAAATATATTGTACACCAAAACACCCGTTAATAAAACAGGTAAAAAAAACTTAAAGACAGTTTTTAGATTTTTATAACTCCTGCGCCCTTTTTACCTATTCTCCCACCGGCGGGGGATCACTAACCCTCTCCGCAAGAAAAGTGAAATCAATCCCACTCACGGGCAGCCTCATGCCAGAGCGCTCAAAAATAAAAAGCCCCATTTGGGGCTTTTATACCACATCATACCCTTGGTCTAAAATCGTTTCAACAATCTGCTGCTCGGTCACTTTTGCCGGGTCAAACTCGGCGGTCACCGTCTTAAGTTCAAGGCTTACCTCAACCCTCTTGACCCCGTCAAGGCTTCCCACAGCCTTAGTTATAGCATTAACGCAGTGGTTGCAGGACATCCCCTCAACATTTAATTTAACAGTCTGAAGCGCCATTCTCTCATTTCCTTTCCTTTTTATTTTTCAAAGGCTTAAAGTACGAAAGTGTCAGCGAATTGGTCACAACCGATACCGAACTGAAGGCCATGGCCGCGGCCGCCACCATGGGGTTTAAATACCCCAAAGCCGAAATCGGAATACCGATTATATTATATATAAATGCCCAAAACAGATTTTGTTTAATTTTCTGCATGGTCTTTTTAGACAACCTTATCGCTGCAGGCACGGTCTCAAGGTTTCCCCGCATAAGCGTAATATCCGCCGCCTCAATGGCAATATCAGTCCCTGTGCCAATCGCCATGCCGATATCCGCTGCCGCAAGGGCAGGCGCGTCGTTAATGCCGTCCCCCACCATTGCCACTACTTTGCCCGACTTCTTCAATTTTTCAATCTCGTCGGCCTTGTTATTAGGCAGCACCTCCGCCAGCACATTCTTAATGCCCACCTGCGCGGCAATGGCGTCGGCGGTTCTTTGGTTGTCGCCCGTAATCATATATACATCAACCCCCATGCCCTGCAGCTGCTCAATGGCATTTCTGGAGGTCTCCTTTATAGTGTCGGCAACCGCTATAATCCCCGCCACAGCTCCGTTTGCCGCAACCAGCATTGCCGTCTTGCCCTCGTTCTCAAGCCGGTCCAGCACCTCCCGCGCCAGCGCAGTATCAATACCGTTTTCGTTAAGAAGCGCCTTGGTACCGATAACTATGTCGCTGTCCCTGAACCTTGCCCTTACCCCTTTGCCGGGCAAAATCTCAAACTCCTGCGGGTCGGGAATATCCATTTTGGCCTTTGCGTGATTGTATATGGCCACACCCAGAGGGTGCTCCGACTTCTTCTCGGCAACCGCCGCAAGCTCAAGCAGTTCGGCGGGCTGCATGCTACCCAGCGGAACTATGTCTGTAACCTCGGGCTCCCCTTTGGTAATGGTGCCAGTCTTGTCAAACACAATTGCATTTAGCCTGTAAGCGGTCTCCAAATACTCCCCGCCCTTAATCAAAATACCGTTCTCGGCGCCCTTGCCGGTGCCCACCATAATGGCGGTAGGCGTGGCAAGGCCCAGCGAGCAGGGGCAGGCAATCACCAGCACGGCAACGGCGTTTATAAGCGCGGTGTTAAAGCTTTGCGCGACAACCAGCCACAGCACGAAGGTCAAAACCGCAACGGCGATAACCACGGGCACAAATATTCCCGATACCCTGTCGGCAATCTTCTGTATGGGGGCCTTTGACCCCTGCGCCTGCTCCACCATTTTTATTATCTGTGACAGCACCGTATCCCTGCCCACCTTCTCGGCTCTGAACTTAAATGTGCCGTAACGGTTGACAGTAGCGCCGATAACCGTGTCCCCCGCCGCCTTTTCGGCAGGAATGCTTTCACCCGTCAGCATCGATTCATCAACCGACGAATTTCCCTCTATAATCGTGCCGTCAACCGGGATTTTCTCGCCCGGCCGCACCACGATAACGTCGCCTATCTGCACCTGCTCAATCGGGATGTCAATTTCCACACCGTCCCGTACCACCCTCGCCGTCTTGGCCTGCAGGCCCATAAGCTTCTTTATGGCCTGGGAAGTGCGGCTCTTGGCGCGGTTTTCAAGGTATTTGCCAAGCAAAATTAAGGTAATAATGGTGGCAGAGGCCTCAAAATACAGGTGCGGCATGTGCCCGCTCTCAACATGCTGGAAGAACATGTTGTACAGGCTGTAAAAGTAGGAGGCAGACGTGCCAATCACAATCAGCACATCCATATTGGCGCTTCCAGACCGCACCGCATGGTACGCGTTTCTATAAAACCTCGCGCCTATTACAAACTGCACCGGCGTCGCCAGAATCAGCTGGAAATACGGGTTGTGCAAAAACCCAACCACGGGGTTGCCCATAGGCAGCAGCATTCCAAGCATCATCCCCAAAATCATGGGCGCGGTCAGTATTGCAGAGATTATCAATTCTATTCTCAGCCTTGTGGTATACCGGTCCTTTTCGTCCCCATCCTCCCGGGTTTCTGCCACCGCCGCCTTGTAACCAAGGCCCTCAACCGCCTTAATGATTTCATCCATTTTCACTACCGACGGGTCGTATTTTACGGTAGCCTTTTCGGTTGATAGATTCACCGCTGCCGAATTTACCCCGGAAAGTCTCAAAAGCCTTTTTTCGATCCTTGCGGCGCACGCAGCACAGCTCATGCCGGAAATATTCAGCACAACAGTCTGGTCATCTGTAAGCTCCCTTGCGCCGTAACCCAGTTTTTCAATTGTCTTTACAATATCCGCTTTTTCAAGCTGATCGTCATGCTCCACCACCGCCCTTTCGGTGGCAAGGTTCACGACGGCCGTCTTCACGCCCTCAAGTTTGTTCAGCCTTTTTACAATCCTGTCGGCGCACGCCGCGCAGCTCATTCCCGTTATAATAAAGGTAGTTTTCATATTTATCACCTTTTGCTATGCTGCTAATAGTATTCCACATTTTTTTATTCTTCGGTTCTGATATTATACCATTTTGGTAGACATTATGCAAGTCAAATTACAATAAAAGCAAAACACATTGATTAAAACCACAAAATGTGTTATATTTAATTCAAATCCCCCCCATATCATCCGTTCCTCCAGTTCATAAAAAACCCGGAAGCCACCGCTTCCGGGTTTTACCTTTATATAAAATTGATAACCATAAATATATTTATTTGTACCGCAAGAAGTATATTGCTAAAAATGTATAAAGAAACCGAAAGGCAAACAACTACAACGACAACACAGGAACCGACAACTACAGCAAAAGTAGAGACAAAAGAAAAATACATGGCTTCATGTCAAACCGTTGCATATGAATCATAATAAGGGAGCTTCACACATCCTCCTTTCAGTTTGTCGAAAAAGCCCAGCGAAAGCTGGTTTTCATTGAAATGTTAGAATTTTGCTAAGCTGGACTTTTTTAGGCTAATTCTATCTTTATCGGCGCTTTTTGCGTTAAAGGTTATAAAAAAGCCTGCAAATCAGCATTTCAGCTTGATTTGCAGGCTTTAAATATCTGGAGCTGGTGGACGGACTCGAACCCCCGACCTGCTGATTACAAGTCAGCTGCTCTACCAACTGAGCTACACCAGCATACTGCGACGGATTGTATTCTAACACAATCCGCCTTTTTTGTCAATAAAAATTGCCCCGTATTTTTAGGGAATTTCCCCCGCATCCCTTTGTATAAATTATGCAAATTTCAGCCCCGCAGACTGCGGGGCTGAAACTCATTCGCTGTTCATAATAAGCCTTCTAAGGGCGACCACATCCACAACCGTGATTTTGCCGTCCTCGTTTATATCACCATACAGAAGCTGTTCCTGTGTGGGCGCCTGCCCGCTCATTATAATTCCTCTCATTGCCACCACGTCCACAACCGTCAGCCTTCCGTCGCCGTTCAAATCCCCAACCAGCACCTCTTCCTCTACTATTACCGATGCCTCTTTGGAGTAGCTGAACTTATAATGGCCCGAACCCAGCCTAAAGGCCGCCAGACTATCGGTGATCTCAACGACCTCCACACCTTCGGACAAAGCAGCGTTGCTGCCGTTTTCGTAAATCACCCGCTTGCGGTCAATGGGGAGCCTCAGCGTAGCGGTTGTATTGGCAGGCACTTTTACCTCATAAATCAAATTGCCCTGGCTGTCAAAACTCCAGCCGCTGAAAATCTCGCCGTGGATTGAGTCATAGGCGCCCTTCATATAGGTAATATTGCGCTCTTCATATTTAAAAGGCACCGGCTGCAGGATAATATGCCTAAAGCCGGGATTTTCCTCGTCCACCTCAATTCCCAGCGCGTTTTTGAACATCCACTCCCCAATTGCGCCGAAGGAGTAGTGGTTAAGCGAGTTCATGGCTATCATAGAGTTGTCAATGGTGCCGTCATCAAGGCAGGAGTTCCAGCGCTCCCATATAGTAGTCGCGCCCCTTTCAATCGAATATCCCCAGGACGGATAGGTCGTATTCGTCAGCAGCCTGTATGCCACATCCGAATGCCCGTATTTAGTCAGCACGGGGCAGATTCTGCCGACCGTAACAAACCCGGTGGTCAGGTGCCCGTTGTTTTTAACAATAATGTTTTGAGCAAGCAGGTCGGCCGCCTTCTGGCAAAGCCCCTCTGGAACTAATTCAAAGGCAAGAGACAATACATACGAGCCCTGGCTTCCGTTTCCGCACATACCGCTTGGTTGTACGAACCTGTTTACATAGGCCTGTTTTATCTCCTCAAACAGCGCATCGTAATTCTGCGCTTCCTCCTCATGCCCTAAAATCTCGGCGGTTTTGGCAACCAACTTGGTGCTGTAGGCATAAAAGGCGGTAGCCACCAGGTCGTTTGGCGTCGACTCGTTTACAGAAAGCCAGTCGCCGTAGGCGCAGTTGGGGATAATATTGTTCTGCGCAATCGACTGATAATACGCAATCCATTTTTTCATAGCAGGATAGTTCTCTTCAAGTATGCGTTTGTCCCCATAGTGCAGGTAAATGGTATAGGCCCCGATAACCCCCGCGTCGCCCCAGGCGGCGTTTCCGGCCGAACCAAAGGAGATATTGGGCGCCACGTCCGGGTATGCGCCGTCAGAACGCTGGGCGTCCACAATGTCAATCAGATGCTTGCGGTAAAAGGCCGCGGTGTCCATATTGTAAGACCCCGTCCTCACAAATACCTGCGAGTCGCCCGTCCAGCCAAGCCGCTCGTCCCTCTGCGGGCAGTCGGTGGGAACAGACAGGTAATTTGCCCGCTGGCTCCAAAGTATATTGCTGTAAAGCTGGTTTACCATCTCATTTGAGCTTTCGAAGCTGCTTGTGCGCTTCAAATTGCTTCCGTACACAACGCCCACAATATCCTGCAGCTTAAAATCCTCAATGCTCATGCCCGTAATTTCGGCATACCTGAATCCGTGGAAGGTAAAGCGGGGCTGATATACACCCTGCCCGCTCTCGCCAATCACATAATAGTCGGTGGCCTTGGCGTTGCGGTAGTTAAGATTGTCAATGGCGCGGTTTTTGTCCAGGCCCTCGCTAAACCGCAGCCGGATCCTCTGCCCCGGCTCGCCTTTTAATTTGGCTCTAACCACGCCCGCAAAATTCTGGCCGAAATCCACCACAATCCTGCCCTCGTTTTCCCACATGTCAACGGCGGCCAGCTCCTCGGTAGTCTGCACGGGAGGGTCAACCTGGGCAACAAGGTTCCGGGCCAAGGCCTTTTTATGGCGTACAAGCACCCGGCCCCAGTCAGCAGCGTCCACAGCCGCCGTCGCCCATGCAGTCGGCGAGCCGCCGGGCTCCAGCCTTGCATCATAATATTCGCCGTTCAGTATATCCGCAGATACAACGGGAGCCACATTTGCCTTCCAGCTCTTATCCGACACAATCACATCACTCGTGCCGTCAGAATAATCAATCACCAGCTTCCCAATAAAAGCGGTCCCCGGCCCGTACATGTCGGTGCTGCCAAAGGCAAGCCAGCCGCTGAACCAGCCCGGCGCCGTCATAACTCCCCAGACATTTTCACCCGGCTTTACCAGTCCGGTAACGTCATAACCCTGGTACTGTACCCGTTTGTTATAGTCGGTCCAGCCGGGCGCGAAATAGTCGTTTCCTACCCGCTTGCCGTTTATGTACATCTCATAAATGCCCAGCGCCGAGGAGTATATCTTTGCCCGCTTGACTGTCTTGTGCTTTACATTAAAATCCTTGCGCATAATATAGGTATTATGTATTCCCGTCTGCCAGCAGAATTCCCCGCCTTCGCCCTGGCCGACCCTTAGCCAGCCGCCGGCCACGGTGCCGGCGATAAACTGGTAGAAAAGGCCATCCTCAAAGTTTTCTTCAAACAGCACTTTCCCGTCCTTATCAGTAGCCTTAATCCAATCGATTCTCGACAGCTCGTCAGGCGAAGCCCCATGGCGGAAGCCCAGATTGCCGTATCCCTTCCTGCCGACGGTGCGGGTGTCTATCTTTACGCCGTCAATATATGTAGTAACGGTGTTGCCGTCCACCTCTATTTTCATTACATGCGGCTCGAACCTGTTTCCCCAGCTTATTACCGAGGAAATATTAACCTCAGCGATAAGGCTTGGCGAGCCGCCCACCCACTCATGGGGGCGGAAAAGCACCTGTTGGTTGCCGGCGCCAAAACGGGTGTCTATCTGCCACATGTAAAAGTTTCTACTGTCAAGTGCGCCGAAGATTATTCCGCAGGCCACCTTTTCAATGGCAAACCGGCATTCCAGCGTGTATTTTTCAATAATTTCCTTGTCCCCGTCTTCCTCCTGCTGTTTGGAGAACACAATAAAATCATCCTGGTTTGACACAAATTCCACGCCGCCGTCTTTATAATTCACCTGCCCGGCGCCCTGGATTATATCATACTCAAAATTGGAATCCGAAAGGTCGTCAAAAAAGGCCCTTTCGCCGTCTTTGGTAACGGTTATGTCGTCATACCGTCCCCTCTCGTCGGAGGTCTGGTTCACATACGCGCGAAAACCAATCCTTGTCGAGACAAACTTGTTGACGAATGTGCGGGTATCAATCACCGTCGAATTAATTGTGGTGGTAACCGTCCCGTTGTCGTAGTCAAACCTCACCTCATGCCAGGTATTAAAGGCCTCGTCCTCGGGTATAACATCAAAAGGAATCGGTATTACCCCGTCATTAACCCAGCGGCCGTTCACCCGCTCGTGGGGTTTTAATACCAGCGCGCATCCGGGCGTGGGCTGTTCTGGCGTCCTTATCTGGTACATATAATAGTTGGCAGTATCCTTAACCCCAAAAATTATGGACGCTCCCTTGCTGGATTTGGAGTTCTCCGAAACCACCATAAACTTCATGGATACCGAATAACTGTAGCTATCCGCGGGGTCTTCCTCAACAGTCGGGGAAATCCATGAAGCGCCCGACCAGTCCTCTTCATTAAGCAACCCCACTCCGAACTTGGCAGGGGCCGATTTTGCGCTGTTGCCCTTGTTGTCCCAAACCTCTACCTGCCAGTAGTAGTCGGCTCCGGAGGCCATTTCCCCCTCATAGAACGCCGCGTTGTCAGCGCTTTGTACCTTGCCGCTGTCATACGCGTCATACTGGCCGTTCTGCAGCTTTTCAAGGCTGCTCGCTGCGGTAACGCGGTAGGCGGCCTGCAACACGCCCCTTTCCTTCGAGGCAATTTTCCAGCGAAGCACCGGCTGCTGCCTGTCAATTACCTCTGGGTTTGTCAGGTACTCGCAGGTCAAATCGTAAACCGAAAGGCTTCCTGCGGCCTGTGCAATAGGCACCGGAAAAGACACAAACGAAAACAGCACTGCCGCCGCCGTCAGAAGTGTAATTAAGCGCTTCATGCCAATACCTCCTTTTCTACTAATTTAATTATAAAAAAACTATTGTATTTTTCTGTGGTCTATTTTACACTTTGTATGGGGTTATTTAGTAAAAATCACAAAAAGGGAACGAGTTGTATGGCCGAAAACAGTAAAAAGAGATGTTACACCGGCAGCGACTATTTCAGGGAAGGCGAACTGGTCTTTATTAACTACGTGAAGGAGCAAACCTCTCCCCACCTTCACAGCCACCGCTTTATAGAAATTGCCTTTGTATCCTCGGGGGAGGGCTTCCACATCGTTGGCGGCCAGCGATACAGCGTTTCCCGCGGCGATTTGATAGTTATCAACTACGAGCGGGAGCACGAATTCCGCTCAATCCCAGGCAAAGAGCCACTGTGGGTCTACAACTGCGTATTCCAGCCCGAGTTTATAGACTATTCCCTTATAAACTGCAGCGATTTTTCGGATATCGCCCACCATTTTCTGTTTCGCTCCCTCTTCCCGGAAGAGCTTGCCAACCAGTCGGATATCCGCGTCACGGGAAAAGACAGCGACAACATAGAAGCCCTCTACAAAAAAATGCTCAACGAATACTCTAATATGCCCAAAGGCTACATAGAAATGCTGCGGGCCTATACCATAGAGCTGATAGTCACCATTTTCAGGCTTTATGACAACAACGGGGTACTGGCCGACAAGACCAGCAAAACCCGCAGGGAAATAATCGAAAAGACCATGGATTATCTAAAATCCAACTACCAAAAGGATATATCCCTCGAACACCTGTCGGAAATCTCTTTCCTAAGCCCCAATTACCTTTGCAGGATTTTCAAAGAAGCCACCAACAAAACCTTCACCGAATATATACAGTCAATAAGGATCGGCAAGGCGTGCGAGCTGCTTTCCACCACAGACCTTACTGTATTAAATATAGCATACGAGGTAGGCTACCGTGACATTAAATATTTTGGTAAAATCTTTAAAAAGCACGTCGGCTGCACGCCAAGCATGTACCGAAAAAAATACAAAAAATAACCGCAAAATAAATCCCAAAAAACCTAAAACCCCGGCAACCCATTAAGGTTGCCGGGGTTTTTTGCAAAATCACTCATCCGCGAGGATTACGCTTTCTTTGCGCCCCTATGCTTATTGAACAAATAATATTTAATCCAATACAGCAAATAGGCAGCGCAGCAGGCAGTAAGAAATGATATTTTTAAACCATAATCAATGCCGCGTTTTTAAGCCCGAATTTTCTCAAGTAGTATTTGTCGGTCACATCCGAATCGTGGGAGAAGGTCCAGGGGCTTACATACTCACACCTGTCAATGCTCGCGACCCTGTTCGGGCCCATTAAATTAAACAGCGTGGTGGAAATCACAACATCAATCCTGTTTTTGCCGTCAACAAGACAGCCAGACACATCGAACAGATACGGTTCAAACCCCTGCGCCGCTATTCTCCTTCCGTTAACAAAAACAGAAGCGCAGGCAAGGTTTTTGTCGCCAAGTTTCAGCCACACATTCCTGCCTTCAAACTTCCCGTCAACGGTGGTGCTCAGGCGCACCTTCCCGGCATAAAAGGGGTATCCCTCATCGGTAAAATCGGCATGGCCCGTTACCTTAGCGTCCCCGTCAATAAAGAATACCTCGCGGTTTATATCCGTCACTCTAAAGTTGCCTATGATATACACCGCCTCAACCTCGGTGGGATAGTGTCTATCAGGGTCCTTTACCTTCTCATGCATTCCCGGTCCCACAATATTGTTGCACTTAATCCCCTCAATCTCAAGAATATTCCTGCCCTCTTTCAAAAACCCGGTCAGCGGCACCTTGGTAAAGTTAATGTCCTTAAAGCTTACTGTCATGTCAAAGGCGCCAAGCTGCCCTTTCTGTTTTAAAGGCTTAACTTCTTGTCCGTTTATTTTAATGCTGTCAAGGTTCTCGGCACACTCTATAGCCGCCGCAACCTCGCAGCTCGGCAGACTTGCCACATTAAACTCGTACACCGCCTTAAAGGGGGTGCCGTTGGCGGCCGGGTAAAAATGCTCGTGCCAAATACGGTTTACAGGTACATTCTCGCAGATAAGCTTCCCGTCAAGATAAAGTGTCACATCGTTAATCGGCAGCACATTTTCTTCAAGGGGAGCTGCAGTCCAGTCCTCCAGCAGGGTAACTTCTCCCTCCGGCTTTTCAAACATAACACCGCACAAAAGTGCCTTTGGCAGTATATCCGAATCTGCCGGAATATCCCCCTCAAACAGCATAAGGCTTCCCGCAGGCATAAAATCGGCATTAATAATGAATCTGCCCTCTTTAACCTCACCCTTTGCGGGGTAAACCCTGCCGTCGCTTAAATCTATTACCTTCACATTCCCCTTCGCGGGCAGGCTGATTTCGGTCTTAATATTGCGCTTGTTGTTTGTGTTAGCAAAAAAATACATTTTTCCCTTTTCGGTATTCCTAATATGGCAGAATATCTGGCGGGCAGGGTGGTTCATATATTTATCTATCACTTTTACCCTGTCGGCATACTTTCTGTCAAGCAGGCCTATCAGCTGGTCGGTGTTTCTAACCCTTACAGCCTCCTTTAATATTGGCCCGTCAGCTTTCACAGCGTCAATATGGTCGGGGTAAATTTCGCTCATAATAATATTTTCGGCTCCGGCTGCCCTCGCGAATTCCTCCAGCAGCTTTACGGTCGTGGCGCGCAGGGTCGAGCAGGGCGGGATAACAACCGTCGAATACCCGTGGGTGCCTACATACAGCTTTCCGTCCTTTACATAGGCGTGCCCGCGCATAATAATCTCGTCGCCATAGTGGAAATCAAGCCTATTCTCAACAAGCCGCCTTGAAATGTCGTAAAACTTGCTGCCGTAAATGCCCTCCTCAATGCGGAAACCGTCCTTTTTGTGTAAAGGCGAATACTCGCTCCACACCGTGCCAATGGGATGAAGGACAAGTATGTCAACCTCCCGCTTGCCTTGGCTCAGCATATAGCACAGCCTTGCCGAATAGTCAGAGTAAATGCGCTCATTGTCCCACCAGGGTTGCTGGTAGAACAGGTTGCAGGGGTAATCCCTCTTTCTCTCCCCCCTCATGCTGTAAAGGGACAGGTGGGAATTAACAAAAGTAACGCCCAGCGCCGCCTGCCAGTCGCCAATCCACTTGCGGTGCATAAAGCTAATATGCTGCCCGGCGCAGCCGAACACCTCGCACAGAACCCGCTCTTTCTCCAGCTGGTCGGCGACCGAGGAGACCTGTTTTACGGTAACAAGCTGGTTAAGATTGCGGCCTAACTTGTCAATCCCCGGCCATCCCATGTGCTCATAGTGGGGCATAACGGCGCCCACCCACTGGGTCTGGTAGGTAAGCCCGTCCTCGGCCATGTAGTGCCCGGTCATTATAAGATTGTTCTCCCTGCACCAGTCACCGTACTTTTTGCTGAAATTTTGCAAAAACAAATCGGTCACGCAGTCGAAAAAATCAAACCTTACCTTTTGGTACCCCTCAAGCTCAAAGAACAAATGGGGCAGTTTTTCCTCTATTTTGTAGCCGCATTTTTCATAAAAATAATCCGAAAGGCAGCTGGACCAGGGCAGCGCCGGCACATTGTATTCGCCCTCCATAAGCACACAGGGCTCGTCGGTAAACACGCCGGGTATTTCCTTGCCGAAATACTCGCCTACCGCCTTTTTGTATGCTTCATGGGTGATATTTATAAAGGCGTCCACCGCCTCGGGGTTCATTGTGTCAATATAGCTTCCCCCGTTATAGCGCAAATTCCCAAGCTTTGCGGTGCGCACGCAGATATACTGCACGCCGTCCCCGTTATTCACTTCGCACATTACCTTGTCATTTTCGCCAATCTGGTCCTTATCAAGCAGTACCAGCGCCTTTTCGCGGTAGCTTTCATCCAAAGCCGCCACCTTTCCGCTTGCAAATCCCGAAGGCCATAAATCCTCGTCATACAGCCAGGCAAAGGTGCCCGTCTTTCTTGCCTGCTCGGCGCAAGCTTTCACACACTCCATCCAGTCCTCACCCAGATATTCGGTAACAAGGCCTACCCTAGAGTGCATGAAATAACCGCCCCAGCCCTTGTCGGCCATCTCATCTATCTGCCGTTTCAATTCCTCTTTATCAAGCTTGTCGTTCCAGCTCCAAAAGGGCGCAGGCCTGTATATCGCGTCGGGGTTTTTTATCTTTTGTATATCCATATTCCCACCTCTGTCAGCTTAATTTGGCATAATTATAGCATATACATATAACAATTATATGGTCTATCTTACCCTTTTTACGGGGCTAAATAATCTAATAATCTCCATTTGCTTGCAGCAGTTTGCCAATTTTTTTATAATAAAATAATAAATATGGCGGAGGTTCGGGCATGAAAGGACACAGCTTTGTTGCGGTAGACATCGGCGCATCAAGCGGGCGCCTGATTTCCGGACACCTGGAGGGTAAAAAACTTAAAACCGGGGAAATACACCGCTTTACCAACGGCTATATAGAAAAAAACGGGGTTTTGTGCTGGCAGCTTGGCCGCCTTTTTGACGAGATTATTATCGGTCTTAGCGGTTTAGACACTCCCCCTGAAAGTATCGGAATCGACACCTGGGGCGTGGACTTTGTCCTGCTTGATAAGGATTTTAATGTTTTAGGAGACACGGTCTCATACAGGGATTCCCGCACAAAAGATATGGACAAAGAGGTTCAAAATATAATTTCCGACTTCGAGCTTTATAAGCGAACCGGTATACAGAAGCAAATTTTCAACACAATATACCAGCTTTATTCCATAAAGCTAAACCAACCCGAAATTTTAAATGCAGCCAAGCACTTCCTCATGGTGCCCGATTATCTCAATTTCCTGCTCACAGGAAAACTTACAAACGAGTACACCAACGCCACCACCACAGGGTTAGTTAACGCCCGCACTAAAGACTGGGATTTTGAGATTATAAAGGAACTGGGGCTTCCCACACACATCTTCAAAGGCCTTACAATGCCGGGCACAACACTCGGACCTCTTCGCCCCGAAATCGCGAAGCGGGCAGGCTATCAAACGAAAGTAGTCCTCCCCTGCACCCACGACACCGGCTCGGCGGTCTTTGCTACACCTTTGTCCGAGCAGGACAACTCGGTTTATATAAGTTCGGGAACCTGGTCACTTTTAGGCACCGAGCGCCCGGAGCCTGACTGCAGCGAGCAAAGCTTTGCCGCCAACTTTACAAACGAGGGGGGCTACGGCGGCAGATTCAGATATCTTAAAAACATCATGGGGCTTTGGATGATACAATCTGTGCGCCGCGAGCTTGACAAAAAATACACCTACGACGAACTCTGCGACATGGCAGGTCAAAATTCCACTTTCCCCTCAATAGTCAATGTGCTCGACAATTCATTTCTCGCCCCCAAAAGCATGATAGGGGCGGTTAAAGACTTCTGCAAATCCACAAACCAGCCAGTGCCTGAGAGTATCGGCGAGGTTGTATACTGCATATACAACAGCCTTGCGAAATGCTACGGAAATACGATCGAAGAACTCGAAAAACTGACCGGCAGAAGTTTTAAGTCCATAAACATAGTCGGCGGCGGCAGCATGGACTTCTTCTTAAACCGCCTCACCGCCAAACTTACCGGCCGCAGCGTTACTGTAGGACCTATCGAGGCCACTTCAATCGGAAACATCCTTGTGCAAATGACGGCAGCGGGGGAAATCAGCGGTATAAATCAGGCAAGAAACATAGTCCGCAATTCCTTCGAGCTAAAGGAATATAAAAGCGGCTTTTAATACAATTTTAAGAGGGATAATTATGAGCATAAATAAACGCTATATGTCAGCAAAAGAGCGGTATGCGCAAATCGGCATAGACACCGACGCCGCAATTAAAACTCTCCAGAACATTTCAATCTCCATGCACTGCTGGCAGGGGGACGACGTGCAGGGCTTCGAGGGCTCAACCCGGCTTTCGGGCGGCATACAGGCCACAGGCAACTACCCGGGCAAAGCCCGCAACCCGCAGGAATTAATGCAGGACATCGACAAGGCCTTCAGCCTTATCCCCGGCAGGCACAGAATTAATCTTCACGCCTCTTACGCCATATTCAAAGGCAAAAGGGCCGACCGCGACGCCCTTTTGCCCGGGCATTTCAAAGACTGGGTAGACTTTGCAAAATCAAGGGGGCTGTCCCTTGACTTTAACCCCACCTTTTTCTCACACAAAATGGCCGAATCGGGGCTGACCCTTTCCCACCCAGACCGAAATATCCGCCAGTTCTGGATAAGCCACGCCAAATGCACCCGCAAAATCGCCGAGTATTTTGGGAAAGAGCAGGGAAACCCATGCCTTCACAACATCTGGATCCCCGACGGCTATAAAGACAACCCCGCCGACAGGCTTTCCCCCCGCCTTAGGCTTAAAGAATCCTTAGACGAGATATTCAGCGAAAAATTAGATAAAAATTTTATACTCGACTCCCTCGAATCCAAGGTCTTCGGCATTGGCGTCGAGTCCTACACCGTCGGCTCCCACGAGTTTTATTTAAGCTATTGCGCCAAAAACGGCCTTATCTGCCTGCTTGATAACGGCCACTTCCACCCCACCGAATCGGTGGCGGACAAAATCTCCTCACTGCTTTTATTTTTCGACAAACTGGCACTTCACGTCACCCGCCCCGTCCGTTGGGACAGCGACCATGTGGTGCTGCTTGACGAGGAAATCAAGCAAATCGCCCTTGAAATCGTGCGCTGCAATGCACTTGACAAGGTGCTTATCGGCCTTGACTATTTCGACGCCAGCATTAACCGCGTGGCTGCATGGGTCGTGGGCATGAGAAATATGCAAAAGGCGCTGCTTATCGCCCTTCTCACCCCCCACGAGGGCCTTGCAAAACTTCAGAGCGAGGGCAGTTTCACCGAACTCATGGTAAAAACCGAAAGCTTAAAAACCTTCCCCTTTGGTGATGTCTGGGACTACTTCTGCGAGAAAAACGGCGTCCCCACAGACGGCAAATGGCTCGAAGAGATTAAATCTTACGAAAGTTCGGTGCTTTTTGAACGTATATAATCATCACCCACAACAGATCTTTCGGGCTGGCTTAAACTTTTGTTTTTGCACCCCGCCCCGACCGATGATATGTTGCTCAAAAACCTTAAATCCGTCTTATTCAAGGAGAAATAAATATGAGCTATGTTCTCGACGCGGAATTTGTAAAAGGCTTTATCCGCATGGCAAGCGACGGCGACAGCCTCGGCTGGCACGAGCGCAACGGCGGCAACCTTTCCTACCGCATAAAGCCGGATGAGATTGAAGACATAAAAAACAGCCTTGATTATACCCGCCCCTTTGTGCCTTGCGGCACCACCGCAGGAAACCTCGCGGGGGAATACTTTCTCATCACCGGCAGCGGCAAATACTTTAAAAACATCGCCTTAAACCCTGAAGAAAACCTGGCAATAATACAAATCGACGAAACGGGAAGCCGGTACCGCACAGTCTGGGGATTAGTAAAAGGCGGCGTTCCCACCAGCGAACTGCCCACCCACCTTATAAACCACAGCGTAAAGAAAAGGATATCTTCCGGCCGCATCCGGGTTATCTACCACTGCCACCCGGGCAATACCATCGCCCTCACCTTCGTGCTGCCGCTTGACAGCAAAACATTTACCCGCGAGCTCTGGGAAACGGCCACCGAATGCCCGGTTGTATTCCCAAACGGCGTCGGCGTGCTTAAATGGATGGTGCCGGGCGGCGAGCAGATAGGGATAGAGACGGGTAAGCTCATTGAAAAACACGACATTGTGGTCTGGGCGCACCACGGCATTTTCTGCGCGGGGGAGGACTTCGACCAAACCTTCGGCCTTGCCGTAACCGTCGAAAAGGCGGCGGAAATACTTGTCAAGGTGCTCTCAATGGGCGGCAAGCGCCAGAAAATCACAACCGAAAATTTCAAAGACCTTGCCAAAGCCTTTAAACTCACCCTGCCAAACGGGTTTTTAGAATAAAAAAGGAAGATGCAAGCACACCTCACATCTTCGCCATTACCTTATACCAACAAAAAATGTATCCTTTCGGATACATTTTTTATTTTGTAATCTTTTTTCCCTGATTATAACTGTCTCTTAGTTTCCCAAGGGGCTTTTCCAGCGGCAGGAACAGCGCCACCCCTCCGATTATCGCGAAAAAGGCGTTTATAAGCGTCGAGCCTTGCTTCATAAAGGCTAAGGTCAGCGCCGCCATGGGGTCGGAACCTAAAAGCATATTGGAAATCAGCCTTTTTATAATTTCGCCCACAATATTAACGCCCATACCGCATGCCGCCGCGAAAATTGCGTTGGCGGTTTTAGCATTAAATCTGCGGTCCAAGAATGAAAGTCCCAAAAACAAAAGCCCTAAAACGCCAAACAATACCGTCAGCAAAATCGAAATAATCCCGGCGGCAAACACAATGTTTATAAGTACCGCAAGCAGTACAGCCACGCCGCCCGCAACCAGCAACAGTATCCTCGGGTACCTGCCCTTTTTGGACAACCGCTTAAAAACAAGCCCCGTCGTAAACCCGATCAAAAATTTTAAAATAAAGGTGGCGGGAAAGGTGGCGGCATGGCCGTTTAACAAATCGAACAGGCCCATGCCGACAGACCCCGCAAGCCCGCCCTGCCAGCCACCTATCAGCAGCGCCGCGGTCACCACAATCAGGTTGCCGAAATGGATATACATCGACTCAAAGGGCACAAACACAAGCATTAAAGCCACATAGCACAAAGCCGCTATCAAAGAAATCAAAACAATGTCAAACAAAGTAACCTTCTGCTTAAACTCAGTCATGTTTTTTCCCCCTTTGTGCCATTATATCTGTACCTACATATCGTTTCAATCGGTAAAACCTGAAAAAACAAAAGTTTATACATATTAATAAAATTTACCACCCAATACAAATATTTTTGGTCTATATTTTTTGTCTTAAAGGCTATACTATAATTGAAATTTAAAGCAGGAGGAATTAACGTGGCACGAAACACCATGAGTTTTATAAAAGGCGTCGGCACCGGCATTGCCGCGGGCGCGGTAATCGCTACTGTCAGCCGCAGCATGATGAAAAACCGCAAAAGCCTTGCTAAAAAGACCGGCAAAGCAATGCGTGCAGTCGGCGATTTCGTGGAAAGCATGCAGTATATGTTAAAATAAACCGGAGCTGCCAAACCCCTTTGGCAGCTTAAATTTTTTGTCAAAAAGCATTTGTCGAATTTGCACGAACATCGGCTTTATTATTTAACAATATAGTCAAAGTCTACAAAATCATTTTTACACACTAATCAATATTGGGAAATAATACGATATTATATATGAACTTTACATAAAGTAGGGTGTTGTGTTTTGAAAGGGAAAATAAAAAGTTTAGGCACTAAAATATCCATCTTTTTTATCATTTGCATAATCATATTTAACTTAATATCAATAACAACCACCGCCGTTTTTATGAGCAGCCTCACAGACAAAAACCTCGAAGACGAATGCAAAAACAACCTTCAAATGCTCGAGCTTGAAATCGGCGAATACAAAGACATGCTCAAAACGGTAGCGCAGTCCTACCTTTCAAACCAGGATTTCATCCAGGCAGCGGGCACCCGCGACCTTATAATAATTAAAAACATATTCGCAAGCACCAAGCAAGCCTACCCCGTAAGCTACCTTTTCTATACCAACACCTGGGGCAGCATACTTACCGCCATATCACCCTTTGGCAACATAAGCCTTCAGGAACATTCCAACTTTACCGCCGCCATGAACGACCAGGATACCGCCACATACCAGCTGCTTGGCGAAGATGACCTTTGCGTCGGGTATTCGGTAAAGGTAGTGGCCCCCGTACTCAAATCCGGAACCGGTGTATTAAACGAACAGGGCGAAGAAATCCCGGCAGAATATGAAGAGAAACTTGTCGGCGTTGTATCGTTATATTATTCCCTCAACGATGCGGAGATGCTGGACGACATAAAGAAATTCACCGGCTATGATTACAGCATTTTCGCCGGAGATACAAGGGTCAACACCACCATAATGGTCGACGGGGAGCGCCAGGTCGGCACCAAGCTGCAGAATAAAATCGCCAAGACCGTACTTGAAAACAAGCAGGAATTCATGGGAAGGACCAATATCCTCGGAGCCGACTACATCGCCTGCTATTCCCCGATACTCGACGACCAGGGCAACGCCATAGGCGCCCTTTTCTCGGGACTTAGCATAGAAAGCCGTAACCAGCAGGCCGCGCTGATTACTGTGGTGCTCTTTGGCGTAATTATAATTTTAACCGGATTTGCCATCGTGATACTCCGCTTATTCATAACCCGCCAGGTATACAAGCCCCTTTCCCAGATTGAGAATATTGCCAAAAACCTCGAAAGCGGCGAAATCGGCATACAAAACCCCTCCGCCGCCAGGATAAACATCACGTCAAACGACGAAATTGGCAGAACCGCCAGCGCCTTCATCGGCACGGTCAACAGCCTTAAGACCTACATAGGCGAAATCTCCGACTTGCTGAAATCTATTTCCGAAGGCGACCTCACTATGCTGCCGCACCAAAACTACAAGGGCGACTTTGTAAATATCAAGTCCGCGCTTGAGAACATAGTATTGTCATTAAACGAAATTTTTTCCAACATAAACCGCTCGGCACAGATTATTGCCGACAACACCCAAAGCGTAGCCCTGGGCGCCGCCACCCTGTCCCAGAACTCCGCCGCCCAGGCCAGTGCCGCCGAGGAGCTGACCGCAACGGTATACGAAATCTCCAACCAGGTCCAGAAAACCGCCGGACACGCGGTCACCGCCAAAGCTATTGCCGAGGGCTTCACGCTGGATGTTGAAAACGGCAAGAACACTCTCAGCCGGCTTGTGGATTTGTTTAGCCAGCTAAACCAGCTTTCAGACGAAATGATCAAGGTCAACAAGGCCGTAAGCAACATTTCCTTCCAGACCGACATACTCGCCCTTAATGCCGCCGTGGAGGCGGCCCGCGCAGGCGCTGCCGGAAAGGGATTTGCCGTTGTGGCCGACGAGGTAAGGAGCCTCGCAATATTAAGCTCCAATGCTGCAAAACAAACCGCTCAACTGCTTGAAAATACGCTCGAACTGCTGCAAAGCGGCACCAAAGAAGCCAACACAACCGCCGAAGCCTTCGAGAAGATAAAAGAAAGCTCCAACCAGTCCTTTAACATAATCTCCGAAATCGAAAAGGCGGCACAGGCGCAGGCAGCTGCAGTCGACCAAATCACCCGCGGGCTGGAACAGATTTACGACGCAATCCAGCAAAACGCCGCCACCTCCGAAGAAAACGCCGCCGCAAGCCAGGAGATGGCGTCCCAGGCCCAGTTCCTTAAACAACTGGTGGGCAAGGTAAAACTAATCGGCACCGAAAGCATCCAAGCGGAAGAGCCCGCGGATGAAGGCGCCGAGGAACCAATTGATAGCGGGCAGGAACCTCCCGAACCGGAACTTAAACCCGCCGAACCTGCCAAAGAAGCCCAGGAGGCGGAGGAACAGGCCGCAACCGTATCTTAACAAAACCGCCGCCAAACAGCGGCCTGCGCTAATACAAAATAGCCCCAAAAGCGTAAGTATATAAACATATCTCCACCCAGGGCAGCCGCTTAAAAGCGGCTGCTTTTTCTGTGCATTCCAAAAGCGTCAGCCGGGTTGTGCAAACCCAATTAGACTTTTGCATAATCTTGCAATCGCCTTTGCATAGTTTTAAATCACGCGCCCCCTTATCCCATTTGGGAAACACCCCCTGCGTTATCCACATTTCCTCAAAAGGCCGCCGCAACCCCCTGCTGTGTCATCGGCGGTTTCTTGGTTTTCCCCGGTATCACGTAGTATTGGCTAAAACATTTTATAATTTCGACTGCCAAAATATATCATCCGCTGGAACTTTTTTATATAATTTGTAAATTTTACTCGAAATTTGTGTTGTTTCATAGTTTATTCTAACGAAATTATGTTAACTCTCTAATTAATATGTATAAATATGCGATATAATATGACGACTAATCCATAAGGCAGGGTGTATTGAGTTGAAATCAAAAAAAATTAAAGCCAACAGTTTGGGAACAAAAATTTTTCTCTTTTTTACGGCCTGCATCCTGGTCATTAACATAATAACAATAACCTTCTCGACTATTTTGCAAAGCAACATTATGGACAAAAACCTTATGGCCGGGTGCGAAACCAACCTTCAAATACTCCTTGAAAAGATTGAGGAATACAAAACCACCCTCAAAACCATAGGCTCTGAAGCCGCAAACAACTCAAATCTAATAGAAGCTGCGGCTGCAAACGACCTCATGGGCATTAAATACTACATAACCATAATGAAAACAAGGCCCGAGATAAGCAACATTTTCTACACCGACACAAAAGGCAACAATATATTCAGCATATCCTCCTATAACGACATGGATGTGTCCAGCCACTCCAACTTTACCGCCGCAATGCAGAACGAGGATGTTGTCAGGTACCAAATGCTCAGCGAATCGGATTTATGCCTTGGCTACTCGGTTAAAATCGGCACCGGGGATACAACCTACGGCGTGCTGTCAATCTATCACTCGCTTAACGACAACAAAATTATCGACATTGCCAAAAGGCTGACCAACCACGATTTTACCATATATGCGGGCGACAGGGTAATAACCACATCCCTGATGGCAGAGGATGGCACCCGGCTTATGGACTCAAAACCCCAGCAAAAAATCACAACATCGGTGCTTGAAAACGGGCAGGATTACCACAACCGGGAAAAAATCCTTAAAAACGATTACCTTACATACTACATCCCCCTGCGCGACCACCAGGGCAACGCCATCGGCATGATACTTTCGGGAGTTAACATCGAAAGCCGCATAAACCAAACCAATTTAATCATGTTCGGGTTAATCGGTGTCTCCTTGTTACTTACCATGCTCAACCTGATATCCCTCCGCATATTCACCAGTAAGAACGTTTATAAACCTTTAAACCAAATCGAAAACCTTGCCGTAAGCCTTGCCAACGGCGAAATCGGCATACAAAACCCCGATGCGGTCAAGTTAAATTTTAAATCCAACGACGAAATGGGCAGGGCGGCAAGGGCCTTTGCAGGCACTGTCGACAGCCTTAAAAACTACATAGGCGAAATCTCCGAGCTGTTAAAGCATATTTCCGAAGGGGACCTAACCCGGTTTCCTCAGCAGGACTATAAGGGCGATTTCGTAAACATCAGAAATGCGCTCCAAAACATAGTCCTCTCCCTTAACGAAACCTTCGCCAATATAAACCGTTCGGCGGAAATAATCGCAGAAAACACCCAAAGCGTCGCCAAGGGCGCCGCAGTCCTGTCCCAAAACTCCGCCGCACAGGCGAGCGCAGCCGAGGAGCTGACCGCCACGGTACAGGAAGTCGCCGTCAATCTGACGCAGAAATCCGCCGAAAACACGGCAACAGTCAAATCAATCGTAGAAGGCTTCCTTCTGGATGTCCAAAACGGCAAAGAGTATATCAACCAGCTAATAGAACTCTTCAACCAGATTAACCAAATATCCGACGAAATGAGAAAGGTCAACAATGCGGTAAGCAATATTTCTTTCCAGACCGACATACTCGCCCTTAACGCCGCAGTAGAGGCCGCCCGCGCCGGAGCTGCTGGCAAAGGCTTTGCCGTTGTGGCGGAGGAGGTAAGGAGCCTTGCGAATTTAAGCTCCAACGCCGCAAGGCAGACCGAACATCTGCTTGAAAGTACTCTCAAGCTATTACAGCGCGGGACCGAAACCGCAAACTCCACCTCCATGGCATTTGACAAAATTTTCGAAAACTCCAGGCAGTCCGTTGGCGTAATTTCTGAAATCGAGCAGATAACCCAGTCCCAGGCCGCGGCGGTGGACCAGATAACCAAAGGAATGGAACAAATATCCGACGCAATACAAAATAACGCCGCAATCGCCGAAGAGAATGCCGCCGCGAGCCAGGAGATGGCCTCCCAGGCCCAGTTCCTGAAAGAGCTGGTGGGGCAGGTAAAACTAATCAGCCCAAATGGCAACGGCACCGACCCCGATTCTGCCGGCGATAATGAAAACTCCCAGCCCGACCAGGCCGAACCTGCACCGTCCGAAGACAGCGGGTCCGCACCCGAAAAGGCGCAAATCGAAACTACGCCTAACCAACTCTAACCCAAACATAATGACTTAATCATAAAATGGGAGATGTCCTTACATCTCCCATTTTTATCTTCACAAACATTCGTAGTTTTCCTAACTGCATGCAAACCGGTTAACTACCAACCCCACAATCCCTGCATACTACAGTTGCCACCCAAAAAAGCCCTATCCGTTTCTTTTTTCGTCCCAATCTATTCCCGTAATGCACTCATATAACAAATTTTTTATATCCTCTGTGTTATAAGGCACATCCTTAATCAGATTCAAAAACTTTAACAATGCTACCTCATTAACGGCAAACACCCCCGCGCCCTCGGAAATAAGTATCTTATTGGCGCAAATAAAAAAGGTAGATGTGTTGGCTTCCAAAAAAATTTTTCTTCGAAGGCCGTATAAAAGTAATTTTGTAGCCCTTTCAGCCGCCGTACCCTTTGCCAGAATCCCCTCAATATCCCGCTTTATCCTGTCATATTGCGGCGTTGCCTCCTGCTGCACGCAAGCCCTCACTGCCCTTAGCAACCGGGCGTTTGGCGACAAAAACTCATTCACCATGCAAACATAGCCAAAATCCAGGGAAACCGAAAAACTTTCAAAAACAAATCTCCACGCCGCCCGCAGGTTTAATATCAATTCAACCGCGCACAAGTCAACAGAGCCCACATTAACCCCGTCTAATATGGTTTTTACTTCCGGAAAGGTAACGTCAAACCCCTCAAGCCTTACACAGGCGTAAATATTTTGTTCTAGCAGCTTTTTTGCCAAAAACAGGTTCTCATCCGCAGTCATATTGTATTTATCAAGCATAAGCCCTCTTCCTTTACACACAAAAGTTCTCATAAATTTTGCATAACACACCATACCTGTACAATACATACTCCGACACATACCGCTTGTCCACATTAAAATCCAAACAAAATAGGATTTCATCAACCATTTTTCTGTTAAGTAATGGCAGCCTAAATCTCAAATTGCTGGACTTAATAAAGTCCGCAAAAGCAGAAAACAGAATATCATTATCACAAAAGGGATTCTTTCTATATCCCCTTGAAATCAAAGCGGCATTGTTGTCAAAATTGGGCGCCATGGAAATAAAGTCGCCAGTCTCCGAGTCCCTTAAAAATCCATAGTTGAATGTATGCCTGTCCAGGTTAAAACACAGCGTATCCATCACTAATATGTCAATATACTGCTTTGCCAATTCGAGATTAAGCCCTGCAATTTTTTTATAATTATATGCATAATCCTTATTGTCCCCAACAAGATTGTACGCCGGCTCAAATATCACCGCCCCGCCTTTTGTAAAGTCTCGGGTCTTAATATAATCCCCTTCGGTTTCGTAATGTGCCATATCAAATCCTACGGCAGCCCCCAGCCTTGCTACAAACAGCTCCGAGAACCTTTCCAAATCATTCCCGCTTTTGTATAGCCACCAGCATCCTCCCGATTTGCGCCAGCACTTTTCAAAGCTGCCGACTGTCGTTAGGTCGGGCGCGCAAGCCCTGCCTTGGGCACCGCAGTTTTCAACAAAGCTGTCAATATCCCCCTTTAAAGCAAGGTCGGCAAAAGGATTTTCATTAAATTTCACATCATCAAAACACAAATCCGACCCTTTTTCTTTTATCCAATATGTATCGGTAACCGCGGCCGCGTTGACTTGCATCACCGTGCTAATATCGCTTGTATCCGTAATCCCCAAAGCCTTTTTTAGCAATCGCGAGTTTATTCTTCGCCTGTCAATAGCCCTGCTTTCAATCCATTCAACCAAGCCTCCGCCTCGGGCAAAAATAATCGGCGCCAGCTTTTCGTTTAAAACCACCGTTTCATTATCCACAATTTCCGCAACCCTAATATCCCTATTCATCAAAAAGCCGTTAATAACCATAACCGCACCCCGCAAGCATCCCTATTTCAAAAAAACACCTCGGCATACGCAATACCAAAATTCATCAACAGGAAATATTCACTGTCATATTTTACAATATTTTAATTGTCTTTTCCATAATCTTCGCAATAAGATAGCAAAAGGGGTGGAAAATCCCAGCCTTTTGCGCGTTTCGTCGCAGTTTTTAACCAAAAGGCGGCTTAACCCATTATAATGGTATTAATATTAACACCATTTGTATTTGGATAAAAGGGCTTAACATCCGCTTAATCGGCTTCTCAGAAAAACATAAAAGCCCCGGCATTAACCGGAGCCTTTTTTAATACCCTCAAAACCGAACAAAGTCAAGACAGATGGCAAGGATTTTTAAGGTCAAGCCCTCGGTCTATTAGTACTGCCAAGCTAAATGTGTCACCACACTTACACACGCAGCCTATCTACCCGGTA
>DULI01000016.1 GCA_012840445.1 Clostridiales bacterium
AAAAAGGTGAATTGGATCATTACATTGGTGTCGCAACTTCAAGTGATAAAACAGCAGAATTTGATGTATTGAAAGTAGAAGATAGTACCTGGGCAGTCTTTGAATCCATTGGACCCTTCCCGGAAACACTTCAAAATGTATGGGGAAGGATATATTCAGAGTGGTTTCCGTCTTCAGGGTATGAGGCAGCCCCAGGTCCTGAAATTTTGTGGAACGAGAGTCCAGACATTGGAAATTCAAAGTATCGAAGCGAAATCTGGATTCCAGTAAAGAAAAAAGACTATTAATTTCAGCAATGTTTATGATTGAGGGTACTTCCTAGTTTAGTACCCTTTTCATATTCAATACGGGCAAAGGTGGATAATGTTTCCACAATACCGAGAAAATGCTAATAAGCGGTTGACCTGTTCCCCCATACCACGCGACATCAATATGGCAACTCGAGCCATGTAGAGTGCGTCGTCTTAAATGTCCCGCAAAATATACTAATTTGACAGGAGCATCGTGAGATGGAATTGACAACGGAAAGACTAATATTGCGTCCGTGGAAAGAAACGGATGCAGAGAGTTTATTTCAATATGCAAAAGACCCCGCTGTTGGACCTATTGCTGGCTGGCCGCCTCATAAGAGTATTGATGAAAGCCGTGATGTTATCAAAAACTATTTTTGTGGGCGAGAGTGCTATGCTGTATGTTTAAGAACTGACAATATAGCGATTGGCTGCATTGAACTGAAACTGAATGGAAGTACAGATATGACCAAAAGAGATGATGAATGTGAATTGGGTTATTGGATAGGAAAAGAGTTTTGGGGACAGGGACTGATTCCTGAAGCAGCAAGAGAACTCATTCGTCATGGGTTTGAAGATTTAAACATGAATATAATATGGTGTGAATATTATGATGGCAACACAAAATCAAAAAGAGTGCAAGAGAAAGTTGGATTTGTTTACCATCATACATGCAAAGATGTACCGGTGCCGCTTATGGGAGAGACCAGAACAGTCCATGCAAACCATATGACAAAGGAGCAGTGGCTGGCAAACAAGTAAATTGGACTAGCTGTCGGGGTCGTATACAGAAGGGATGTTTACTGAATGAGAGATCTATACGAAAAATTCGCTTATGACTATGACGAATTTGGGCCAATAGAAGATTACTTGGGCGACGAAAAAACCTTTTTCAATAAATTGTTTTCTGAGCATGGAGTCAAGACCGTTTTGGACTGTGCTTGTGGAACAGGGCAACATGTATTGATGCTGGCGCAGTCGGGATACAATGTTTGGGGTTCAGATTTTTCAAAATCAATGCTTGAGGTGGCGCATAAAAATCTTCAAAAGAAAGACTGTTCCATCCCGCTGTATCAATGTGATTTTCGTTTTTTAGAGCAGGTATTTGAAAGAAAATTTGATGCCATTGTATGTCTAACAAACTCATTACCCCATTTACATACCGATGAGGATTTATTGACCGCTCTTCGCTCCATGAAGAACAGGTTAAATCAAAACGGGTTATTGGTTTTAACCCAAGGAACAACACATTTCACACTCACTTTGCCTTCCATTGAAGTGGTGGTCAATCGGCCAGATTTTTCACGAATTTTCGTTAAGGAGCATGATGGCCGGTTTCAAACCATTCATGTACTGGATTTGTTCCATAGCGCAGAACGTTTAGAAAGCAATCAATACGATATTGTTTATAGAATTCTTCTCGATGAAGAATATAAAAGACTGCTTACACAGGCTGGATTTACAAATATCCGGATGTACGGGGACTATAAAATGAATCATTACGATGAGAAGAGTTGGCGTTTAATTGTTGTTGCTGAAGCTTAAGTGCCATGCTCTTGCCGAAATGAAGAGAATCCTGCCGTTACCGACATTCCCGAACGAAAGCAATTTGTCAACAAGCACCTCCCAATGATAGAGCGGCATCTATCATTGGGAGGTGTATGACTATTCATAATGATCCCTGTAAAAATATTAAGCGGGCAGTAGTTCAGATGGAGAAGTTTTTGTCGTATGGGTCAGCAGGTGCCAAGCGGTGAAGAGCCTTCCGTTTTACTATTCATAAGCCTCCAATTTCATCGACTCTACACAAGTGAAAAATCCTATAAACAGAAGGGGTTTCAGACACCGCTTCGTCTGTTCGGCTTTTCCTCCGGAGACGACCACGTAAGAAAACCCTTAATTTTATGAATCTTTCCTAAAGATTATCCTTCCTGCACAGGCGAAGTATATGATCTGTTGAAAAGGAAGCCCTTTATTACAGCGGCAGTCATGAAGAAAATGGTAGCGATTATTAATTTAGCATAATTTCCGGAGGGTAAGCGGCGGTTATTTCATGATTTTATCGCCCTATTTTATTGCTTTAAAGTGCTTGACATAGGAATACATTTATAGTATCATTTGTTTAATTTTCAATCTTACTTTTCAATATATAGGTTCTGTTCACCCAGTAAATAGGAAATGGGACCTATTTATTTTAATACAAAGGAGAGAGTGTGAGTATGAAAAAAGTAAGCGTTTTACTGGCTATCTGTCTGAGCATCGCACTGCTTGCAGGCTGCGCTCAGCAGGGTTCTTCTGGTGGCAATAACAGCGATGTTATTAAAATCGGTGTAAACTACGAGTTGTCCGGCGGTGTTGCCACCTACGGTCAGAGCTCGGTGGAAGGCATCGAGCTTGCCATCAAAGAAATCAACGAGGCCGGCGGCGTAAACGGCAAGCAAATCCAACTGGTCAAATACGACAACAAGTCCGAAGAGGCAGAGGCTACCACCCTGGCCAGCAAGTTGATGACCCAGGACAAGGTTGTGGCCGTATTGGGACCCGCCACTTCCGGTTCCTTTAAGGCAACCATTCCCGTGGCGATTAAGAACAAGATTCCCGTCATCTCCGGTTCCGCCACCGCCGACGATGTGACCGTGGACGAAAACGGCGTGAAGGAATACGCTTTCCGCATCTGCTTCAACGACTCCTATCAGGGAACCGGCATGGCTAACTACGCTCTGAAGAACCTTTCCAAGTCCAAGGCCGTTGTCATTATGGACAGCTCCAGTGACTACGGCAAAGGCCTTGCCGAAAACTTTGTCAAAACCTTCGAAGCCGGCGGCGGCACCATTGTTGCCCAGGAAGCCTATGTAAAGGGCGACACCGACTTCAACGCCATTTTGACCAGCATTAAGGGCAAAGATTTCGACGTGATCTTCATCCCCGGTTACTATGAGGAAGCCGGCCTGATCATCAAGCAGGCTCGCGCTCAGGGCATCGACGTTCCGATTTTGGGTGCCGACGGATTCGACTCTCCTGTTCTGGCTCAATTGGCCGGCGCCGACGCCCTCAACGAGGTTTACTTCTCCAACCACTATTCTTCCCTGGACCAGGATCCCGTGGTGCAGAACTTCATTTCTCTGTTCAAGAAAGAATACAACAAGGAACCCGATGCCTTCAACGCCCTGGGCTATGACCTTGCCAAGTTCGTCGTAGACGGTATCAAACGGGCCGAGAAGCTGGACGGCGAATCCCTGAAGAACGCTCTGGAGTCCACCGAAAACTTTGCCGGCGTCACCGGCAACTTTACCATTGACGAGAACCACAACCCCGAAAAGGCTCTGGTGGTTATCCAGCTGAAAGACGGCGTACAGCACTCCAGCGAGAGAGTCAGCAACTAATTCGATTGCAGCTTCCAAGTAAATACTTTGCATAAATGCATATAAGTGAGGACAGATTTTTGTCTTCACTTATATGTGTTTTATCAGCGAATCCTTTCTAATTGCCATCATATTACTCATAAAAAATGTAGGCGTAGAGGTAGACGACTCTCTCCAAATATTATATAATTAGTTGCAAGAACTATTGACGGGGCTTGCAATGCTTGAGATGCTCTGTGTTTCGGCTTTGCGCGCGGAATCATTTGCTGCATGTCATTACTCGGATTGAAAGAAGGGAAACTTTTGGAACAGTTTTTACATCAGATCATCAACGGTATCTCTCTCGGCAGCATATATGCACTGGTTGCTCTGGGCTATACCATGGTTTATGGTATCATCAAGCTCATCAACTTCGCCCACTGCGACGTTTATATGATAGGTGCATATGTCGGGTATTTTTGCATGACATTTTTGGGCTTTGGTTTTGTGCCGTCTTTGCTGGCGGCCATGGCGGTGTGCACCGTACTGGGTGTCACCATTGAGAAGATCGCCTACAAGCCCTTGAGAAACGCAACAAGAATCGCCGTATTGATTACCGCCATCGGTGTGTCGCTGTTTTTGGAGTACGGCATCATGTTCTTTGTAAAAGCGCAGGTGCGTTCCTATCCGCCCTTGACCGGACTGCTTGCGAAAACCTTGCAGTTGGGAAATATCAGCGTCCCCATGCTGCAGGTTCTGATTCTCGCCATCACCATCATTCTCATGCTGCTGCTCCAGTTTGTTGT
>DULI01000002.1 GCA_012840445.1 Clostridiales bacterium
CTACCAAGCGACGACAGCCTTACATCTATCTTATCAACGCCATTGCCAAAATCCACATTGTTATACAACGCGTATCCACCGTCGCGGCCTTTTATCCCTACACCCCCGCCTTCCGGGTCGGTGTTGGAAGTAATGCTTACCTTATCGGAACTGTTAAAGTAAATAGCCTGAATGGCAGATGTTGGGTCGCCTTTTACAAAAACATTTGCAAAGTAAGGGTTAAGATTTGTAATGTCAAGCTGTTCAAGCGTATTGGCAGGCTTAGTGCTGCCGAAAAATCTAATATTTTCAAAGGTGATTCCGTCAACAATATGGTTTTCATCATATCCAAATATTTTCGCCCCAGTAGTGCCTTTGTCGAGCACATCTATATTCTTAACGGTGACATTCTTAATTTTTCCAGGCCCCCTGTCGGCGCTTTGAATAAAGGCGGTAAACCAGGTTCTGTGCACCTCGTTTTTATTGTTAACCCGCTCTATGGTGATATTGTCGAAGGTAACATTTTCAACCGTTCCCCTGCCGTATTTATGATGAATGCTAATGCCCACTGCGCAGTCGTAAACGGTGCTGTTTTTAAAGGTTACATTGCTGTGGCTCTCATCAACGCCCTGTCCTATCTTCAATCCATAGCAGTAGGTCCAGGATAAGCAGTTATCAAACACCACATTGTCAACAATTTCAGGAAATCCGGGCCATTGTACAGTAATACCGGTGGTAAGCGGCCAGGCTTTTGTGGTAAACGGGTCGTCCAGCGAAATACCAATGCAGTGCTCCACAACTACATTCTGGCTTTCACAAACATCGATGCAGTCGTTCTCTCCCCTTAAGGGGCTTAAGCTGTTGTACATCTTCAAATACGAAAACCGCAGGTCATTAGACCTTACAGGTACTATAGACCACATGACCGAATTTGTAACGGTTAGACCTTCCATGGTAAAGTAGGAGCAGGCAATCGGAACCACGGTATTGTTGCCGAAATTCAGATTTCGTACCATATTCTTTTCGTTGCCGTCGATCGTCCCGCGGCCAAAGATTTTAATGTCATACGAGCCGGACAGCACCTCGTATTTGCCCTTTGCCGGGTCCGTAATTGCCTCAAATTCGGTGGAAATCCACCAAGTATAATCCATGCCCATAGAGGATTTGTGTCCGTTGTTTGAGTATATATTCTTATCGGAAGCCGACGCTAATAGCACCGCGCCGCCTTCGAGGTAAAAGCTGGTATTGCTCTTTAAAATCAGGTTTCCGATTTCATAAACCCCGGCCGGCACATAGACGATGCCGTTTTTATTGCCCTTGGTACAGCCGTATTCTGACGCGTCGTCAATTGCCTTTTGAATGGCCGCAGTTCGCTCGATTACACTATTAGCGGAATCAGCTCCATATTTAGGGTCGGTTATATTGAATATACCCACGCCTGACGGCTGCGGTTTATTGTTCTCCATGGGATCAGCCGCAATACAAAGCCTTTTGAAATTATTTATCTGAACTATGAAATAGTTGTTCTGGCTGATAGTGAAAGACAGCGTTTTTTTTATCACCGCTAACAGTGGCTGCTATATTTAGGTTTTTAGGGCTAATGCTATAAGAGGTAATCTCAGATTTTACAGTAATTTCAATTTTTACCTCTTCACCCGTTTTCATAGAAAAGTTACTGTAATCATACTCATTTTCATATGCAATAACCGGCACCTCAACGCCGTCGACCTTAAGCGAATATGTATTGGAACTTGTGTATATAGACGGCATTGGATACACCATAATTTTATCGGTGGTCTCAGGCTCGGCCGGATTTATTACTTCCTCATCAAGCAGCTCCTCGTCCACATCGACCGTAACCGGCTTGTCAGGTTTTACCGAGGGCTCGTCATCCTCATCCACAGGAGTTAATTTAATCTCCATAAATCTACCCTGTCCCGCAAACTTGTGATCATCAAGATCAACCGCTTCGAATTTTAAATATAAATCCCCGCTGGTTTCATGTATTGCGTACGCACCTGAGGTAGAAACAGTATAGTTTAAATTGTTCAACCCATGATGAAAATTAATCGGGCTGCCTACAGGGGTATCGACACCTGTTCCATCAAAAGCTGTTGTAGTGTAAACTTGGAAATTTGGATTGTTCTCGAGGTTTTCGCGATATTTAATTGAAATTATATATTTCCCTGCCGGGACATCAGGCAGACGATAAATCATGTAATCGCCGACAGTCTTTGTATAGGAATAGTCAATTCCCGCCGAAACATGAGATGGGTTGGTATTAGGTCCCCGCCTGTCATTTACCTTCATTTCCCCGTCGCTGTAGTAATATTCATATCTCCACAACTCCAAAGCATTAAATACCAACTCTTCGGCGGCCAAAACACTGGTTTGCAAAGCTGAAAAAAACGTTGTTACCAGCACTAAAACCGCTAAAAAAATGGATATTAACCTTCGCATAATTATATTTCCCCCTTATTATTAGCTAATTTTTATGATAGCATTGTAGATTATGAATGTAAATGAAACACAAAAGCACATAAGTAAATAGTTATTTTTGTATAATTTTTTGATATAAATTTAAAATTTTTTAAACCTATCAATTTAATTTTACAAATCAATTTAATTTTTAAAAAAATAGCCAATTGCTTTTACTTAGGCAATTGGCTTAATTTAATCTATTTTTGAACCACTGGCTCTTTTTGCTCGACTGACACTTTTGCCTTGTGTACTTTTTCTTCGGCAAGTTTTGCGTTGGCAAGCATTAGTTTAATCCGGTTTTCCTGGTTAATTTTTGTAGCACCTGGGTCATAGTCTATGGCGACAATGTTTGCCTCCGGCCTGTTGTTTTTAATCGCACGTATCATGCCCTTGCCCACAATGTGGTTTGGCAAACAACCGAAGGGCTGGGTGCAGACAATATTGTATATGCCGTCGTCGATTAGTTCCAGCATCTCGGCCGTAAGCAGCCAGCCTTCACCCATCTTGTTGCCGTAGCCTAGGTAGCCCCTAACCTTTTTTCTAATTTCGTAAAAGGGCTCTGGCGCACGAAATACCTTTGATTCCTTAACAGCCTCTATCAATTCGGCCTGGCGCTTTTCTATATACCGCTGCAAAATCAGGCAGACCAGTTTCTTTAGAGGATTGCCGCCGTATAAATCCACATCGGTAATGCGGTTATTAATTTTGAAAATAATAAAATCTATCAGCCCCGGCACCACAGGCTCACAACCCTCATCAAGCAAGAACTGCTCGAGATTGTTATTACCCAATGGCGAGAATTTAACATAAATTTCGCCCACTATGCCAACTTTGATTTTTGGGGTCTTATTAAGGGGTATGGACGCAAAATCGTCAGTTATTAGCTTCAGGTTCTTTTTAAAGTCTTTTGCCCATACGCCCTTTGAGTGCTTAAACTGGTCTATTAGATTGTTTACCCATTTTTCGGTCATTCTGTCCGTTGCGCCCTGTTCAATCTCGTAGGGTTTGCACTGGTTGGCCAAAAGCATTATCAGGTCGCCGTAAACAATTGAGTAAATAAGCCTTATAATAAGTCTTAAATTAAGAGAGAATCCGGGATTCTTCTCAAGCCCCGAAAGATTCAGCGAGATTACCGGAACAAATCCCAAACCGGCTTTTTTCAGCGCCTTTCTTAAAAGGTGGATATAGTTGGACGCCCTGCAACCCCCGCCGGTCTGGGTAATAATCAGCGCCACCTTGTGGGGATCGTATTTGCCCGATTCTATTGCCTCTATAAGCTGGCCGATAACCAAAAGGGCGGGATAGCAGGTATCGTTATGGACGTATTTCAGCCCTGTATCCACAATGCCCCTGTGCGAAGAGGTCAACATTTCAACCTTATATCCCTCAAGCTCAAGGCATTTCCTCATCAGCGAAAAATGTATCGGCAGCATCTGGGGCATTAAAATGGTGTATTCCTTTTTCATTTCCTTTGTAAACAGCAATCTGCCGGTTTTGTCATACTTTAGCTCTGCCACTGCGCTTCACCTCTTCCATCGCAGCCAGCAGACTGCGTAATCGAATCTTTACGGCACCAAGATTGTATATTTCGTCAATTTTAATCTGGGTATAAAGCTTGCCGTTTTTCTCAAGAATCTCCCTTACCTCATCACCCGTTATCGCGTCGATACCGCAGCCGAAGGATACAAGCTGCACTAGCTGCATATCGGGCTGGGTAGTAATATATCTTGCAGCGTTATACAGCCTTGCGTGGTAGGTCCACTGGTTTAATACCCTGTAGGATGTTTTGCCGGCCAGCGAGGAAATACAATCCTCGGTTATAACGCATTGGTCTAAAGAATTCAACAAATTGTCGATTCCGTGGTTAACCTCTGGGTCGATATGATAGGGGCGCCCGGCCAAAACTATAATTGAATAGCCGTTTTCGCGGGCAAATTTAATAATCCGCTGGCCCTCTTTAAACACGGCTTTGCGGTAGTCCGAGTATGCCTTATATGCCTTATCAACCGCCGCCGCGATTTCATCCTTGCCGATTTCAAACTCTTTGTTAAAATAATCCGAAGCTATGCGTTTAAAGTCCCTTTTGCGGCTAAGATTGAAATATGGCATCAGGTATTTTATTCTGCTCAGCCGTTCAACATTGGCACTCAGCAGTTCGGGGTAATATGCCACCACCGGGCAATTGTAGTGGTTGTCTGAAATACCCTCGTCAAAATTGTATGGCATGCAGGGGTAAAAAATGGTGGTAATACCCTCATCCAGCAGCGCCTCAATGTGTCCGTGCATGAGCTTTGCCGGGTAGCACACAGTATCGGATGGTATGGTGTACTGCCCCTTGCTGTATATGTTGCGGTTGGATTCGGGGGAAAGCACGACTTCGAACCCAAGGCTTGTAAAAAAGGCATGCCAAAAGGGAAGGTTTTCGTACATATTAAGCCCCATAGGAATACCGATTTTGCCCCTTGGGCCTTTCTCCGGCTTTAACGAACGCAGATAATTATATTTGAACCTGTACATATTTGGCAGGTTTTTGGTCTGCTCGATTCCAAGGCCGCGTTCACACCTGTTGCCGGAAATAAACCTTCTTCCGCCGGAAAACATGTTGACAGTAAGATTGCAGTGGTTAGTACATCTTCTGCATACCGTCTGCCTTGATGTATGTTCAAAATTTTCAAGTTCAGAGCGGCTTAAAATAGCTGATTGTTCCAATTCCAATTCCATAGCAGCCAGTGCGGCACCGAATGCGCCCATAAGGCCCGCAATGGCCGGACGGGTCACGTTGCGACCCAGTTCAAGCTCAAAGCTGCGGAGAACCGCGTCATTTAAAAATGTTCCGCCCTGTACCACTATGTTTTTACCAAGCTCGTCGGGATTGGGTATGCGGATTACTTTGTATATCGCGTTTTTTACCACACTAATAGACAGTCCTGCGGAAATATCCTCAATACTCGCGCCCTCTTTTTGCGCCTGCTTGACAGAGGAATTCATAAATACCGTGCATCGGGAGCCCAAATCCACCGGTTTTTGGGCGAAAAGACCAAGTTTTGCGAACTCTTGTATATCGTATCCCAAAGCCTTTGCAAAGGTCTCTAAAAAAGAGCCGCAACCCGAAGAACAGGCCTCATTGAGCATAATGCCGTCAACCGCACCGTTGCGGATTTTAAAGCATTTCATGTCCTGGCCGCCAATATCAAGGATAAAATCCACATCCTTGTTAAAATGCCTCGCGGCCTTAAGGTGGGCCATGGTTTCAACAAGCCCCAAATCAACCTTAAAGGCATTTTTGATTAACTCTTCACCATATCCGGTAACCGCAGAGCCCAAAATCTTAATCGTGTCGCCGCAGATTTCGTAGACCTTTTCAAGCTGCTGCTTAACCACATTAACCGGGTTGCCCTTGTTGGAGGAATAATACGAATAAAGTATCTGCCCTTCGGGAGTAATTAGAACCAATTTGGTTGTGGTGGACCCCGCATCTATTCCAAGATACGCAGGCCCGCTGTATTTTTCAGGGTCGATTTTGGGGGCGTCGGCCTTTGAGTGCCTTTGCAGAAACTCTTCATATTGCTTATGTGTCTTGAACAGCGGCTGCAGGGTTTGGGTGAGTTCGGTTTTTTCTTTTGAATTTTCAATTCTTTTAAGCACATCCGAAAAATCCCGCTCTTTAAGACTGGCGGCATATAGGGCTGCCCCGTAACACACAAAGCAGTCGCCGTTTTCGGGGAAAATGGCGCTTTTATCATCAAGTTTCAGTGTTTCAATAAACCTCTGCCTTAAACCCTTTAAGAAATACAATGGGCCACCCAAAAACACCACATTGCCCTCTATCCGCCGGCCCTGCGCCAGACCAGCAATAGTCTGGTCTACAACCGCCTGCAGTATGGATGCCGCTACATCGGCCTTGCGCGCGCCTTGATTAAGCAGTGGCTGTATGTCGGTTTTGGCAAACACCCCACAGCGCGAGGCAATTTTATATATTTTTTCGTGCTGCATGCTCAGCTTGTCAAGTTCCTCGATTGTAATATTCAGCAGCGTGGCCATCTGGTCTATAAATGCGCCGGTACCTCCTGCACAAGAACCGTTCATGCGCTCTTCAAGTCCGCCTTTGAAAAATATTATCTTGGCATCTTCACCGCCAAGCTCTATCACCGCGTCGGCCTGCGGGTACTCAACCTCAACTGCCTTGGCGCAGGCAAAAACCTCCTGGACAAAGTCAACCCCTGATGACTTTGCAATTCCAAGCCCCGCCGAACCGGTCAATGCAACCTGAATTTTGTCGCTGTTAATTATCGGCGCGGCAGCTTTTAGCATCTCCACGGTTTTTTCGCGGACTTTGGAGTAGTGGCGCTCGTATGCCTTGTATATCATATTTTTACTGTCATCCAGCACAACAACTTTGACTGTTGTGGATCCGACATCTATACCAACTAGCAAAATATTATACCTCCAAAATACTCCTATTTTTGCATTATACCACTTCATGCATAATAAATAAAGTGCCTGGTCAAAAGCGCTAAAAGGGTTTAATAACAAATAATTTTATTTATTTACATGTTTAAACTATTTGACAAATCATTGACAAAGAAACGGTTTTATCAGATAATATATTTAATTTATTAACATTATAAGCGCAGAAGGAGCTGTTGGACATGGGGCTTACTATAGCACAAAAGATTATAAAATCTCATTTGGTTGACGGGGAAATGACTCCGGGCAACGATATAGGGATTAAAATAGATCAAACATTGACCCAGGACGCCACAGGCACCATGGCATACCTGGAATTTGAAGCCATGGGCATTGACCGCGTCAAAACAGAGAAGTCGGTGGCATATATCGACCACAACACCCTGCAAACCGGTTTTGAAAACGCCGACGACCACAGATTTATCCAGTCCATATGCAAAAAATACGGAATATATTATTCAAGGCCTGGAAACGGAATTTGCCATCAGGTACACCTCGAGCGGTTTGGAATTCCCGGCAAAACTTTGATCGGTTCCGACTCCCATACCCCTACCGCGGGCGGAATCGGCATGCTTGCAATGGGAGCCGGCGGTCTTGATGTCGCGGTCGCAATGGGCGGCGGAGCATACTATATCACCATGCCTAAAATGCTCAAAGTCAACCTTAAGGGCAGATTAAGGCCTGGCGTCTCTGCAAAGGATATTATACTGGAAGTATTAAGAATTCTGTCGGTTAAAGGCGGCGTTGGGTATATTATCGAATACGGCGGCGAAGGCGTAAAATCGCTGTCAGTACCCGAGCGCGCTACAATTACCAACATGGGAGCAGAACTTGGGGCTACCACCTCGATATTCCCGTCAGATGAGGTGACCTTTGAGTTCTTAAAGGCCCAGGGGCGTGAACAGGACTATGTACCTCTGTCTTCCGATCCTGATGCCGAGTATGATAAAGTAATCGAGATCGACTTAAGCGAGCTTGAGCCTTTGGCAGCCATGCCCCATTCTCCTGACAACGTCAAACGCGTCAGCGAAATAGGTCAGATTAAAATTGACCAGGTACTTATCGGTAGTTGTACAAACTCCTCCCTATTTGATATGCTAAAAGTAGCAAAAATATTAAAAGGAAAAACCGTGCACCCGGATGTAAGCCTCGGGATTTCACCCGGCTCCCGGCAGGTGCTAAATATGCTGGCCGAATGCGGCGCGCTGTCTGACATAATCTCGGCTGGCGCACGTATACTCGAGTGTGCCTGCGGCCCGTGTATCGGTATGGGCCAGGCCCCTAATTCCAAGGGAATATCGTTGCGCACCTTTAACCGCAACTTTGAAGGCCGTTCGGGCACTGCAGACGCACAGATATACCTTGTAAGCCCTGAAACTGCGGCAGCCTCCGCAATCGCCGGCGTACTGACCGACCCAAGGACCCTTGATGTCGATTTTTCAGATATAAAGCTGCCTGAAAAATTCTTTATAAATGACAATATGATTGATCCGCCACTGCCGCCGGAAGAGGCAAAAAATGTTGAAATAATCCGCGGACCAAATATTAAACCCTTCCCGAAATCTGACGAGCTTGCCGATACAATTGAAGCCCCGGCCATTTTGAAGGTGGGCGACAATATTACCACCGACCATATTATGCCGGCGGGCGCAAAAATCCTGCCATATCGTTCAAATATACCATATCTTGCCAACTTCTGCTTTACCCGATGTGACGAAAACTTCCCCGAAAACTGCCGTAAAGCCGGCAAGGGAATAATTATCGGCGGAGAAAATTACGGACAAGGCTCTTCACGCGAACATGCGGCACTTGTACCACTCTATCTAGGGATTAAGGCGGTTGTCGCAAAATCCTTCGCGCGCATTCATGCCGCAAATCTGATTAATGCCGGAATACTGCCTTTGACCTTTGTAAATCCCGAAGACTACGACAAAATTACTCAGTGGGACAACCTGGTTCTTACCAATGTAAGAGAGTCGGTAAGCAATCTTTCAAATATAACAATGAAAAACCTGACTACAGGTGACAGCTATATTTTAAAGCCCGCGCTGACACGACGCGCAAAGGACATTATGCTTGCTGGCGGTCTGCTAAACTACACAAAGTCCAAAACAAAATAGGAAGGATTGAGAATATGGAGCAAAATATTAAGGCAGCAGCGGAAAAATTTGAAACACTTTTAAGGCAGCAGCTTGAGCGTGCTGAAAGGATAAAGCAGGAAAAAGAGTTTATCGATTACAGCAAACTTGATACCATTATAATCGGTGTATGTGGAGGAGACGGCATCGGCCCGGTTATTACTAACGAGGCGGCCAGGGTGCTTAAATTCCTTTTAGCGGACGAAGTAAAATCCGGCAAGGTAACCTTTAAAAATATTGAAGGACTGACAATAGAAAACCGTGCAGCCCATAACAAGGCTATCCCGGACGATGTGCTGGCAGAGATTAAGAAATGCCATGTAATCCTAAAAGGCCCCACAACCACCCCCAGGGCCGGCGACCCGTGGCCGAACATTGAAAGTGCAAATGTTGCAATGCGCAAAGAGCTTGACCTGTTTGCCAATGTGCGCCCGGTTAAGGTTCCGGAAAAGGGAATCGACTGGACATTCTTCCGCGAAAACACCGAAGGCGCCTATGCCTTGGGTTCCAGCGGAATTAATGTGAGCGACGATTTAGCCATTGATTTTACGGTTACCACAACAGAAGGCACCGAAAGAATCGCAAGGCTTGCGTTTGAATATGCCAGAAAAAACAACAAAGGTACCGTTTCAATTATCACCAAAGCAAATGTAATAAAGACCACCGACGGCAAATTCCTTAAAATTTGCCAGGAGATTGCAAAAGACTACCCCGAAATCACCGTAAACGACTGGTATATTGACATTACCACCGCAAAACTGATTGACGAGAAGCGCCGCACCGAGTTTAAGGTATTCATCCTCCCCAACCTTTACGGGGACATAATTACCGATGAAGCAGCCGAATTCCAGGGCGGCGTAGGGACCGCAGGCAGCGCCAATATTGGTAAAAGGTATGCCATGTTCGAGGCCATCCACGGCTCTGCCCCCCGCATGGTGGCAGAAGGAAGGGCAAAATATGCCGACCCCTGTTCGATGCTGCGGGCTAGCGTAATGCTGCTATCCCACATAGGCTTCCAGGATAAAGCCGATTTGCTGGAAAGAGCACTAGACATCTGCATGTTTGAGGAGAAAAAATTACAGGTTACCGGCAGAGACACCGGCTGTACCTGTTCGGAATTTGGCGATTATGTAATGCAAACGGTTGAAAAGCTGCTCAAATAGTGCTGTTTCCAAAACACATATAAAGGAGTGATGGGTTTGAGCAAAGCCAAATCCGGCAACATTTCCCCATCGGTAATCAAACGGCTTCCAAGGTACTACCGCTACCTCGGCGAGCTTAAAAAAGCTGGTTTTATAAGGATTTCATCACGCGAATTGTCCGAAAGAATGGGGCTTACAGCTAGCCAGATTAGGCAGGACCTTAATTGCTTTGGCGGTTTTGGGCAGCAGGGATACGGGTATAACATTCAGCAGCTGCATCAGGAAATTGCCTCCATTTTAGGTCTTGATAAAATCAAAAAGGCAATACTTATAGGTGCTGGGAATTTAGGCCGTGCTATTGCCAACCATATGTCCTTTGAAGCCCGTGGCTTTCAGCTGATAGGCATATTTGATAAGAAAGAGTCAATAGTAGGCCAAATGGTCAGGGGCATACCCATAAGGCACATAGATAACCTGGACGAATTCTGCCGCGAAAACCTGCCCGTAATTGCCGTGCTTTGCATTCCATCGGAGGAAGCCGCTTCGGTGGTAGATCAGCTTATAAAACTCGGTATTAAGGGTTTTTGGAATTTCAGCCATTATGATTTGTCACAATACCAGAACATCGCCGTTGAAAATGTACATCTCGGAGACAGCTTAATGACCCTTTGTTATAATGTTACGCACAGCCTGAAATAAATTAACGCAAAAATAAAGAGCCATTTATTTGTCATATGGCTCTTTTTTGTTTGATACTACGGAAATACTTTGTCTGCCAGAAGATAAAATAAAATTAAAGAGATACAACCCGGCGGTTTTTGAATGGTATTACAAAACCGACTGAATGCTTACCTTTTCGTCGTTTACTACATGCAGCAGCATAATTTTAGCCAACTTGCATTCGGTTAACAAATCTGAATAATCCTTTGATAAGGCCAGCGTTTGAAGCCTTGTTATCGATATGCCTATTTCGTCAACTTTTTGGTGATCAATAAAAAACGAAAGATACCTTTCACGTTTAACCCATTCCTTCTCAAGATCTACTGCTGCTTCAGCCGCCTTCTGCATATCGTCCTGCTCATAGTATTTAAGCACCTCATCAAGCATTCCATCAATTACCTTGTATGTGTTTTGTAAATACCATGAACCGATTGAACAGATAACGCAAACTATGGCAATTAATGCGCAGGCGATAAAAACCCTTTTCAAAAAATTCACCTACTCTTTTCTAATAATAATATGGTTGCCTGTCCTATCAAGCGTCATCAAAAACACATCCTGATATTCCAGCCTGTGGGTATCAAGTATGTGTTTCAATTTTTTTGTGTCTGTTTCGGCTAATTTTAATCCCTCATTTATTACCACCCCGTCGCTGATAACAAGCGCGGGGATTCCGGTATCCTGGTTTGAAGCGCCCACGTCCTGCACTGTCGCAGTACGGTTTTCCGGCTTTAGCAGCACGCTTATCGACCCGTTGGTTTCAAGTATGGCGTACTGCACCTGCTCGATATTAAAAACATCCTTCTGCCTTAATATCTCCATAAGGTCAGATACAGTCAGGCGAAGTTGTTTTAACAGCTTCTGGTCAATTACGCCGTCTTTAATTACCACTGCCGAATGGCCGTTTAATATTTTTCTCATAATATTGCTTTTCATGGCGATAAACGAGATTATAATTTCTAATGATACCAATATAAAAATAGTTAAAACGCTAAGCAACACAGGCTGGGTAAGGTTTTGAATTGCCATGGTGGCGATTTCGGATATGAGTATCGTTATTACCAGTTCATTGGGCTGCATATGTCCGATTTGCCGCTTGCCCATAAGTCTTAAGCCCAATATAACAAACATATACAGAATCGCAGTCCGGATAATTGACACCCACATACTCATCAACCTTTGCTAACCTTTATTATATTTTTTGTTATTTAGTAAAGGTTATACCCGCCAAATTGGGCAGCCGTCTCTTAAAATTAAACTTTACAAAAATTTATTATTGCCCTATAATTTAGTATTATTATAGTTTTTTAAGGGGGATAAAAGTGTCAGGTAATAACATGCAAATCCTTATTGCCATGGCGGCGTACCTGTTGTTATCAATTTTAATCGGAATTTTTTATGCCAAAAAAAGAAACAAAACCACCGATGAGTATTTTTTAGGAGG
Source organism: Clostridiales bacterium (assembly GCA_012840445.1). Lineage (GTDB taxonomy): Bacteria > Bacillota > Clostridia > Oscillospirales > Acutalibacteraceae > DULI01. Next base: position 12,372 of record DULI01000002.1, read on the forward strand.
GAGAGGACTCGGGGCTTGGATCGCGGCCATGAGCGCCGAAGCCTCTGATATGAGCGGCTGGCTGCTAATGGGGCTGCCGGGTGTAGCTTATTTCACGGGTGCGGGCGAAGCAGTATGGACCGCAATAGGCCTTGCGATCGGAACATACGTCAACTGGAGAATAGTCTCTGTAAGGCTTCGCAAATACTCCCAGATTGCAGGCAATTCGATAACCATACCCGATTTTTTCAGCAACCGGTTTAAAGACAACAAGAAAATTCTTATGACTATTGCATCAATAATCATACTTGTATTCTTTTCAATATATGTAGGAAGCCAGTTTGTCACTTTCGGCAAACTTTTCGCCTATGTGTTTGATACCGACAACTACTATACCGTAATGGTAATTCTAGGAGCTATCTTTGTATTTGTATACACCTTTCTAGGTGGCTTCTTGGCCGAAAGTGTAACCGACTTTATTCAGGGTTTACTTATGTTCTGTGCATTGCTGGTTACTGTAATTGTATGTATTATTAAACTTGACAGCCAGTCGATAAATAACCTTAATGAAATACCAAGGTTCCTTGACATATTTGGAATTGCCACTCCGCTCGACAGCGCAGGAAATACAGTATCTGCGGCTATTGGAAACCAGCAGGCTGTTATAAATTCCAAACCGCTGTTTGGCAGTGGCTCGGATTATGGCGTACTTAATATGCTCTCATGCCTTGCATGGGGACTTGGATACTTTGGTATGCCTCAAGTTTTGCTGAGGTTTATGGCAATCAAAACCACCAAGGAACTTAAAAAATCCCGTATAATTGCCATTGTCTGGTGCTTTATTTCACTGGGTGCTGCAGTGGCAATCGGATTAATTGGGCGAGGATTAATGCCTACCGAGCTATTAATCCCTGGAACATCTGAACGGATTTTTATAGTATTGACTGTCAAATTCTTCCCGCCTTTAATCGCAGGCGTGGTACTGTCGGGCATACTGGCTGCTTCCATGAGTTCTTCCGACTCGTATATGCTAATAGCCTCGTCAGCGGTTTCTAAAAACCTGTTTGCGAAGCTGTTCCGTAAAGAAGCCACTGACCGGCAAATAATGTTAGTAGCACGTCTATCTCTGGTGATAATCACTCTGTTCGGCGTTTGGGTTGCCCTTTCCGGGAATGAAACCATCTTCAGCATTGTGTCGTATGCCTGGGCTGGCCTTGGCGCAGCGTTCGGGCCGCTCATGCTCTTCTCGCTCTTCTGGAAGCGCACCACACTTCCTGCTGCAATTGCCGGTATGGTTTCTGGCGGTGCAATGGTAATTATCTGGGATCAGCTGAGAAACGTTTGGGGCGATAAAGTCAATATTTTAAATCTATACGAATTGCTCCCTGCATTTGTTATCTCATGTATTGTGATCTTTATCGTAAGCCTGCTTACTAAAGAACCTTCCGATGAAATTCAAAAAGAATTTGAAACAATGAAAACTGCTGATATTTAAGCTAACAAAATTCCCCCTCGGTATTTACCGAGGGGGAAAACTAATGGGTAGTCACAAATAAAAAAGGTCCCGCAAATGCGGGACCTTTTTATAATGTATACATTTCCTCGCTTTTCATAAGCGCAACGCCGCCGTCGGTCAGCACCTTGATGGCTTTCTCGTTATCTTCAACCCTTAAAATTACGAAAGCGGTATCTTTTTTGGGGTTCAGGAAAGCATACATGTACTCAACCGCAATATCATGTTTAGCCAGCAAATCCACCGCCTTGTACAGGCTGCCGGGCGTATCGGGTATCGCAATAGCAATTACCTTTGTAAGGGATACCGTCAGCCCCTCTTCTTTAAGGCATTCAACGGCCACACCAGGCTTGTCGACAATCAAACGCAGAATGCCGTAATCGGTGGTATCGGCAATGCAAAGGGCTCTGATATCCACATTGTGTTTGGCCAGTATACCTGTAACTTCGGCAAGCCTGCCCTTTTTGTTTTCCACAAAGATTGATAGCTGCTCGATCAACATATTACAACCTCCCTATTATATTTTTAAAGGAGTACAGCCAGGCTATATTTTTCGATTGTCTATTACCCTCTTGGCCTTGCCTTCAAAACGCGCCAGTGATTTGTGCTCAACCAGTTTTACTTTGGCGCTGATATTCAATGCCGAGTGAAGTTCAGAGGCTATCATTCTTTCTTTCGCTTCTATCTCTTTTACCGAATCTGAAAAGCTGCTTTGGGACATCTCAACCTGTACTTCGATTGTATCCAAATTATTAACCCGGTCGACGACTATTAAATAATTCGGTTCCATGCCTAGTTTTGTAAGCACATACTCAATCTGAGATGGAAATACATTGACCCCGCGGATAATAAGCATATCGTCGGTGCGGCCCCTAGGTTTGGCCATCCGTACAGCCGTCCTTCCGCACGCGCATTTTTCGCGGATTAGCATGCTGATATCCCTTGTGCGGTAGCGCATTAAAGGCAATGCTTCCTTGCCAATGCAGGTAAATACCAGCTCGCCATACTCTCCGTCAGGCAGGACTTCGCCAGTATCCGGGTCGATAACTTCAGGATAGAAATAGTCTTCACAAATATGCATGCCGTTTTGTTCACAGCATTCATACGCAACACCGGGGCCTGCTATTTCAGACAGCCCGTAAATGTCGTAGGCCTTGATATTCAGCAAACGTTCAATCTGCTCGCGCATTCCTTCACTCCAGGGTTCGGCGCCAAATATTCCAGCCCGCAGGGGCAGTTTTGATGTGTCAACTCCCATATCCCTGCAGACTTCGCCAATGTGGGCGGCATACGATGGGGTACAGCATAATATATCGGAGCCAAAATCCTGCAAAATTTGAATCTGGCGTGCGGTATTGCCCGAAGATACGGGAATAGCCGTGGCCCCAATACGTTCCGCACCGTAGTGCAACCCAAGCCCTCCGGTAAACAGGCCGTATCCGTAAGAAATATGGATAAAATCGTCCTTTTTAGCACCGGCAGCTATCAAAGCCCTTGCAGTGCCGTTGGTCCAGGTTTCAAGGTCATGTACCGTGTAGCCCACTACCGTGGGAGTGCCTGTCGTGCCGCTTGAAGCATGAATGCGAATAATTTCGTCCTTGTCAACTGCAAAAAGTCCAAAAGGATAATTATCCCGAAGATCGTCTTTATATGTAAAGGGAAGTTTGCTGATATCGTCTATTGACTTAATATCCTCGGGCTTAATCCCCATTTCGTCCAGCTTTTTGCGGTAAAAGGGGATTTTTTCATAGCATCTTTTTACTAATTCCTGCAGCCTTTTAGACTGAATATCTCTTAGCACTTCGCGGTCAGCACATTCATACTCGGGTTGAAAATACTGTCTTTCCATATCAAAACCCCTTACTAAATATTGTAGCCTAATTCAAAGGCTTTTTTATTTAATTCAAGATAGCGCGCCGGTACGGTTTCCTCTATGGCTTTAAGCCAAACCTGCTTGTCAAAATCCATATTTTTTGCCAAAACGCCGATTAATACCACATTGACCGCTTTGGGGCTTCCTGCTTTAACTGCCAGATCCAAAGCATCAACCGCAATTACATTGGCGCCTTTGGCTTTAATATTCTCGATTATATTTTCCGGGTACTTTGACATGCCGGTAATAACAGGCATGGGGTCAATTCTTTGGGTGTTTACAATCATTTTGCCACCGGTCTTAAGATAAGACAGCCAGCGCGCAGCCTCAAGCTGTTCAAAGGCAATTATTAAATCCGCTTCGCCTTTTTCAATAACCGGGGAGGCAATTGAATCGCCAAAACGCACATATGTAACCACCGAACCGCCGCGTTGGGACATTCCATGGACTTCGCTGACCTTAACATCAAAGCCTTCAGACAGCAGCGCGCTTCCCAGCAAGCGGCTGGCAAGCAGAGTTCCCTGCCCACCGACTCCGACAATAAGAATGTTTTTAGTTTGCACTATTATTCCCCTCCCCTTCAACGATTGCGCCAAACCGGCACATCTGCTGGCATACTCCGCAGCCTACGCACTGCGTAAAGTCTATAACTGCCTTATTGTCCTTCATGCTGATAGCAGGGCAGCCGATTCGCATGCACAATTTGCATCCCGTGCAGCGGTCTTTATCGACTTTAAGCGGCGGTTTGTGCTTTACCGTCTTAAGCAGGGCGCAGGGCCTACGGGAAATAATAAGGGAAGGCTCATCATGTTGCAGTTCTTCCGAAACGGCGGTTTGCACCTCGTTCATATCATACGGGTCAACCACGCGGACGCGATTGATTCCGCAGGCCTTTGCAAGGGCTTCGAGATTTACCGCCATTGTCGGGTCGCCTTTAATAGTGTACCCGTTGGCAGGGTTGTTCTGGTGGCCGGTCATGCCTGTGGTGGAATTGTCAAGCACAATAACGGTTGAAATTCCTTTGTTGTATGCAATATCTATCAATCCGGTTATCCCGGAATGTACAAAGGTCGAGTCTCCAATTACGGCAACGGATTTTTTGGCAAATTCGTCTCCACGTGCCTTGTTCATGCCATGAAGCGCCGATACAGATGCACCCATGCATATACAGGTATCCATCGCCGACAACGGAGCTAACGCGCCAAGTGTATAGCAGCCAATATCGCCGCTTACATTACAGCCAAGCTTCTTAAGGCTGTAAAACAGGCCTCTATGCGGACACCCTGCGCACAGCACGGGAGGCCTTGGCGGCACATCAAAGTCGACCGACAAATATTCGGGCGTCTGGCCTAATATTTTTTCCCGTACCACACGCTGCGAAAACTCACCTAAATAACCGAACACCTCTTTGCCGACAACATCCACACCAATATTTTTGCAGTGTGTCTCGATTATGCCGTCCAATTCCTCTACTACATAGAGCCTTTTGCATTTGCTTGCAAATTCTTTAATTAATTTAACCGGCAGGGGGTTTACCATACCGAGTTTAAGGTAGTTGGCTTTATCCCCAAGTGCTTCTTTTGCGTACTGGTAACAGTCGCCCGCAGCGATTACGCCGATTTCCGCGCCATTATGTAGCTCCATCCGGTTAATGCTGCAACATTCGCCCCATTTCTGTATGTCCAGCATTCGCTGCTCGACCACAACATGCCGCTTTATAGCCATTGCCGGCATCATAACATATTTTTGCGGATCTTTTGGAAAATCCTTAAGCGCAATCTCCTGACGGTCGGAAATTTCAACCAGGCTTCGGGAATGGGCTATTCGCGTGGTGAGCCTTATAAATACCGGCGTATCGAATTTCTCGGACAGTTCAAACGCCAGTTTGGTAAACTCAAGGCACTCAGCCGAATCCGAGGGTTCAAGCATGGGCAGTTTTGACGCAATTGCGTGATGGCGGGAATCCTGCTCATTCTGGGAGGAGTGCATTCCCGGGTCATCTGCAACGGCTATTACCATACCTGCGTTAACGCCTGTATAGGAAGCGGTATAAAGCGGATCGGCTGCAACGTTAAGGCCGACATGCTTCATCCCGCAGAAAGAACGCGCACCCGCTATGGCGGCGCCAATAGCCACTTCTGCGGCCACCTTTTCGTTTGGCGCCCACTCGCTGTATACTTCATCAAACTTGCTTACATATTCGGTTATCTCGGTACTCGGCGTTCCGGGGTAGCTGGAAACAACCCGCACACCGGCCTCATACAGGCCGCGCGCCACTGCCTCGTTGCCAAGTAATAGCTGTTTCAATATATTCATCCCTTTCAATAGCCTTACAATATGCTACTATTTTATCATTAATACCCATGAATAGCAAGACAGCGCTGAAAACTTGAAAAACAAATTTTCAGCGCCTAAAATTATTGATTTCTTAAATCCAGCACCCTTTTTGCCTTACCCTGGAAACGCTCAAGGGATTTGGGTTCTACCAGAGTTACCTTGGCATCAAGGCCGAGCACCGCTTTAAGACGTTGTTTTATATTATTGTGCAGGGATTCTATCTCGCTGTATCTGTCAAGCAGGCTGCCATCTGTCAGCTCAACCTTTACCTCAAGGGTATCCATGTAACCCTTGCGCCTTACCACAAGCTGGTAGTGGGGACCTATGCTCTTAATGCCCATAAGCACGCTTTCAATCTGAGATGGGAATACATTTACGCCTTTTATTATCAGCATATCGTCGCTGCGACCCTTGATTTTATCCATTCGCGCGGTTGTCCTGCCGCACCTGCAGGGTTCGTATGTAATGCGGGTTATGTCCCGCGTGCGGTAGCGCAGCAGCGGGATTCCCTCCTTGGTAAGGGGCGTTACCACAAGCTCGCCGGTCGAGCCGGGTTCCAGCACCTCACCCGTATCGGGGTCTATAATCTCGCAAAGGAAGAAGTCTTCGCAGATATGAAGACCGTCACGCTCGACACACTCTCCAGATAGCCCCGGGCCTCCGGTTTCGGACAGACCGTAGTTATCGGTGACAAACATACCCCAGGTTTTTTCAATCTGGTCCCTCATCTCGGGAGTGCACCCTTCACTCCCTAAAAGCCCTAATTTAAGGTTGTAGCTGTCAAGCGGGAAGCCTGCCTCTTTTGCTACTTCGTACAAATAGAGCGCGTATGACGGGGTTGAAACCAATGTATTGGTTTTAAAGTCCCGCATGAACATTAGCTGCCTTTCAGAATTTCCCGTGGAGGTGGGCACCACGGTGGCGCCGATTTTCTCAAGACCGTAATGCAATCCCAACGCGCCTGTGAACATGCCGTATCCAAAAGCTATCTGAACTATTGAATCGGAATTTGCTCCCACTGCATACGCAATTCGGGCAACCATTTCGGCCCAGTTGTTAAGGTCATTTTTTGTATAGCCCACAACGGTCGGCTTGCCGGTTGTTCCAGAGGACGCGTGGACTCTGACTATTTCTTTCATTGGAACAGCAAATAAACCAAAGGGGTAGTTATCCCTCAGATCATCCTTTGTGGTAAAAGGTATATACTTAATATCTGACAAGGTTTTGATCTTGTCGGGTTTTACCCTTGCCTTATCCAATTTATCGCGGTAATATGGAACCCTTTCATAGCAGTAATTGACCACCCATTTCAGCCGCTCGAGCTGGAGTGCCTGGAGGTCACTGCGTTTCATGGTTTCCATTTCCCTGTTCCAAATCATTAGAATACACCTTCTTTAAAGATTAAACATCCCAATCATTTTAACACTTTAAATCAGCAGTTTCAAGTTAAATTCCTGATTGGACATAGAACTCCTCGTTCTTCGGCAGTTTTGAAAACATCAGGCTAAAGAAAGTGCACATTATTAATGACACTAATATGGCAATTACCGCAAACAATGGGCCTTGGCCTGCAAGATTGATTATTTGCCCAGGGGCCTCTGCCAAGAATATAGTGATAAGCTTTGAGCTAGCGGGGACAAACGCAACCGCAAAGCCGCTTAACATTCCGGCCCATGCGCCTGCGCGGTTTACGCCCTTCCAATATAAAGCGAGCAAATAAGGCGCCATAAAGCTTCCGGATAATATACCCCAGGAATAGGACATCATATCCAATATAGGGGTTTTGGTATTTGCAACTACGAATGACAGCACTACAAAAACCAAGCACAAGATTTTCAGGACTTTTGTGTCAAAGCTCTCCGAGCGCTGCTTCTTCACAGCAGGTTTTATTAAATCCATCATAACCGTAGAGCTGGCGGTAAGAGTAATTGCGGAAAGGGTCGACACCGAGGCAGAGATAAGCAGCACAAGAATTATACCCATTAGCACCGAAGGCAGGTTGGACATATTAAGCATATTGGGTATTATGGCGTCCCTGCCGCCTTCGGGAATCTCGCTAAAATACAAGCGGCCAAAAGATCCAATAAAGTAACCGCCGCCGGCTACCAACAGCGCGAAAAACGTCGAAATAACAGTACCGCGCTTTATCTCGTGTTCATCCTTAATGCCGTAGTATTTATGTATCATCTGCGGAAGCCCCCAGGTTCCGAAGCTTGTCATAAGTATTGTCGCAATAAGTTTTACCCATTTTGAGACAGCCATGGGCTGCATTCCGTTATCCTTCATATAGTTCCATAATCCGCTGATACTTCCGGCATCCACAACAACCGGAGATTTCAGCACATAGTAAATAAGCAGCACAACGCCCACCATCATAATAATGCCCTGAACAAAATCAGCCTTTAGTGTTGCAAGATAGCCCCCAATAAGCAACAGCAAAGCAGAAACGACTGCAATAATTACCATGCAGACCATCTCGTCAATTCCTAAAAGGATAGAACACACATATGTAAGACCTTTGTAAACGCTTGCCGAGTAGGGCAGCAAAAATATAAAGATAATAACCGCCGAAAAGGTAAGCATGCGCTTGCTTTTATATCTTTCGTAAAATAGCTGCGGCATGGATTTTATATTAAAAGTATGCGCAACGGTGCGGGTCCTGGAAGCTAACACCAACCAGGCAAGCAACGCTCCAAAAACAGCGTTTCCAACACCTACCAGCACCGACCACAGACCGAAATCCCAGCCGGAACTGCCTGAATATCCGACAAACATAACCGCCGAAAAATATGCAGTACCATAGCTTAACGCAGAAAGCCACGCGCCCGCGTTCCTTTTTCCCACCGTAAAATTTGAAATATCCTTGACCTTGCGGCTTGAAACCATTCCAAGACCTAGCATCAAGCCCACATAAACCACAATCGTTGCCCATATTGATATTTCCTTAGCCAAAACAATACCCTCCGTATTTTCCAGTTTAAAGCTTTAAAACTTTAACGCTTTTAGCTGTAAAAGCATAATAATATTATGTAGGCAGAAATAAAAAAAGTCAAGGATATTTTAAAAAATACTATAATATTCTGCCAAGCAAAACCTTCCAGGCAACACACAAATAATAAGAAATAAAAAGGACGAGGAATACCCTCGTCCTTTATTTTGCGTCTTAATTTACAGCCTTCGGTACTGCCTTACCCTTTTAATATCCCTGCGGCGTCGATTCAAGATAATGCAGTAGAATATAAAAATCAGGATAAATACAAGCAATGCGACCAAAGCGATTTTAAACCAGAAGGAATTTACTGCGTTTCTTGCATACCTCAAGAATAAAAGGAGCTTGCTCATCTCTATGGTTTCGGCAGCCACAACATTAATTCTGCCGATTTCCTCGCCCGCATATATTAACCTTGCTTCGCCAAGCACAGTGCCCTTTTCAACAGGGGCGTCAATTCTCTCGGCCTGTGGTAAAACTTCTACTTTAATTGTCGAGCTGTCGGCCTCTTTAGGAATAATCGCCGAAAACTCGCTTTCGGGCAGCAGAGAGACGTAATCCTTGTTCCATGCAAGGTCCACGGCTATTTCCCCTAAAGGCACATTGGGGTCTATTATAGATTTATATTCAAAATTGTTAAATGCCCATTCATAAAGGTTCTTGCTGTCCTCGAATTCCTTTCTAATGCGGTTGCCCTTTTCGTCCCTTACAGGACAGTTCATAAGAATGCACAAGTAATTATAGCCGTTCTTGCTCGCAGTGGAAATCAAACACCTTCCGGCCTGGTCGGTGTATCCGGTTTTTACTCCCTTTGCGTATTTGTAATAATATTGGGTTGCGGGATCCTGCAAATAATTAGTAGTCACCAGTGTCCTGGGGGTACTCTTATTAGTCGCCGGCATGCTATACCTTGCCGCCGATACAACCTCCATGAAAAGCGGCAGCGACATAGCATGAAGGGTGAGCTTGTACATATCCTCTACAGTTGTATAGTGGTTCTGGTCATGTAGACCGTGGGGGTTTACATAATGCGTGCTGTGCATCCCAAGCTCGGCGGCTTTCGAATTCATCATCTGCACGAAATTGTCTATGGTTCCGCCGTAATGTTCAGCCGCCACGTTGGCGCTGTCATTGCCGGATGTCATCAAAAGGCAGTATAGCAGCTGCCTTGCGTTAATCTGCTCTCCGGCCTTCAAACCCGAAACAGAAGAATCGGTACCTTCCAACAACTTTAACGAATGCTCGGAAACTGTAATTATTTCGTTGTCAAAATCTTGTGTGTTTTCTATAATAAGTACGGCAGTCATAATCTTGGTAAGGGATGCTGGGTACATTTTTTTGTCTGTATTTTTGCTGTATAATATGTTACCGGTATCTAAGCTTACCAGCATTGCAGCTTCAGCAGATATGTCAAAATTAGTCGGTTTAATTGCTGCAACGCCAGGCACGCAGTTAATAAGTAATATAACCATTAAAAACAGCGAAAATACAGTTTTTTTCATGGAAATCCCCTTTAGAATAATGTATTATTATTAAAGATATTGTAAATTTACATAAACTAATTTCCATATATCAGTATAACAAGGCAAAACGAGAAATAAAAGACCTTTATATAAATTATTTTTAGAGTTTAGGAAAGGATGTTTCTGGTGGTATACGTTACCGGCGATATGCATGGAGACGAGTCAAGGCTGTATGACCGCAACTGGCGTAAATTAAGGCCCAAAGACACCTTAATAATCTGCGGGGACTTCGGCTTTTTGTGGGACGGTAACAACCGTGAAAAAAAGATTTTAGAGTACCTTGGAAGCCGGAAATTTACCGTTGCGTTCCTGGACGGGACGCACGAGAATTTTGATTTGCTATATTCAAAGCGCGAAACAATCTGGAAGGGCGGAAGGGTCCACCGCATTTCCGGCAACCTTTTCCACCTAATGCGCGGACAGGTTTTTAACATAGAGGGGATTAGGATTTTCACCTTTGGCGGGGGCGAGAGCACCGACAAAGAAATGCGCATGGAGCAGAACCGCTGGTGGCGGCAGGAAATGCCCACTCCAGAAGAAATGGCGGAAGGCGCACAACGGCTTGACGAGGAAGGCCTCGAGGTTGACTACATACTCACCCACGAGCCGCCGTCTTTGGTCAAAAGCGCAATGCTGCTGCGCTCGGGGGAACCTGACAGAATTAATAAGCTCAACGGGTATCTGGAGGAAATTTCCCGCTCGTGCAAGTATAAGCACTGGTATTTCGGATCCATGCACGAGGACAGGACCGTAACCCCCAGCCACACCGCAGTGTTCAAAAAATACATAGCTTTAAAGTAATTTTAAGCGGGGAATTGATATGAGAATACTGCATACCTCCGACTGGCATTTAGGCAAGATAATATACGGGCAGTCTTTAATTGAGGACCAACGCTACTTTATTAATGATTTTCTGTTCCCGCTGATTGATGAGTATCTGCCCGATGCCATAATTCTTTCCGGCGACATTTTCGACAGGCAGATTGCTCCGGTTGAGGCCATACGGCTTTTTGACAGCTTTGTAACCAGGCTAATAAAAGAGCATAATACCAGGCTTATTGCTGTCACCGGCAACCACGACGGCGCCGACCGGCTTGGTATAGGTATGCAGCTTCTGCGCTCCAGCGAGGTTTACATAACATCAAGGCTGGAGGGAGATTTTGCACCGGTCGTATTGGAGGGCAAGCGCCCGATTCATATCTATTCCCTGCCCTACCTCGACCCGCCCGCCGTTCGGGATTACCTAGGCAGCGATGAAATAAAAAGTTTTGAAGACGCCTATAAAGCAGTCTTAAATATTATGGCTGAAAAAATCGATAAAAAAGCATACAACATTCTAGTTGCCCACCTGTTTGTAGCGGGTTCGGTTACGAGCGACAGCGAAAGCAGCCTGTTTGTGGGGGGCAGCGGCGAAGTAAGCCCCGGTGTTTTTAAAGAATTTGACTACGTAGCACTTGGCCACCTGCACAGGGCACAGAATCATTCAAATATTTGTTACTCCGGCTCGCCGCTTAAATACTCCTTTGATGAGGAAAACCACAAAAAATCCGTAACCTTACTGGATTTTGGCGAAAGCCCTGAACCCGTTATTACCCAAATACCAGTAAAGCCGTTAAGGGACATGAGAGTTGTAAGGGGCAGTATTGAGGAAATAGTTAAAAAGGCAGAAACAGACAAAAACAAAGACGACTATATCTTTGCCCGGCTTGAAGGGCCGCTTGTATTCGAGCCAATGGCTAAATTAAGAAAAGTATATCCTAATATTTTAGGCATTACACAAACAGGACTTACAGGCGGTGAATATTCGCTTGACAGGTCAGCATTGAAGGAAAAATTCCATCAAAACAATTATCTTTCCATATTTGAAGAGTTTATTAAACAAATTTGCTTTGACAAGGCGACCGAGTCGGATGTTGCACTGTTTAATCAGGCTTTGGAAGAGCTCGCAAGGGAGGATCCCCAATGAGGCCGGAGTATTTAAAAATGCAGGCCTTTGGCCCCTATACCAGCCTTACCGAATGCGATTTTACAAAATTTTATACATCCCGCCTCTTTTTAATCGCTGGGCCAACCGGCAGTGGCAAAACGTCCATTCTTGACGCTATGAGCTTTGCCTTATACGGCCATGCCACCGGCGAGCTTCGCGGCTTTCGCGATATGAGGAATACATCCTGCCCTCCTACGCTTGACACCTTTGTTGAGTTTGTTTTTGAATTGGGCAGCAAAAAGTACAAGTTTTCAAGGAGTCTTCACTACCGCAAAAAGCGGTCAGGCGGGTTAGCCGAACAACTCACTGCCGAATGCCATGTGTTTGAAAACAGCAGATGGAACCTTATTTGTTCAGGCTGGGAAATGGTCAGGAGAAAGGCTGCCGAAATACTTGGATTTACCCATAGCCAGTTTTCGCAGGTAATTGTGCTGCCGCAGGGTGAGTTCAGAAGGCTGCTGCTTGCAAGCTCAAAGGAAAAATCTGAAATTTTGCAGGTACTTTTTGCCACCTCGTTCTGGAAGCGGATAGGGGAATATTTTATCCTTAGGCAAAAAACTGTGCGCGAGCAGCTTGAGCTTACCTATTCCGAGTACAACACCCTGCTATCAAGCACCGGTTGCGGCAGTGCCGAGGAACTAACAGATAAAATACAGTCGCTTAAAACCGAAACTGATGATACCGCAAAGGCAATAAAATCTATAAGCCAAAAAACAGAAAAACTTCAGCAGGAATACAATGAAGCGTTAGCTTTAAGCCAACAATTTGAAAGGCTGAAATCCTACCGCCAGCAATTTAATAATCTCCTAAGCAAATGGGAAGAAATAGAGAAAATTAAACAGGAATATAATACAGGTCAAAAAACACTAAAATTTATACCCTATTATAATCAATACAAATCCTGCCTTGAAGACTTTGAGTCGAAACAAAAGGCATTCGAGGATTTAAAGGCTTTGCTTTCCGAGACAAAGGCAGAGCTTGAAAGGATTGAAGCCAAGGCTCAAAACATCGACCAGCTTAAGGCCGCCGAAAGGCAGCTTCGGGATTCCTTGGCCGAAATTTCCGCCCTGCTTCCCGATGCCCAAAGGCTAAATGATGTAGAAAACTCGGTTAAGTCGCTTAGTCAAAATGAAAGCGAGCTAAACCGCATTTTATCGTTAATACAAAGCAAATCAGAAAGCTTAAAAAACCAGTACCAGGAAACCTCAAAGGCCTTAAAAGATTGTTATGAAGAGTATATCCAGCCCCTGCCGGAGCTTCAGGAACAATACGCAAGGCTGGAACAGGAAATCAAAAACCTTGATACTTTAAATGAAACAGCAGAAAAATTGAAGAAAGCCTTAACCCAACTTGAAGAATTAAAATCTAAGCAACAGCTTGCAGAGGATAATTTAGAATTAAAAAAAGCCAATCTCGAAGCATTGCAGAACGAAATGAAACGCAATTCTGCATATATGCTCGCCATTGATTTAGCCGAGGGCTCCCCCTGTCCAGTCTGCGGTTCGGTTCACCACCCGCGGCCCGCATTAAACCCGGGTGAATTCGACCCCGAAAAGCTAAAAGCAGCGGAGGAAGAATATAATAAGGCAGCCGAGGAACTCAATGTGTTTAATTTGCGCATCGCTGAACAAAATGCCATATACGACAATATAAAGAGCGAGCATGAAAAATATAAACAGCTGTGTGCCAACATCGACGACCCTGTAAGTGTTCGTGAAACTTTCATACAGCTACAGCAAAAAATTGAGCTTTGCAAGCAGGAAAGGGAGAAATATGACAGCATTAATTCTAAACTTTCCGAGCTTAAAAGTAAGATTGACCAACTGGACAGCCAATATAAATCCCACGAAAGCTCACTAAATGAACTTAAAGCTGAGCTTGCCGCCGCACTATCCACCAAGGCAGAACTAATCAAACGGCTCGGAAGCTTTGGTGCACCCGCCGAACTTAAGCAAAAGCATGACGCACTTTTAAGACAAGCCGATAATATAAATGCCGAATATACAAGCCTTGAGCTGCAAAGGGAGAAAATAAGGCTAAATTATCACAAGGCCGAGGAGGCTCAAAGGGCGGCAGAAAAGGCGTTAGAGGAATCCAAGGTAAGATACATAAAAAGCCAAAAGGAGCTTGAAAACCAAGCGTCTGCGCTCGGTATTGGAAATTACGCCAATATAGATTTGTCAATTTCCGAGTCACACCTTGAGCAGTTAAAACAAACATTTGAAACCTATGATACCGAACATTCGAACTTAAAACATCAAATAAAAACTATCCAATCCGAACTCGAAGGCAAAACCCAGCCGGATTGCCAGGCGATTGCTGAAAATCTAGCCGAACACCAAACCCGGCAAAATCAGCTGCTGGAACAGCACGGCAAACAAAAATCTGAATTTGACCATTTAACTGCTACCAAGCAAAAGCTTGACACAATTGCCGAGAAAACCGCCCAATTGGAGGACACATACAGCAAGGTTGCAAGGGTTTGCGATTTTGTGTCGGGCAAAAATCATCTCAAAACCCCTCTGCACAATTTTGTTATAGGCCTTATGCTTGACGAGGTGGTATTCGCGGCAAGCCGCTATCTGTTAAATTTAAGCCGCGGCAGGTATCAGCTAATAAGAGTGGACGAGCCTGATGGCGGAAACGCGTTGCGCGGGCTTGATATCGAGGTAATCGATGCCCACATAGGCGGCCGGCGCAAAGTTTGCACGCTCTCTGGCGGTGAGCTGTTTCTGGCTTCCCTTTCCCTCGCCTTCGGTCTTGCCGAAGTGGTTCAGAGGTATTCTGGTGGCGTAAAGCTCGATTCAATTTTTATTGACGAGGGATTCGGCACCCTCGACCCCCAGACCCTCGAAGTCGCCATTAATGCACTGTCCGAAATTCAAAAAGGCGGCCGGCTGGTCGGCATAATATCCCATGTCAGCGAACTGCGTGCCCGTATCCCTTCAAGAATTGAAGTAATAAAAGAACAGGAAGGCAGCCGCCTTAAAATCGTTACTATTGATTGAATAGATTAACAGCAGGGCATGCCTTTTTTACATGCCCTGCTAAAATAAAATTCAATTAAAAAAGCCCTTGCATTTTTTATTGCATTCGTATATAATATTATAGCGTCAAGAAAATACCGCGGAGTGGAGCAGTCCGGTAGCTCGTCGGGCTCATAACCCGAAGGTCGTAGGTTCAAATCCTACCTCCGCAACCATATCAGGTGGATATAACATATTTGTGTTATATCCACTTTTCTTTTTGCTTTTTTGCTGTCCTTTCGATAAACATGAATATGATTGAGAAAAAGCGTAGGGAAACAATATGTTTGAGAATATCGGTGGGAAAATTATAACTTTAGCAAAGATACTGTGTTGGATTAGGATTATTGCTAACATTATTATCGGAATAGTTTTAATAGCTCATAATGAGGGTTATTTCCTCGCAGGGCTGTTGTTCTTTATTGTCTTAATTTCATTTGGGAGCGGTTTTCTGACTGCTCCTTTTTCATGCCCCTACTTCGAGAGGATCCCCCCGAGGTTCACAGAAAACATATTCGACGGATACGCCCTGACGGGTAGTTCAATCATCTTTTATAGTATGTCTAGACACTTGTAGTAAAAAAATGTATAATATTATACAAAACATTAATGTAAGAAAGAGTGTTGAACTGTGGCCGGACAAGCAATTTTGCAAATCAAGGAAGCGGAAGCTCAGGCTCATGAAATAATAAAAAATGCCCGAGAAGAAGCCAACCGTATTATCAGGCAAGCCAAAGAAGAAACGGCAGACGCCTTTTCTTGTCTTGAAGAAACGTGTAAGCAGCAAGCGCTGGAAAAAAAGCAAAAAGCCGAAGCAACCGTCCGGGAATATAATCTCGCCTTTTCTAAAGAGACCGAGGCATTATGTGATACTCTAAAGCAAAATCTTTTGTCAAAGAAAGCAAAGGCAATTGATGCAATCATTCAAATGTTAACGACATAAAACATAAAAAACATCAAGCAAAAGAAGGAGGTGACTGATATGGCGATATTAAAAATGAAAAAAATCTCTGTATTTGGGCTTCATTCGGACAGAAAAGCAGTTTTAGAGGAGCTACATAAAAAAGGGGTCGTGGAGGTCTGCGAGCCGGGAGTGGAAGAAGTCAGCTTCAGGGAAACCGAAAAAAGCATTGCGCAGTTTGATGAATACATGAAAGCCGCCGAATCGGCCCTTGAGATACTGGATAAATATGCTCCCGAAAAATCCGGGTTTTTTACATATAGGCGTGTCTTACCACTTCAAAAATATCATATGTCCTCGGCAGACAGCACAACCACCTTACAAAAAGTTTATCAAGTTATTCAATTTTCCGATAAAATACGCGAACACTCGGAAAGCATAAGAAAGATTACCGCAAAGCAAACTGCCCTCGCGCCATACCTTGCATTAGATATTCCCATGAACACATACGGAACTGAATACACCTTGGTCAAGGTTGGCGTGCTCAACGGGACATGGACTGCCGAGCGGCTTCAAAAGGAACTGGAAGCTTTTGAGCTGGAGTCTTTACACTTTGAAATTTTAAGCACATCAAGGGATTACACATATATCTGGTTTGTTTTTCTAAAGTCTCAGAAGCAACAAGTAGTTGCCTTTCTGAAGAATATCGGATTTTCCGAACCGGCCTTTAGCCTTTCGCACCATCCTCCCCAAAAAAAGACCGAGGTTTTGGAGGAAGCAAAACAAAAGCTCACTAAGGAAATTCAGGAATGTGTCTCGGGAATAAAGCAACATAGCAGTTACCGCAGTGACATCAAGCTTTTCTATGACCACCTCAGTTTAAGAAAGGATAAGTATCAGGTACTGTCTAAAATTGGGATTACCGAGCATGTTTTTTTCCTGGAAGGATATATACCCGAAAAATATGCCGATAGTGTAAAACAGTACCTTGAGAATAATTGGATGGTGTATGTGGAGCTGACAGACCCGGAAAATCCTGAAGAAGTGCCAATTGCCTTTCAAAATGGCTTTTTCGCCTCGCCTGTTGAGGAGATCACCGAGACCTACAGCATGCCCTCCCCCACCGATATTGACCCCAACCCGGTTATGGCTTTCTTCTACTACCTGTTCTTCGGCATGATGTTCAGCGATGCAGGATACGGACTTCTGCTGATGCTGGTATGCGGATATCTCGGATTCAGCAAACGCCTGGAAAAACCGAAACGCAAGAATTATCAAATGTTTTTCTTTTGCGGGATATCCACGGTGTTTTGGGGACTAATGTATGGCAGTTTCTTCGGAAACATAATTTATACAATTTCAACCACCTTTTTCGGAAAGGAAATCACCCTTACCCCTCTATGGCTGGATCCCGTTTCCCAGGCTTTGCAGTTATTGATTTTCAGCGTGGCATTCGGAATGATTCAAATTTTGACAGGTCTGACACTCAATTTCTATGTACTGTGTCGTCAAAAAAAGGTATTGGATGCCGTATGCGATACAGGTTTCTGGATAGTAGTCCTTTTGGGAATCTGCCTGCTGGCTGCCGGAATGGGACTTGAAACTCCCGCCCTGGCAAGCATCGGGAAATGGGCGGCGGTTATTGGAGCCGCAGGTATCGTGGTTACCGGTGGACGTAACAGCAAAAATATATTCGGAAAGATGTTCGGCGGCATCGTTGGCCTTTACAATATAACGGGATATATAAGCGACGCGCTTTCCTACAGCCGTCTGATGGCGCTGGGTGTTGCAACAGGCTGTATTGCAAACGTCGTTAATATGCTGGGAACCATGTTTGGCAGCTCTGTCATCGGGACATTATTATTTATCCTTATCGCTGTATTCGGACACAGCTTGAATTTTGCGATGAACATGTTGGGCGCATATGTACACACCAACCGTTTGCAATATGTCGAATTTTTCAGCAAATTTTACGAGGGCGGAGGCAGAAAGTTTGCTCCGTTCCGCATGAACACAAAATACTATAAGTTTTCAGAAGAATAAAATCTTATAAGATTTAAAAAGAAAGTAGGGTTGAATTATGAATTACGGTATATTTATTGCATTTTTAGGAGCTGCATTGGCAATAGGTGCTTCTGGTGTTGGTTCTGCCAGGGGGGTCGGGCTCGCAAGTGAAGCCGCTGCTGGCGTGGTAGCGGATGATCCGAAAAAGTTCGGAAGGTTGCTTGTATTACAGCTTTTGCCCGGCACACAGGGATTGTATGGGTTTATCATCGCCATTATGGTGATGTCGAATATCGGTATTTTGGGCGGAACTCCTCCGCAAAATATTGCAACAGGTCTGACATATTTTGCGGCATGTCTGCCAATTGCCGTTGGAGGCTATTTTTCTGCTGTGTCACAGGCCAGAGTTTGCGTATCAGGTGTGAATATCATTGCGAAAAAACCCTCCGAAAGCGCCAAAGCTATTGTGTCGGCATCACTGGTAGAGCTTTATGCACTGATTTCCTTTATTGCTTCCTTGCTGCTGGTCATGAATGTCAACAAGGTTGTCGGGATATTATGAGCGGATTAGATAAAATCATCGCAGCCATTTTAGAGGAGGCAAAGGCGCAGGCCGACAGAATTATATGTGAAGCCAATCAAAAGGCTGCCGAAATTTTGGAAAAGGGCCAAGCCGAGCGTGAGGAATGGAAGCGCCGCTTTGATGAAACCACGGAGCAGGAATGCTTGGAAATGATAAACCAGGCAAAGTCTTTGAGCCGGCAGGAACGCCGCCGTGCCTTGCTTGGCGCGCGTGGCCAGGTAATCGATGAAATTATAGCCGAAGCCAAGGCAAAAATAGAAAGTTTGCCTGATAAAGAATACTTCGACCTCTTGTTGCGCCTTTTTGAAAAAAATGCGCTGCCCCAAGACGGTGTAATTCGCTTTGCACCCGCAGATTACAAAAGGATTCCCGACGATTTTCTGGAACGCTGCAAGCAGGTCTTTCCCGGTAATACTCTTCGACTGACCGGGGATATGGAAAGCATACGGAACGGCTTTGTCATTGAATACGGTGATATACTGCAAAACTGTTCCATTGACAGTATTTTCGAATCTGAAAGACAAATGCTGCGGGATAAGGTGAATGAAGTCCTGACATCGGAAGAATAAGGGGTGTTGGCATGAAAGAAGCCGATTATGCATACGCGTCAGCCTATACACGCACCTTGGAAAATAAAATGCTTAAAAAATCCGATATTGAAGCCTTGCTTAGCGTGTCCTCATTGGAAGAAGCATTGCGGATTCTTTCTGACAAGGGATACGAATACAGCAAGACGGGGCAAGGCATCGACACCGACACCATGCTAAAAGAAGAACTGCTCTATATATGGAAAGAAGTCAAGGACGCATGTCCCAAAGATGCACCCATTTACATTTTGTTATATCAAAACGATTTTCACAACCTAAAGGCAATCTTGAAATCGGTTTTCAGCGGCGTGGCCTATGAATCTTTGATGATGGAGCCTTATACCATTTCGCCAGGCGAGATTTATCATGCGGTTTCCGAAGGAAAAATCGAAAACCTGCCTGAAATTATAAGAGAGCCCGCGGCCAACGCCTACGATATCCTTGCCCGGGACAACGACGGACAGCTTGCCGAGATTGTACTTGACAAAGCTCTTTTCTCTTTAATGTATAAGGCCGCCGTTTCATCAAAAAACGATTTTCTGATGGACTGGGTGGACCTTAACATCGCTTTGATGAATATGAAAGTTGCCTTGCGGGGCGCATACAGCGGCAAAAGCAGGGAATTTCTGCGTGATTCTATGCTCCAGTGCAAGCGCATTAATGCCGATGAGCTTGCAAACGCTTCCGCTCAGGACATTTCCAACCTGTTGGAGGTTTTCAGACAAAGCGGCTTTGAAGAAGCGGCAGATGCGGCTCGGCAATCAATCAGCGCATTTGAAAAATGGTGCGATAACGAATTGATCAGGTTTATACAACCTGCCCGGTACATAACCTATGGATTTGAGCCTGTTTTTGGATTTTTAGTCGGCAAGCAGTTTGAGCTTAAAGCGGTGCGCATGATCCTTTCAGGTATTCGAAGCAAAATTCCGGCAGAAGCTTTGCGAGAAAGGCTGCGTGATTTATATGTATAACATTGGTGTTATAGGAGATTATGACAGCATTTGCGGATTTTCGGCGGTAGGATTCAAAATTTTCCCTGTGGAATCTGCGGAACAAGCCCGAAAAACACTAAAAACCTTGGTAAATAATGATTACGGAATCATATATATTACGGAACCGTTGATGGAAGAGCTTAAAGAAGATTGTGCGCGTTACGATGAACAGGTCACGCCCTGTATAATTCCCATTCCGGCGTGCACCGGCGTTACGGGATTTGCAGAATCGCGACTTAAGCATTGCGTAGAGCAGGCTGTCGGTTCTGATATCATATTTAACGATTGAGAAAGGACATCGCCTGATATGAGCACAAGTAAAGGAATCATAAGAAAAGTTTCCGGTCCCCTTGTGGTGGCAAGCGGCATGCGAAGCGCAAATATGTTTGATGTGGTTCATGTCGGCCGGTTGGGGTTAATCGGTGAGATTATCGAAATGCACGGGGATCTGGCCTCCATTCAGGTATATGAGGAAACCTCCGGTCTGGGGCCGGGAGAAGAGGTCGTTTCCACGGGAAGCCCCCTCTCGGTAGAGCTTGGGCCGGGGCTTATCGGCAGCATATATGACGGCATACAAAGACCCCTTGATGCCATAAAACGAAAGGTTGGAACCAATCTGCAAAGGGGAGTACGGGTTCCGTCCTTAAACCGTGAAAAGAAGTGGCTGTTTACTCCCGCAAAAAAGGCGGGGGATCGGCTTGTTGCCGGCGATATATTGGGAACGGTACAGGAAACATCGATTGTTGAGCACAAGATTTTAGTTCCACACGGCTGTGACGGCGAGCTTCTGTCACTTAATGCGGGGGAATTTACCGTTACAGATAAAATCGGCGAAATAAAGAACAAGGATGGAAAAATAATCCCCTTGACCTTGATGCAGAAATGGCCAGTAAGGAAAGGACGGCCCTATAAAGAAAAATTATCGCCGGATGTTCCTTTGGTAACAGGCCAAAGGATTATTGATACCCTATTCCCAATTGCCAAAGGTGGAGTAGCATCAGTGCCGGGGCCGTTTGGCAGCGGCAAGACGGTGGTACAGCACCAGTTGGCGAAATGGGCGGACGCCGATATTGTAGTGTATATAGGTTGCGGCGAGCGCGGTAATGAAATGACGGACGTATTAAACGAGTTTCCAAAAATAAAAGATCCGAAAACCGGTAAAACTTTGATGGAGCGAACGGTGTTGATTGCCAACACCTCGGATATGCCCGTTGCCGCCCGCGAAGCATCGGTTTATACTGGTATTACGATTGCCGAGTATTTCAGGGATATGGGCTATAGCGTAGCTTTGCTTGCAGACTCCACTTCGCGTTGGGCAGAAGCACTCCGCGAAATGTCCGGGCGTCTGGAAGAAATGCCGGGCGAAGAAGGATACCCGGCCTATTTGGGCAGCCGCTTGGCCGGTTTTTATGAGCGGGCGGGTCGTGTAATCTCTCTTGGTCAGGATCAGCGCGAAGGTGCGCTAAGTGTAATCGGTGCGGTTTCGCCTCCTGGCGGCGATATATCCGAACCGGTTTCTCAGGCAACCCTTCGTATCGTTAAGGTGTTTTGGGGGCTTGATTCCGCCTTGGCATACCGCAGGCACTTCCCGGCAATCAACTGGTTGACCAGCTATTCACTTTATCTTGATACCCTCCAAAATTGGTATAAAGACACCGTAGCCGAAGACTGGTTGGAGCTGCGGGGACGCATGATGGGACTTCTGCAGGAAGAAGCCGAATTGAATGAAATCGTAAAGCTTGTTGGTATGGACGCCTTGAGCCGCCATGACCGCATGAAACTGGAAACGGCGCGTTCCATCCGCGAGGATTATCTTCATCAGGATGCGTTCCATGAAATAGATACATATTCCTCTTTAGAGCGTCAGTATTACATGATGCGGTTGATACTGGACTGTTATGATTTGTCGTTGAAGGCTTTGGATGCCGGCATACACATCGACAAGCTGGTCACGCTTCCTGTGAGAGAAAAAATAGGAAGATTCAAATATATTGAGGAAAGCCGGATTTCGCAGGAATATAAAACAATTTCTTTGCAACTTCAGAAAGAAAATGCCGAGCTGCTGAAGGAGGAAGAATAAACGATGCCGAAAGAATACCGCACTATACAAGAGGTGGCCGGGCCTTTAATGCTGATTCATGGCGTTACCGGAGTTACATATAACGAGCTTGGCGAAATTAAAACAGCTAACGGTGAGATACGTCGCTGCCGTGTTCTAGAAATAAACGGAACCGATGCGTTGGTGCAATTGTTTGAAAGCAGCGAGGGCATTAGCCTCGAGGACAGTACTGTCAGATTTTTGGGACATGGCATAACCTTGGGCGTTTCCGAGGACATGCTTGGCCGTATCTTTGACGGGATGGGAGCTCCTGCAGACGGAGGCCCGGAAATCATACCGGTCAAGCGTCTTGACATAAACGGCCTCCCCATGAATCCTACGGCCAGATTGTATCCCGAGGAATTTATCCAGACAGGGATTAGTGCTATTGACGGATTGAATACTCTTGTGCGCGGGCAAAAGCTCCCGATTTTTTCTGCAAGCGGTCTGCCTCACGCCAATTTGGCTGCCCAGATTGCAAGGCAGGCAAAGGTTCCGGGCAGCGAACAGAATTTCGCCGTTGTATTTGCCGCGATAGGCATAACTTTTGAAGAAGCAAACTTTTTCATAAATGATTTTAAAAAGACGGGAGCCATAGAGCGCTCGGTACTCTTCATAAACCTTGCAAACCATCCGGCAATAGAACGTATTGCCACGCCCCGCATGGCTCTTACTGCGGCAGAGTATCTGGCATTTGACTTAGGGATGCATGTCCTTGTTATTATGACCGACATCACCAATTATGCCGACGCCCTGCGGGAGGTTTCAGCCGCCCGTAAGGAAGTGCCTGGACGGCGTGGGTATCCCGGATATATGTATACCGATCTGGCGTCTATGTATGAACGGGCCGGCCGGCTGGAAGGTAAAGCTGGCAGTATTACTCTGATTCCCATACTTACAATGCCCGAGGATGACAAAACACATCCCATTCCCGACCTGACGGGTTATATTACCGAAGGTCAAATAATTTTAAGCCGCGAACTGTTCCGGAAGGGGATACTTCCACCCATTGACGTACTTCCGTCCCTCTCACGCTTAAAGGACAAGGGCATTGGCGAAGGCAAAACAAGAGCCGACCACGCAAACACCATGAACCAATTGTTTGCCGCCTACGCCCGCGGGAAAGAAGCCAAAGAACTGATGGTAATTCTGGGCGAGGCCGCCTTGACGGAAATCGACAAACTATATGCGAAATTCGCAGACGCCTTTGAAAAGGAATATGTTTC
Source organism: Clostridiales bacterium (assembly GCA_012840445.1). GTDB lineage: Bacteria > Bacillota > Clostridia > Oscillospirales > Acutalibacteraceae > DULI01. The sequence goes on from DULI01000002.1 coordinate 35,990, forward strand.
CCAAGGATATTACACAAACCGCAGTATAGAGGAAACGCTGAACATTGGCTGGAAGCTGCTTTCCATCCTGCCGCGCTCGGAGCTCAAACGCATCAGCGATGAATTTTTGGATAAGTATTACTTGGAGGCCTAATACATGGCAGTATTAAACGTAAGTCCTACCCGTATGGAACTTACCCGAATCAAAAAGCAGCTTATGGTAGCCATAAAAGGCCATAAGCTGTTAAAAGACAAACGCGATGAACTGATGCGCCAGTTTCTCGATATGGTCAGGGAAACAAAGGAATTGCGTCGGCGGGTAGAAGAGAAAATGATGGAAATAAATCGCGGCTTTGCCTTGGCAAGTTCCGTAATGCAAAGAGAAGCGCTTTGTTCGGCTCTATTGATGCCGAAACAAAGCGTAACGCTGCAAATTGACTCAAAAAATATCATGGGTGTCGATGTACCCGTATTCAATATTCAGCAAAAATCAAGCAATACAGAGGATGCTCTCTCCTACGGATACGCCTTTACCAGCGGGGATTTGGACCATTCTATTTTAACCTTGGCCAAACTTCTGCCTGATTTGCTTGCCCTAGCCGAGCAGGAAAAGGCTGCGCAAATGCTGGCTGCAGAAATCGAAAGGACCAGGAGGCGTGTCAACGCACTGGAATACATTATGATTCCCAACTATCAGGATACTATCCGGTTTATTACCATGAAGCTGGATGAGAATGAGCGGAGCAACTTGACTCGTTTGATGAAGGTCAAGGATATGATGGTGGAAAAACAAATTGAAACCAACAGAAAACGATTAGAAACCCTTGCTTTTGAATAGGGCGTATAGAGTTCGGAGGGGAGGATATCTGTTTGAAAGTTATCGTAGTGGGATGCGGAAAAATTGGTTATACGATAGCAAAGGTTTTATCCGGTGATTGCTTCATTAAGTAATATCGGTCCGGGACTTGGTATTAAATTAGTTATTATATAAATGGAACATAATCCGACTATTAATAATAATACAAATTTTAATTCTGTTCCCATAGTGATACTATCTAATATCCACCGTGTAAAATTTATATTAACATATGTAGTTAATACTAAAAGCGGGATTCTGATAACCTGATCCACAATAAGACTTGGAGCATGTTTTATAATTAAAGACAGTATCCATATTATTAATTACATGTCAAAAAGAATGTTTATCAGTTGATTTTTTATGCATATCGAAACTATTCCTCTTTTCAAAAACATACTGGAGTACTAAAACACAAGATGTAAATATTAATACTGTTTTACAATATTATGCATTTTTGTAAAATTGTCAACACTGCTAGTTTTTCACCCCATTATAATTGTAAATACTGTTAAGGGACAAGCCGGAAATTCAAAACATTAATTCTCTTTCTCGTACCAATATAACTTTGTCCAGAACGGTAATTTGTCCTATATTAATACAACCCCCGCTCTAACGGGGGTTTATATTATGTAAAAACATTTTTAATAATTTAAGAATTATATTTCAGTTTAATATTTTAAACACATATCTCGACCGGCTCTTACGCCGGCTAATGTTCTTTAAGCAGAAAATTATTTTAATGTAAACCTGTTTTTATTGTAATCTATCAGCCCCTCATCTTTCATATTCGAAAGCTCGCGGCTTAGGGCGCTACGGTCAATACATAAATACTCGCTAAGTTCGTTGCGGTTAAAGGGTATTTCAAAACTTTTGCTTTTATGCTTATTTGCCTCGTCGTACAAATATGCAAGAATACGGCTTCTTATGGTTTTGTGGGACAAATAAAAAAGCTTTTGGTTCAGTTGAAGGTTCTTTCCTGACAGAATTTTCAGCAAATTCATATTAAGCTGCCTGTGGAATGTGCAGGTATTCGGGCAGCTTGCAACGATCCTTTCAACATCTATGGCGAGCACCTGCGTGTCGCACAGCGCCTCGATTGACACCTCCACCCATTTAAGCCCCATGCAGGCATAGGTTTCGCCGAACATATCCCCTTCAGATAACTTTGATATTATCATCCTGTCGGCGTACAAATTTTCTTTAATTATATTAGCTGTTCCAGAAAGTATAATACCTACAAATGGGGTGGTATGCCCCGCCACGAATATGAATTCGCCCTTTTTATAGTTTAAAGTCCTTCCTTGCAAGCATACAAGCAGTTTATTTAAGTCCGATTCGCTTATATTGGCAAACAACGCGGTTTTGACTAAAATATTTTTCATAAATCAACCTCCTTTGTTGCACCTGCAACTAACTTTTTAAGATTATTATATTATAATCATATCGCAAAGTAAATTTATTTCGGAGGTCAATATGATTAGACAGATTATTAAGATAGACGAGGAAAAATGCAACGGCTGTGGCCTTTGCGTCACTGCCTGCCACGAAGGCGCAATCCAGATAGTAGACGGCAAGGCAAAACTAATCCGAGACGACTACTGCGACGGGCTTGGCAACTGCCTGCCGGTCTGCCCTGTAAACGCAATCTCCTTCGAAACCAGGGAAGCCGCCCCGTTTGATGAGCAGGCAGTTTTGGAAAATATGCAAAAACAAAATATGCATCAGCATCATGGCTGTCCGGGCATGGCTGTAAGGCAGATAAGCCACCCGAATACGGCGTCTCAAAACGCCTTCCCTCGCGACAGCCAGCTTAACCAATGGCCGGTTCAGATTAAACTGGTGCCCGTAAACGCGCCCTATTTTGATAACGCCAAGCTGCTGATAGCCGCCGACTGCACCGCCTTTGCATATGGGGATTTTCACAACAGATTTTTAAAAGACCACATTGTCCTTATAGGCTGCCCCAAACTTGACGAGAGCGACTATTCCGAAAAACTTACCGAGATAATAAGGCACAACAATATTAAAAGCATAACCATTGTGCGAATGGAAGTGCCCTGCTGCGGCGGCATAGAAAACGCCGCCAAAATCGCGCTTAAAAACAGCGGGAAGTTTATTCCCTGGCAGGTTGTCACCATTTCAATCGACGGGCAGATAATTGACGAATAAATTAAACGCCGTTTTAGCCAAAGCTAAAACGGCGTTTGTTTATTCGGCATATCCTAAAGGATTATTCTTCTGCCAGCGCCATGTGTCGGCACACATGTCTTCAATTGTTAGTTCGGCATGCCATCCAAGTACTTTCTTTGCTTTGCTGACATCGGCGTAGACTATCGCTGCGTCGCCCGGGCGGCGTCCGACAATTTTGTAAGGTATTTTAACACCCGTTACCTTTTCAAAGGCGGCCACCAGTTCAAGCACGCTACAGCCGCGCCCGGTACCGAGATTTACAGCATCGCAGCCGGTATTTTTAAGCACCCACTCTACCGCCTTAACATGTCCTTTGGCAAGGTCCACCACATGAATATAGTCCCTGACACCTGTACCATCGGGCGTGTCATAATCATTTCCGAAAACCGAAAGCTCGGGCAGTCTTCCGACCGCGACCTGGGCAATATAAGGCATCAGGTTGTTCGGAATACCCTTGGGATCTTCGCCAATCAGCCCGGTTTTGTGAGCACCTATAGGATTGAAATATCTTAAAATTGAGATTGACCATCCGTTATCGCTGTTATATATATCCCTCAAAATCTCTTCTATAAACAGCTTGGTCCTGCCATACGGGTTAATCGCCCCCAACGACATATCTTCAGTAAGCGGCATTTTGTCAGTAATTCCGTAAACGGTTGCAGAGGAACTGAACACTATTTTTTTGACATTAAACTCCTTCATTACCTCGCAAAGAGTGATTGTGCCGCTAATGTTATTGTCATAATAATCCAAAGGGATTTTTACCGATTCGCCAACCGCCTTAAGCCCCGCAAAATGGACCACAGCTTCAATTTCATGTTGGCTGAATATTTCGCGCAGTGCTTCCTTATCGCGAATATCGGCCTTTATAAATTCTACAGGTTTTCCGGTGATTTTCTCTACGCGTTTCAGACTTTCTTGTTTGCTGTTATAGAGGTTGTCCACAACAACTATATCAAACCCTGCATCTAACAGTTCGACGCAGGTATGGCTGCCTATATATCCGGCACCTCCGGTTACTAATACCGCCACTTGCCATCACTATCCTTTCTTTCCTGTTTATTATAATCACCCAATTCAAATTATGTCAATACAAGAAATTGGGGTGATTATAGACTAAATCACGGAAAATATGTTATAATGGTTTAAAATTTTACAATTATGTTTGTATAAAAACAAGATAAAATAAGTGAATGGAGCGAGAATTTGTGAAAGATACCTATCAAAATCCGCTTTGCGAGAGATATGCAAGCCAGGAAATGAAATACCTTTTTTCCCCGGACAAAAAGTTTACTACCTGGCGCAAACTATGGGTGGCACTTGCAGAGGCTGAAAAGGAACTTGGGCTTCCTATAACCGACGAACAAATAGAAGAGCTTAAAGCCCACATTAATGATATAAACTACGAAGACGCAAACAGAAAAGAAAAAGAAGTGCGCCACGACGTTATGGCACATGTTTATGCATACGGGTTGCAGTGCCCAAAAGCAAAAGGCATAATTCACCTTGGCGCCACCTCATGCTATGTGGGGGACAATACAGATATTATTTTAATGACCGAGGGGCTAAAATTCATAAAAAATAAACTTGTTTACCTGATTAGCATACTTGCAAAGTTTGCGGATAGATACAAATCTCTACCCACGCTTGCCTTTACCCATTTTCAGCCCGCGCAGCCGACAACTGTGGGCAAGCGCGCCTGTTTGTGGCTGTATGATTTGGTGCTCGATTTGGAACAGCTTGACCACCAGATTTCCAACATGCGCCTTTTAGGCTCTAAAGGGACAACCGGCACGCAGGCAAGCTTTATGGAGCTCTTTGAGGGCGACCATGAAAAGGTAAAAAAACTCGATAAACTAATAGCCCAAAAAATGGGCTTTTCCGACACCGTTCCGGTCTCGGGCCAGACCTACTCCCGCAAGATTGACAGCTTTGTGCTGTCGGTCCTGTCGGGCATTGCGCAAAGCGCAATGAAATTCTCCAATGATTTGCGTTTGCTTCAGCATCTTAAAGAAGTCGAGGAACCCTTTGAGAAAAACCAAATCGGCTCTTCGGCAATGGCATACAAGCGCAACCCCATGCGCTGCGAGCGGATTTCCTCGCTGGCAAGACATGTAATAATAAATTCATTAAACCCCGCCATTACAGCCGCTACACAGTGGTTCGAGCGCACACTGGACGATTCGGCCAATAAACGTATAAGTATACCTGAAGCCTTTTTGGCGGTTGACGCTATACTTAACCTTTACATTAATGTCGCCGACGGCCTTGTGGTATATGAAAAGGTAATTAAGCAGCATCTTATTAGGGAACTGCCCTTTATGGCTACCGAAAACATAATGATGCAGGCGGTAAAAAAAGGCGGGGACCGCCAGGAGCTTCACGAGGCTATAAGGGTCCATTCCATGGCAGCGGCAAAATCTATAAAGGAAGAGGGCCGTGAAAACGACCTAATCGACCGTATAGCAAGCGACCCGATTTTCGGAATGACCAAAGAAGAAATCATGGAAATATTAAGACCCGAAAACTTTATTGGCCGTGCTGACCGGCAGGTGGAAGAATTTTTGAATGAGGTTATAAATCCGATTTTAGCGGAAAACGAAAATGTTAAAGAAGTATCGGCAGAGGTAAGTGTATAAATTTTAAACAAAGCTGGAATGCATATGATTACAAAAAAAGCGGCAACAACTCCCAGGACAGCAGTTCGAAAAACAACAACTGTAAGACGTGCCAGGAACGTGTTGATAACCAAGACAGCATTTTTCTACTTTTTCCCATTGTCTATTCTTTATCTTGAATTAATTTTCCGGGCATTTACGATTGACAGGTTTTTTGATGTAGGGCTTGTTTACATCCTGTTATTCTCTTTTTCAGCAGGATTTTTCCTTACGGTACTCTCCACCTTTTTTGCCCCGAAAATCAACCGCAGGATTTGCATAGCGCTGCTGTCTGCAGTAACACTTATTTATATCATACAGCTTGTATATACACAGGTTTTTGGTACCTTTTTGATTATTTATTCTTTTGCGGTCGGCGGTGATATTCTTCAGTTTCGCAAAACAATAATATCTGCCATTATTAAAAGAATTCCAGCTATTGCACTTACTATTATTCCGCTAATAATTTTTATCTACTTTGGGAAAGGAAAAATTGTATTTTTTAGAATCAGATCCTCCCAAAAACTTTTTTTGGCTTTAATCGGTGTACTTATTCATTTAATTGCGGTATTTTTAATCACCATCAACAACTTTGGCACAATAAGCGCAAGGTTTCTGTATAGTGAGGAGTTTATCCCGGATGCATCGGTGGCGAAATTCGGGCTGCTTACAACCGAACGGCTGGATTTGACTCAGCTTCTGTTCAGCTCGCGGTATGATGATTTTGAGTTTGACCCCGGTCTTGTATCTTCGCAGGAACCCTCCTCAAGCGAAGAGCAAATCGAGACCCAGCAGCCACAGTATACCGACCAGGTAATGAACATTGATTTTGAATCCTTAATCGCCAACGAAACCGACAGCGAACTGCTGCAAATGCACAATTATTTCAGCAACCAAACACCTACCAAAACCAACAGGTATACAGGCATGTTTAAAGGCAAAAACCTGGTATTTGTAACAGCCGAAGGCTTTTCGCCCTATGTAATTGACAAAGAGCTTACTCCGACGCTTTACAAAATGAAGTACGAGGGGTTTAATTTTAAAAACTTTTACACCCCGATATGGGGAGTAAGCACGTCAGATGGGGAGTATGTGGCCTGCACCGGGCTGCTGCCCAAACCCGGTGTTTGGAGCTTTTCAAGGTCAAGCCAAAACTACCTTCCTTTCTGTATGGGCAACCAGTTTGCAAAACTGTCTGTCAAATCCTTTGCATATCACAACAATACCTACACCTACTACGACCGGCACCTTTCCCACCCCAATATGGGCTATATATACAAGGGTCTCGGCAACGGGCTTGAGGTAACCAATACCTGGCCGCAGTCCGATGTGGAAATGATTGAGCTTTCCATGCCCGACTATATCAATTACGACAGATTTAATGTTTATTACATGACGGTCAGTGGTCACCTGCAATACACCTTTAAGGGCAATTACATCTCCTACAAAAACAGGGATTTGGTCTCCCATCTAAACTACTCCGACCATGTCAAGGCGTACCTTGCCTGCAATATAGAACTGGACCGCGCGATGGAAGTCCTTCTCAACAAACTGAACGAGCTTGGAAAGGCCGAAGACACGGTATTTGTAATCAGCCCCGACCATTACCCTTACGGGCTTACAAAAGAAGAGATAGACGAGCTTGCAGGCAAAAAGGTAGAGCAAAACTTCGAGCTTTACAAGGGCGAGCTGATAATTTACTGCCAGGGCATGCAGCCGGTAGAGATTGAAAAGCCTGCCTCCAGCCTTGACATTATACCCACCATTTCCAACCTGTTCGGGCTCGAATACGATTCGCGCCTTTTAATGGGACAGGACATACTTTCGGACTCAAGCCCGCTGGTTATTTTCTCTAACCGCAGTTGGATTACCGATAAGGGCAAATTCTATGCCAAAACCGGAAAGTTCGAGGCATTTGAGGGACAGAGCATCGAGGACGGATATGTTAAACAAATAAGTAATATTGTCAACGGCAAATTTAAAATGTCGCAGAAAATCCTTGAAAGGGATTATTACAGGATCGTATTCCAGCATATAAAATAAAAACAGCAGGCAGTTGCCTGCTGTTTTTGGTTTATATTATATCCATTCCCGCAAAAATTATTGTTGACTTAATATACACTGTCGGACGGCCTTGCTGATTATTCCGCACCTTGTTTTCTATTCCCCCGAAAACCGGCACGCCTGTAACCATGACATTTACATTGTCAGGCAGGAAAATATCAATTCCCCCGAATATTGCAGTGGCATTAATTACTATATCATTTTCTATCATTGCTCCGCGAAGGTCCAGCTCTACTCCGCCAAAAATCGCTGTGCAGTTTGCTCCGTTAAACTTTTCCCCCTCAAAGCGGCGCTCATATCCCCCGAATATCGCTGTATAGTTGGGAATTCCCGAAGTTTCTCCGATTTTGGGAATAACAACCGCAGGAAATCTTTTTGTATTAAACACAAGCTTTAATCCGATAAAAACTAAAATCACCGGAAATACCAGTTTACCGTAGGAAATATTTTTATCCAGAATTAACTCTAACTGTTCACCTACAATGATAAGCACTCCTATTGTAAACGCAAGGGCGTTGCCAAAATGAATTCCGCTGTTAATAAAGCTTATAATAGAGGGAATTATTATAAACAACGCCCACCAGCCGGGAAAAACATTTCCAATTTCATTTAAATCAATAAGATGTATCGCATCACACGCAAAAAGCACACCGGCGGCTATTAAAACCAAACCAATCAAAACATTCAAAGCGTTTTTTTTCCTATCCATATGGCACCACCTTTTTTATATTATAATAATTTCCAATTACCACTATATATTTAAATTATTGTTGAGACGATTTTATAAAATCAGGGAAAATAGTCAATACTATGCATTGACTATTTAATTTTTATTAGATATAATGTAATCGAACATTTGTTCTTTATGCGGAGGGGCTTATGTCAACATCTTTCATTTTTACAACTGTAATTGAAATCTTGGTAGGCGCATTTATCATCTGGGGTGTCCTGCATGAGGACGTGCTGATTGATATGGAAGACCGCCTGTTTCTTAAAATACGCAACTGTTTTAAAAAGCAGAATTTAAATTGCGTTGACACTGTATCCGATGATATTCAGATTCTGGGCACAGTTAAGAGGGACTCTAACTGCGCCTAACTTTGAACCCGAAGTATCTTACGGTGTTATAGTAGCAGATATCTTGAACCAGCATTCCCAGCAGCTCGGCATCGTTTGGGAATTCGCCATTTTCCACCCACTCACCTATTAAATCGCACAATATCCTTCTGAAATACTCATGCCGTGTGTAAGACAGAAAACTTCGCGAATCGGTTAGCATTCCCACAAAGTTCCCAAGCAGCGACTGGGATGCAAGGCTTATCAAATGGTCACGCATTCCCTGCTTGGTATCGTTAAACCACCATGCCGAACCATGCTGGATCTTGCCGGGTATCTCATCATTTTGGAAGCACCCGATTACACTGTCAATCAATGCGTTGTCGTTTGGGTTTAGCGAATATAGTATTGTTTTAGGCAATAATGAGGCTTGATTGAGTCTATTCATAAACTGGGTAAGGGGTCGGCTGTCAATGGATGGCCCCATGCAGTCAAAACCGGTGTCAGCACCAATTGTATCGAACATAACTCGGTTTGTATTCCTCACCGGTCCCATGTGAAGCTGCATTACCCAGTTTCTTTTTGCGTATTCTTCGCCCAAAAACACCAAAATACAGGTCTTGTAAGCATCAATTTCTTCACGTGACAGTTCTCTTCCCTTTAGGCCTTTTTTGAAAATTTCATCGGCCTGTTCTTCCGAAATCGGAACATAAAAAGCGTATTCAATCGAATGGTCGCTGGCCACACAGCCTAACTCATAAAAGAAGTCCATCCGTTTTATTAATGCAGATTTAAGGTCACTTAATGTTTCTATTTTTGTACCGGAAACAGCCGACAGCTTCATTATATAATCCGAAAAATCATCCGCTTCAATTTTTAAAATCCTGTCCGGCCGCCATGTGGGCAAAACTTCAACCTTAAAGCTTTGCTCCCGCATTAAAGCCAAATGATACTCCAAAGAATCGGCGGGATCATCTGTGGTGCAGATATGGGTTACATTTGAAGCTTCAATAATACCCCTTACACTCATGTTTTGCTCGGACAACCTGCGGTTGCAATGCTCCCATACCAAATCGGCAGTCTTGCTTGACAGGCAGCCGTCAAAGCCGAAATACCTCTTCAGCTCCAAATGTGACCAGTGGTAAAGCGGGTTTCCAATGCATTTGTCCATTACCGCGGCATAGGCGTCAAACTTCTCCTTGTCGCTGCCGCTTCCTGTTATTTTATCTTCAGGCGTGCCGTTCGAACGCATGGCACGCCATTTATAATGGTCTGCTTCGAGCCAGGCTTTGGTAATATTTTTAAATCTTCTGTTTTCAAAGATTTCCTTTGGGTCGATATGGCAGTGGTAGTCGGCAATAGGCATCTGCTTCGCAAAATTGTGGTATAGGAATTTGGCGGTTTCTGTATTCAGTAAGAAATTCTCATCCATAAATGGTTTCATTTTCTTTTCCTCCATTTTTTAATCAATATAATCATATTATCCAATTTAATTTAAGTCAATCCAAATCTTGCATCTAAATTGATTGACCGCAAAGGGCAAGAGTTTTATAATATATATAGTTACAAAAAGGAGTTCGGAGTATGAACAGCATTTTGGAGCAAATAGGCAAAGTGGGGCTTGTTCCCGTCATAAAAATCAAAGATCCACAAAAGGCGGTACCTCTTGCAAAGTCATTAAAAAAGGGCGGTGTCCCGGTTGCGGAGGTGACCTTCAGGACCGAAGCCGCAGCTAAGGCGATTGAAAATATCGCAACCACATTGCCAGATATAATCTTAGGTGCAGGCACTGTGCTTTCGGTCGAACAGGCAAAAACCGCAGTGGCTGCGGGCGCAAAATACATCATAACACCCGGATTTGACGAAAAAGTTGTCGGCTATTGCGTAGAACATGGCATCCCTGTAACGCCCGGGTGTTCAAATGCAAGCGAGGTTACAAAGGCTGTAGGCTTCGGACTTGAAGTGGTCAAGTTTTTCCCGGCCGAGGCCCTGGGAGGCATTAAGGTGCTCAAAGCCCTGGCAGGGCCCTTCCCGAACATAAAATATATCCCCACCGGAGGAATAGGCCCTCACAACCTGCTGGATTACATATCCATTAATAAGGTGCTAGCCTGCGGCGGCTCATGGATGGTACCGGACAACCTGGTGGAAAGTGAAGACTGGGAGGGAATCACCCGTCTGGCACGGCAAGCGGTAATAAGCATGCTAGCCCCCGAAGTCAGTCAAATCCAAATTTCCGAGACAGAGCAAAACAATGTTTTAGCCACACTTATGTCTGAACTTATAAACAAGCCGTTTGCAAATGCAGAGGGACAAAATTTGGTGACTATAAGCGTCACAAGTATAGAAAGGCTTGAAAACTTCCTAATCCTACTTGGCTTAAAAACAATAAAGCAGGATTCTTCAATTCGCCTTGCAGACAGTTTGTCGGGATTTAATATCAGATTTACAAATAAGAATTAAAGGGGTCTTGATATGGCACGTGTTGTTACATTTGGAGAAATAATGTTAAGATTGGCGCCCGAAGGGTATTTAAGGTTTATCCAGGCGGACAAATTTTGCGCCACTTTTGGCGGAGGGGAAGCCAATGTTGCGGTATCCCTTGCAAATTTTGGCTTTGACGCGGCTTTTGTCACCAAACTGCCGGACAATCCCATTGGCCAGGCGGCCGTGAACTCTCTCCGACGTTTTGGGGTGGACACAAAAAATATTGTCCGTGGCGGCAAACGTGTAGGCATATACTTTCTTGAAAAGGGTGCTTCCCAGCGCCCCTCCAAAGTGGTGTACGACAGAGCGGGCTCTGCAATAGCCGAAGCCACAACCTCGGATTTTAACTGGGAGGAAATTTTAAAAGGCGCCGACTGGTTTCACTTTACTGGCATTACCCCTGCTTTGGGCCAGAATGTGGCCGATATCTGCCTTGAGGCCTGTAAGGCGGCAAAAAATATGGGAATTAAAATCTCATGTGATTTGAACTACCGCAAAAACTTATGGACCAGGCAGGAAGCAAACAGGGTAATGTCCGAGCTTATTAAATATGTGGATGTATGCATCGCCAACGAAGAAGATGCCTACGATGTCTTCGGCATCAAGGCCGAAAATACCGATGTGACAAAGGGCAAACTCAATCACGATGGCTACAGGGATGTGGCAAGACAGATAGCCGAGCGTTTCGGGTGCTCCCATGTGGCAATTACGCTTAGGGGTTCAATTTCCGCCAGTGACAACAACTGGTCGGCAATGCTGTACGATGGAAAGGATTGCTATTTTGCAAGGAGCTACGCGGTTCACATCGTAGACCGCGTGGGTGGCGGCGACAGTTTTGGTGCAGGACTTATCTACTCGCTGCTTTCAAACTACTCGCCCGCTGAGGCAATTGAATTTGCAACCGCAGCTTCCTGCCTTAAACATTCCATAGAGGGCGACTTTAACCTTGTATCCGTCAGTGAGGTTAAGGCCCTTGCAGGGGGCGACGGTTCAGGACGAGTACAGAGGTAAAATATAAATTAAAAAATCCCTTGCCTTTAAAGCAAGGGATTTTTTACATAATCCACTTTCGGTTCATGTATTTTTTGACCCCCAAATCAGAGTAAAACATAAACCGGTTCTTGCCCAGCCTTTTTGCCTCATATAAGGCGGCATCGGCGTTCCTATACAATTCGTCATAGGTCTTTCCGTCAATGTCGCATATAGCAACGCCAATACTGCTGGTAATTTTAATTGGCTTGCCGTTTACTTCCATTTCCTTCCTGAAATTGCCACAAAGCAAGTTAACCTTTTCGTATACATATTCAACCGAATGTACATTTTTCATAAACACGACAAGCTCATCACCTCCAATGCGTCCGATAATATCAGACAACCTGAAATTCTTTCTTAATATTTCTGATATTATTGTAAGTATTCCGTCCCCGTAAAAATGCCCGTATGTATCGTTAATGCTCTTGAAATTGTCTATATCAATCATTATAAAGGCGTGATTGCCGCCCGAGCGGTCGTTCTGAAGAAAATCGTTAATCAGCCGCTCGGTGGTGATTTTGTTATAAAGCTTGGTTAAATGGTCAATCTGGGCTTCCCTTATTAAGCGTTCTTCCCTTATTTTACTTTTGTGGATGTCTTTTACAAGCCCAAACAGAATAATATCATTACCTGTATTTCTAGCACGAAGGAAGGTCAGCGACACCCACCTGTACTCACCGTTGTTTGCAATCTTTCTGTATTCGATATTAAGCATATTGTCTTCATTGTCTGCAAACAGTCTACGCAGATTATCTGGGCAAACCTTATTTAGAAATAAATCCTTGTCTTCGGGATGGATTAGGTTTTCCGCCAAATTGCCTACGACAGTGCTGTACTTGTCAACCTTCTTGTCACTTTTAAACCTGAACATATCATCCTTTAACAGGATATACTTGTCACGGTTTAGATCCACCTCAAATGCCTTTTCATACAAATCTTTCAGGACCGTCTCAAAGCGTCGCTCATTGCAACTAAAAAATATCTGATTTTTATACAGATAAAGGTTTAGCTTTCTTAAAAAAATGACAAAAGTAGTTAAAAAGAAACAGCCAATCAGCAGTTCGATGCTTTGGGGAAGGGTAGTCTTAAATATAGCGGCAGACTGCGCTATGAAACTAATTAGCAGTAGCGAAAGAATAATACGGGTTGTGCCAAGGGGCACAAAAGCCAGAATTGCAATATGTAACACAAAGTAAATAAGCGAGTGGCGGTAATCTATCGAGCTTATAGACAATCCGGTTCCCAAAGCACAAAATCCCGACCAGAATATTCTTATACATGCCTTGTTTGCGTTTATTCCCCAGGGCGCTTTGTACCAGTTAGAAATAACGAAGCAAAAGGATACACACCATATTGCCAAAGCTATGCTGAAAAACCATTCATATCGGTTAGTCGGGATTTTTGCAATCATACTTAAAATCCTACTGGCTAATAAAAAGGCAGTATAAGCAATCGAAAGCAAAAATATCCTTTTTAAGTCAAATTTTACCACCTCAGGTTCAAACCGTATTATGACATCTTTGTCATCATTGGGAACACGAAAATAATCCTTTATTATTTCTTTCATTCCAAACATACCTTCCACCCAAAATCAGCAACAGAATTGTGCTAATTTTTCTCCCCATAATAATTGTTCAAAATCTTCAACCGGCAGAGGTTTGGAATATACAAACCCCTGTACCATATCACATCCTATTAAATTCAAGAAATTCAGCTGCTCTTTGGTTTCCACGCCCTCGGCAACCGTCTTCATGGTAAGTTCTTTTGCCATGGTTATAACGCTTTTGATAACCGCCTTGTCTCTATCCCCATTTATGCCTTTTCTGAAAAACAGGCCGTCCAGCTTTAGCACATCAACGGGCAGGTCTTTTATCATATTTAGCGACGAATAGCCTGAACCAAAGTCGTCTATGGAACATATAAAACCATGGGTTTTTAGCTCCTCTAACACTTTTGTCAAAATCTCCGGGTTTTCAAAGAATATGCTTTCGGTAAACTCAAGTTCTATATATTCATCGGGTATTTGGTATCTTTCCTTGATTTCCGAATACTTAGGCACGAAATCTGTCTCATAAAACTGAATTGGAGAAACATTGACCGAAATTGGTATTATTTCATACCCTTTATCAATCCAGTTCCTTAACACTTCACATACCTTTTCGAATACATATGTATCAAGCCGAATAATAAACCGGTTTTTTTCAAAAATCGATATGAACTCTTTGGGGGACAACAGTCCCTTTTCGGGACTCTGCCACCTTACCAGCGCTTCCGCGCTCACAATTTTATTGCTGCGGATTTCATATTTGGGCTGCAAATGAACAATAAATTCCCCATCTTGCAGTGCACTTTCCATCTGGTTTTCGATTTCCTTCTCGCGCAATATCGCTTCCCGTAGTTCGTTACTGTAATATGCATACAGGATGTTACTGTGTTTTATCGATTTCTGGGCTATGTTGGCACGATCAATCATTGCGGTAATATTCATATTTTCAGTATTTTCGGAACAGAAAATCCCTGCATACACCTTGAATTTATAGTTGTGTTCATTTAACTCGGAAAATGCCGTGATGCGGTTCAGCAGCAGTACGATAAACTCGGCAACCTCGCTTTTTTTACTGTAAGGGAAAAGGGCTACAAACTTGTCCGCATTTATCCTTGAAAATATCCCGTTCTTTTCAAGCAGGGAAACCAGGGTGTCGGCAATATGGCATAGCAGCCGGTCGCCTGTTTCATATCCAAACACGTCATTTATATATTTAAAATTGGCAATATCAAAATAAACAGCCGCAAATTTTTTGTTTTGGGCAATTGATAACAATTTATTTGCATCAATAACAAACTTGGTGTAGTTTCTTTGACCGGTTAAAAGGTCGTTGTATGCAAGTTTTTCCACCTGTTTTAAATAGGACTTCTGGCTGTTATTAATATCCAGGCTAATGCCCATGAAAATTATCAGCAAAAAAGCGCAAAAGCCTATTTGATTGGCAATTATTAAGCTTGTATCCTTCATTGCCGCAGTTACCGGTACTACCGACGCAAAATACCAGTCATTAATACCAAGGGGTGTAAAGCTTAAAATGTATTTCTCGCCCGAATTTTTAAATGTCAATGTGCCGGATTGTTTGCTTTTTATCGATTCGGTTAAAAGCTTAATCTTATCAATATTATTATCACTTACAGTGAATAAAAGGTAAATATTATCGACCCTAATGCCGTCATGACCCGGCTTTAAAACCATGTTGCCTTTTGAATCAATAATACAGCCGTACTCAAAATATGTGCCTCTTGACAATACGCCCGTTATATTGTCCTTGCAGCATGTGCTGATTATAGCACCTGAAATCTCCGAGCCTGATTTTATCGGGACATGCAGCAAAATATTGTCATTTTCCCAGGACAGCTGCACCGAACCGGATATTCCTGCGTTGCCAAGCACCTCTTTTAACTGCCAGGTATCGGTAAGACTTACCTGTTGCCCGGAATTTGTAATTCCTTTTCCTTTTAGGTCTACTACCGCGATATATTCAAAACCATAGTCTAAGGCAAATTCCGAAATCAGTTTCAGGCTTTCAGCATTATTTGATATATCAGATGCATCCATTTTTTTAGATAGTTCTGTCAGCAGCGATATATCCCGCTGGCATGTTTCCTTGATGGCGGTACCCAAAAGATATGTATAACTAGCTATGTCTTTAACATTTTTCTCCATATAATATTATTGACGGTTAGTATAATATAACCGCAACTTAGAATGATAATTAAGCATAGAAGGGAAATTTTAAACTTTATCTTCCCGGGTTTTAATATACCCATAAACACTCTCCTTTATGGAGGCGGAATTGGTAAACTAAAACTCTATGTATTAATTTGTAAATATTATATCATAATATTTGTAAAGTTACCATAATTTTTATATGTATTTTGTTTTTTTTATTTATTTTAACATATAAAATATCATATTTAATGTGATATAATTGATTCAATTCATATTTCCGATAAAAATTTATGGCGGTATATGTAAAGCGGGGAGAGATTTTATGTCCTATATCAAAGAATTCAAAATCAAAACCGACGAAGAAGGCGCATATGACATCACCAAACTGGTATCCTCGGCAATTGAAGAAAGCGGTGTTTTGGAGGGGGTGGCAATTGTTTTTTGCCCCCATACCACTGCGTCGATTACCATTACCGAAAATGCCGACCCCAATGTAACCGCTGATATGCTTTTGGGAATTAAAAAGGCATTCCCCGACCGTCCGGAATACAAGCATTTTGAAGGCAATTCCTTTGCCCACATAAAATCAAGCGTTGTGGGCGTTAACCTGCAGCTTATTGTCACCGGAGGCTGGCCACTGCTTGGCCCGTTCCAGGCAATTTACTTTTTGGAATTCGACGGCCCGCGCGAAAGGCGTTTTATAATTAAAGTATTCGAGTGTTAGGAGCTGATTCCCTTACCGATTTCTGAATTTGCATGGGAAATACCTCTGGAGAAACATCCTGTTTCCCCGGGGTTATTGCAATAATACTAAAGAAAACTATCTATCCATTAGAACCCGTTTTTCTATAAACAATAAAGGCAGCTTATTGGCTGCCTTTTCTTATAAAATCTCAATTTCTCCGACAGGTATTATATCATTTGTATCCAGGTTTTCTAAAGCCGTGCGGTACTCCTCGCTGTCAAAAATTTCGCAAAGCGGCTTCAGCACAAAGGCGCGCTCTTTCATCCTCGGGTGGGGTAGGATTAAAAAGTCAGTACAACAGGTATAGCCTTCGTATAAAAGCAAATCCAGATCTATTATCCTTGGCCCGTTTTTTATTGTCCTTACCCTTCCCATGCCGCTTTCTATGCCAAGGCAAACGCCAAACAATGCCTCCGGGGATAGCCTGGTTACAACCTTTACCACGGCATTATAAAAGTCCGATTGATAAATATATCCCACCGGTTTGGTTTGATATATGGGAGAAGCCGCCACCACTTTAATGCCCGGGACCGACCCTAACGCCGCTACTGCTGTTTTTAAATTTTTCTCCCTGTCTTCTATATTGCTGCCAAGCGCAATAAAGGCGTATTTCATCGGTTTCTCTCCCTTGTGATTTCGACCGCCACATAATCGAACTTGCAATCCAGGGGAGCCTGCGGCTTCTTAAGTCTCAGTTTTATTTTCTGCACTTTTGGGAATTGGTCAAAAACCGCTTTGGCAGCCACTTCGGCCGCCCGCTCGATTAAATTATACCTTTCACCTGTCAGCGCTAAAGTCAAACATTCACGAACCGCCGCGTAGTTTATGGTATCCTCCAGTCTGTCGCTTGACGCGGCTTTTGAAAAATCTGCATAAAGCGTTAGGTCAACCAAAAATGGTTGACCGTTTTGCTTTTCATCTGCATAAACGCCGTGATAGGCAAAAACCTCAAGCCCTTTAATAATAATTTTGTCCATAGCATTACCCTTCAATATCCGAAAACCTTATAGCATCGGCTACGCGCGCCGCCTGAACGCCGCCAAACCCGTCGTGGGCCCTGATGATATCGGCGCCTCCAAGTATTCCGATGGTATGCGCCGCAACCGTCCCGCTGTCGCACTGGTTAAACTCGCAGTTGCCGGCAGGGATTTTAATGCACCTTTTTCTTGAAGCGGCAAGCAAATAGGCAAAGCCTTCAACCTTGACACTGGCGGTATTCAAAATCAATTGGTGGTTTTGCCGCACATCCTTTCCAAACCCAATGCCCGGGTCAAGGCATATGCACTCACTACCGATACCAAGCTCTATCGCCAAATGTGCCGCCTCTTTCAGCCAATTGTGAACATAAAGCGGCGCCCATTGACCTTCGGGAATCCCACCGTTGTGCATAATCACCCATGCGGCATTATACCTTTTTATAACTTCAGCCATATCCGCGCTTACCACACCGCTTACATCGTTTATCATCCTGGCGCCATATTCCAAAGCCCTAGCGGCCACCTGCGGATAGAAAGTATCAACAGAAACGGGGATATCAAATCCTTTTAACCTCACCAACACCGGCTCTATTCTTTCCCATTCCTCTTCGGGCGGCACTGTCTTGTGCCCCGGCCTTGTTGACTGGCCGCCAACATCTATAATGTCAACGCCTTGCTGTTTAAGCAATACCGCCCTTTCATAGGCGCTATCGGGGTCAAAATACAGCCCGCCATCCGAAAAGGAGTCGGGCGTCACATTAAGAATACCCATTACATATGTCTTTTTCCCCAGGGGCAATGTAATATCCTTTAATCTTAATACCGGCATACAATCCTCCTTTTATTTACCAGTCAGAAGTGCCAATACCTCGCTTCGGCTGCGCAGGTCTGAGCGCATGCGCCCCCTTAATGCCGAGGTTTGGGTTTTGGAACCGGCAGCCCGGATTCCGCGCATGGTCATGCACAGGTGCTCCGCCTCGATTATCACCGCCACACCCTGGGGTTTTAGCGATTCATATAAAAAATCCGCTATCTGGGAAGTAAGCCTCTCCTGCAACTGGGGCCTGCGGGCGAAACTGTCCACAATCCTTGCGAGCTTTGAAAGCCCAATAATCCTTCCGTTTCGCGGTATATAGGCTATATGCGCAACGCCTATGAAAGGCAGCAGGTGATGCTCGCACATGGAGTACAACGGTATATCCCTAACGGTTACCATTTCTTCATGGTTGGACTGGTCAAACAGCTTTATATGTTCAGCAGGATTGGACTTAAGGCCGCCGAATATCTCCTCATACATTTCGGCAACCCGCTTAGGCGTCTCCTTAAGCCCCTCCCGGTCGGGGTCTTCGCCAATTGCAATCAATATATCCCTAACTGCTTTTTGGATTTTTTCTTTATCCATAAATTCACACCGTTCTTATTGTTTTCTGATAATTATAACATATTAGTTTAATTAGTATCAAATAAAATTAATATTAGCCCCTTAATGCCACAGCATTAAGGGGCTAAACTGCAGTTATACTTCGGCTTTTTGTTTTCTCTCGAATATAAACTCGCCGTTTTTAAATTTACAGAGCACAGAATCACCGTTCTGGATGGTTTTATCAAGCAGCTGCTCGCTTAAACTGTCTTCGATCTTGGTCTGTATTGCCCTGCGCAGCGGGCGTGCTCCGTAAACCGGGTCAAACCCCTCGTTGGCAATTGCCTCGACTGCCTCGTTTGTGAATTCCACCTTTATATCAAGAGCTTCAAGCCTTTTTTCGACAGTTTTCAGCATACGCCTTGCAATCTCAATAATATCCTCTTTTGTAAGCTTGCTGAAAACTATAATGTCGTCCACACGGTTTAAGAATTCTGGCCTGAACTCTTTTTTAAGTTCGGCAAGCACATCCTCTTTTATGCGTTTGTAATCCCGTTCAGCTTCTTCCTCCGGGCTTCCAAATCCAAAGGATACTTTCTTGTCGGTAATAAGCCTAGCTCCAATATTGGAGGTCATGATAATAACCGTATTCTTAAAATCTACCTTTCTGCCCTGGGCGTCAGTTAAAATTCCGTCCTCAAGAATCTGCAGAAGGATATTGAATACATCGGGATGTGCCTTCTCGATTTCATCAAACAGTACTACCGAGTATGGCTGCCTGCGCACCTTTTCGGTCAGCTGACCACCCTCGTCATATCCCACGTATCCGGGCGGCGAGCCGATAAGGCGGGAAACAGTATGTTTCTCCATGTATTCAGACATGTCAATCCTTATCATGGCGTTTTCATTGCCGAACATAGCCTCGGCAAGTGCCTTGCTAAGCTCGGTTTTTCCCACGCCTGTGGGGCCTAGGAACATAAAGGATCCTATGGGCCGTTTGGGGTCTTTAAGCCCCACCCTGCCCCTGCGGATAGCCCTTGCTACGGCGGTTACGGCTTCCCGCTGGCCGACAATCCGCTCATGCAGGATATCCTCCATCCTAAGCAGACGCTGGGACTCCTCTTCGGTCAGCTGTACCACGGGAATTCCCGTCCAGCTTGAAACCACTTCGGCAATATCGTTTGCGGTCACTTCTTCCAGGCTTTGCTCGTTGCTTTGCTTCCACTCGCTCTTTTCTTTTTCCAATTTCTCTTTAAGCTGCTTTTCCTTGTCCCTCAGACTTGCCGCCAATTCGAAATTCTGCGCGTTTACAGCCTCACGTTTTTCTTCGCTTACCTTTTTTATCTCCTCTTCAAGCTGTTTCAGATCGGGCGGCGGGGTAAAGGCATTAAGCCTTACCCTGGAGGCAGCTTCATCTATCAGGTCTATTGCCTTGTCGGGGAGGAACCTATCGGCTATATACCTTGCCGACAGATTTACCGCGGCCTCCAGAGCCTCGTCGGTAATCCTTACCTTGTGATGGGCCTCATAGCGGTCCCGCAGACCTTTTAGTATCATAATAGATTCCTCTATGGAAGGTTCACCGACCATTACAGGCTGGAAACGGCGCTCGAGCGCCGCGTCCTTTTCGATGTGTTTGCGGTATTCGTCGATGGTCGTGGCGCCGATTACCTGCAGATCGCCCCTTGCCAGGCTCGGCTTTAAAATATTGGCCGCGTCGGTGGAGCCTTCAGCCGAACCTGCGCCTATCAAGGTATGCAGCTCGTCGATGAACAGTATTACATCCTTTGACTTTAGCACCTCATCAATAACCGTTTTAATTCTTTCCTCGAAATCGCCGCGGTATTTGGTACCCGCAACCATACCCGTCAGGTCAAGCGACACGATACGCTTATCTTTAAGCAGTTCGGGTGCCTCGCCGTTAGCAATTTTAAGCGCAAGCCCCTCGGCTATGGCGGTCTTGCCCACGCCCGGTTCGCCAATCAGGCAGGGGTTGTTTTTGGTCCTTCGGCAAAGTATCTGGATTACCCGTTCTATCTCCTTTGTCCTTCCAATTACCGGGTCCAACCTGCCGCTTGCTGCCTCAGCAGTAAGGTCGCGCCCGAATTGGTCCAATGTGGGCGTATTGTGCGAGCGCAAGGATTTTGACTTTTGCATGTTGGATTTGTCAAAGCCATCCGCTTGTGCGCCCGACGATTTTATGACCTCATCTAACAGTGCCGCCGGATCAACACCCAGTTCACTGATAAACCTAATGGCATAGTTGTCGCCTTCGCTTAAGATTCCAATTAACACATGCTCGGTGCCCACATAGCTGTAGCCTAAATTCCGCGTGCTGGAAACCGCAATTTCTATAACCCTTTTGGCTCTCGGCGTAAAATGGTCGGGAGTCAGATTTGTAGGTATTCCCTTGCCCACATGCACCTCAAGCAGCCTTTCAATCTTTTCGGCGGTTATTCCCTTTTCCTTCAGTATGTTTGCCGCAACGCCCGAGCCTTCTTTCAGCAGCCCCAAAAGCAGGTGTTCGCTTCCAATGTAGGTATGCCCAAATCTTTGGGCGCTGTCTATCGCAAGGTTAAGGGCCTTGTTTGCCTTTTCGGTAAATCCGTTAAAATTGTATCTCATATTTTCCCTTCCTTTCATTTTGATTGGGCTAATTTTTCCCTTACCAGCTTCGCGCGCAGCCTGTCACGCTGGTCCGTGTCCATGGAACCGTTGTTAAGCTGAAGGGTTGCCGGTTGTCCCTGCACCATTAAAAGTATCGGCAGGGTTTTATCCACATCGTCTATAATCCCCATGGATATGCCAAGCTTCAATCTGGATAGCAGCGTCATCATTTCCTCGCTGTTAAGTATCCTGGCATACCGCAGTATTCCAAGCGACCTGTATATGCTGTCTTCAAGCAACGGGCTGCTTATTTTCTCGCGCTGGTTGCGCTCCTCCGCCATGGTCTGTTTAACCACAACCTTAAGGTTTTCTATTGCCGCCTTTTCAGGTATTCCCAATGTTACCTGATTGGAAAGCTGATATAAAGACGCCTTCGATTTGCTGCCTTCACCATACATACCACGGATTGTAAGACCGAGTTTCCCCACCGAAGTCGAAATCTGGGAAACCATCATGCTGGCTTCCAACGCCGGCAGGTGGAGCATTACCGAGGCACGCAGTCCGGTTCCGAGATTTGTCGGGCATTCGGTCAGATATCCCAACTGTTCGTCGTAGGCAAAATCCAGGGTTTCGCTTAGCAAATCATCTATTTTGTTGGCAATATCATATGCCTCGTCTAGGCAAAAACCCGGCATTATTAACTGTATCCTGATATGGTCTTCCTCGCCAAGCATAATGCTGATGGTTTCATCAGATGATAAAATTAACGCCCGCCCTTTACGGTTATATGCAAAACCTGGGCTTATCAGGTGCCTTTCTACCAGCGACTCGGCCTCAATGTCCGATATTTCATCCATCTGAATGAATTTGAGTGTGGACGAAAACCCCGAGTTGCCTTTATTTATGGCCTCAAAAACTTTGCGGTTTACTTCCTTTAACCTTTCAGGGTCCAGGCGGCTCGGGAAGGGTATGCCGCTTAAATTTCTCGCGATTCTAATACGCGTGCTAACGACTATGTCTCCCTGCTCACCGAATTCTTTGTACCAGCTACCCATTATTATTCCCCCGGCCCTCAATCTCGCGAATTTTATCCCTTAATTTCGCAGCGGTCTCGTAATCTTCCTGCTTTACGGCGGTTTCAAGTTGTTTTCGCAGTTCTTCGAGATCGTTTTTATTCTCCTTTATTCTTACCTTTAAGTTTTTCGGCCTTTTGCCCTCGTGCCGGACTTTACCATGTATCCGCTGTATTGAGGGAAGCAGCTGGTTGTAAAACACCTTGTAGCAATAAGAACAGCCGACCATACCGGATTGCGCTATGTCAGCAAATGTGGAATTGCAACAGCTGCACCTTTCCTGCCTGTTAACCCTGGGTGCGGCATTTAAATTCTCATTTAACAGAAAACCCAGCATATTGGTGATATCCAGATTGCCAAAGTCGCCATAACCGCTTTGGTAAGCACAGTATGAACACAGGTTCATATCCCAGGCGACGCCGTTTATAACTTTATGTATATGTGTGGTAGCCTGATTTTTCCCGCATTTTTCGCAAAGCATAATATCCGCTCCTTTCTATAGCTGTGAAACAAGCATCTGTTTCAGCATTGCAGCACGCACCTGGTCCCTTACATTCACCGGTATATCCTTAAAAGAATTGTTGGAAAGTGCTGCTTTCATAACTTCAGCCGCCTCTTCACAAACAAGCTCGCGTTCCTGGATGTTTTCAATCAGCACCCGTGCCGAAGCCGAATCGATGCTTGAACCGACCGAATTAATAATATGCATCAGGGCATTAGAACGATCCATTGTAATTTTTGTGATTCTAATATATCCCCCGCCCCCCCGCCGGCTCTCCACCTTAAAGCCGTGTTCAGGGGTAAATCGCGAGGTAAGCACGTAATTTATCTGACTGGGCACACAACCTATCATTGCCGCAAGCTCGTTTCTTTGAATTTCGGCAACATTTTGGTCAGATTCATCAATTAGTTTAAGTATCATCTCGGTGATGATATCACTTAGCCGCATTGTTATCACCCCATTTATAATTGACTTTAACTGACCTTCTGAAATTATTATAGTCGATGGTCAGTTAAAGTCAATATCTAAAATTGGCTCATTTCTGACTAATTTTTCCTATTGTTCCTGTTCATCTTGATTTAGCTCCTCGTTTCTTTGTTTATTGTTCTTTTTCAGGTTATTAAAACGGTTTTTATGAATCATGCTGTGAAATTCGCTTGTGAAATAATCGTCTGTAAAGTCATCTGACAATTCCCAATCGTCGTAGTATGGGCTTAACCTGTATCCGAACCTTTTGGTCATAATACTCTCCCCTTTTGGAAAAGGTACTTATCATAATTATATTCTGCCCTTCCTGTAAATTTTATTCATCAGTAACATAAGACTGGAAATTCCCATAAACTATTCATGAAGGCAGAAAGGGGGAAACTGAATGTCTAGATTCTTTGGCGGCAACGATTGCCTTTGGCTAATCATCCTCATTCTCATTATCTGCTGCTGCTGCAACGACGGTTTCGGCAGTAATTCATGCTAAGAATGCCAGATTTTAATCCATACTCCATATGCAAAGCAAAAAAAGCGCCCGTAATAACGGGCGCTAATTATTTTTATTCATATTTTAATCGGACTTTTTTGTAAATAATTTTTCCCCTATAGTAAACACCAGGTTTAACAATATTCCAAATATGGCCGCACCTGCAACACTTGGGACATTCACACCGAAGAACGGGATGTTCCCACCAAATGCGTACTGGCCACCAAGGCCGATGATCATAATTGTCGCAATTATCGAAATGTTTTTCGCGCTAAAAAGGTCAACCTTTTTCTCTACCATAATCGCAATTCCTTGAGCCGCAATTGCGCCAAACAGGTATATTTCTAACCCACCAATTACCGAGGCAGGTATAGAGTATATTGCATTAATAAGCGGGGTAAAGCAGGCGATAACCATTGCAATAACAGCCGCAACCATTAACACCGGAACCGAAAATACCCTTGTTATGGCCATTACGCTGATATTCTCGCCGTAATTCGTACCTGCGGGGCCTCCGACAAATCCGGCAACCATATCGCCGATACCGTCGCCTATTAAATTAAGCCACAGTTTTTCGGCAATGTTATATTCTTTGTTGGAGTTCTTCTTTTTGGCAAGGTCATTAACATATATATCAAGCTGATAAACATGGGCGGTCGACTCCGGAATGGTGGCTATTGCAATCGGCATAATTGCCGCGACCGCAAGTATTGATGGTTTGGGGAGCGTAAAGGTGGGCAGTGCGAAAAATCCGCTGGTAGAGGCACCCTCAGGTAAAAGTTGAAACAGGTCAACGCCGGTTGCAAGCTTGATTATGAATGCAGTTAAACAGCCAATAACCGGGCCAAACAGAATCGGGAGCTGCCCTAAAACCCCCTTTAAAAAGACCGACAGCAGGATGGTGGACAAAAGTGTTACCAAAGCCACTATCCACGCCATATTAGTCGCAAACGGCACCAATTCCTCGGATACAGCCAAAACATTTCCAGTTGCATTTTTTTGAATTACAATTGAATTAGCGTCGCTCAACGCAGTGCCCGCAAGGGTCAGACCTATAACCATCGCTATGGGGCCTGTAATCGAGGCGGGAAGGATTTTCTCAATGGTTTTATGCCCAAACGCTTTTACAATCAATCCGGCAGCTACGGATACTAATCCCGACATGATTATTCCAAACTGCGCAATTGATATCCTATCATTCTGCGTAAGGTGCGATAAAGCGTCTGATGCCATTAAGGCTCCTATTGCCGCAACATAGGAGAAACTCGAACCGTAATAAAGCGGGATTTTACCACGCGTTACAAAAAGAAAGCATAATGTTGCAAAACCGCTGGCAAAAATAGTCGTGGAAATATGGAAGCCGGTAATAATAGCAACAGTAACTGTTGCCGGGAACATTACTATGACCTGCTGCAGCGCATATAGCAGCAACTTCCACACCGGAGGCTTTTCATCTGGCAAATACCCAATAGCTGCTTGATTGTTGCTCATAACCACACTCCTCATCATTTTCAATCTAATTGTTATAAAACTAATTGATTTTACCATATTTATTGTCAATTTACAACATAATATTAAATGATTTTGGAGAATATTGCAGAATAATGTAATCATCTCTATGAATAAAAATTTTAAAAAAATAAATATTATATATTGCCATAACAGTAAAAGGAAAATGTCCATGCTGACTTTCGAGAAATTATACCAAAGGCTTGGCGCTGCTGCCGTCAAAAACAGGACACATGAAGAAGTTAAAGAAATTAAAAAGCACGAATTTGACCCCCACCATTTAGACTGCCTTTTAAATCCACGAAAATACCCGCCGGTGATAAAATTGGCCGATTGCCGCTGCAAGGATACCGAAAACTGTGCTGTCGCCTGTTTTTTTGGCGCGCTGGAACAAAAAGACGGTAAAAAGACCATAAACAAGGACCTTTGCACCGGCTGCTGCGAATGCATCTCGCAGTGCAGGCACAAAACTTTGATAGAAAACAAAGAGGTAATACCGGTCTTTGACGCAATATACAACTACGACGGCCCGGTTTACGCAATGATTGCGCCGGCGTTTATCAGCCAGTTTAGCTACGAGGTAACGCCTGGCAAGCTAAGACACGCCTTTAAAAAGCTGGGATTTGCGGGCATGCTGGAAGTCGCGCTGTTTGCCGATATTTTAACGCTTAAAGAGGCGCTGGAATTTGACCGAAGAATCAAGTCTAACGAGGATTTTCTGCTGACCTCCTGCTGCTGCCCGCTGTGGATTGCAATGATACGAAAGGTATGCAAACAATACATGCCGAATGTGCCAGGCTCGGTGTCTCCCATGGTAGCTTGCGGCAGAACTATTAAATATCTTGAGCCGACAGCCAAAACTGTATTCATCGGCCCTTGCATAGCAAAAAAAGCAGAAGCACGGGAGCCGGATATTGCAGATGCGGTAGACTATGTCCTCACCTTTCAGGAAATGAAACAGATTTTCGAATTTACGGGTATTAATCCAGCAGAATTACAGGAGGACGAACGGGATCACTCCTCAAGGACCGGCAGGATATATGCCAGAACCGGAGGGGTAAGTGAAGCGGTAGCCGAAACGGTCAAACGGCTAAACCCCGGAAGGGCCATAGAAGTTAAGGCAAGGCAGGCAGACGGCGTGCCCGATTGCCGCCGCATGCTGGAGGAATTAACAAAGGGTGAAATGACCGCCAACTTTCTTGAAGGCATGGGGTGTAAAGGCGGCTGTGTCGGCGGTCCCCGGACCATACTGGACAGGCACGAGGGACGGGAAAATGTCCAACAATACGGCAAGCAGGCAGTTTTTAATACGCCCCTTGACAACCCGTATGTAATGGAACTGCTAAAAAGGCTCGGCTTTAAAACAGTCGAAAGCCTGATTGACGGCGAAAATATGTTTTCAAGGAAATTTTAAATCGGTAACTTTAGTTAAAAACACACACATCATGCTTAAAACTTGCAAAAAACTACCCCTGTAATTACAGGGGTAGTAAACTTAATCTAACTATTTTTTAAATCGCTCCGTCCGGCAATTCCTCTGTCTCAATTGCGTTTTCCATATCGATGTTCTTTGGCGGATTAATTTCATAATCATCGGGCAAAAATTCATATTCATAATTAAGTACTGTTTCATAGGCAATAGTTTGCCCTTCGACGCTCATATCAAAAGAGCAATCTAGCTTCCCGCTTCTTAAAACTCCTTCCTTATCAATAACGGCCTCGACGATTAGCGATTTATATTCCATTTCGGCATCCGTAGCCTCCATGCCGTTCATACCGGAACTAAAAGCATTAAGCAGTTTGTTAAGCTGTCCTGTTGAAATTTCAGACAAGCTTGCAGGGTCAAGCTTTATGGTTACCTTAATGCTACCGTCCTCAAGTTTTTCTTTGCTTTCTTCTAAAGGCTCTGCGCCCTCAACAAGAAGCGCCTCAGCTTCGGATAAAGCACCCTTTATCTCCTCGTTAAACGGTGCTTTAAAGGTGCTGCCCAACATAAACAAATAAATATTTGTACCGTCACTATACATGCTCATGGTAACCTCTGTCCCCATGACGCCATAGGTCATATTCATTGCCATTTTGTTATCCTTGGGCGCTATCTTAGTCTCCTCACTAATATCCATATTTGTGGACATACCTAAATCCACGGCATTCATCTTCATGAAACCGTCGTATGTAATGGCTACCTTTTTGTCGCCAAACAAATCATTCATATTTTTTGCCGCTTGATTATAAGCAGCAAGAGGTTGTAATTGCTCGGTTTGCAGTGGCGTTGCTTAAAAAATATTTATATCTGCCAGTTGTTTTCAGCTTGACACTCACAGTTCCGTTTTATATAATACTAAAAGACGTCTTACAATAACCGCCTGTATTTTAATCTTTTCACAATTTTGCGTATTTGGAGATGTACCCAAGTGGTTGAAGGGTCCGGATTCGAAATCCGGTAGGTCGGCTTTGCCGGCGCAAGAGTTCGAATCTCTTCATCTCCGCCACAACAAAAAATCCTGCCTTTAAGGCAGGATTTTTTTGTTTTATTAATACATTTTAATCGGCATTCATAATTATCCTTCTAATTCCAATGATGTCGGTAACAGTAAGCTCGCAGTCCTTGTTTACATCACATGCGGCAAACTCAATATTGTCCGCCTGTGACCTGCCCATTATTATCGACCGCAGCTTGACCACGTCAGCCACTGTTACCCTGCCGTCCATATCACCATCTCCCAAAATGTACGGCTCATTATTTTTAAATGCAAAGGGAATTAAGGTATCATTTATCTTAAAATCCTCAATAACCGCGGGAATCTCCTCGCAGGACTGATACATTCCCTTTCCGGTGTAAACTCCAACCTTCAGCCCGCTTGTGTTAAGCCCTGTATTTGTAACGGTGCAAACTAATCTCCAGTCAGTACCGTTTTCACTCCAATAGCCTTTAAAGGTAACCCCTGTCTTTTCAATTTTCAAATAAACAGGCCTGCCAACCGCGGTATCGGCAACATAGGGTTCAGACGCAGTATTCCCCGAACGGTTAACGCCACATATGCAATGATTGCCGAAAAAGGAATGGTAGCGCCTTTGAAGCGAGAAAAGCGAGGAATCAGAGCCGTAGACTATTAACCCTGCCGACTGGAAATCGGCACTGGGATTAAACGAAAGTTTTGCCGAAACGGTAAAATTCAAGTCTTGAACATCGGTAAGCAGCAAATTGGTATATGCCGAATGGGGGGGATAAATATCTCCCGTTGTGGTTGTAATAGTCACGCGGTTTTCCGAATCCAGGCTGTAAAGCAGCGGGTTCTCATTGAGTATTTCCCACCGTTCGTCCAGTTTGTACGGCGCAGCGTTGACAAAAACTCTGCAGGTAGCCGTTACCGCATTTTCCCCTGTACCAATAGTGGCGGTTATTTTTGTGTTGCCGATCCCAACAGGCGTGATGGTGGCTTTAATTCCACCCGTCACGGTTGCCACGGTCTCGTTTCCAGATTTCCACACAATCGGCATGCCGTTAGTCTCACCGGTCAATACTGCGGTTATTGTGGCGGGTTTTCCTTCTTCCATTTCAATCTCTTGCGTGTCAAGGGTAATACCCACCTTGCCGCTTGCCGTCTTTGTAAGTTTAATGTTACAACCTCCGGCATTGCTCATTGGGATATTCAATACATCACCATGTTTTACATTTAATATTTCAATATCAGAAATATCCTTTTGCTGCGAATCTTTATAAACTACGGCACGATACTGGGAGCCTTCGGGCAGGAAGCTTAAATCTATCCGGGCATTTCGGGCATCAACACAAATTGCCGAAACATACCAGTTGTCGCCGCTTCTTCTTGCCATGCTGACATATTTCCCAATCTCTGCATCAAGCAGTTTGGTTTCATCCCAGGCCGCCGGCATATCTTTATACCAGGAGTACAAAGCGCTGTTCCTGTATTCTTCGGGGCTTGACGCAAAGCAGGGTATTCCGCTCTCAAGCAGTACCGCCAGTGCCGCCAAATGGTTTGTAGTAACGTTTTGGTGCGTAAGCTTCGGCGTGTAATCGGTAGGCCCAACCGTTCCTCTTGTAAAGGGCAGCACGCAGTTCTGGAAAGCCTGGACATTATAGTACTCGTGCCCCTGCACGCCCTCGCGGGTCAAGCAAAATGGGTATTCCCTGCGCTCACCCGTAGGCTTGTTAGCGCCGTGTATATTTACCAGCAGCTTGTATTTCTGGCAGGTATTATACAGCATATCATATAGCTGCATTGTCCACTGGTTTTCGTTGTCAAAAAAGTCCATTTTGACCCCTTTAATGCCTGCCCTTGAAATCATTCCAAGCACCGCGTCGGCTTTTTCGGGGGTATTAACTGCCGACATGTGAAGCCAGGCTAAAAGCCCAACACCCTTTTGGTCCGCATAAGCTACCAAATCATCTATCCAGCCGGGCAGGCTGACATTGGCGCGGCCCCCAATGCTCCAGCCTTCATCCATCAGGACATATTTCCAGCCCATTTCGGCGGTAAAATCAATGTATTTTTTATATACTTCAGGATTATTTGTGCCCTCACCGGTAAGCCAGGTCCATGAAGTAACCCCGGGTAATATCCAGTCGTCGTCTGTTTCAGAAACCCTGCTTGGTTTACTCAAATTTTCAAAGGTCTGGCACTCGGCAATTGCTGCAAGGTCTCCTATTACCGCCACTCTCCAGGGGGATTGGAACGCCCCTGTCACCTGTACGGGAGCCGTACCCTGGTCCTGGGCAAATACATATTTCAACGTGTTGTTGCCTAAAGGCCTAATCATGGAACCGCAGAAATTAGTCCCCATATCGGCTTCCGACAGTAGCACATTCACATCGTCCGGGGTTTGGTAAAGCAGGGTAAGGCACCTGTTGCCAGCCAAATACTCTATTTTATTATGATCAAACAGGTTTTCATAGTGGTTGTTGTATGGCTGGCTGTAAACATCAGAGCCTTCGGGCACAGTGTATGTAGTGTTTTCCGAAGTAACCATAAAATCTGTTGTATTGTTTATCAAATACCTAAACGAAAGGCTGTCATTCGCAGCTCTTACAGCAACGCTAAACTCAACACCCGCTTTGGCAAACGTAAGTACTGTCTCGTTGGAATTATCCCTGTAAACCGACGCCTTGCCCGAATACATAGGATATTCCTGGTTAATCTTCCGGGTGGTTTTTGATTTAAATCCAAGTCCCGCGGTAAAATCCCCAAGGGATGTAACGAGCCCTAAATCAGAAACATCTATTACGGTTTTGCCGTCATAAGTCGCCATATACTTCAATGTGCCGTCCTGCAGCCAAAACCGCGCCTTAATCTTCCCGTTTGGAGAAATAACATCCCACGAGGTTTCATTGTCACTTGAACCCACAACAAGGTTGACAGATTTCATTATTGCCTGCTCTCCTTCCATCACGCTTACCGTAATTTTGGCTACACCGTCGCCAACACCTGTAACCTGTCCCGTACCGCTGACAGCCGCGACATTAGTATTGCTCGACGAATATGTAACACTCCCATCTTTGTTAAGGTCAACCGTCTGGTTGTTAACCCTAATACCTTCGACCGACAGGTTAACCTTTTCCCCTTTTACAATCCAGTTTCGACTGGCCTTTACCGTCACGCTTTTTAGTTTTTGTAGTGCGCCCGGGTCTTTTATAAGCCTTGCGTCGGCAAAATCGGCATGGTCACATATGTTGTCCCAGCCCTTATCGGCTATAAGAGTCAGGACCTTGGCTCCAGTTATGTCAATCTGCGCAAGCCTTGCGGGGGTATCCGGTGTCATCTCCCCGGTCTGAAATACCGTTTCCCCGTCAAGTACTATTCTAAAAGTAACACTTCCCGTAGTGACATCGCGGTCAACGCCCACATAGGTTTCAAAGTAGTTGAACCCTTGGCTTGTGTACTCTGAAATATCATAATTCACCACCGCGTAGGCATTAACCCCTATTCCCTTTGCGAAGGTACGGTTCTCTCCGTTTACATTTAGTGTAATAGGGTTGCGCTCTACCGACCGGTCCTTTTGAATCTCACCGTATTCTGTAGTGCTGTCGCTGCGGTAGGGTATGTCGCTTAAATAAACCACATTTTCGTCTGCAGTAACAATAAGCATTCCTGCAGCCAGGACCAGGCAAAGGAATACAGCCAGGACCTTCTTAAGCATAACACTTCCCGCCTTTCAATTTATTTTCCTTTATATTACATTCAGCCCAAAAAATTATATATAATAATTGTTTCAATTTTTATAACTCATGTTGCATATTTCGCAGTTTTGTTGTAACCTGAAATTAAACAGGAGGTGCCGGCATGAAACCATTCCACAGCACTACCACCGTTAACATGGACCCGCAGCTGCCAATGGCTATCCACTTTTGCAATTACGAGCAGTGCAGCAGTGGATATGGATTTGGGCCATGCATTAGAAACGTGTATTTAATTCACTATATCGCAAAGGGCAAGGGCAGTTATACGATAAACGGCAAAACCTATTACCTAAAACGTGGGGATGGGTTTTTAATTCCGCCCTTTGTCCCAACCTACTACAGGGCCGACACCGACGACCCCTGGATGTACTATTGGGTTGGATTCAACGGCAGCCACGCGGGTGAAATGGTGGACAAAATTAATTTTTGCAAGGACCAGCTTATTTTTCATTACGACGATATAAAATCACTTATCTCGGTATTTGAGCTTATGATAAACGCCCACAACAAAAACTTTGATATATACGAATCCCTCGGGTACCTTTATTTGTTTTTGTCAAAACTCATGAAACCGGATTTGCAAAGGGATTTGTCCCTTTCAAAAATGGTCGAATACATAAAGCTGAATTACATGTATCCGATTGACATGAAACAGCTGACCCGCTTGGTTAGTCTAAGCCGCTCACAGGTCTACCGAATATTTATGAAATATGAAAACCAGTCGCCCCAGCAGTATATACTTAATTTCAGGCTGGACCGGGCGCAGGAGATGCTGTCGGCATCGGAGCTGAGTATCACTGAAGTTGCGCTCTCCTGCGGCTTTAACAACACCGCCTACTTTTCCAAGGCGTTCCGGCAAAAAACGGGCATGACCCCTGTGCAGTACCGTAGGTTTGCCAAAAACGGAAATTAAAAAAACCGCAGCCGTAACTGCGGTTATTTTTTATTTCTTAAGTTTTCAAAAAAGCCGGTAAGAAGGCTTGCGCATTCATCGGCACAAATCCCCTTTATTGTCTTTGGTTCGTGGTTAAAGGGCATTATGAACATGTCGATAACCGAACCGCAGCAGCCTGCCTTCGGATCCAAAGCCCCGATAATTACGCGGCTTATCCTTGCGTTTATAATAGCTCCCGCGCACATGGGGCAGGGCTCAAGGGTTACATATAAATCGCAGCCGGTAAGCCTCCAACTTTTCAAAGCTTTGCAGGCTTTGTCTATGGCTTCGATTTCGGCATGGTAAAGCGCATTGTTTTCGGTTTCCCTGCGGTTTCGTCCGGAGGAAATCACCTTTCCGTCCTTTACTATCACCGCTCCCACCGGGACTTCCCCGTTTTCGGCGGCAATCCTTGCCTCTCTTATTGCAAGGCGCATATACTCTTCATGGCTGTTCAATATATCTTGCCCCTCTAAAAATTATTTAAAAAACTCATAGCAACCTGGTTAGTTATAAAAGTTATTGCATAGATAATAAGTGTGATAATCGTCAGCGGTGCGGAGAAGAAATATTTGACCGCCCGTTTTGTAGGGGCAAAAAGCTTCGACTTATTAATTCTAAAGCCCGCAGGGTATTTTTTAAGATACAAGGCCGCACCAATTATGCCTAAAGCCAAAAACAATATAAAATAGGCACAGGAAATTATTACATTATTGCCTGCAGATAGGCCCTTTGTGATTTCACTGATAACAAGGGACAAAAAATTATTTAAAAAATGCAATGTAACCGCAGTCCAAATAGAGCCGGAAGCAACGGTCATGTAGCCAAGTATCAGGCCCAAAATAAACGCAAATACGGCCTGTATCAAATTGCCGTGCATTATTCCAAAAAGCATAGCCGATACAAAAATGGCAAACCCGTCCCCAAAACGCCTTAAACTTCCCATTACCACGCCACGCATGGCAAATTCCTCAACCAGAGCGGGCACTACACACAAGCCCAAAAAATATATAAGTCCGCCAAAAACACCCTTAGGTACCGGAAAATCCGGGTAGGAAGGGTGGATGCCGAATAGGCTCATTGTATAAGAAATCACACTGGCAGCCATATTCCCAAGCATGGATACCCCAAGTCCAGCCAGCACCAGCGGAAAAAGCATTGAAGGCTGTACTTTTTTGAAAGATATTATATCCGAAACCCTTACACCCATTATTTTGGTAGAAACAATAAAGGGCACAGTAAAAACCAATGTTGAAAGCAGAATCTGAATAACCCAAGTCAAAAAGGCATCATTGAGGCTGCCCAAAAGCACCATTACAAGCGATGCAACAAACGAAATTGAATTTAAAATCAAAAAAGCCGCGCCGATTGAGTTGGAAAACTTTTTAATCGCCAGCTTTTCAAAATATTCTTCGGGCGTAAGATTTCCGTAAGGATAAAAACCGTATGGATATTGATACGGGTTGTACGGGTTCCCATTAAAATTCATCCGTGGTACCTCTTCCTTGATTTATAAAGAATTATATACAATTATAACCAATCATATTCCAAAGGTCAATTAATCAATTCTTATAACGTGCCCGCTGTCTGCCGATTCCCTGGCCTTTAATGAAACATATGTGCTGTATATCCCATCGCAAAACTCATATATCGGGTCGTAATCCGACTTTATATAATGCAGGAAACTGTCGAATATCTTTGGAGGTTTCAAAAGTTCCACCTGGATGCCATCGTTTTTATTATTGATAAGATAAACCTTGCCCTCGCGCACCTCCAAAACACCGTCGGTGCCAGCGATTCTTATCCGGTCATCGCCATGTGTCGGCGCATTAGAGGGCCGCAGATAATCTGTGTTTATGTGGCATAATATATCATTTTCAAGCTCCATCATTATAATGGCTGTCATCTCCAGTTCGCCGCAGCCGCGGTTTTCGGCAGCGCTGTGCCGCGCATACACGCTTTTGCACTTTTTGCCTGTCAGCCATAAAATCTGGTCAATCATGTGGATCGAAACCCAGGGTATTGTGCCGCCATAGGTCTGCCGTTTTTTATAAAATTGGGCGCGGCTGCCAAGCTTATAGGATTTCTGGGCGTTTATCATTAATATTTTTCCGACAGCACCATTTTCAATCAGCTTTTTTGCAGTGTAAAACCACGGTTCATACCGCATGGTCATCATGGCAAAAAGCCGCGCGCCGCTGTGGTCGTGGGCATTCCTCAGGCCTTCAAGGTCCTTAATCTCTGTCGCCACAGGCTTTTCGCAGTAGACATGTATATTGTTTTCAAGCGCAAACTGCGCAACTTTTGCATGGTTTGAAAACACAGTATCAACCGCCACAATGTCGGGGTTAAGTTTTATAAGCATATCCTTCCAGTTTTCGTAAAAGGGAATCTCCTTGCCTTTGGATTTTGCAAATCTTAAAAAGCTGTCCATTTTTTCATATTCCGAAGATACCGAGGCCCCGATATATTCAATGTTTTGATTTTCCCCGTCAAATATGCACCCGATATGGCCGCCACAGTCGCCAATTATACAGACTTTCATCTTTTGTTCTCCTTTATAGATATTAACTGTGTAATTTCCTCCGGTCGGAATGTTGTAAAGGGAGATGCCCAGCTGCAGCCCGCCTCATACGGAAGCTGCATTGTTTCAAACAGCCGCTGCATATCGCCCTGTACTCTGCGAGCAAACACGCCTTTAGGTTCACCGGTTTCAAATATTAGGTCTTTCGGTATATTGTTAATACCGGCAACGCCAAAAAGCCCGTTGCAGACCTTAAGATGAGGCTTTATGGTCTCTATACAGCAGGGAATTACCGTATCGGGATTAATGCAGGCATCTATCATGGTCATAAATTTGGGGTGCAGCTCCTCGAAAGACTGGGGATTTCCGTAATCGACCACCTTGCCGTCGTGAAAGTTTGCATAAACATGGTCGTCGATTTTATCTATATTAAAGCAAATATCTGCCTTTTCAAATCTATATAAAAACTTTGTAACATCCTTTAAATCCCCCGAATGGGTAGCGCCGTACCAGAATTTTGCTCCATTTTCAAAGCCACCTGAGAGTACCACCGTATCAAAAGACTCTATCGGCTTTGCACGGTAGACCTCCGCCCGCACCTGCACTGGCATTGCGGCAGCGTCCATGCGGCTTCCTAACACAAAGAATATGTTGTGCAGATAATGGGCAGTAGCATTGGTTACAACCGAGTCAAGTATCCAGTTACCGTTCCGGTCTTTTAGTTTTCCTTTCCATGTGCTTGAAGAATAATAATCGTCAAATCTCTTCCAGCAAATAAGGGACTTCAGCTCCAAAGGCTTTCCGAACCTGCCCTTTAATATATCTGATTTTAGCCCTGTCATTGTTTTTGAAAAACTCCACTGAAAACCCACACCCAGCCTTTTCCCAGATGATTTTTGCGCCTCTTCAATCTCTATTAAGTCCTGCACCACAGGCACCAAAGGCTTTTCACACAGCACATTAGCACCGTTTTTTAGCGCAATAACACACTGCTGCTTATGAAGCTGCAGCGGCGTGGATATTATTACCAAATCGGCTGAATTCTCTTTGAAAAAGTCCTCGAGCGTATTAAACACCGGAATCTGCCTTTGCTTTATCCATTCATATTTGGCAGCCTTTTCAACATACGGGTCCACAACAGCCGCAATCTCCATTTTTTGCGCGTATCGGTCGGATGAATTGTATAAAGTAAGATACAAATCCCCGTATCCGCCAACACCAACGAACACTACTTTTACCAAGCCCAAAATCCCCTTTTTGAATTGATATTATTTTATCATACCACAATTTCGTTTTAGTTTTTATATTTTTTAAGCTTAATATATTTAAGACTTGAATTTATCATGACAAGATGTTAAAATATTAGCGCTGCATATGCGGCCGCAGTTTAGTTGAAACCCTTAGCAGTCCCATTTAAACAACTAAATAATGTGGGGGCGTAGCTCAGTTGGGAGAGCGTACGGTTCGCATCCGTAAGGTCGAGAGTTCGAACCTCTTCGTCTCCACCATAAAAGAAGTCGATTTGTAATAATCGGCTTCTTTTGTTTTATATGGTAAAATGATTATTGAAGTTCCAGTTTATGGGGGTGTTATAGTGAAACTTTCTGCCTACTATCTCCCCGGTGCCTAAAATCGAGGCGTTAGGTGTTCCGTCATATACCTTGTTGTCGGCAGTAACCCCGGTGATGGTTACCGGTTTTGGGTTAACAGTGATGGTGGTTTCAACAAATTTCGCATTGTAGTCATCATTCGCCGCTTTGGTGGCACGCAGTATTACATTTCCCGCACCGGTCAGGGTGACGGTGTTGCCCTCTATGGTAGCAGGGCCCAATTCAACCGAGTAGGTTATATTACCGGTTACGCTCGGCCTTAGTGGCCCCGCACCTCGGGCAGGCCCAGTCGAAAATGGCAAATCCTGCCACATTGTGCCCGGCGCAATGCCCGCAGATTGCTTTACTGATATGATAAAATAATAGAAGATACACAATACTACTAAAGGCCTTTACCCGAAATTCAAAAGAGGTGTTTTAATGACCGTCAACATCATGACCGTGAAGCTGTATGCGCCCTGGGTGCATTCCTTGAAAGAAAAGCGGATGATTGTAAAAAGCCTGTGCGAGAAACTTCGCAGCAGGTTTCATGTGTGCGTTATTGAAAGTGACGCGCAGGATGTTCACCAGACAATAGTAATTTCCATTGTGTTTCCTTCCCTCGAGAATGCGGTGGCAGACAGCACCTTCGAGGCCATCCAGTCTTTTTTGGAACGCAGCACCGACGCAGAAATTGTCGAAATTCTTACAGAGCGCAGGTAAAACTCCCGCTGACTTTAGACCGCAGTTTTAAAAACCTATTCCCCCTTTTAAGGCAAATCATTTTACTTTTTGGTTTATTATGGTATAATTTAGTACAAAACTTGAAACTGGGGTTTTGATATGGCAATAGAAAAGGTACGGGAATATTTTAGTCAATTCGGAATCGAAAACAAAATTTGGGAACTGGATGTATCTTCGGCAACCGTCGAACTTGCGGCAAACGCAATCGGATGCGATCCGGCGAGGATTGCGAAATCCATTTCCTTTCTGGTCGACGGAAAGCCAATTCTGATTGTCACAGCAGGGGATGCTAAAATAGACAACTCCAAATTTAAGCAGAAATTTAATACAAAAGCCAAAATGATTCCGCCGGATGATGTGGAAAGTTACATAGGACATGCCGTCGGAGGCGTCTGCCCCTTTGGGATTAACAAAGGCGTGGAAGTCTACCTTGATATTTCGCTTAAAAGGTTTGAAACGGTCTTCCCAGCTTGCGGCAGCAGCAACAGCGTAATAGAGCTAACCATCGAAGAGCTTGAGCGCTATTCGGGCAGCAGCTGCTGGGTAGATGTCTGCAAAAACTGGCAGTAGAAGGTGCGTCATGACGGTTAAAAGTCAGGTTTTAAGGGCGCTTGAGGCAAACCGCGGCCGCTTTGTTTCAGGGCAACAGCTTGCCGAGACGCTTAAAGTGTCAAGAAATGCCGTTTGGAAGGCTGTAAATACACTCAAATCAGAGGGCTACGAAATCATTTCGGTAAAAAACAGGGGATATTCGCTACTAGAAAGCAGCGATATGCTGTCAAAAACGGCAATATCGGCTTTTTTAAAGGATGAATACTGCAATATACCAATTTATATATACAAAGAAATCGATTCAACCAACGACCAGGCCAAACGCCTGATTGCCGACGGGTTATCCGGCAGCGCCGTAATACTTGCCGAGCACCAGACAGCCGGCAAAGGCCGCCGCGGCCGTCCATTTTATTCACCCTACAAAACCGGGCTTTATATGTCGCTTGTTTTCCAGCCCAAAAACAGCATTTCGGAGGCTGTATATATAACCTCCGCAGCGGCGGTGGCTGTTGTGCTGGCAATAGAGAACTTGACCGGCAAATCCCCAAAAATAAAATGGGTAAACGACATATATCTTGACGGCAAAAAAGTGTGCGGGATTTTAACCGAGGCGGTTACAAATATAGAGCTTCACAGCGTGCAAAATATAGTTGTGGGAATTGGCATAAACATTAGCACGCAGGAGTTTCCCCAAGAGATTTCAAGCATTGCGGGCTCTTTAAATCCCCAAAACCTCTCCCGCAACCGTTTAGCCGCTGAAATTATAAATCTTCTGCTCGATTTCGCCGAGAACCCCAATAACAGAACCTATCTTTCGGTCTACAAATCCCGCTCCATGGTAATTGGAAGGGAGATTTATTACTATAAGGACGACGAGGTTATCAGCGCCACGGCGCTTGCCATAAACAACGATGGCTCGCTGGCCGTCCGCAACGCCGACGGTTCCATCAGCACCCTAAGAAGCGGGGAAATTACGCTTAGGCTAAAAAAATAAACGGGATCCCTCCCGTTTATTTTACATATTTGCCAACCCTCTCAATAATAAGGATGGCTATTAGGATTTTTACAATGTCGGGAATCACAAAGGGAATCACACACCACATTAACACGGTAAAAATCCCAACCGGCCCGGTATTATGCGTATATACCGCGTAAAACCACGCCGTGCCAAATATATAGCAAACCAGCAGCCCGGTTACCATTGCAATTATCATTACACGGGGGCTTTTGCC
This sequence comes from Clostridiales bacterium, assembly GCA_012840445.1. Lineage (GTDB taxonomy): Bacteria > Bacillota > Clostridia > Oscillospirales > Acutalibacteraceae > DULI01. Next base: position 75,552 of record DULI01000002.1, read on the forward strand.
GAACCTGCCTGTGATAATTCCAATTGCCGCTGCCGAAAACACAAATCCAATAATATAACCGCCCGTCTGCCCCAAAATGTAGGAAATGCCGCTGTTGAAATTGGAAAACACCGGGATACCTGCAGCACCAAGCAAAATATACAGCAGCACCGCTAAAACCCCTCGCCTTGTGCCAAGCAGCCCGGCAGTAACAAATACCGCGAGGGTCTGAAGCGTCACCGGAACTGTCAGCGGCACGGTAATCCAGGAACACACTGCAATAAACACTGCAAACAGCGGTATATATGTCATGTTAATTAATTGCTGCTTGTATCCTTTCATTGATATCACCGTTTTATAAAATTTGATATAAATATACCATATATAAGGAAAACAGTCAACCTGAAATCGAATTTGGGTTGACTATTTTTATACATATGAAATATATGTTTAAACAGTTAGATTTGGGGAATACTTATGGTGTATGAGGAGGATCAGACGATGGAAAAGATTAAAAGATACAGGCGGGGCAGCCGCAGCGGCCTTCAGATATTCTTTAGAGCGATTTTATATACAATTTTGTGCATAGCCTTAATCGCCATTGGTTTTTTTGCTGCGGCTTACTATTCCGGTTATATGGGGTAAATATTTTCGGTGGACAGAAATAGGCCTGATGTTTTCACATCAGGCCTATTTTTATTCATATTTCGTTAAAACCTCTGCCCAAAAATCGGATTCTCGGTTTATTGGCTTAATAGCCAGGCTGCCACAAAAACTCTTGTCTTTCAATCTGTATTTTTCAGGCAGCCTCGGGCCGCAGGAGTTGGATCCGACGCCGCTTTGCATATAATCGGCACACACCCATGTTTTGGTGCTTTCGGGCAGTTCAAAATTGTGCTTTGCCCTTTCCAGTTCTTCCTGGGAATGCCCGATTGCCGAAAAATCAAATCCCTCAAGGTTATAAAGCAAAATACCTTTACCATCAGAGCCATACACTGCCGCCCATTCAGTACCGTGCCTGTTGCCGCTTTCCTGCGGGCGGATATAATCAAACATCATGGAATCTACCGGTAGCTTATACCGCCCAACACTAGTGGCGTACTTTCGGTCGATATAACTGTCCCCCGGACCCCTGCCATAGTATTCAACTGTATTAAAAACTTTGTCCATGGCAAACCGTATTCCAAAACGGGGCAGGTACTCAACCTTCTCGTGCAGCGTTACATCATACTTAAGCTGAATAAGCCCGTTGCCGTCAACCTCCCATACCGCCGTAACCTTGACGAAATTCGGCTTTGTGGGGCAGGCAAAGGATAAATCGGCGCTGATTTCAATAGATTCATCGCTGTGTTTTGCATGAACATCGTACACCCTCACCCTGGCTTTGTCAATTCCAAGGTTAAACCAGTGGTGTTTGGTGTTCTTGTCATTGTCAATCGGGGCGCGCCAGATATTAAAGCCCATCGCTTCATTTAAAAGCGGTTCCCCCTCGAATTCAATCTGTTCGAAGGCTGCAGTATGCTTATTGAAAGTATATTTAAAGTTTTCACCTGAAATTACAAAAAGGTCGGCTTGTTCTTCAAGTCCCAGTACTTTGCTTTCGCGTTTTACGGTTCTGAACTTGTATTCAACAGGCAGTTTAAACTGAGCGAAGGCCATCTCCTCACCCGACGGGACAAGCGGACTGTCCCCCAACTGCCTGAAGGAAAACCTAACATAGCAGCTTCCATCCTCCGGAAGCTGGTAGTCAATACATACCGTTTCCGTGCGCTGCGGCGGGATTGCAAGGGCGCCCAAATTGCCGCTTGATACAACCTCACCGTTCCGCGTAATTTCATAAACACATTCAAATTTTGAAAGGTAGTTGAAATCATAGAGGTTGGTAATTTTAAATTCGCCTTTTTCAAGGTTAACAGGCTCTATCCTTACCGGCTGAATCACGTATTTCAGCTCTATAAGCCCGGGCGTTGGCTGTAAATCGGGCATCACAAGCCCGTCTACGCAAAAATTGTCGTCGTGGTATTCCTCGCCGAAATCCCCGCCGTATAGGAACTTCGGCTTATTATCCTCGGTCTTGCCGGCATACAGCCCGTGGTTAAACCATTCCCAAACAAACGCGCCTATAAAGTTTGGATGGGTATAAATAATATCCCAGTAATCCTTCAAATCCCCGGGTCCGTTTCCCATGGCGTGGGAGTATTCACACAGCATAAACGGGCGGGTATCCTTGCCCTCGCGGCAGAATTCATCGCACCAGTCAACGCTGCTGTACATGCGGCTTACCACATCGGGTTCGGGCGAAAATCTTTGCTCCGACTCAATCCACCTGTGTCCCTCATAGTGTATAAATCTTGTATTGTCGCGCTCCTTGGCCTTTGCTATCGCAGCCACAAAATTACGCCCATAGCCCGACTCGTTGCCCATAGACCAGAGAATTACGCTGGGCCGGTTTTTATCACGCTCCACCATCCGCATTACCCGGTCGATATATGCCTCCTCCCATTCAGGGGCTTCGGACAGCATATCGGAGCCCAATTCCCAAATTCCGTGGGTTTCAATATCGGCTTCATCAATAACATAAAAGCCGTATTTGTCGCACAACTGCAAAAATCTTGGGTCATTTGGGTAGTGGGATGTGCGTATTGCGTTAATATTATGGCGCTTCATAAGCTCAAGGTCGGCCATCATATCCCGCTCGTCACACACATAACCCTTGTAAGCGTTAAAATCGTGGCGGTTGACGCCTTTAAGCTTAATTGCTCGCCCGTTAAATTTAAACACCGAGTTTTCAATCTTTATTTCTCTTATTCCCACCCGCTCGCAAATGTACTCGTCGGCGGCATATATGAGCACGGAATACAGCGCTGGTGTCTCTGCGCTCCAAAACTGCGGGTCAAAAATTTCAAAACTCGCCCTGCCGTCTTCATCGGGGCTGCCACTCGCAATTTCTTGGCCCTGCGGGTCAAAAACCGTTATTTTCACATCTTCTGGATTTAATATGTCAAGTTCGATATTAATTTTAGCGGATTTGTAATCATTTGCAATTTCGGTCTTAATAAAATAGTCCCTTAAATGTCCTTTGGGGCGGGTTAGGATATATACATCCCTGAAAATACCCGACATTCTCCATTTGTCCTGGCATTCCAGATAGGACCCGTCACACCATTTAAGCACTATCACCGTAATCCGGTTTTCCCCAAGCACCAAATATTGGGTAATGTCAAATTCGCTTGTCATGTGGGATACCTGGCTGTATCCCACAAATTTGCCGTTGATATAAAGATAAAAGCAGGAGTCCACGCCCTCAAACACAAGGTATTTAAGCAACCCGTCCCAGTCTTCGTCCACAGTTATAACCTTTGAATAAACCCCCGCGGGGTTGTCTTTGGGCACATACGGAGGGTCTACCGGAAAGGGGTATCTTGCGTTAATATACTGGGGCACATCATAGCCATGCAACTGCCAGTTGGATGGGACCGGTATCGTATCCCACCTATCAATCGGCTCTGATACAATCCCTTCCGGCACCTTATTTATGCTATCAAAATATTTAAAAGCCCAGTCGCCGGATAGAAGCCTGAACCTGTCGGAGTTTTCCCTTTTCCCCTCTAAGGCGGCAGAAATTGTGCCAAAGGGAATATAATAAGCCCGGGGCTGTTCACATCCTACATGCAGTATTTTCAGATTCTGATGGAAGTTTTTTGTAAACATAAAAACACTCCGCCTTAAATTAAATAATCTTCAACAGCAACGGTTTTTCCACCTGACAAATACACCCTTGGTACTCTCCGGGAAATATTGCAGACAATTTCATAGTTAATGGTATTGCAAAGTCTTGCAATCTCCTCAACGGGTAAATCTTTATCGCCCATTTTGCCAAACAGCACCGCCTGCGTCCCGGGTGCTACCCCCTCAATGCCTGTCACGTCCACCACCATTTGGTCCATGCAAACCCTACCGATGACAGGGGCATATTTGCCGTTAATCAATACTCGGCCCCGGTTTGAAAGCTGGCGCGGATACCCGTCGGCATATCCTACAGGAAGCGTTGCAGCAATAATCTGCCGGTCCGCTCTATATGTACAGCCGTAGCTTACGGTATCCATTATGTCCAGCTGTTTTACCATAGAAACGGTGGTTTTAAAGGTCATGGCGGGCTTAAAACAACCAAGTTTCAGCTCGGGTGACGGCTCAAGACCGTACAATATTATCCCCGGGCGTACCATGTCGTCGTGCATATCAGAATGAAGCATAAGCCCCGCCGAGTTGCAACAGTGGCAGAGCTCCGGCGTTATGCCTTTTTGCTTTAACAGGTCTATTGTCTTTCGGTATCTTTCATACTGAATCGCCGTAAACTCACCGTCCGGGTCGCCGTCTTTATCTGCGGTGGCAAAATGGGTAAACAGCCCTTCAAAAATAAAATTATCCATTGCCGCGCACTCCGCTATCTCTTCGGCTGAACGGACAATAGCCTCTTCGCTTCGGCAATTAAACCCGATTCTCCCCATGCCGGTATCTGCCTTTATGTGGACCTTTACCTTTACATCCGCCTTTTTAGCGCAATCCTGCAGCGCTTTTGCATATTCGGCGCAAAACACCGACTGGGATATATCAAACTCTGCCAGCGTCTTGGCTTCGCTTGTAGGGGTATACCCCAAAATGAGTATAGGCCTTTTTATGCCTAATTTGCGCAGCTCAATAGCCTCTTCGATATTGGATACCGCAAACCAGTCGCACGAAAGCTCGTCATAAACCCGGGCAAGAACCTTGGCACCGTGCCCGTATGCGTTGGCCTTCAATACTGCCATTATTTTGGAAGACTGTACTTTGGATTTTACAATATTAAAATTGTGTCTTATCGCATCCAAGTCAATTTCAACCCATGTGCGCTTAAAAAAATCCATAGGCAAAACCTTCAAAGCTTTTAAATTCTTGATTTATTATATTGTCAAACACCTTTTAAGTCAAACATTTAAAACATAATTAATAAAAAAATAACATTTGTGTTTGACAAACTTGTTGTAATGTTGTATTATTGTATTAATCGATTAATACAATAATACAAGATAGAAAGGGGGATAGGATTGAACGATTTTAAGGCACATATACCTATATACCTTCAATTAATCAACGCCATTAAACAGTTTATTGTCTCGGGAAGGTGGCCGCCCGGCACCCGCGTTCCCCCGGTAAGGGAACTTGCAACCCAGTTCGGGGTCAATCCCAACACCATGCAGAGAGCATTATTAGAACTTGAAAGGGACGGGCTGATTTTCACCGAGCGCACCGCGGGCCGATTCGTTACCAAAGATAACGACCGTATTGCAAACGTCAGGCAGGAATTATGCCAAAAGGTTATTGAAAATGCCATAGCTGAACTTAAAAACCTCGGGTTTACCGAACAGGAAGCAAATCTACTGCTTAAAACCCACCATTCAGGTTCTTAAACCAAATAGAAAGGTTGTATTTTATGAGCACAATTGTTGAAATAAATTCATTGTACAAATCCTACGGCAGCTTTATGGTACTTAACAACCTGTCTTTAAAGTTTGAAACCAACAAAATAATAGGGCTGCTAGGACCTAACGGCTGCGGCAAAACCACACTTATGAAAATCCTTTGCGGGCTTATCACCGATTATTACGGGGATGTCAGAATAGACGGCCAGGCACCCGGTCCATACACAAAATCCATCGTATCTTACCTGCCCGAAAAAACCTATTTAAGCGATTGGATGCGGGTAAGCGACGCCTTTGATATCTTCTCGGATTTTTATTCCGATTTTGACCGGGCAAAGGCCTGCGAACTGTTGCAGCGTTTTCACCTTAATGAACATATGAAACTAAAAGCCATGTCCAAGGGCATGCAGGAAAAGGTACATCTAATCCTGGCAATGTCCCGCTCGGCAAAACTGTATGTATTGGATGAGCCTTTAAGCGGCGTGGACCCCGCCTCCCGAAGCGTTATACTGGAAACAATTATTTCCAACTACAACAAAGATTCCACCGTATTAATCTCCACCCACCTAATTTATGATGTGGAACAGTATTTCGATGATATAGTAATGATGGGATTCGGGCAGCTAATCATGGCAGGCAACGTCGACCAGATTAGGCAGGATACCGGCAAATCCATCGACGAGATATTCAGGGAGGTATTCAGATGCTAGGAAAGCTTATAAAGCATGAAATAAGGGCAACAGGAAGAATTATCCCTATGTTTTATATTGCCATTGTCACCACCTTTTTAACCGGTTTAATCGGAAATCTAATAGACAATTCCTACCTCCACGGATTGGCAACCTTCTTAATGATAATATCAATCTTTGCCATCAATATCGTTACCCTCGTCGTGGTAGTGACAAGATACTACAAGAACCTCTTTGGCAATGAAGGGTATCTCACCGGAACCCTGCCGGTCGACAAATCCCTTATATTGGCTACAAAGATAATTGTCGGGTTCGGCTGGATTATTTTAAGCTATATTGCCACAGCCTTTTGTACTTTCGGATTGCTTTTTATCAATAACGAAATAACCCTCGAGCTATTCCAACAGTCTTTGTTTGAACTTGTCAAAACCTTATTCAATGAACAGTATGTGCGTTCAACCATATTTTATTTTTTAGCAACCATAATAATTCAAACAATGCTTTTTATTGCAAAAATTTATTGTGCAATAACCATTGCTCACACTAAACCCTTCATAAAGCACAGTGTTGGATTCTCCATACTGTGGTACTTTATTATCGGTATAATAATCGATTCGATAGATGCCATTTTGATATTTATTCCGTTTGGGATTAACGTTGAAACCGGCCATATTGTTACAGAGACCATGTTAAGCGGCTCGGGAGTGTTAGGTTTAGCCAACCTTGTTTCAAATGTAATTGTAAGCATAGTACTGTTTTTAATCACCAACTCGCTACTTTACTCAAAAACCTCCTTAAAATAATTAATTACAATAAAAATGAACTCCCCTGTGTTAACTTAACACAGGGGAGCTTGTAATTAGGGGGATTATTAGTCGCTGCTCATAATAATCCTTCGTATGCCAACCACATCTGAAACGCTTATGCGATTATCTCTATCAACATCCGCGGC
>DULI01000003.1 GCA_012840445.1 Clostridiales bacterium
AAATAATCCTCAATAGCTCAGTTGGTAGAGCATGCGGCTGTTAACCGCAGGGTCGTTGGTTCGAGTCCAACTTGAGGAGCCAAGCAAAAACCCTTTCAAGTAAAACTTGAAAGGGTTTTTTGTTTATGCTAAACACCCCCACCGATATGGTGGGGGTGTAATTATAGGTAAAAAATTTGATTGGTTGGAGAATATAAAGTTTTATTTATACAAAAAGGTATTTGCTTTCTCGAAGACTGTTACTGTCTATAATTTGATGTTATTTTTTACTCAGCCACTTTAAGCAGCGGAGTTATGTCAAGCTGGTCGAATTTTGCAAAAAATTCAACGAGTGATTTTGCAATTTCCTTGACACCGCCGACAAGATTGCTTTCAATGTTAAGCGGCAAAATAGGATCGTGTACGCTCATTCTCAGCAGGAACCAGCCATAACCGTTGCCGACAGAAACCCTAATTCCCTCCCGGTTATCGTCTGCGATTTTCCAGCCGGCTTTTGCTTTTGCAAATTCCTCAAGCTCGCCTATGACATTTAAGCCGTATGATTTAAAATCTTCGTGATTAATCTTAAACCTGATTTCAGACTCTTCGGCAGGCTGTTGCAGTTTGCCGATAAGATCCTCAAGTTCAAGCCCTGAAGACCTTAATTTTACTAATTTAATAATTATTTTGGTGATTAAGTATGCACCGTCGTCTAAAAAGTAATTCTCTCTGAAAGCTGCGTGGCCGGAAGTCTCGATGGCAAGCGGGCAGTTAATCCCATTGTTGCACAATTCAATTGCCTTGTTTATGACATTGCGGTAGCCCCGTCTGTACCTGTAGTGCACACCGCCTAATTCCTGCTCGATATAAATTTTCAGCCCGTCGGAAGTCACCGAATCGGTGACAATGGTGCCACCGGGAATTGATTCCAGCGCAATGGCAGCCGCAAGGGCGATTAGGCGGTTGCGATTAATCTCGTTGCCGTTTTTATCAACGCAACCCGCTCGGTCGACATCGGTGTCAAATATAATGCCTAAATCAGCCGACGCACGAACGGTCGCATGGCTAATACTCTCCATGGCGGATTTATCCTCGGGGTTAGGCTTGTGATTCGGAAACATGCCGTCAGGCTCTAAAAACTGGCTGCCAGTAGTGTCGGCGCCAAGAGGTTTTAACACGTCGTTTACATAAAATCCGCCAGCACCGTTTGATGCGTCGACGATGATTTTTAATCCTGAAAGGGGCTTTGAATCCTCGCTGCAGCCAAGTTCTTTGCATATAATATCCCTTAAAAATTTGGCATATTCGGGCATGAAGTTAAATTTATGCACCATGCCATTGCCGGCAACTGCCCTTTTTTTGGCGGCGTTCCTTAGAACTTCTACTATATCGGGGGAGTCAAGCCCGCCCTCTTTGGTGAAAAACTTGAGCCCGTTTCTGTCTGCTGGGTGGTGGCTTGCAGTAATCTGCACGGAGGCGTCCATGTTTTTCAGCACCGTGGCCATGAACATTGCGGGGGTGGAGCACAATCCACAATCATATACATTAAATCCCCAATCAGCCAGCGCCTTTATAACGCTTTGTTTTATCCGCCCGGCGGAAATTCTTGAGTCGTGTCCTACTGCTACATTGATTTGTGAATCACGCTTACAAATTTTAGAAACCAGCCAGTCGGCAAATCCAGATGTTATGTCGTAGATTGCCTCATCTGTAAGTTCAATTTGCAAGCCAAAAATGTCACTTGCAACGCCGCGGATATCCGTTCCGCTTTTCAAATGCATATAATCTGTCATTAAATTCAGTCCTTCGGTGTTTTTTACTTTATTATAAAAAACACCCATTAAAAAGGCAAGCCTAGACTAATCTGCCGTCGGCTATATTGATCCTTCGGGGGATTAGCTTTGCAATTTCCTTGTCGTGGGTAATTAATACGATTGTTTTGCCGTTTGAATTAAGGTCAAACAAAATATCCATGATTTGTTTGCCGGATTGAGAATCGAGGTTGCCCGTAGGTTCATCGGCAAGAATTAACGGTGGCTTTGCCGCAATTGCCCTGGCTATGGCCACCCTTTGCTGCTGCCCGCCGGAAAGCTCAGAAGGATAGTGGTGCATGCGGTTTTCAAGCCCTACCATGCACAGCGCCTGCTTTGCCAGTTCCCTTCTTTTTTGTTTGTGAATTCCCTGATAGCAAAGCGGCAGCTCGATATTTTCCAGTGCTGTAAGAGTGGGAATTAGGTTAAACCCCTGAAATATAAAGCCTATATATTTACTTCTGATTTCGGATAGCTGGTTTTCTTTAAGTTTATTTACTGCCTTGCCGTCTAAATAATATTCGCCTAAGGTTGGGGTGTCCAGGCAGCCAAGTATGTTCATTAATGTGGATTTGCCGGAACCTGAACGGCCGACTACCGCTACCATTTCTCCCCTTGAGATTTTAAGGTTGATATCTTTAAGCGCGTGTACTTCGTTTGCGCCTTGTTTATATATTTTATAAAGCCCTTTTACCTCAATTAAGAACTCCAAAAAATCAACCTTCCTTGCTCCGGTCTGATAATCAGCTTTAGTTATTATTAACTGTATCTGGTATATTTATAAACCGCCGTGCAAAAATAAAAACAAACCTTGTTTGAAAGGAAGGCGTGTTAATGACCAATAAAGAGTACGATAAACTGACAAAAAAGTATTCGAAAAAGTCGCCTAAAGCAAAGGATTTTATTTTATCCTTCCTTATCGGGGGTCTTATTTGTGCTTTTGGGCAGGTGCTTTTTGAAATATATTCCCAAATGGGAATGAGGAAGACCACTGCGTCGGCTGTGGTGGCGGTTACCCTAATTTTTATTACCGTAATTTTAACCGGTTTTAGGATATTCGATAAAATTGCCAAACATGCCGGCGCGGGGACACTTGTACCAATAACCGGCTTTGCGAACGCGGTCGCCTCTCCCGCCATTGAGTTTAAAAGCGAAGGCCAGGTTATGGGGGTTGGGGCAAAGATGTTTACAATAGCCGGGCCGGTTTTGGTATTCGGCATTACCGCTTCGGCCATATATGGGCTGATACTCTGGCTGTTTAGAATATATTAAGGAAGTGATAAAGTGCCTACCAAAACAGGAAAGCAAACATTGGAACTGCGGTCACGACCCTCTGTTGCAGGGTATGCCGCATTTGTAGGAAAAAAAGAAGGCGAGGGACCACTTGCCTCTTATTTTGACAAAATTTTTGATGACGATACTTTGGGTGAGGCCACGTGGGAAAAGGCCGAAAGCCTTATGCAAAAGGAGACTCTGAACACTGCGCTGCAAAAAGCCGGCATTACGCCAGATGAGGTAGACTTCGTATTTGCGGGAGACCTGCTTAACCAGTGTATTGGAAGTACATTTGGTTTAAGGGATTTCGGGATCCCGTTTGCGGGCCTTTACGGTGCCTGCTCTACCATGTCGCTGTCATTAGGCCTTGCGGCCATTTTTGTGGACAGCGGTGCGGCAAATTGCACGGCTGCGGTTACCTCGTCACATTTCTGCTCTGCGGAAAGGCAGTTTAGATACCCTCTTGAGTACGGAGGACAGAGGCCGCCCACTTCCCAGTGGACGGTTACCGGTGCCGGGGCAGTGGTGGTAGCAAGCGAGTCAAACGGACCGGTTATACAGTCGGTGACTTTTGGAAAAATTGTGGACTTGGGTATTACAGATTCAAATAATATGGGCGCAGCTATGGCGCCTGCGGCGGCGGATACGATCAAAACCTTTTTTGATGATACACAAACCCAGCCTTCCGACTATGACCTTATTTTAACCGGAGATCTCGGAATAGTAGGCTCGCGTTTGCTGACAGAACTGCTGCTTTGGGACGGGATTGATATTACTGGCCTTCACAACGACTGCGGGCTTTTAATATACGACCTTGAAAAGCAGGATGTCCATGCGGGAGGCTCCGGATGCGGATGTTCAGCTGCCGTTTTGTGTTCCTATATATTGAGCAAACTTAAAGAGGGCTCTTTGAATAACATTCTGTTTTGTGCAACGGGTGCTTTAATGTCGCCTACATCTTCACAACAGGGTGAAACGGTTCCAGGCATTGCGCACCTGGTCCATATAATGTCAAAATAGCACGACAAAAGGCCGTTTTAATTATGAAACGGCCTTTTTTATATTTTTTATTTAGACTAAATTGTAAAAATATTACATGTAATAAACAATTTGTAAATAAAATTTCCAATTTTTTAGGATATGGCACAAACTTTTTGTGATTTTTGTGAATTTTTTGGAAGAGGTATACATTTCGACAGAAAATTATCAATACTTATGGTATTCCACAATTATTAAATTGTTAATTTATTAAAATCGCTGATTTTACAATATTTTGTAATATAATTTACAAAATTCCTAAAAAATGTGATATTATAGCTACGTTAATAGTGTTATTGAATAAAACAAAAAACCGCTTAATAGCGGTTATTGAAAAAATTGAATTTCGGAATTAAACCAGAATAGACCGTGCAATTTCGGTACTATCTAATTTATAATCACCTTTTTGAATTTGCTGTCTTAAACGGTTTATACGTGCTGTATCTGCTGGGGATTGCAGCTGGTTTAAGATCCTTACACGCATTTTGGTTAATTCCGCCTCGGATATTGGATTAGCTGTGATTCTGTGAGCTATATCAATAATGTCGGTTTTTGGAGTTTTATGAGAAGATTTGGCGGAGATATCTTGAATGGAAGTGTCTTTGTTGCGATTGATGTTGTTTATATTGGAATATAGCCCAAGTTTATTGATGTTCACAGGAACAACCCCCAAGTTTATTGGTACTTTCACATAATATATCGGTTGCAAACCCTTAAATTATTATAGTGTAAACATTAATTCTTCCAAACAAATTAAAACTTTATAAAATTTAGACTAAAATTGTGCACGATGCACAAAAAAGGAGGTTTACATATGGACTGGTTTAACAGCCTGCATATCTCATTGCTTAACAAAAGCCTTGACGGGCTATGGGCGAGAGAGCAGGCTATTTCTAACAACATAGCAAATGTGGATACTCCCAACTACAAAAGTTATACCGTATCCTTTGAGGAGGAGCTAAAAGCCGCACTTGACAGAGGCAAATCCAAGACCGAAACCGTTCAAAAAATTCAGTCTGCAGATATTAAGGTAAAACAAAACCATAACCTTACCATGAGGCTGGACGGCAATAATGTGGATCTTGAAACCGAACAGATTGAAATGGCAAGAACTCAATTAAACTACCTGTATAGTTTAAGGCAGATTTCTGATGAATTCGCCCGCCTGCGCCATGTAATAAGCGAGGGAAGACGCTAAAATATTGAAAGGGATGAGATTATGGCTTTTCTTGATTCTTTGAATATAAGCGGTTCTGCACTTACTGCAGCACGTCTTAGGATGGATATAATCTCGCAAAATATTGCAAATCAGAATACCACCCGCACCGAAGCGGGAGGTCCCTACAGAAGAAAAATGGTGGTGTATCAGGCAGAAGAGGCCGATTTTGAGTCTATGCTGCAGAATAAAATAGACAAAAAGGTTGGCGGAGTAAAGGTGGCGCAGATTGTTGAAGACCAGACCCCCTTCACTCCGGTATATAATCCCAGCCACCCTGATGCGGATGAAAACGGCTATGTGTATATGCCAAATGTGGATCCGGTACAGGAAGTCCTGGATTTTATGGAGACCACCGCAATGTATAATGCCAACCTGACTGCTTTAGAGGCAATCAAGAACATGGCGCTGAAAGCTCTTGAAATAGGCAAATAAATATAAAAGGGGATAAATCTGATGAACATACAAGCAATAAAACCGCTCAATTCGCTCGAAGAGCTGAATAATATTAAGCAGTCTGATAAAAAATCCGAAGCATTAAGCCAAAACCCTTTTAAGACTATTTTTGAAGATGCGTTAAACAATGTTAATGAGTCTTCCCAAAAGTGGAACGAGGAGGTTATAAAGCTTGCAACAGGCGAGACCGACAATCTCCATGATGTGATGATTGCTTCAACCAAATACACCATGTCGGTGGAATTATTAGTCCAGCTTAGAAATAAGGCTCTTGAGGCGTACAACGAAATCATGAATATGGGTGTATAGCTGAACTAATTAAATCACTACTGTTACAGGTGAGAAAATGAACGAACAGATAAAAAAATATTTAAAACCCGTTCAGGATTTTTGGAGCAAACAGAGCAAAAAGAATAGGCTGGTAATATTAGGAGTTGCAGGCGGAGCGATTTTGCTGATTACAATTTTAGTGATTATCCTGAATACACAGCGTTACAAGGTGCTATATTCAGGACTTAAGGGCTCCGATTCGGAAGAAATAATCGCAGTACTTGCTTCTATGGATGTGCCGTACAAGGTGGAAGATGACCGGTCCACAATTCTTGTACCCGAGGACCAGGTGGCATCCTTGAGAATGGATCTTGCAACCCAAGGATATCCCAAAAGTTCACCGAATTACAGCTTATTTGAAAAAAATATAGACATTTGGACAACCGATTCGGAAAGAAATCAGATTATTATTTACCAGCTTGAGCAGCGGCTTCAGCAAACCATCGAGACCCTTACCCCTGATATGATCCTCCTAAAGTAGACCATGGAAATATCCAAAACTACTTTAGGAGGATTTTTTATGGGTAAATCACCGCATAGTGCCGAATGGAAGTTAAGGATTATAAATGAATATCTATCAGGGCGA
>DULI01000028.1 GCA_012840445.1 Clostridiales bacterium
ACATAGCCAGTTTAGAGCAAAGAGCCAGGTCAATAAGCAGGTCTAAAAAAAGGAAAGAGTTAGGACTCAGCGTTGGTACCGCTGTTATCATCACCGTTGGCGAACTTAACGCCAACAAGAACCACATCCAAGTTCTAAAAGCCTTGTCAAAACTGACCAAAACAAACTTTCACTACCTGATTGTTGGAAATGGAGAAAGTGAACAAAAACTAAAGAAGGCTGTAAACGAGCTAATGCTACAAGACAAAGTATCATTTTTAGGCTTTCGAAGAGACGTGCCAGAGCTACTGACAGCATCTGACGTTTTTATCCTTACTTCAAGAAGAGAAGGGTTACCAAAAGCTGTACTGGAAGCCATGGCGATAGGTTTACCCATAATAGCTACAGACGTGAGAGGAAACAGAGACTTGGTAAAGAGCGGCGAAAATGGTTATCTAGTACCTGTAGATGACGTAGAGACGACCAGTCAGGTCATTAAAAAACTTATTAGTTCACCGGAACTACGAAATTCTATGCAAGAGAAAAACAAGGAGAAAGCAAGAGCATATGCCCTGGACAGGATTTTGCCACAAATGGAAAAGATCTATGAGTATATTCTCAAGACCTAGAAATACTACCTTGGGCTCACTCCATTTTTTAAAGCTGAAAGCCTATATGAAACCATGGAGGGTATGCCTTTAAGAAAGGTTATTAAAACAGTAGGATTACTCATAGCGACGCTGATGGCCCCCAAAACATCATGTTGCTTGAGTCTATTTGCAAAAGGTTGATATGTTTTTTGTTCTTCAGCCTTTCTCCTGAGTTGTTTGATAAGTACTTTTTCCGCTTCATTCAAGAGATCTGATTTCAACCATTTATCGTAGATGTGACACAGATCCGCGAAATCTGCACTCGTAGTTCTAGAGTTCGGTGTGAGTCTATAAATGTAGAAGGAATCAGGTATGATCAATAATTGCAACCCATTAGCAAATAGTTTTATCCAGAAATCTAAGTCTTCAGCAAAACGCAGAGACTCGAACTCAATATTCCTTCTGGTAATAAACGAATGCGGAAAAACTGGTGCAATAATTGGATGACCGTTTGATAGGTATTCTTCAAAAGTCCACACATTTACCACGTTCTTATCTACTTTATTTATTAGATTGTCTTTTTTCCATGGAATCAACTGACCGTCTCTGTCAAAACCCCGTGTCAAGATGTCAGTAACAAAGTACTTCTCATCGTCAAGATTCTGTACCACAGAAAGAATCTTCTCTAGTCTTTCTGGTAGCCATATGTCATCAGCGTCTAAATAAGCTAGCCATTCTCCTCGCGAGTACTTAATAGCTTCATTCCTAGAAGGGCCTGGCCCAATGTTTACGTCGTTTCGGAAAATTCTTATCCTTCGATCTTTGTAGCTGGCCGCTATTTCATAAGTGTTATCAGTAGAACAATCATCAACAATAATTAATTCCCAATTCTCATAAGTCTGAACTAAAACCGACTCAATTGCTCTCCGTATGTATTTGCCAGCGTTATAGGCAGGCATCATTATAGAAACCAGAGGTTTTTTCATAGCTTCAGAACACCTCCTGAATTTGCAAATTCCTCATGTTCAAGTCTATCATAAATGG
>DULI01000004.1 GCA_012840445.1 Clostridiales bacterium
AATCCACGCCCCTGAGTGAGGGGCGACAGGAGATCTTCTCAATCCAGGACGATTTGATAAAATTTCAATCCACGCCCCTGAGTGAGGGGCGACGGTCATTCAGACGGGTCTGCAGGGTGTTCTTAAAATTTCAATCCACGCCCCTGAGTGAGGGGCGACGGTTTACAATCGAAATAACAAGGCGGGGACGGGTATTTCAATCCACGCCCCTGAGTGAGGGGCGACTAGAGAAGCGGAGGTCGTCGATGAGGGAATCTATATTTCAATCCACGCCCCTGAGTGAGGGGCGACAACACACAATCGTATCGTGATAATGCGGTTTCGTATTTCAATCCACGCCCCTGAGTGAGGGGCGACTATCCGAACCTATTCTTTCAGGCAAGTCAATCTTATTTCAATCCACGCCCCTGAGTGAGGGGCGACATGCCCGCATAGTGCCGTCCGCTGATACGCTTCGATTTCAATCCACGCCCCTGAGTGAGGGGCGACAACTTATGGTGGTGCTACTTACGAGGTAACAAGTATTTCAATCCACGCCCCTGAGTGAGGGGCGACACACAAGGACAAATAATCTGTAACGAATTGATAATTTCAATCCACGCCCCTGAGTGAGGGGCGACAAGCTGTGTGATAGCTGTTTTTGCTTCTCCCTTTATTTCAATCCACGCCCCTGAGTGAGGGGCGACATAATACATATTAGGAGGTTTGACAATGCAGGTATTTCAATCCACGCCCCTGAGTGAGGGGCGACGCACAAAATAAAAAATATGAGATTATGACATTTATTTCAATCCACGCCCCTGAGTGAGGGGCGACTGAAGCTTTAAAGATATTAGCCAGCTTTGCCATATTTCAATCCACGCCCCTGAGTGAGGGGCGACCGGCAAGGCAGGGACCTTGAACAGTATGTAGCTATTTCAATCCACGCCCCTGAGTGAGGGGCGACATACTACTAATAAGACGATTATAGGCGCCATAAATATTTCAATCCACGCCCCTGAGTGAGGGGCGACGCTAAAGCAGATCCCGCCAGCTCCGGACGGATCAATTTCAATCCACGCCCCTGAGTGAGGGGCGACGCCATCTGCTACTTTATCGGATAGCAATACTGGATTTCAATCCACGCCCCTGAGTGAGGGGCGACTGGGCGCACCGTATTGATTCCATTTGCTAACAAGTATTTCAATCCACGCCCCTGAGTGAGGGGCGACGAAGAAAAGTATCTGCTTGAGGACGATTTGGAAATTTCAATCCACGCCCCTGAGTGAGGGGCGACGATACGCACTGGATTACTGCAATCTCTTAACGGCATTTCAATCCACGCCCCTGAGTGAGGGGCGACTGTTTTGGTTTTAATTATTTCGCGCTTTATCCCAATTTCAATCCACGCCCCTGAGTGAGGGGCGACATCATCTCCTTTGCACCCTAATTTCAAAAGGCGCATTTCAATCCACGCCCCTGAGTGAGGGGCGACATGGTAGAATTGGTAAGCAAAGTGTCTATATAAATTTCAATCCACGCCCCTGAGTGAGGGGCGACCACTTATAACTATTTGGAAGACGACGGCCAACCATTTCAATCCACGCCCCTGAGTGAGGGGCGACCTAAAGCCGATTTAGCAGAGTCGATTCCGGTAACATTTCAATCCACGCCCCTGAGTGAGGGGCGACTTGCTTTCCTATTGCTTCGGCAAGAGCAGTAACCATTTCAATCCACGCCCCTGAGTGAGGGGCGACGTGCGGGCACTGGTACATTCCCCGGTCGGGTACATTTCAATCCACGCCCCTGAGTGAGGGGCGACTTATTAAGGTTTACGCCGATCGTGCAGTTTCGGGATTTCAATCCACGCCCCTGAGTGAGGGGCGACCAATGACCATCATTAGATCCGCTAATGCCATTAAATTTCAATCCACGCCCCTGAGTGAGGGGCGACCATACACTCACATACGCATTTGCCAATGATTATATTTCAATCCACGCCCCTGAGTGAGGGGCGACCAGGCTCCAATATGCTAGCAACACATCAAAGCTATTTCAATCCACGCCCCTGAGTGAGGGGCGACTACCGGGGTTTAAGTTTATACATAATGCCCTTGAATTTCAATCCACGCCCCTGAGTGAGGGGCGACTTGTTTGCCTAAAACTTTTTGAACAATTTTCTTATTTCAATCCACGCCCCTGAGTGAGGGGCGACTATAATTAAACAGAGTGCCAATTGTCGCCAAGATATTTCAATCCACGCCCCTGAGTGAGGGGCGACAATGTCTCGGTAAACGGAGCTAAAACCTTTGAGATTTCAATCCACGCCCCTGAGTGAGGGGCGACCGCAAGATATACTGAAAAAATTTTTATGTGCAGCATATCTTGTGACTGACAAATTACCGGATTGCCCGATAATGTCAGATTTAGAATAAAATTGCCGCTTTATTGGTGCGAACCTCCTTAACATTTCATGTTTGCTTAGGGTTCGCACGAAAATTTTTGGTTTCTAAACTATTAAATCCCCTTCCAAATCGATGCTTGGTTTAGCACCGATATGGACCACCTTTTCTGTATAATTATTCCCTAGGTTATAGAAGCGCAAACTGTCTTCCTCTGTATTTATAATTTTCTTCAACTCATTTTGCAAGATAAGATATTGACTCCAGTCTATGTTACACTCGAAGACAGAGTTTTGAACGCGCTGACCATAAGACAAGCATTTTTTGGCAACACGCCGCAATCGCTTCTTGCCTGCCAATGTTTCGGTTGAAACATCATAGGTTATCAGTACAAGCATGCCATCACTCCTATTTCCATAAAAATGGAGGATAACGGTCCAAATCCCCACGAATTGTCCGTGCCAGCAATAATGCCTGGCAATAGGGGATTAAGCCCCACTCGACTTTTTCTTTTAAGAAGGGGTGCATGATGACTTCTTTTTTGCGGTTTTGCCAGGAGGATAAAAATTTCTTACGGGACTGCTCGCGCAATAAAACGGCCCCGGAACTTTGAAATTCAAAATCATCCTGAGTTATTTCATTGCGATTAATTAATGAGAGCACGAATCTGTCTGCAAAGTGGGGGCGGAGCTCTTCCATTAAATCCAGCGCAAGTGAGGGCCTTCCGGGCCTGTCTGCGTGAAAAAAGCCTACGTAACTGTCAAGCCCCACCACTTCGAGTGCATGGCGGCAATCGTTGGCTAAAAGCGTATAGGCAAAGGACAACATAGCATTTACTGGGTCGGTGGGCGGGCGGCGGTTCCGATTGTTAAAACTGAAAAATTCTTTATTTTGCAGAATTAACTCTCCAAATGCGGTAAAATAATAATTTGCCGCATTTCCCTCTGCAGCTCTGAGATTTTCTTCTTGATCGATCGATAAAACCTGCTCCAATTGTTTACTGATAAACCCGCTTTGCTTTTTTAGAAGCCCGGTATCTATTCTGAGTGAGTAATCTCTGATTCCCCGTTCGATTACCCATTTCTGATTATGCAGCTTCCCGAAGATGAAGGACTTTGCATAATTCAACGCACGTTCGTCATCAGTTATCCGGTACTGTTCCCGTCTTAATAGTACGTTGCCATTTGTTTCCCCGTGAAATGTGCCGAGATATTTGCCGTATTCATTTAAGAAACTGACAGAGATTTGCCGCTTTGCGCATTCGCCTAATAATTGGGGGGTTGCCCCGAAATAGTTGAACATTACTATTTGTTCCAGATTTAATAATGGGACACGGAGCAAAGTTTCGCTGTCCTTCTTTACGCATACATTTTCGGTGTCAAGAAAAAGGTATGCGTCAGGCAGTGTTACAAACAGGACATTTAACAGCTTCCTCATGACAGATGCATCTCCAAATATTTTATGACAGAACCTCCGTCTGTTTCACCGAGCTTAGGCAAGCATAAATCTTTAAGGCTGCAGCTTTGGCAGCTTTTTCTTTTTACCGCTTTTGGCGTGTGTTTGCGCTCGTATAATTTATGCATGTTTTCAACGATGTCTTTGAGTTTTGCGCGGAGCTCGGATGTAAACTCGACAACTTCCCTTCTGCGGGGCTCTCCATAAAACAATGCACCGGTTTCAATTTCTACGCAAAGCATTTCCTCAAGGCATACTGCCTGGGCACACAGCTGCAATCTGTCGCAATCATCCAGTTTGCTTTTGCCGCGTTTGTATTCAACGGGGTAGGGACACCACAGGCCGCTGTAACCCTTCAAACGTATGCCGGCGTCAGATTTATGAAACTCTACCACATCGCATTCGCCCACAATGCCAAGCTCTGAAGAATGCACTTTAAGCCCTCGGAAAATTATTAAATCGCCGCGTTTTTCGGTTATTTGGCTGCCGTGGGCTTTGTTGTGGAGGATTCTTCCCCCGGCAGTAAGGTAATTTTCATCCCATTGTCCCTCCATGTGAATGAGTGCCCACTGCCGGGGGCAGAAAGCATAATGCTGGATTCCAGACAGCAATAAATAACTGTCTTCGCTATACATCGTTACTCTAAAATCTCCGGTTGCAGTCCTTCAAGGGACTCAACCGTCACGGTTCCGTCTTTGGCTACTTTTACACTGCTGTGTACCTTAAACGAAGGATACTGCCCGTATTTTGAGTTGTGGGTAAACCATATAAGCTTAAGTACCCGCATGGAGCCGCTGGGACGGGCGGAGGATTCGTCCCCATCAAATATTGTGCGGAGCGCTTCCTTGAGAATGGCTGCATCCGTCTCTGAAAATCCCGTTTTTTCCGCAAGCTGAGGGCTTATGCTGCCGTATGTAACATATACACCTTTGCTGACCCGATGTTTCATACCCATGGTATCTGATGATTTCTTACCAGTTTCTGTTGGTTCGCTGTTGACGGATTTAGTGATTTGTATAGATTCAATGATAACGGGCTCGACGCTGAAAGCAGACTGAATTGTGACCGGGCCCCGTACTCCAAGTGAAACCTCAGGTGTATCTTTAGCCTTTTTAAAGGCGAATACCTGACCGAAGGTGCGCACATCAAGCCACTTTTCGCAAGCTTTTGCTGATATAGTTTCTTTGGATTTCTGCTCGTCCTTGCTGAGTGTGGCAAGAAAACTGTTAAAGCGTTCAGATAGCGAATTCAATCCGTCGACATTATTGTCGTCCGATTGTACAAATATTTCGTGGCCCATGGCCTGAAACCGGTTGCGGATTTTGCGCTTTAAACAAACATCTGAAACCTCCCCAAGGCCGTCGCTTGTGGTGCGCGGCCGGTTCCCCCCAAGAGGGTCGCCGTTTGGATTTGCGTTTTTTACCTCAAACACAAGTGCAAAATCAATTTTGTTCTGCAGCATTTTCATTTTCTACTCCTTCCATTTCATTGTTAATTCTTAAAAAGGCTCTGTTCTGTGCTGAAAAGCCAAGAAGATACAGCGGTGACAGCGGCGAATTGTCCTCATATTCGCCCTCTTTAAACAAAACCATGATACTGTCAATCAAAGATTGATAATACCTTGCGCCGTCCAACTGGTTGATATATGGTATGAGCTGGGTGTAGATTTGCAGCCAGGTTGTATAGGGCTTAATCTGAAAGGCGGCCATTAGCCTTATTGCGTTGGTCGGTCGCGTGTCCCGCTTGCCTGCCTTGTAGAGCGCGGTGCGCTCAAGCCTGTCTGCGATTGATAACAGCCTGCCGTACAGATAGTCCCTGTCTTTTCTGTTTTCATCCAGTTCCAATTCGATTTCCTCCTTTTTTTGTTTATAGAATTTCCGTGCCAATGCACACGTTATATTAACTGACCGCCTCCATTCGCTTTCCAGGAATTTGCCGTTCGAATCCGTAAAGCTCATGGGATTGGAAGCCCGGTTTGCCGCCATATCCACCATGTTATTTGGAAAATTAAAACCGCCGAACATACACTCCAAAAGCAGCTTTCGGGTTTTCTTTTTGAGGATGTCATATGATTTGTCGCCGCGGGACTTCCCGTAGACTGCAAATATAACGTCATCGAAGGAGGGAGCACCGATATAAGAAATTGGAATATTTTTTTCCTTGCCCTTTTCATCCTTTTCCTTTTTCCACGCTGTCAAATAGTAAGAGGTGTCCAGATGCCAGTTGACAATGCGCTCTAAATAGGTGTTTTCTGGAAGCTCCTGATAAAAGACCAGCCCCATTCTGCCTGTGGTTGCTGCATCAAAAGCGGCGATACAAATCCTTCGGGAATGCTGTTTGATTTTTTCTGCATGCCCATACCCCTGCAAGAGATTCTTCAGTTTTCTGGCGTAATCTGCAAAAATGAGCGAGCTTATTTCCGACAAAATTTCGGCGTCGGTTTTTGTCTTTTCCAAGCTTTCGAACAGGTTTATTGTGCCGTCCTGGGCTTTTGCCTGGACTTCGGTGTTGCTGTCAACTGCCCAGGCCACAATCACCTGCGTATCCACCGCGTAGCCATAATTGTTAACAAGCCAGCGAAGCATTTGGTGGATTTTTTGGGACTGAATGTAGTCAATGATCAGGGCATTATCCGGCTGCGCAAAACGGCCCCGGAACGTGAAATCGCTAAAGTCATTGCATGAAATCAGTTTTGCGTTTGCCGCAAGAGGATTGATGTTTTTCGGGTGCTGGTTTGCAATTTGAGATACAGTGGAGCCGCTGATATAGTCAAAAAGCCGTCCTTCACATTTCATTTGGCTCTGGATATGGTTTATCCAGGCGTCGCGAAGTCTCTTGCTCTCCCAGACATTTACCGTTTCCCCATCCATTACAACCGAAAAACGAACGCCTATTTTTCGGATTTTTTCATAATCCAGTTTACCTTGCGAAAATTCCCGTTCCCTGAAGATACCGCTGTTTAATAAATCCTGAATGATGGTTTTGCCGGAAATATATGTATAGATTGCGTTCAGCTCTGTTATGTTGCCTCTCCAGGAAACCAGTTCTGCAAGATATGCTTTTGTTTTTTCATTACTGATGCCGCCGACATAATCGAGCTGGTCACAAAGGGGATGGGCTGCTATTCCGGAAGAGCGCCCTGCCGACTTTTCCGTACAGGGAATAATAATTGTCTTTTCTTTGCTGTCACGGGCAGCACGAATGAAATTACCAAATTTATCAATTGTCACACAGATTTCGGATTTAAAAGTCATATGAAAAACCGGCAGCAGAGCTTTTTTCTCGTTGGCATTGCCTTCTGCATCAATTGGAATAATGCCAACCGCGTCGGAACATTTTTCATATGTTTCGAGCAGATTCTGAAACAATCCCACTTCCTTTACCACCTTTCACAATCGACAGGCAGCAAATTCTGCCCGAGGACAAACTCTTTTATGGGCTGATTTTTGTAGATTGTCCGCCGTTTAAGCGAGGGGTCCCTTGGATCGGGAAAGAGAATTATCCCGTCCTTCATAATGCAGTCAAAAAAGCGGATGTCAAAGTTACACGACGGGGTCCCGTCTTCATTCTTCGAAGGGTTTTCGTCGGGATAATCAATCCCATGGAACATAAAGCCTAAATTGAGTTCCCCGTAATCATCATAAAATCCTTTGCCTGAGCCAAATTCACAGGGCACTACATAGCCCTGGCACTCCCTTGTGCCAAGGAATATATCACGCCTTCCGCCTTTTGATATGCTGCGCTTTGCAATATTGTGGTGCTTGTGCTCGTTGCGGTCGTTTTGCAATTCGGGCCGGTTTTCGTTCCACTCAAAATGGGCGAGGACCTGGTAACGGACATCCTTAAGGTATGTATAATACGCCAGGTCATTCCCGCGGCTCATCTTTATGGGACGAACGCCTTTGCCCTCGGTCTGGATCCTGTTCATCACTCGAACGGCGTCGATATACCAAATAAAGGTGGGTTTCCAGTAGACCGATTCCAAAATCCCCTTCAGTGCCTGATATGTCGGCACCTGGTAGGAAAATTTTTCGCCCCCGACACGGGTGACAGGGTCTGAAAACAGAGCATAATCTGCGAAGACTTCGAATTCCACAGAATTTCTCTTTTTTACAATTGTTTTTAAGACATCTTCCTTCATTTGCTTTCCCCCTTTCTAACATATCAAAGCGTCCTGATCGGCTTCCATGACGACACCCACTTCCTGCGAATAATAATTTTGGGCAAGGATGATAACGCCTGTCTCCTCATCGAGCGGATACAAGGCTTTTTGTTCGGATAGCTTTTTGATTTGCCATTCGTATAAATCAACGCTGTATTTCTGGAGTTCTTTTAGTATCCTTCCTTTTTCTTTCGTGAAAACTTTGTTAGGCTCTTTCCTGTATGCCTGAATCAGATTTTCGGATTCACCAAATTCTACGACGACCGATTTTGTGTTGTTTTCTATGACGCGGAAGTTTTCGCCTGCAGAACGGAAGGCGTGTGGAATAATATGCGGAAACGGTCGGCCTGTCTGATTTCTATAGTTTTCTTTTCCATATCTGTTGCTTGAAAGCATTGCGTAAACTGATGGGCCTTCTTTAATCGGGTAATCCATTTGGATTTCCTTGTTTTGAAAATATTTTTTATAAAATTGGGTCATAATCTCTTCATCCAGCAAATCCTGCCCGCCTGATTTGCTTTGAATGATCTGTATGGTGGTTTCTTTGCCGGCTTCTATGTCCGGCAGCATATCCAGATTTTCGCCTTTTAGTACAAAGGTATAAACCTGCTTGGGGGTGGGGCTTTCGCCGTTTCGGTTGCACCTTCCCGCTGCCTGGGCTATTGAATCAAGCCCTGCCATAATTCGTACAACGCAGGAAAAAGAGACATCAACGCCAGCTTCAATCAATTGTGTGGAGACGCAGATAAACTTCTTCTCTTCTTTTAAATATGTTTCCATTTGATTTATTTGCTGCAGGCGATGGGCCGGGCACATGGATGTGCTAAGATGCAAAAGGGTAAACTCGGCTGTTTTGCTTTTTAAATTTTCATAAATTTCCAAGGCGGATTTTTTGGTATTGACTATTACAAGGCAGTTGCCGTTTTCCTTCGCCTTTTGCAAGATAAAGTCTGAAGCCGATTCGCAGTCCTTTTCAGCTTCCGGAATAACGACAACTCTTTTTATATTCTTAAAATCCTCTTTGCAGTCAATAAGTTTTACGTTGTCATCAAGCAACAGGTTTTTGCGCTGGGTTTGTTCTAAAGTTGGTTGAGTAGCCGAACAAAGGATGACCGTTGTATTTAAAATTCTGGATAGGAATGTAATAACTTCGTTAAAGCAGTGGATTACTTTAACGGGCATTGACTGAATTTCGTCGAAAATAATGACCGAATCTGCCATTGAATGAAACCTGCGCAGCTTTCCGCTTTTAGCAGACATTGTTGTTTCTAAAAACTGCACCAGAGTGGTAAGTATAATCGGGCTGTCCCACCTTGCGGCGGCCAGCTTTCTTATTTCTGCGGCTTCATCGTCCTCGGGCTCCACAATGTTTGAGTGGTGTTCAAATATGATTTCGTTGTCTTCGGGAAGTCCCAGAATATTGCGAAGATTTTTTGCGGTCTGATCTATAACTGAAAGATAGGGAATTACATAAATAATCCTCTTCTTACCTTTTCTTTCGCAGTGATGAAGCGCGAAACGAAAGGACGAAAAGGTTTTTCCCCCGCCGGTAGGCACTGATAATTGATAAATTCCCGTTTCCCTGTCTGCCGCACCCCTGCATTTTTCCGATACAGACTTGCGGATAGTATCAATTTCGTTTTGCACTTTTAGCTGAGAAATACGATCTTCAAATACATCAATAAGGAATTTCCAGTCGAAAAAATATTCCTTGTACTGCCCGTTTGTATTGAACAAGTATGCATCAAGCCGGTCTGCGTCTATCAAACACGAATACAAATATTTAATAAATAATCCTAGTGCAAAATTTGCGCTGTCTTGATTTCGATAAGTCTCCATTATTTGAGCCAATACGCCGTCGATTTCAAGTTTTGCATGTTCAAAAAGTTTCTGCAGCTCTGCTTTTTCTTCTTCTGTTATCCTTTCTTTTATTTCATTCATTGAATATTTATCAGCTGAGGAATTTATAAACTTATCGAAATGGTTAGCTGTGCCATCAGGGGAAACCCCATCCTCCAGATGATTATGGTGGGCTGACACGCAAAACCCGATTATCTCTTTGAGTAATTTTGCAGTCACACTATCGTCCTGAAACAAGCCCTCTGCCAAAAAGGCTCCCTGCCAGGCATGAATCACGCTGCCACGTTCGCCGCCGTGTTTTATGTATTCTTGAAAATCGGTTGACAGTTTTCCCAAGTCATGAAGATAAGCAAGAAGCTTGGACACATTTGGAAAGTGCGATATGTCAGTTGAGATTTGCACCATATTGTTTGAATGCTCATATAAGCTTTGGGTTGCACCATCTGCTCGTTTTCGGGCAATAAAATCTTTATACAAGGGCAATCTCTCCTTCGTTTAAGTTTTCGTGTTCCGACATATTATTTATATAATTGTATATTTAGTCATTTTAGGATGAATCTGGTTAAATTATAACATATTTTGTAAAAATTGAAACAAAAATAATAAAAAATAATAAAAGCAATATACAAAATAAACAGTTATTATTATTTTAGTTTGTAAACATATTGAAAAGTTTGAGCTGAAATATAAAAATGCCGCAATTGTTTGTTTAATCGTAAACTAAGGTTTTGTGTACTTTATTTGCAAAAAGCAGATAAAATTCACTTCTTGAAATTTTGGCATAAAAATGCCGGTCCTACTTGCCGGACCGGCGGGGGCTCCACATAATGATGGAAAGCAGTTTTTAAGTGGCAATTATAGCTGTTTGTGATAATATTAACAAGAGTGATTTATTTTTGTTTGGGTGGAGGTAATTTTTTAAAAAGAAAATCATATTGATAATGCTTTCGCTGTGATTTTTAGCTTAATTGGCTATTATGCTTTTATGTTCATTGACAAATCCATTTTTGAATGGGCAGTTGGTAATACAGATTTGTTATTTCTTGAGCATTATTGTGGGCAACTGTTAAACAATGCCTTTTTGCCCGATCAAAGCAATATGAATTATTCATTTAAACTGTCGCCTGAAAGCAAAAACAATGTAGTGCTTTTATGTGGCAAAATATGAAAACGAAAATATAATCAATGTTTATAAATATTTAATTAAAATAGATTCCAAAAAAATTGTTGATATGACAAAGGAAAATACAGATGAAACAAAAGCTCAATATTTAAATAACAAAGAAAGTATGCAAATTTTAACAGATGGTTGCAATCAAACAAAATGAGTGTTATATCACAAAATTATGTGGTATCTTTTTCATTATCCCTTACAGATTTAGACCTGTCTGAAAGCTGCGATTGCTTTCATGGCAGGTTTGGTTTTATTGGGGAACTGAAAACCAAAAAATTAAAAAAGCACAAAATATGAGAATATTGCAATTGCGGCGCTTAGTAGGGTGCCGAGGAGGTAGTATTCGGCAAATTGTTTGTCTTCGGATATTTTGTTGTACCGGGCGATTGATTTGGCGGTGAGTACCAGGCCTATTGCGGAGTATTGGCCGATTGAGAGGAATAGAAGAATGACTATTCTTTCTAAAAATCCGATAAAGCCGCCGGCGTTTTTATCTGCATTATTTTCGGGTTCTTCTTCAGGTTTATAAGAGGCCAGCAGTTTTTTGATGGTTATGTTGGCAGGTTTCCAAACAAGCAGAATAAGCAGCAAAGAGGACAAAGCCTGCGATTTGCCAGTGCCAATTACTTCGAAAATATAGTCGATACCATAAGGCACATTTAAGGTGTTGCAGTTTGCGGCAACGAATATGGCGGCGGCAATTATGCAGATAAGATGCAGGGCTTGGTCGGTTATGTAAAGGATTGGTTCCTTTTCTTTGTATTTGCTAAAGCTTCTAATTATGGCACATTTAAATAAATCTATAATCAGATGGCTTATGGATAAAAAGGCCGCGGCGAGACTGAGCCATTTGTTTATTGCCGGAAGGATAACGATGAAACAGGCAAAGGCATACAATGCGCAATGCGTTAGCGCTTTTTTTATGGATTTTTCCTTTAGCTTGGCCGCTTTTTGGGTTTGAAAATAAAAGTCGCCCAGAATATGCCCTAAAAACAGTATGGAAAAAACCGTTCTATACATTGGCTTGCTCCTTTATTTCACTGAGTACCGAGTTTACGACATCCATTGCTTTTTCGTAGGTATAAAAATCGGAATAGTTTAAGGATCTGTTTACGCTTGATTGGTTTATGCCGAGTTTTTCCGCGGCCCTTAGCTGGTTTTTACCGCTTTCGATATAGCAGCTTATAATCTCGATTTGGCGAGGGGTCCATTTTGCCTTTATAGCTGAGCATAATGACAGAATGGTGTTTAACAGCGTGTCTGCCTGAGCGTTGTTTCCCTGGGAGCAAATCATGATATTGGAGTGATTTGCTTCGTACTTTTTATCCCTGCTTTTTAATTCCTCAATCATTTGCCTTGCGTTATGATATGCAGGGCCGTCTGCCCCAAAGGGCATTTCTTTGTTGATTTCGGTCTCAATTGCCCCAATGCCTATGCCAAATCTTATTTTTATTGGAAACATGGCAAATTCAATCTCTGAAATTATTTTAATCAGATTTTTGCCGCTGTTTAAAAGGCCTTGGAATTCATCGCCCAACGTTATCATGAAATTTGACTCTATGTCATCGCCATATTTTTGATTGATTTGTTTAAGAATTGCTTTCAGTTTGTTTTGAACTTCGTTTCGGTTAGGGATTTTTTTTGAATTGATTATATCGCCTATGACCGCTATATAGGTATTTGAATTGGAACGATAACTCACAAGACCACCCCGAGTTTAGTTTATACCAGTATAAGAGATTTGTCAATGGAATTATGCATATAGAGATACATAATTGTGAATTATGCACATATAAATGCATAATCGCAAAATATGCGTCTGTATATGCATAATTATTATGCGTTTTTACGTGCTGATAGAGGGAAAGGAATTAGGGTTAATAGCGTGGAAAGCAAAAATGTAAACCGTCATTTTTCCGGCGTTGGGGCAGGCTTGTTTTTTAAGAGAAAATAGAAGCAAAAGGCGTTGTTTTGTTGAAGGTTATTTTGCCAAAGGTACGGCTTTAAAAATTTTTAATAAAAATTTAATTGACAAAGCCTTTCTAATCCAATAAAATGTTCACGTTATTAAATTTTCGCCACAAAAATGAACATTGTGCGTGTGTATTAAGAGGGAACGCTATGTTGACAAAATCCAAATTTGATATTTTATATCAAGTTATTACGCAAAATAAAAAACTATCCCAAAGGGAAATATCAAAAAGGACATCCATGGCGCTTGGGAAGGTAAACAGGCTGGTTAAAGAACTTATTAATGACGGATTGTTAAATGAAAAATATGAAATTACCCAAAGCGGCTATAAAGCCATGGAACCATACAAGGTTAAAAACGCAATTATTATGGCGGCGGGGATGAGCTCTAGATTCGCGCCGCTATCTTATGAAAAACCGAAGGCCCTTATAAAGGTAAAGGGTGTGCCATTGATTGAACGGCAGATTTCCCAGTTGCAGGAAGCGGGCATTGCCGATATCACATTGGTTGTAGGGTACATGAAAGAGAAGCTGTTTTATCTGGAAGATAAATTTGGCGTGAAAATCGTAGTAAACGAGGATTACTATCGTTACAATAACACCTCGACACTAATGCTGGTTACCGATTTGTTGGATAATACATATATCTGCTCTTCCGACAATTATTTTACGGAAAACCCCTTTGAACCCTATGTGTATCAAGCCTATTACGCGGCCATGTACTCACCCGGGCCGACCAATGAATATTGCCTTACCTGTAATAAAGATGGGCGAATTACCAAGGTTGAGATTGGCGGAAGCGCGGCCTGGTATATGATTGGCCATGTGTATTTTGACAGGGAATTTAGCCGTAAATTTGCCCAAATTCTGAAACGTGAGTATGAACTTCCCGAAACCAGGAACATGTTATGGGAAGATGTATATGCAAAATATGTCGATGAACTTGATATGTATATCAGAAAATACGGTGACACCATCAAAGAATTTGATTCTTTGGATGAATTGAGGGTGTTTGACAGCGATTATATAGATAATATCGATTCGGATATTTTCAAAAACATCTGTACGGTTTTGAATTGCGAAAACAGGGGTATTACAAACATTGTACCGGTTAAGTCGGGCATTACCAATCTTTCTTTCAGGTTCGACTGCAAAGGCCAGCAATATTTGTATCGCCATCCGGGAGTGGGCACGGAAGAATACATAGACAGAAAAACCGAAGCTGAAGCTTTGCAAATTGCAAAGGAACTTGGTTTAGACGGCGAATTTATCTATATGGATGCAGGGAAGGGTTGGAAACTTTCAAAGTATATTCCCGATGCTAAAAAGCTGGATTATCATAATCCTGATGAGGTAAAAGAGGCCCTTAAAATGCTGCGAAGGCTGCATGACAGCAATGCGGCTGTGGAGAAAAAATTTGACATTTGGCAGAAAATCCTTGAATATTCTGAAAAAATCAAGGATTCGGGCCGGGGCGATTTTGCCGATATGGCTGAACTCAAGGCGCAGATGGAACAGCTTTACAATCTGTTAAGGCTAGGCGAAGGAAAGGTTAGCCTGTGCCATGGCGACAGTTATGACGGGAATTTCCTGATAGATAAAAATAAAAAAATGTACCTGATTGATTGGGAATACTCAGGTATGGGCGACCCGGCCTTTGATATTGGCACATTTATTGTATGTTCGGATTATTCGATGAAAGAAGCAGAAGAAATCATCGGGATTTATCTGGGGCATCAGCCCTCGGCAGATGAAAAACGGCGCTTCTTTGGCTTTACGGCGTTGAGCGCATATTTTTGGTTTTTGTGGGGGCTGTATCAGGAGACCCTTTCCAAAAGGATCGGCACTTCGTTGTATACATGGTACAACTACGCCAAAAGGTTTTATAAAGCAACCATTGCTTTGTATCAATAAAAGTAAAATCCAGGAGGTTTAAGAATGGCAAGAGAAATTATTGAAGCGGATTTGCCAAAGGTAAAAAAATTGGTAAGTGAAGTGTTGCAACAAGACACTTATACAAATATCGAAAGGATGGGGGGACTTACAAACCGTACATATAAGGTTACATTAACCAACGGGCGGGAGTATATTATCCGTATCCCGGGCGAGGGTACCGAAGAGATGATTGTCCGCGAAGACGAGAAAATCAGCACAACACTTGCATGCGATTTAGGGATTGACGCAAAAATGCTTTATTTCGGGGAAGACGGTGCAAAGGTGACCGAATGTATCCCCGATGCGATTACCATGAATGCCCAGACCATGAAAGAGTCGGCTAATATCAAACGCGCGGCGGAAATATTTTATAAATTACATAACAGTGATGCCGACACCGGCGTCCCGTTTGAAGTGTTTGATATGGCTGCGGGCTATGAAAAAATTATTGAGGCAAAAAATGTCCCCATGTATGACGATTATCCGGCGGTTAAAGACACCGTTATGGAAATTAAGTCCGAGGTGGACAGGCTTTGTAAAATTAAAAAGGTTCCCTGCCACAACGACCCGCTATGCGAAAACTGGGTTATTTCCGGTGAGGGCAAAATGTATCTGATTGACTGGGAATATGCCGGAATGAATGACGGGATGTGGGACCTTGCAGATCTGTCCATTGAAGCGTCCTACAGCCGTGAGCATGATGAGGAATTGTTGCACAGCTATTTTGGCAGAAGGCCAGACGATTTGGATTGGAAGCGTTTTCTTGCAAACAAGATTTTCGTGGATTATTTATGGACCCTTTGGGCAAAAACCCGGGTTCCTTACGACGGCCAGCCCATGGAGGATTGGGCGACCGAGCGCTATTCCCGCTTAAAGGAAAATATTAAGGAATTTGAAAATCTAAAATAAAGAGAGGTAAAAATATGGGATCTGGTATTTTAGCCGGCGTTACTTGGGCGTTGGAGACGGTTATTATCGGAATCGCACTCAGTATGGCGCCCTTTGTTGAAACAGAACAGGCAATCTTTCTTGCGCCTTTTGTCAGCACCTTTTTGCATGATTTTTGTTCGGCAATTTGGTCAGCAATTTACAACGGTGTGCGTGGAAATTTGAAAAACGTATGGAAGGCCTTTAAAACCAAAAGCGGCAAGTTTGTCGCGCTGGCTGCCGTTATCGGAGGGCCGATTGGTATGACGGGGTATGTTTTGACCATTAATTATATGGGCGCTTCCATAGGTGCGGTCGCCAGCGCGATTTTCCCGGCCATAGGCGCTATTCTTGCATACTTTTTCCTTAAAGAAAAAATGCAATGGTACCGCTGGGTTATGTTGATATTCACCCTGTTGGGCGTTTACGGATTGAGTTATTCCCCCCAATTGGAAATTAAGAATTTCTTGCTGGGGACCATCGGCGTGCTGATGTGTTCATTCGGATGGGGAATTGAAGCGGTCATACTCGCAAAGTGTATGCAGGACCCGGAGGTTAAGGATGAATATGCCCTTCAAATCCGCCAAACCACCTCTGCGCTGGTTTACGGGATTATTATCCTCCCGGCTTTAAGGGGCTGGAAATTTACGGTGGGGCTTTTCACATTGGACAACAAATGGTTGTTTTTGGTAATCGTTATTGCCGCATTTTTTGCGACGGTTTCCTACCTTTTCTATTACAGGGCTATTTCCAAAATCGGCGCTTCCAAGTCTATGGCATTGAATGTGACTTATGCCGCATGGGCAATTGTGTTTCAGGTATTGATTTCACAAGATGTCTCGGTTTTAACGCCCACTACGGTTATTTGTTCTCTTGTTGTTATAGTTTGCAGTATTTTTGCTTCGGCAGATTTTAAGGAGATATTCGGAAAAAAATTAGAAGCCAGTGCTTAATAATGCAGGCAAAAATAAAGGTAATATAAGGGTTTTATACAGCCCTTATATTACTTTTTTATTCTGCTATTGAATTATAGACAAGAATAATATATAAATATAAAGTATGGTTTTCGCAGAATAATGCAAAACTTGAGGATTTTATGCCTTGATGATTATTTTATGGGTTATCGGATACGGAATTATTTATTTTGCCGCAGAAAAGATTTCGGTACAAACAGGTTTTCCGCACATGATTACAGCCTTTGCGCTGGGAATTTTTTTGTGCGCGGCTGTTATCGCTTTATTAAAGGGTAATAAAGCAAAATTATGGGGAGTAAAAACACCCCTTCCGAAATATTGGGTTGCAACGCTGCCGCTGCTGGTTTTGCCGGCAGCCAACGTATATTTTTCGCTTTCTGCGCAAAGGGAAATGCCGGATATTTGGCATTTGCTTACCGTGATTTTTGCGGCCGCATGCGAGGAATTGCTGTTTCGCGGTTATTTAGTTGTTTTCTTGACGCGTTCTTTTAAAAAAGGTATTGTGTGTGTTGCAGCGGCCAATGCGGCATTGTTCGGAATATTCCATTTGCTTAATATATCAGGGCAGGGTTTTTATTACACGCTTTTACAGGCAGTTTGCGCAGCATCGGTTGGTTTTGCCTTTGTTATTGTTACTTTAAAAGCCGACAGCATTCTTCCCTGCATAGTTGTTCATTGCCTGATAAACGCAAGCTCCGTATCCCAGGAAGGAACGGTTTTAGACACAGAAACAGCCGTGGCTTTTGTGGCGGTTTCTGTGTGGTATGTTTTATATGGTATAATTCTTTGTTGTAATGGTTTTTCAATGAAAAGGAGTAAGAGGAATGAGGCTTTACATTGACCCTGGCACCGGCAGCATGCTTTTTGCCATTTTTATCGGTATTATCGGTGCATTAAACTTTATGTTAAAGGGCCTGATTGTTAAATTGCGCTTTTTATTAAGCGGCGGAAAGAAAACCGAAACGGGCACCGAAAAAATACCCTTTGTAATTTTTTCGGATGATAAGAGATACTGGAATATTTTTGAGCCGGTCTGCCGGGAACTCGACAAAAGGGGAATAGATGTGGTTTATATGACTGCCTCTGATGATGACCCGGCGCTTACGAACCCTTATCCCCATATCAAGGGCGAGTTTATCGGAAAGGGCAACAAAGCCTTTTCCAAATTAAACTTTTTGAATGCCGTAATCCTGCTTTCAACCACGCCGGGCTTGGATGTATACCAATGGAAAAGATCCAAAAATGTTGATTTTTATGTACATATGTTACACGCCGCAAGCGATGTGACGGTTTACCGCATGTTTGGAATTGACTATTATGACGCGGTTTTGCTTTCCGGGGATTATCAGATGGATGATGTGCGCGCACTGGAGCAACTTCGGAATCTGCCTGCCAAAGAATTGGTCAAAATAGGCATACCCTATATGGACGAAATGAAAAAAAGGCTTGAGGAAGACGATACCCCGACACCGAAGGGCAATACGACCGTTTTGTTGGCTCCCTCCTGGGGAGAAAGCGCTATTTTTAAAAAGTACGGCGGCAAAATTATTAGGGTATTGCTGGATACCGGGTACCATATAATTGTTAGGCCCCATCCCCAATCCTTCACCGCCGAAAAGGATTTGATAGAAGCCTTGATGAAGGAGTTCCCTGAGTCGGAGAGGCTCGAATGGAACCGGGATAACGACAACTTTAACGTTTTGAAAAGGGCGGATATTCTTATTTCCGATTTCTCCGGGGTCATATTTGACTTCTCTTTGGTTTTTGACAAGCCCGTTATTTATGCGGATACCGAATTTGACAAGAGCCCCTATGACTGTTGGTGGCTGGACAAGCCCCTTTGGACCTTTGAGACGCTGCCCAGAATAGGGGAGAAATTAACCCATGACAATCTGGACTCGTTAAAAGAAATGATTGACAGGTGCCTGAATGACCCCAAATACGCCGAGGGGCGAAAGCAGGCCCGTAGTGAAACCTGGGCTTATCCAGGCGAGGGCGCCGCAAGGGCCGCTGATTATTTAATAAATAAGTATCAAGAGCTTTCGGCAAATAAAGATTTGGGGAGGGAATAGCCATGAGTTTAGGAGAGATTTTTTATTCCCTTTTGTTTAAGCCGCTACAGCTGATTTTTGAAGTTATATATGTCTTTGCATATGATGTGATCGGCAATCCGGGATTGGCGATTATTGTGCTGAGCATTGTTATGAATTTTCTGGTCCTTCCGCTTTACATCCGTGCCGACGCAATACAGGAAGAGGAACGGAAAATCGAGGCAAAAATGCGCAAGGGCGTTACACATATAAAGAAGACCTTCCGCGGCGATGAAAAAATGATGATGCTACAGACCTATTACCGCCAGAACGGTTATAAGCCTACATATGTTTTGCGCAGCGCGGTTTCTTTGCTGCTGGAAATCCCCTTCTTTATTGCCGCATACCGCTTTTTGTCCGGACTGGAGCTTCTAAAGGGCGTGCCCTTTGGCCCCATCGCCGATTTAGGTGCGCAGGACCAGCTTATTCGTATGGGCAATATTACCATCAATGTTCTGCCCATTATTATGACGGCTGTAAACCTTATAAGCTGTGTCATCTTTACCAAGGGCGC
Source organism: Clostridiales bacterium (assembly GCA_012840445.1). Lineage (GTDB taxonomy): Bacteria > Bacillota > Clostridia > Oscillospirales > Acutalibacteraceae > DULI01. The sequence continues at coordinate 19,444 of DULI01000004.1, forward strand.
CGCGCCCAAAACGAAAATCCAGCTTTATTCAATGGCTATTTTCTTTTTGTTTTTCTTATATACTTCCCCCTCGGGGCTTGTGTTTTACTGGACCTTGAACAACCTGTTCTCACTTATTAAGACCATTTTCTACAAGCTGAAAAACCCGGGAAAGGTACTGGGTGTAGTTTTTTCGATTTCTGGTATTATCCTTGGCTGTGCTGCGGTTTTCGTTTACAAAAACCCTTCAATGGCTAAAAGGCTGTTTATCCTTTGCTGCGGCGTTGCTTTTCAGCTGCCGTTGGCATATCAGGTTTTTAAAAGCAAAATTAAGTTTAATATTAACGGCGGGCAATACAAGCCCGACAGCAGAGTATTTCATGCCGGCGGTTTGTTTCTTTCCATATTGACCGGAATTACCATACCCGCATCGGTAATCAAGTCTTCCGCACAGGAATTTGTAAACATTAACCATTACCAAAACCCGATTTGGTTTATTGTAGGCAGTTTTTGTATAGCTTTTGGAACCTTTGTGATTTGGTTCGGAATCTTTTACCGGCTGGCCAAGCCCGCCGTAAGGGTGTATTTCGACAGAATTATTTGGGTCATATGCGGCATTGCGGTGGCCAATTATATGTTCTTCGGCAACAAATTGGGAACCCTTTCCCCCTCGTTGACATTTGAAACAAACATTAGATTCGGCCTTCGGGAAATCCTTATAAACGGCATTGCCATGGTGGTTTTGGCAGTATCATATTACATACTGTGCAAGTACCACTATAAGCGCATATTCAAGGTTGCGCTGGTTTTTATCCTCGCGCTTTCGGTTATGGTGCCTGTTGATGTACTTAGCATTAATTCACAGATTAAGGATATTAACAAGACAGTTGATACCGGCGAAGACAAGCCCCGATTTACAATGTATAAAAACGGCAAAAATGTTGTGGTTATTATGCTTGACCGTGCGATGGGCGAATATGTGCCGTATATCTTTAATGAAAAGCCCGAGCTGAAAGAAAAGTTCGCCGGTTTTACCGCGTATACAAATGTGGTTTCTTTTGGCGGAGTTACAAATACCGGCTCCCCCGCATTATTGGGCGGGTATGAATATACCCCCCTGGAAATGAACAAGCGGTCTGACGAGCTGTTGGTAACCAAACATAATGAAGCCTTAAAAGTCATGCCCGTGCTATTTGACCAGAATAATTTCGATGTTACTGTTTTTGACCCCGTTTACGCGAACTATCAATGGATTCCTGACCTTTCGGTATTCGACGATTATCCTAAAATTAAAAGGTATATCACCAAAGGCAAGTTTGGTTTCAAAGAAAGTTCCGAGGCTATTTTTAATCAATGGTACAAAAGGAATATGCGCAATTTCTTTTGTTACAGCATTATGAAAATATCTCCCGTTGCTTTCCAGAGTTATATTTATAATAACGGGAATTACTACACAAGCGAACAATATATAGATAATAAGGCAAATGTTCAGACAGTGGAAAGCGTGTATAAAGCAAAAGGGCTGCCATCTGAGTTTTTAAAAAGCTATTGCGTTCTTGATAATATGCCGAATATTACAAAAATTGATGATGGTTCGAAAAACTCATTTATGTTTATGGCTAATGACACGACGCACGAGCCTGTGTTGCTGCAACTGCCGGATTATGTGCTTTCCGAAGAGGTTGACAATACGGAATACCATGACAAATTTATGGAAAACATGGTGGTAAATGGGCGCAGGCTTGACATGGATTTCTCGCTGCTGCAGGTAACCCACTATCATTCCAATATGGCGGCATTTTTAAAACTTGGCGAATGGTTAGATTATTTGCGTGAAAACGGCGTATATGACAATACGAGGATTATTCTGGTTTCGGATCACGGCAGGCCGCTGTGGCATGATAAAAACCGTTATTTGCCGGACGGAACGGATACCGAAATATTCTATCCCCTGTTGATGGTAAAGGATTTTGGGGCAACGGAATTTACCTTCTCGGATGAATTCATGACCAACGCAGATGTGCCCACATTGGCAACCAAAGGCATTATTAATAACCCTAAAAATCCCTTTACTGGCAAAGAGATTAATAATTCTGCCAAGTCGCAGCCCTTGTATATCTTTTCCACCGATATTTGGAATGTAAGCGAGAATAACGGGAAGACCTATAAACCGGGTGATTGGTACAGGCTTAGCAACGGCAACATGCATGATATAAATAATTGGGAAGAGGCGGGAAAAAATACAGTTTTGCCCGATATAAATTAATTTAAACGGTTGATGTGCCAAAAAGGAAAGCCCTTGAAAACACTATGTTTTCAAGGGCTTTTGTTGTATGCCGGCAAAAAGGCTTAGGAATCTTTGAAAAAGTTTTTCCCGGATGCGTTTTGGCTGTGTCGCAAAGGGGCCTGCATAAGGTTAAATCTTTATGGCGGCGGCAAAATAAAGGGCAAAATCAATCAGGCGGGCGCCACGGGTTAGGCAAAGCTTAGGAGGCGGCAAATTTAAAGCCGGCAGGATTGCCGGCTTTAACTGCTGAGTGTTTTAGCAATAAAATTTTATATAAAAGGAAATTAAGATATCCTAAGCTCGCGGCTTTGATTTTTGTCAAGCAGGCAAATCCAGAAGTTGCCGGCGTTGGGGACAAGCTCGCTGCCGTCCTGCAGCGTGATTTTAAAGGGGGAAGAGGCGTTGCCCTTTTTCCAGTTGATTTTCTGATACCCGCCCTGGGATACATAGTAGCCGCTGCCGCTTGAAAGGTCGGTTTTTACGTGATAGTTGTCGTCGAAATAGGAAACGGAGCACAAAAGCACGAGGATGTTCTTGACATTTATCTGCTGACCGGTTTTATAGTCGGTATGGGGCGTTGATGACTGGAATTTTTTATACATCCCGGCCTGCGGGTCGTATTCGAATGCGGAGACATAGTTTGCCGAGAAGGGGACGGAAAGTTTTGTGCACGGTCCCTCGCCCGGGACGGCAGGGTCGTTCTGGTCCCTGAATTTAAACCAGGTTGCGGAGGATTTGGTTTGGATTGATTTCTTAAGCCCGTTGTAAAGCTTGCTGCCTGTGGTGTAAAGGGTATGTTCGCGGCTTTTGCCGTTAGTCTCGCGAAAACCTAAAGAAGAGCTGTTGCCATTTAGGTCGAAGTGGGTAATTTTTACCGATTTAAACCGCTGGGCACAGTAGACCGGGTCATAGCCCGCATGGATATAAACCGCGTCGTGGCCGGCGGCAAGGTCGACGTAGGAATACCTTGCAGAACGCACCGTGCCAATCTGTGGGGCTTTGCTTATATCTTTATAAACCGCCAAAAGGCGGGTGATTCCGCCCTCCACATAGGTTTCGTACACGATATCGGCGGCGCAAAGCCCTGTCTGGACATCCCAGGCGGTGCTGATGTTGTTTATCATTACCGCCACCGGACGGTTGCCTGCTTTGTCGGGGTGCAGGTCTTTAAGCCCGGTCAGCGGGTTGAGAGCATATTCGATTTGGGGCTCCGGCTCCTGCTGTACTTCGCTTGAAGAAGGATCAGAGGAGCTTTCCCCGAAAATCGGGGTGTAGCTGCCTGCCGCGGGGTCGGTTTGGTTCTGGCAACCTGAAAACAGCAGGAGGGATATAAGCAATATAAGGGCGCAAATTCTGATTTTCATTGTGACCTCCAGGGTTGAAAGGCGGGTCAGGCCCTGTCTTTAAGGGTTTTTACAAACTCTATGAACAGCGGATGAGCCCTGTTTGGGCGGGAGGAATACTGGCAGAAATACTGCACCGCTATAAAGAAGGGGTGGTCGGGATATTCCACCGCCTCCACCAGGTGCGAGTCGGGGGACTGGGCGGATATTTTAAGCCCGGTTTTTTCTATGGCTTCCCGGTATTGGCTGTTAAATTCGTAGCTGCAGTGGTGACGTTCATATACCAAATCGTTGTCGTAGATATCTGCCAGCCTGCTGCCGGGGGTGATAAGGCAGGGGTAAAGGCCCTTACGCACAAAGGGGGAAATACCGGTATTAAGGTCGACAAGCTTTTGGATGACAGGCTCGCAGTCACCGTATTCGGCCGAGCCCGCGTCCTTGATGTCGGCGATATTCCTCGCAGCGTCGAGTACCGCGCCCGCCATGCCCTGGCAGAGGCCAAAATAGGGGATATTGTTCTCGCGGCAGTATTTGGCGGCGGCAATATACCCTTCGCAGTCCTCCTCGCCAAAGCCGCCGACGGCTATAATCCCATCGCAGCCGGAGAAAAGCTGCTCTGCCGGCTGGGTTTTTACATCATTGGTGGAAATCCATTTGATTTCGCATTCGGTCTGATTGTGGATTCCAGCGTGGCAGATAGCCTCGGCGACCGACAGGTATGCGTCGTGCAGCGCCACGTACTGGCCAACAAGGCCGATTTTGACCCTGCTTTCGGGGTTTTTCTGCCGCTCTACCATTGCCGACCATGCCTTTAAGTCCGGCTCGTTGTCGGGCAGTCTCAGGTGGTGGCAGACCGAGCGGGCAAGTCCCTCTTTTTCTAGCAGCAGCGGCACTTCATACAGTGAGGATGCCGTTTCGTTGTGGATGACGTCCTGCGGGCGGACGTTGCAGAAAAGGGCGATTTTGCTGCGCATTTCGTGGTTTAGCTGAAAGTCGCTGCGGCAGACAAGGATGTTTGGCTGAATTCCCAAAGACAGCAGCTCTTTGACCGAGTGCTGGGTGGGTTTGGATTTAAGTTCATTCGAGCCTGAAATATAGGGGACTAATGTTACGTGGACAAAGACTGCATTTTCGTGCCCGATTTCTGCCTGTATCTGGCGGATAGCCTCTAAAAAGGGCTGGCTTTCGATGTCGCCGACAGTTCCGCCGATTTCGGCAATGACAATGTCGGAATTCCTGCCGATGTTGTATATGCGTTCCTTTATTTCTCCCGTGATGTGGGGGATTACCTGCACGGTAGCTCCGCCGTATTCGCCGCGGCGCTCTTTGTTGAGCACCGTCCAGTAGATTTTGCCGGCGGTGACCGAGGAATTAACGCTTAAATTTTCGTCGACAAACCGTTCGTAATGCCCGACGTCCAGGTCGGTTTCGGCGCCGTCGTCGGTGACAAATGATTCGCCGTGCTGAAGCGGGCTCATTTGTCCGGCGTCTACATTAATATATGGATCAAGCTTTTGCAGCGTTACTTTGTAGCCACGAGCCTTCATAAGCCTACCTAAAGAAGCGGCGGTGATCCCTTTGCCAAGTCCGGAAACCACGCCGCCTGTGATGAAAATATATTTGGCAGACATAAAAAATAATTCCTCCGATAAAAATAAACTTCAAATTAATATTTTAATCGATAAAAATTGCAGGGTCAAGACAAATATCAACTTTTGGGAAGTTGTTTTTATTTTTACAAAAATTTTTGACGAATATTTCTTTAGGCTTTTCAAATAATAGACTTGAATAAAAAGTGTGGTGATGATATGGAAATATTTTATAACTGCCTTAAGGCCTTTATTGTGGGCGGCGCCATATGCCTTGTGGGGCAAATACTTATTGATTTTACAAAGCTTACCCCCGCAAGGATTCTTGTGGCTTACGTTACCGCAGGGGTAATCCTGACGGCAATCGGGCTTTATGAGCCGCTGGTTGAATTTGCGGGGGCGGGAGCCACCGTGCCGCTTACCGGCTTTGGCTATACCCTTGCAAAGGGCGTGCAGAAGGGCCTTGAGGAATACGGGCTTCTGGGCGCGCTGACAGGGGGGGTTACCGCCACCTCGGCGGGAATTACGGCGGCGATAGTATTTAGCTATGTTGTGTCTTTGGTATCAAGGTCAGGGTCGAAATAAAGAAAAGGACGAACATAAAAAGTTCGTCCTTTTTTAAATATAAAAATGCCGGGAGAGCATTTTTTCTAATTTAATTATACCTTAGGCAAAGGCAAAAGCAAGGGGCAGCATAAATTAAAAAACCGCAAAATTGTGTTCTAATTGTATATATTAGCCTTGCACACACTTTATTCCAAACAGTTGGAAGGCGTTTTGTTTGGCCTTTTCAAGAATCTCCACATAGTCTACGCCTTTCGCTTCGGCGATTTTGCGGGCGGTGAAGGCTATATGCGCCGAGTGGCAGGTTTTTCCCCTGAAGGGTTCGGGCGCCATGTAGGGTGCGTCGGTTTCAAGCAGCAGCCGGCCAAGGGGGATGTATTGTGCAACCTCCAACGGCTTTTTGGCGTTTTTGAATGTAACCGTGCCCCCAAGGCCGATATACATGCCAAGGTTTAGTATCTGTTTTGCAAATTCCACGCTGCCCGAAAAACAGTGAAGCACTCCCTTGGGGCGGTATTTTTTAAGAATTTCATAGGTATCCTGGTGAGCTTCCCGGTCGTGGACAATGACCGGCAGGCCCAGTTCACATGCCAGCGCCACCTGCTGCTCGAACCATTCTATCTGGCGGGGCTTGTTGTCGGCGGAATAGTGGTAATCAAGCCCGATTTCGCCAATGGCCACGACCTTGGGATTTGCGGTGTAGCTTTTAAGCCTTTCAATATCAAGATCACCTGTTTTGGGGATGTCAAGCGGGTGGTAGCCCACCGCTGTGTAAAGATAAGTATACCTATCGGACAGCTTTATTAGTTTTTCCGCCGAGTTAAAATCGGTGGCGCAGTTAATGATTGCGCACACGCCATATTCGGGAAGCGTTTTCAGCAAATCGTCAAGTATTTCGCCGAACCGGCGGTCGTCGTAGTGGGCGTGGGTGTCGAATATGGTGCCCTTTGGGGCGGGGTTGGGAATCATTAAATCCATAAAGGCTAATCCTCCAAAATTTTTCTGGCGCCGGAATTTTCTATTGCCTTGTAAAGGGGAAGGCCCAGCAAGTAGCATACCGCAAGCTGGCCAAGGCCTACCTGCGCCGCGGCGATGAGAAAACCTGTTATTGAAAAACCTTCGGGCAGGAAAAAGACAATCTCCGCCCCGATTATTACCGCATTTACCACAACCGGCGGCAGGGGGGAGAGCATCGGCAGCCCTTTGAATTTGAATTTGGCAAGCGCGCGGGTGAGCACCGCGGCGATGAAGCTTGCAATTGTGCCAAGGATTATGTCTATTAGCCCGAAGGGGCTTGCGAGGTTGCCAAGAAGGCAGCCTACCGTAAGCCCGGGGATTGCGGCGGGGGTGAAGACGGGAAGGATTGTGAGTGCCTCGGAGATTCGGAACTGTATGCTGCCGTAGGCAAGGTTAAAAAGCCCCGAAAGGTAGGTAAGGGCTACATAAATTGCTGCAATTACCGCCGATTTTACCAGAAAGCGGGTGGGGTTGGTTTTGCTCATGTTAACACCTTCTGTTTGGAATTGATGATTAAACGGCAAAAGCTCCCGTAGTTAACTTGCGAGAGCTTGCATGTATAGCTTGTCCAAATTTATGACACGGGCAGCCCGCGGTCAAGAAAGATTTTGCGGGCAGCCTCCATTTCTTCCTGTGTGGGTTCGGGAGTGCCGTAAAGCTGATAAGACCGGCAGAGCACCTGCCATTTGTATTCCCCCATTTTGTGGAAGGGAAGAAGCTCGATTTTCTGGACGCATTTGTAAAATTTAAGATATTCGGCAAGCCGTATTAAATCGGATTCTATCAAGGTAAGCCCCGGCACCAGCACATGGCGTATCCAGACCGGCTTTCCAACCCTCTCCCTAAAATCCAGCATTTGCAGGGCGTTGTGGTTACCCCTGCCGGTGATTTTAAGGCATTTGTCGTTGTCTATGGATTTTATGTCAAGGAGTATAAGGTCGGCTTTTCGCACTGCCTCCTCGCAGCAGTTAAGCGGTACCGCGCCGGAGGTGTCGATTGCCATGTGAAGCCCGTTCTGGTGGCCAAGGTCAATAAGCTCGCTTACAAATTCGGGCTGGATAAGCGGCTCGCCGCCCGAAATGGTAACGCCGCCCGAGGATATGAAGGATTTGTAGCGCACAATGTCCTCCATAACCTCGGCGGCGGTTTTTTGGGTTCCACTGTTTATATCCCAAGAATCGGGGTTATGGCAGTACAGGCACTGCAAAGGACAGCCCTGCAAGAATACCACGTACCTGATACCGGGACCATCCAGAGAGCCAAAGGTTTCGGTGGAATGGATAAATCCCTTTGCGCTGCCCATATATAGACCCCTTCTTTAAAAATTCTACTATATATAGTTAGTATATACCGACAAAATTCGATTGTCAACCCTTAGAACCTTGTATGGAAGGTGCGGTTGATAACGTCAAGCTGCTGCTCGCGGGTGAGTTTGATGAAGTTGACGGCATAACCCGACACGCGGATTGTAAGCTGCGGGTAGAGTTCCGGATGGTCCATGGCGTCAAGCAGGACGTCCTTGTTGATGACGTTGACGTTGATGTGGTGGCCGCCTTCGCAAAAGTAGCCGTCCAGCAGGCCCACAAGGTTTTGGACTTTGTCCTGCTCGCTGCGGCCCAGGGCACCGGGGACGATTGAGAAGGTGTAGGAAATGCCGTCTTCGCTGTAGTCATAGGGCAGCTTCGCCACAGACATCATGGAGGCTACGCAGCCGTTGGTGTCGCGGCCGTGCATGGGGTTGGCGCCGGGCGCAAAGGGCTCGCCGTGTTTCCTGCCGTCTGGCGTGGAGCCGGTCTTTTTGCCGTATACCACGTTGGAGGTAATGGTGAGAATGGACAGCGTGGGCTTTGCTCCGCGGTAGGTGCGGTGGCGTTCGAGTTTTTTCATGAACATTTTGACCACGTTGACGGCAATATCGTCAACGCGCGGGTCGTTGTTGCCGAATTTGGGGTAGTCGCCCTCGATTTTAAAGTCGACCACTATATTGCGTTCGTCCCTGATTGGTTTTACCTTTGCGTATTTAATGGCTGACAGCGAGTCGACCACGACCGACAAACCCGCTATTCCGCATGCCATGGTGCGGAAGACCTCTTCGTCGTGCAGCGCCATCTGGATGCGCTCGTAGCAGTATTTGTCGTGCATGTAATGGATTACATTGAGGGTATTGATATATAGTTTGGATAGCCATTCGCAGACATATTCGAACTTTTTGTATACATCATCAAAGTCAAGCACATCGCCGCGGACTGCCAAAAGTTCCGGGGCTACCTGTTCGCCCGAGATTTCGTCGCGCCCGCCGTTTATGGCGTATAGAAGCGCCTTTGCAAGGTTTGCCCTGGCGCCGAAGAACTGCATCTGCTTGCCTATTCTCATTGCAGATACGCAGCAGGCAATGCCGTAGTCGTCGCCGAATTTGGCGCGCATAAGGTCGTCGTTTTCGTACTGGATGGAGGAGGTTTCAATTGACATCTTGGCGCAGTAGCGTTTGAAGTTTTCGGGCAGGCGGGGGCTGTAGAGTATGGTCAGGTTGGGCTCCGGCGCGGGTCCGAGGTTGGTTAAGGTATGCAGGAAGCGGTAGCTCATCTTGGTGACCATGTGGCGCCCGTCGGTGGTAAGCCCGCCTATCGATTCGGTGACCCAGGTGGGGTCGCCAGAGAAAAGCTCGTCGTATGAGGGGGTTCTTAAGAAACGCACGAGGCGAAGTTTTATGATGAAGTCGTCGATAATCTCTTGAATTTCCGATTCGGTGTAGCGACCGGCCTTAAGGTCCCGTTCGGCGTAGATGTCAAGGAATGTGGAGACACGGCCCAAAGACATGGCGGCGCCGTTTTGCTCTTTAACGGCGGCGAGATATGCAAAGTAAAGCCACTGGACCGCCTCTTTAGTGTCCTGTGCGGGTTTTGAGATGTCGATCCCGTAGATGTCGGCCGCCATGGATTTTAATTCTTTTAGCGCCTTTATCTGTTCCGAAAGCTCCTCGTGGAGCCGGATGGCAGCCTCGTCCATGATTTCAAAGTTTAAATTCTGCTTTGCCTGTATTTTCTGTTCGATCAAAAAGTCGATACCATACAGGGGCAGGCGGCGGTAGTCGCCGATTATCCTTCCGCGGCCGTAGGCGTCGGGAAGCCCTGTGATAATGCCCGAATGCCTTGCCTTGCGCATTTCGGGGGTATAGGCGTCGAACACGCCGTCGTTGTGGGTTTTGCGGTATTTAAATACGTTTTCCACATTTTCGTCCCGTTCATATCCGTATGCGTCGAGGGCAGTGTGCACCATTCTGATTCCGCCAAAGGGCATAATGGCCCGTTTGAGCGGCTCATCAGTTTGCAGGCCGACGATGATTTCCAGGTCTTTATCTATGTAACCTGCCCTGTGGGAGGTAATTGTCGAGATGGTTTTATTATCTATTGAATACACCCCACCCCTGCGGCGCTCTTCTGCAAGCAGTGCCTTGACCTTTTCCCAGAGCTTAAGGGTGCGCTCGGTGGGGGGAGCCAGAAAGCTTTCGTCGCCGTCGTAGGGGGTATAGTTGCGCATTATAAAGTCGCGGGTATCGATATGGCGGTTCCAATTGCCTTGTACAAACTCCATATACATCCTCCTTGAAATTTTAAGCCGGAAAGCCCGGCTGTCGTTTAATGATGGTCTGCTTCGGTTAATTTGCCCACTATCGGCTCGGGGTCGATGCCCTGCTTTCTATAATAATCGGCAATGGCGGCCTTTACTGCCTGTTCTGCCAGAACCGAACAGTGTATTTTATGCGCCGGCAGGCCGTCCAGCGCCTCTACCACCGCTTTGTTTGTAAGTTGCAAAGCCTCGTCGATGGATTTGCCCTTTATCATTTCGGTGGCTATGGAACTTGTGGCGATTGCCGAGGCGCAGCCAAAGGTTTTGAATTTTATGTCGGTGATTACATTGTTGTCTATTTTAAGGTACATCTTCATAATATCCCCGCATTTGGCGTTGCCGACCTCGCCAACAGCGTCGGCGTCTTGGATTTCTCCCATGTTGCGGGGGTTAAGGAAGTGGTCCATTACCTTTTCGGTATACATATAGTTCTCCTCCAAAAATCAAATTAGTTTTCGTTTTTTATCTTTTCCCATAGGGGGGACATATCTCTAAGCCGCTGGACTATCGGGGGAAGCACCGACAGGATGTAGTCGGCGTCTTCGAAGGTGTTGTCCTCGCCAAGGGTAAGCCTTAAAGAGCCGTGGGCGATTTCGTGGGGAAGCCCGATGCTTAAGAGCACATGGCTTGGGTCCAGCGAGCCTGAAGTGCAGGCCGAGCCGGATGAGGCGCAAATGCCTTTCTGGTCAAGCAGCAAAAGCAGCGATTCGCCCTCGATGCCCTCGAAGCTGAAATTGATGTTGCCGGGGAGCCTTTTTACCGGGTGGCCGTTAAGACGGGACCTTTGGATATTTTTTAGCACCCCGCCGATTATATAATCGCGAAGCTTTGTGAGGTATTCTGCCTTTTTGTCTATTGAGGCCACCGCCTCGGTTATGGCGGTACCAAGCCCCACAATGCCCGCGGTGTTTTCGGTGCCGGCCCTTCGCCCGCGTTCCTGCGCGCCGCCGTAGATATAATTGGGGATCCTTACCCCGCTTCTTATATACAGAGCGCCGACGCCTTTGGGACCGTGGAATTTGTGGGCGGAAAGGGAGAGCAGGTCTATATTCTGCTCCTTTACATTTATGTGAAGATTGCCGACGGCTTGTACCGCGTCGGTGTGGAATATGATGCCCCTATCGCGGCAGATTTTGCCGATTTCGGGAATTGGCTGAATGGTGCCGATTTCGTTGTTGGCGTACATGATAGTGGCAAAGCCTGTTTTGTCGGTGATGGCCCTTTCAAAGTCCTCTGTGCGGACAATGCCATCGCCCGGCACATCCAGATAGGTTACCTCAAAGCCCTGTTTTTCCAACGCCTCCAGCGCGTGGAGCACTGCGTGGTGCTCGATTTTGGTGGAAATTATGTGGGTTTTGCCCTTTTGCCTCATGGCGTTGGCAGCGCCAAATATCGCCCAGTTGTCCGATTCGCTGCCGCCGCTTGTGAAGTAGATTTCCCGGGGCAGGGCGCCAAGGGCATCAGCTACCTGCTCGCGGGAGCGCTCGATTGCGGTTTTGGCGCGGCTGCCAAGCTCGTACAGGCTTGAGGGGTTTCCGAATTCTTCTTTCAGATATGGCATCATGCTTTCAAGCACGGTGTCGCTGAGTTTTGTGGTTGCCGCATTGTCGGCGTATATGAATCTTTTCATAAAAACCGATCCTTTCGGTATTTAGGGTTGCTCAATATAGTTTAAGCATATGCAGTTATTGTGTGATTTAATTGTATACCTTTTTAGTATACATTTCAATCACTTAAATTATTTTCTCTTTTTTTACTAAATTTTTGCGCCTCTTTAACCGCAATACTGTCACATCGCTCATTTTCTGGATGGCCGGCGTGGCCTTTTATCCAGACGATATCAACTTCGTGTATTTCTGTAAGCCTTAACAGCCTGTCCCAAAGGTCGCTGTTAAGGGCGGGCTTTCCGTCGGACTTTTTCCAGCCGCGGCGCCGCCAGCCTTCAGCCCAGCCCTTTAAAAGCCCGTTTGCCACATACTGTGAATCGGTATACAGCGTGACAGAACAGGGCTCTTTAAGGCAATTAAGCCCCTCGATTACGGCGGTGAGCTCCATGCGGTTGTTGGTGGTGTCCGGGCTTCCTGAGGAAAGGACCTTTTCATGCTCGTTGTATTTTAAAATGGCGCACCATCCGCCCGGGCCAGGGTTGCCGAGGCAGGCGCCGTCGGTGTAAAGCTGTATGTGTTTTCTGGGCATGCAATCATCCTTAAAATTTAAAATTTTGCCAAGACACATCGGCCTTTGTTTCGGTGTAAGCAATACCACTTACCTTTCTTTTAAGGTGCTAATATTAACACCTTTAATCATCGTGTTTAATCATCGTGGTAATGACAAGTCCTGCCCTCTACCCATTTGCCACAGATATCGCAATACGCTGATATAAGAAATTGTAAGCATTGCCCCTTTTTTGAGCCTATAGGTCTGCCACAATCTTGACAATACTTAGTCGGGTCTTTTTTTACATCATATTGAGGACATACAGTAGGGTCTATGATAGGATATCCCCATTTATCAACCGTATAAAAGCTGGGACAAGAATGGGAGCCACAATAAGGGCAGCCCTCTTCCTCGATTTCTACTAAATAATTGTGTCCTGCTTCATTAACGCAATGATGCAGAGGATTGCCACAATTATATTTACCGCTGTTTGAAGTGTTACCGCTGCCGTTGTTTCCTGTTTGCGGGATTGAACTTTGACTGCTTTCGTTTTCGTAAACGGTAACATTAACCTGTTTGCTTATACTCGGCACATCCACGCATGAAACGGTTATAACGCAATTTCCTTTGCCGTTTGCCTTAATCGTCCCGCTTTTTGAAACAGTTGCAATATTGGCATTGGAAGTTTTGAAAGTAAGCCCTTTGTGTATCTGTGAAGTGTTTGCCGGTATGAATGTGGTTTTAATCGTAAAGCTTTCGCCTTTAAGCAGGGTTACGGAAGATTTATTAAGGCTTATATCGGTAGGCTTAACAGTTTGTTCTTCCGATACATCTTCCTGAGAAGATGCCCTTTTCCCGTCCCCGACATCAAGGTGCAAGACGTTGTCTGTGCTGGTGGCCGTATCGCTTGAATCGGTTATAATATCCGGTACAACAACCGACACGGTAAGGCTTGATGTATCGCTGCTATCATTCGCCGCATTGGCTTCGTGAGCCTTATCTTTACCGAACAGAATTAAAGATGTAATGATAGCGATAACAATAACGATGGAAATTGCAGATATCAGAATAGCTCTTTTATCCTCTAAAAAAGCTTTAAGATTAAGCATCACTGTACCCCTTTCATAAAAGGTGTTAATATTAACACCTTTTATTCTTATCTTTCAATTTCGTCTGAGTGCTGCATTATATTACTGCCCTTGCAGTAGTTTTCAATGTGTTATGGTACAGGAAGGGGCTTATCTTATTCTGAAAAGTTTCAGGATTACAAATAGCACCGCTGCGATTATTGGCTGGTGGAGTATATATATAATCAATGCCCTGCGCCCTATGTATTCCAAGGGCGGGCAGAGGCTCTTTTTAAGAAAGCCCGGGAATTTGCCCTTTTGCTCGTACCTTCCGATAAAGGCTCCGCACAAAAACAGGAACAGCCATGGAAGCAGCGGGAAGTAGTCGGCCGAAGAGAAATTTTCGGTGTAAAAGCCGAAGGGGAACAAGTAGGGTACCGAGTAAAGTATTCCCGGAAGGGGGATTTTCAGAAAGAGCAAGGACAGGTACCTCGATTCAATGGTCCTTGTGAACAGAAATAAAGCGAAACAGGCCGCCGCCGCAAGGGCGGGGTTAATTTTTTTGGTTAAGGGGGTTAACGCCGCCGTTATAAGTATTGAAAAAGACAATAAATGCAGTATACCAAACCAGATTTGGACCTGCAAGCCGAAAAAACTTAAAACGAATGTGGCAAGGGTAATCAGCAGCGCAATTATTAAAAGCTTTATGCCCCTTTTAAGGTTGGAGCTTGAAAGGGAGCAGGCGATTCCCGATATAAAAATAAATAAACCGGCAAAGTATGGTTCTGCCGGAGAGAAAAAATTGACAAGTTTGGCGCCTAGGGGGAGGTTGTATATATCGGACATTGTGACAAAGGCGTGAAAGAATACCATGCACACAACCGCAAATCCGCGGAGCGCGTCTATTAAGTGGTACCTGGTTTTTGTGATTTTGTCCTCCATTTATTTATCACCAAGGCAAAAGATTTTGCTAATATTTTCTGAAGCTTGCCACCACTTTGCCAAGAATTTTCAATTCATTCGGGTAAATGGGGCTGTAGTCGGGGTTTTCGGGCATGAGTATTGGGCGGTTGCCCTCTATTATCAATCGCTTAACGGTGGCCTCTTCGCCGCCTATCAGGGCAATGACGATATCACCGCTTGTTACCCGCCGGTTTTTGTCGGCGATGACGATGTCCCCGTCGAGAATGCCGGCGTCGCGCATGCTAAGCCCTTCGACCTTGAGCGCGAAAAGCCCGTCGGGGTCGGAGCCATCTGTCAAAAATGGGATATAGCCGATAATATCCTCTACCGCCAGGATGGGATTTCCTGCGGTGACGCGCCCGAGCACCGGAACCTGCACCGCCCCCTGGGTGTTGGCGATGCGTATTGAGCGGGATGAGCGCGAATCGCGTGTTATATAGCCGTTTTCCTCGAGAAAATCCAGAATGCCGTGCACCGTCGAGGTGGATTTAATGCCCGTGGCGCGGCAGATTTCCCTGATTGTGGGGGGAAGGCCATCTCGCAGCCTTCGCACCAAAAAGGAATAGACGGCCGCCTGTTTTTGGGAAAGGTTATTTGTAGCCATTATCGACTCCCGAAAAGCATTTTTCGTAATGCGCCTTTATCTAAACTAGTATACCATTTTGGGTGGGGGTTTTCAACATGGCATCCGCGCAAATTATTATGGCATTTGGCAATAGTTTATGGTAAAATTTGCGTATAACATGCAAATTTTGAAATTAAGAAAATCTTAAAGAATTAGTAATAAATACCTAAAGTAACTAAGGGGGATTCTCTGGTATTATAGTGCCAGCCAATTTGAAAGGAAAAGAGTGCTATGTATGAGCAGGCCAATATTTTAGTGGTGGACGACGACCAGGAGATAGGGGACCTGATTGAAATCTATTTGAAAAACGAGGGTTTTAGCGTTTACAAGGCAGAGGACGGGCGGCAGGCCCTTGAGATATTGAAAGAAAAGCCCGTTTCCCTTGTGGTGCTTGACATTATGATGCCCAACATGGACGGGATTGCCTTTTGCAAAGCGGCGAGGGAGATTAGCGATATCCCGATTATTATGCTGTCCGCCAAAAGCCAGGATATTGACAAGATTACGGGGCTTATGACGGGCGCCGACGACTATGTTACCAAACCCTTTAACCCCTTTGAGCTGATTGCAAGGATAAAATCCCAGCTTAGGAGGTATGGCGGCTTTCAGAAACCGCAGTCGGCGGATGTTATTGAGTACAACGGGCTGTGCATTAACCGCGCAGAGCATAAGGTAACCCTTTACGGCAAGGAAGTCCCCCTTACCCCCACCGAATTTGAAATTTTATATTTATTGGTATCGGGCAACGGCAAGGTGTTCTCCAGCGAGGAGATTTTTGAAAAGGTGTGGAAGGAAAAGTATTATGACGCCACCAACACGGTGATGGTACATATCCGGCACATCAGGGAAAAGCTGGGGGATACATCTAAAAACCCGGTTTTTATCAAGACGGTTTGGGGCGTGGGGTATAAGGTATGAAAATAATTAGCAAATTAAAGGAAAAATTAAGGTTTTACAGGGCCAGGGTCAACGACAGCCTGGCGCTTAGGATCGCCGCAAGCGGCATTGTAAGCGCCGCGCTGGGGTTTATTATAGGCATAATACTTGTGGAATTGTTCACCGGCGGGTATTTCAGCATATTTGACCCTGTCAGCATGCTGCTGGTAACTATTGTGACGCTGTTTTTCTTTTTAAATTTTCTAAAAAAGATACTTACCTATATTATGGAGATTACCCACGGGGTGGCTCGGATATCCGATGGGGATTTTTCGGTGAGAATCCCCGAGCGCTTTACAGATGAGCTGGGAAGGTTAGCAGGCCAGATAAACAAAATGGCAGAGCAGCTTAAAGCCTCCAGGGAGCAGGAGAGGCTGCAGGAGCAGCGCAAGAACGAGTTTATTACCTCTATTGCACACGACCTTCGCACGCCTTTAACCTCGGTTATAGGCTACCTTGGGCTTATTTCCCAGCAGGACGGCATTGCCATGGACAAGGAGGCGATGGTGAAATACGCCGATGTGGCCTACAGGAAGGCCCTGCGGCTCCAGGATTTGATTACCGAGCTGTTTGAGTTTTCGCGGTATAATTTTGAGGAAATTACGCCCGCGCAGGAGAAAATTGACCTTGCCGAACTGCTTGAACAGCTTGAGCAGGAATTCTACCCGCAATTTAGCGAGAACAACCTAACAAGCAGGATTATTGTGAACGACCGCCCGGTGTATATTAAAGGCGACGGTATGATGATAGCGAGGGTGTTTGACAACATACTCTCCAACGCTGTAAGGTACGGCGCTGGTGGCAAATACATTGACATAGAAATTATTAAAAGGCAGGATGAGGCGGTGGTGAGGATTACCAATTACGGGTCGAGTATCAGCCAGCGCGATTTGGAGCGGATATTCGACAAGTTCTACCGCACCGATTCCTCCCGCAATGCCAAAACCGGCGGGGCGGGACTTGGCCTTGCCATCGCCAAAAATATCGTCAAGGCCCACGGCGGGACAATAAAAGCCGAAAGCCGGGACAACAAGACCACATTTGAAGTGGTTTTTAAAACAATATAAAGGAGTGTTTGCATGAAACCTTTTTTGAAAAAAATCAACAGGGGGGTAATCCTGAGCCTGTTGATTATCCTTGGCATTGCCTGCTATTACGGCGTGATAGCCATTAAGGACGCGCCCCATAAAAAGGAGATTGAAAGGCTGCTTGAGGGCTTTTACAGTGATTTTGAAGGGGTTTTCTTTGTTCCGGAAGAATACTTAAGGGAAGGAATAACCGAAGAGCAGGTAAAGCCGCTATATTCCGACATTAAAGCCAAACTGAGGCCTTATTTTGCAAGCGAGGAGGACCTTGAAACCTTCTTTTCAGACCAGGTTAAGGAGCAGATATATTTCCAGACAGTACAGCCAAACAATCAGATAAAGACCCACACCTGCAAGTTTGAGAAATTAAGGACGGTAAGGCTTAACCACAAAAAAGGGACTGCGTCGGTTGAGGCTGTCTATTCACACGACAGCAGCCAAACATTTTACGATATTGAATATGAAAACGGGCGGGTAATCAGGACTAACCCGCGGGAATATTCGCAAGGAGTATTTTCTGCCAACTGTGCTTTTTCGCTGATACAGACTGACAGCGGGTGGAAGATATCCAAAATGCAGACCAAACACTGGTTCTAAGGAGGTTTATATGAGCACTGCAGTTTTAAAGGCAGAAGGCCTGCACAAAAGTTTTGGCAGGAAAAAGATTATTAATAATGTATCCTTCGAGCTGTACCCGGGCGAGATTTTGGGTTTCCTTGGGCCCAACGGTTCGGGCAAGACCACTACTATAAAGATGATATTAGGGCTGCTTGACATAGATGAGGGCCGCGTGGAAATAGGCGGCTATGACCGCAACAAGGATTTTGAAAAGGCGCTGTCTCTGATTGGCGGCATTATTGAAAACCCCGATATGTACGGCTACCTTTCGGGGTACAAAAACCTTGAGGTGTTCGCCCGCATGCGCAACGGGGTTGACAGGCAGCGCATCGACGAGGTGGTAAGGCTTGTGGGCCTTGAAAAGCGCATACACAACAAGGTAAGGACCTATTCCCTTGGTATGAAACAGCGTTTGGGGCTTGCCCAGGCAATAGTCCACAGGCCCAAGGTTCTAATCCTTGATGAGCCAACCAACGGGCTTGACCCGACGGGAATAAAGGAACTGAGGGATGTACTGAAGTTTCTGGCCCACGAGCAGGGGCTTGGGGTATTCGTGTCAAGCCATATTTTGAGTGAGATGCAGATGCTGTGCGACAGGGTTTGCATCATAAACAAGGGTACGGTGGTGCGGACCAGCAGTATCAGCGAGCTTACCGAGAGCGTGCAAAACTACTATAATCTGACGCTGCGGCCGGCTGACAAGGCTTTGGAAGTGATAAATACCCGCATGCCCGACAGGCTGCAGAGCCAAGAGGGCGAGGTGTTCACAATCACGGCCGAGGAGCAGGAAATCAATGATCTTATTAAGGAGCTTGTAACGGCCGGCGTGGGCATTTTCGGCGTGAACCACGTGACCAAGACGCTTGAGGAAAGCTATATGGAAATAACGGGAGGAGGAAATGTAGTTGAGTAGGTTTTTAAGACTGATTCAAAACGAGTTTATCAAGCTTTTTGCGCGTCCCTTGATTTTTATATTGATTGTGCTGATACCGCTGATGAGCATAGGGTACGCATTTTTGCTTAAATCGTCGGTGACTTCCTACTACTATCATTCCGAATCCCCCGAAAGCAGGATGCAAAACCGGATAAACGAGCTTACCAAGCTTGTGGAAGGCGGGTTTGCAGACAGCCAATTTAAGTTTGACGGAGATTTCCAAAGGCCCGGAATGGATATAAAGTTTCCCGGTATGCCCGGCATGCAGGAAGATCCCCAGAATTCGCTGGATGAGCTTGAGATGCTGCAGTACGCCCGCTCTAAAGGGTATGAGCCCGACAGTTGGAAAATTGAGGCGCTGTATAAGGCGTTTGAGTACAAATCCCAGGCCAGAACCCTTGAGGGTTCCGGCGACAGTGAGGACGAGCGGTTGTATTTGCAGTATACAAAGGCGGCCGATGATATTTACGCGGCGGTGGACCGGGATGATTTGATTGGGTATTATGATATCTGCATGCGAATATTAGGGCTGCAAAACGCCGAGGGCGACTATGAAAAGGCCACCGTTGAAGCTGAAAAGGCTGTGCTGCAGCTTAGGATTGACAAGAAAATCCCGGTTATATCGAGGTTCAGTGATTACAGAACGACCCAAGAGGACTGGCAGAATGAAACTCTTAACGCCCTTTTCAACGACATATATAACCTTAAAATGAACAGGAATAACCAGGGAATGCAGCTTTCGGATGAGGAAAGGCGGCAACTGGAAGGCGAGATCGAGGTGAATACCTACCGCATAAAGAATGACAAACCGCCGGTTGAGGCCAATTCGCTTTATGGGTTTTTGTCGGTAAGCAGCTCGCTGGTATCCTTTATTTCGCTGTTTATCATAATTATCGCGGCGACAATGATGGCGTCGGAATATTCCCAGGGCACTATTAAGCTGATGCTGATTAGCCCCTACAAACGCTGGAAGCTGTTTTATGCAAAGCTGACGACCGTATTTTTGGTATCGCTGCTGTTGCTGGTTATACTTTTCGCAAGCTCTGTGTTGGCCGGCGGGCTGGCCTTCGGGTTTGATTTTGCGGGAAGCCTTATAAAATACAATAATGGCAGGGTGGAGGATATGCCCTACATTTTCGCCTGCCTTCTGAAATACCTGCTTGCCTGCCCGGAGCTGCTGGTTATGACCTCCCTGTCCGTTATGCTGGCGGTTGTAATGCGCCGCTCGTCCCTTGCCATAGGCGTTGGCGTTGGTTTTATGTTTGGCGGCTCGATTATTTCCACAATACTTGCCTTTATGCCCTATGACTTTAAGCGGTTTTTGCTCTTTTTAAACACCAACCTTAGCGCTTACTTCCCCGAGCTTAACTCCATAAGGTTCTTTGATATGGTTACCAGCGGGGTCAGGATTGAGGGCATGACCTTTACCTTCTCGCTTATAGTGCTTGCGGTGTACTTTATCTGCTTTACCTATATTGCGCTGGATTCCTTCAACCGCAGGGATGTAAAACAGGCGTAAAATAATAAACGGCACAAGCAAAGGCTGTGCCGTTTTTATTTTGATGAAGGCGGGATTTATTGAGGTTGACCTGCGGGGGCAATTGGTGTATTTTTAAGATAGAGAAGATTTTGCGGGAGTGTGCCATGAACAAAGCTGTTGACAATATTGTGAGCCAGATAGTTGAAAGGTTTAATCCCGAAAAGGTCATACTTTTTGGCTCCCAGGCCAAAGGGACTGCGACGGATCAGAGCGATATTGATATTTGCGTGGTAGTTGAGACGGATAATAAGCGCAGGCTTTTGGCTGAGATGTACTATGAGATTGATTCGGAAATACCCTTTGATTTGCTTTTATACACGCCCCATGAGTGGGAGGAGTGCCTAAAGGACAAAAGCAGCTTTGCGTATAAGATTAACACGGAAGGGGCGGTGCTTTATGGCCGACAGCAAACGGTTTGAAGATTGGTACAAAAAGGCGCAGGCTGACCTGCAGGGGGCAAGGATACTTAAAGATCACGAGGGGGACAACGGCCTTGTGGCCTTTCACTGCCAGCAGGCCATTGAAAAGGCGCTAAAAGGATTTATTCTTGAGAGGACAAATGAGCTGCTTGAGGGACACAGCCTGGTGTTTCTCTGCAGGCGGGCGGCAAGGCTTGACAGCTATTTTGCGGGACAACTTAAAAACTGCGCCTTTGTGAACCAGTTTTACATTGAAACCCGGTACCCCGCCGACATGCCCGACCCTGTGGACGATGACGAGATGGAGGAGTGTCTGAGGATTACCGCAGAGATTATTGATTATATAATCGGCGGGAGGAAAAGCAAAGAATAAAACTATAACGAAAGCACCCACAAGGGTGCTTTTTTATATGCCGTATTCGAGTAGATGGGTGATTATGCGGTTGGAGACAAGAAATCCCTCGGGGGTGAGGGCTATTTTTTGGCTGTCCAAAACTATCAGGCCGCTTCCTTCTAGTGCTTCTGCCTGATTTAGGAACCTTTCGGACACATCGCGGGAGAAACGCTCGCGGAAAAGGGAGAATACAAGGCCATCTTTAAGGCGAAGCCTCAGCACGGCGTATTCATCAGGAGAGCCGCCCTCGCCGTCGGGGATAGTCTGGGGGCTTTTTAGGAATTTTTCCAGATTTCTTTCATAATAGAACCTCTGCCCGCTTATGAAGGAATGGGCGGCGGGGCCGATACCCAAATATTCTTCGCAGTTCCAGTATTTAAGGTTATGTTTGCTTTCAAAGCCGGGTATTGCGAAGTTTGAGATTTCGTACTGGCAAAATCCCGCAGATTCAAGCAGCTTTACGGTGTTAAGGTAAAGTTCTGCCGCCTCGTTTTCGTCGGGCAAGCTTATATTTGCGCTGTAAAAGGGGGTGCCGGGCTCGATTTTGAGCATATAAGCTGAAATGTGCCGAATATTGAGCCCAGTTACAAATTGGAGGGTTTTTTCAAGGCTTTGGGGGGTCTGCCGGGGGATGCCAAGCATTATGTCGGCGGATATATTTTTAATTCCGGCCTTTCGCGCGGTGCCTATTGCATTTAAAACATCTTCGGGGGTGTGGCGGCGGGTGAGGGCTTTAAGCTCCCCGCTTACACCCGACTGCACGCCGAGGGACAGGCGGTTGACTCCACAGGACGCCGCTGTTTTAAGTATTTCTTCAAGGTCCCCGCAGGGGTTGGCTTCGAGCGTGATTTCGGCCTTTTCAAGCCCGAAATGGGTTTTTGCGGTGTTTATTATTTTTTCAATGTTTTTCCCGCCAAGCAGAGTTGGGGTGCCGCCGCCAAAATAGAGCGTGTCGGCGGCCTTGTTTAAATGTGACCAGCGGGAAAGCTCGCTGCAGACAGCGCCGGTGTAGCTGCCGATTAAGTTTGGATTGGGGGCCACCGAATAAAAATCGCAGTAGCCGCACTTTGAGGTGCAGAATGGCACGTGAATGTAAATTCCAATTTGTCTCAAGCTTTTTTACCCTTCTTTTTGTTTGTTCTGCTGCGGAACACCAACACGACCAGCAGTATGCCCACCAGTGCGCCGGCGGTGTCAATAGCAATGTCTGAAAGCTGGAATGCCCTGCCGGGCACGAAGATCTGGTGGATTTCATCGCTTACAGCGTATGCCAAAGAGATAAAAAAGGAAAACAGAAAGCGCTTTGGCATGCTTATATTGTAACATTGCATGGTAAGGGCCAACAGCACGCCCAGCACAAAGAATATTGTGCAGTGCGCAAGGTTTCTAAGGGACGACTCTAGCCCTGCTTCAAATTTTGCGGTGTCCCAGTTAAGGCTTTCTATTAAAGGAGACATTAAATTACTCAGTTTTTCGGAAATTCCGCCGCTTAAGGCAGAGGATTGTTCGCCGCTTTGGGCGGAAAAAAAGAATATTACCGCCATCCAAATTATAACCGCCGCCCAAAGGAATTTTGCGGCGGACTTTTTGTTTTTTCTCAATTTTACCAATCCTTAAACCAGTTTTGTTCATTATAAATAATTTGCCAATAAAATTTCAATACTGATTATTGGTGAAAAATGCCGGCAAACTATATAAAAGAAAAAGAATGGAGGAATATATATGTCTTTATGGAGCAGGGAGACCTATATACCAAAAACAAACAGGCTGGATTCTGATTTGTCGGTGGATGTTGCGGTTATTGGAGCGGGAATTGCAGGGCTGTTGACCGCCTATGAGCTGGCCCAAAAAGGGTTTGATGTGGTGGTGATTGAAAAGGAGGGCATTTGCGCAGGTGAGACCGTGGGAACCACCGCCAAAATCACATACCAGCACGGGCTGATTTATCAAAAGCTGTCTGAGGCGGATGCGGAAAACTACTACCACGCCAACAAAATGGCGGTTGAAAGATTCTTCGAGATTGCCGAGGAACTGGGGGTGGAGTGCGGTTTAAGGCGGGTACCCTCTTATATTTACAGCCGGGAGGAGGATGAGAAGATAAAGGCAGAGGCGCTGGCGGCGAAGAAAATCGGGATCGACTGCGAAATATGTAAGCACACGGAACTGCCCTTTGAAGTTAAAATCGCGCTGAAATTCAATGATACCGCCTGCTTTCAGCCCCTTGAGTTTTTAAAGGCGGTGGCAGAAAGGCTGACTATTTTCACGGATACGGAGGCGGTATCGGTTGACGAAAAGGGGGTTATTACCGAGTTTGGGCGGGTAAATGCAAAGCATATTGTGGTGGCCACACACTACCCCTTTATTAACGCGCCGGGGTATTACTTTTTAAGGCTGTATCAAAGCAGGTCGTATCTTTTGGCCCTTGAAAATGTGCCAGGTTTGAACGGCATGTACCTTGACGTGGGGAAGGGCGGGCATACCTTCAGGCCGTATAAGGACATGATTATTTTCGGCGGGCAGAGCCATACAACAGGCGACAGGGAATCCGCCGAAGGGTGTTATGAAAAGCTGGCCCAATTCGCGCAAGAAATCTTCCCCGGCTGCCGCGTGGTGGAACGCTGGTCAGCGCAGGACTGCATGACGCCCGACGGGGTACCCTTTATTGGCAGGTACTCGAAGGATACGCCCAATCTTTGGGTTGCAACCGGCTTTAACAAATGGGGCATGACGGGCTCGATGGTGGCGGCCATGATATTGTCTGACAAAATAAGCGGCAAAAATGTACCCTTTGCCGAGACCTTCTCTCCCACAAGGCCTAAAGCCGCAAAGGCGGCAAGCGTGACGGCGTTAAGCCTAAAAGCCGCGGCGCATTTGCTGAAGCAGGGGCTGTATATCCCCTCCAGCGAGATTAATGATGTTGAAAAGGGGGAGGGCAGGATTGTGAATATTGAAGGGGAAAAGCTTGGTGTTTACAGGGATGAAGCGGGCAACTTCTATTTTGTAAGCCCCAAATGCACCCACCTCGGCTGCCAGCTTGAGTGGAACCAAAGCGATAAGTCCTGGGACTGCCCCTGCCACGGCTCGAGGTTTGACATTTACGGCAAAGTATTAAGCAACCCCGCTAAGGCCGACCTTACTGCGGGCAGCAACACAGAATAGCTGCAATTGTTTACATTTCATTACAATTAGTTACAGATTTGAAAGTTAAGTTGCCATGCCGGGCCTAAATGATATAATTAACAGCAAAGTTGTTAATGGAGGTAAAATATGTGCGGGATTGTCGGGTTTACCAACACAATTGGTGAGACAGCCGACGGTATTCTTCAAAAAATGATGGACAGCATATACCACCGTGGCCCCGATGCAGGCGGCACCTTTGCAGATGACAGGGTGTGCCTTGGGGTGCGTAGGCTCGGCACGGCTGATTCCAAAACCGTTATTTTTAATGAGGATAATACCAAAGTATTGCTGTTTGACGGGAATATAAGTAACCATGTGGCCCTGCGGGATGAGCTTGGGCAAAAGGGGCATGTGTTTGCCACAGATAGTGCCTGCGAAGTTGTGCTGCACGGGTATGAGGAGTACGGGCAGGATATTGTAAATAAGCTTGAAGGGCTGTTCGCCTTTGTGGTATGGGACAGCACAGATGGCAATATATTTGGCGCCCGGGACATATACGGGGGCAAGCCCCTATACTATTTTATAAATAACGGGGCGTTTGTGTTTGCTTCGGAAATAAAGGCATTGCTAGCTCACCCGTCGGCAGAAAAAAGGCTGAATTTAAGGGCGCTTGAACAGTATCTGACTTTCCAGTACTCGCCTGAAAATGAGACCATGTTCGAGGGTATTTTCCGGCTGCCTGCCGCACATTGTTTTGAGTATAAAGACGGCAAGATTAATCTTGTAAGGTATTATAAATTTGAATTTCGTCCCGATTATTCCCGTACGTTTGATGAGTGTGTGGAGCTTGTTGACAGCGCCGTAAGAAATGCGGTGCGTGCGCACACGGAAAACACGCCTTCCCTTGGCGCCTTTTTGTCGAGCGGGATTGACTCGAGCCTTGTGTCCTACCTTGCGGGGGTTAAAAAGACCTTTACGGTGGGGTTTGAGTCGGCGCTGTATGAAGAGGTCGGGTTCGCAAAGGAGTTTTCGGAATTTGCGGGATTTGAAAATATAAGCCGCATAATTTCTGCCGAGGAATTTTTCAATGAATTCGGCAAAATCCAGTATATTATGGACGAGCCGCTTGCCGACCCGTCGGCCGTGGCGCTGTATTTTTTGTCCGAGCTTGCGTCGAGCCATGCGAGGGTTACATTGTCGGGCGAAGGGGCGGACGAGCTGTTCGGGGGGTATAATATATATTCCGAACCCTTTTCAGTGCCGCTGTATAATAAGATACCATTTGTGCTAAGGCATGCAATAGCAAAGGTTGCTATGCTGTTCCCGAATGTGAGGGGATTCAATTTCCTGGTACGCCGAGGGGTAAAACTTGAGGATCGGTATATCGGCAACGCCTTTATATTTACAAAGCGCGAAAGGGAAAGGCTTTTAAAATCGCCCGTTTTTGCGCCCGAACCATTTGAGCTGTGCAGGCCTTATTTCAACGAGGTAAAGGGCGCCGACGATGTTACAAAGATGCAGTATATTGATTTATATATGTGGATGGCGGGGGACATAATGCTTAAGGCCGACCGTATGACCATGGCCCATTCGCTGGAGGTAAGGTCCCCGCTGCTTGACAGGCGTGTGCTGGATCTTGCCCTTTCCCTGCCGGTTGAATATAAGGTAAACAAAAAAGAGACTAAGATATGCCTGCGCGCCGTAGCTTCGAAGATTTTACCTAAAAAAACCGCCGAGAAGCGCAAACTTGGATTTCCTGTGCCCATTAGGGTATGGCTGCGGCAGCAAAAGTTCTATGAGCTTGTAAAGCAAGAGTTTACAAGCAGCACGGCCAAGCGGTTCTTCAATACAGAACTGCTTGTGAAAATGCTGGACAGGCATTTTAAGGGCGAAAGGGATTTTAGCCGCAAGATCTGGACGGTGTATACATTTTTGGTTTGGTACAGGCAGTATTTTGAGTAAAATAAAAAACCCGGTGTAAAAACCGGGTTTTGTTTTTTTGTTTATTCGGCGGCGGCTTTGGCTTCTTCAATAACCTTTTGGGCTATCATGGGTGGGGCTTCTTCGTACCGCTCGAAGGTAAGGGTAAAGGTTGACCTGCCCTGGGTAATGGACCGCATGGCGGTGGAGAAGTCGCCCATTTCGGCGATTGGAACTTCTGCCACAATCTCCTGCATGTGGTTTTCCGCCGGGTTCATGCCGAGCACCCTGCCGCGGCGCTTGTTTATCTCACCTATTACATCGCCCATCTGGTCGTCGAGAACCAGCACTTTAAGGGTGCCGATGGGCTCCAATAACACAGGGGATGCCTGCGGGATACCGTTTTTGTATGCCAGGTTGGCCGCCAGTTTAAAGGACATTTCCGAAGAGTCGACCGGATGGTAGGAGCCGTCCACCAAGGTGGCCTTTAGGCCGACCATTGGATAACCTGCGAGCACGCCCTTCTGCATGCTCTCGCGAAGGCCCTTTTCGACGGCGGGGAAGAAGTTCTTGGGAACGGCGCCGCCAAAGATTTTTTCTTCGAATACCAAATCCTCGCTGTCGCAGGGCTCGAACTCGATCCATACATCACCATATTGTCCGTGGCCGCCCGACTGCTTCTTGTGTTTGCCCTGCACCTTGACCTTTTTGCGAATGGTCTCGCGGTAGGCCACCTTCGGGATTTTAAGCTGGACATCCACGCCGAATTTGGATTTAAGTTTGGATACGATTACATCCAGGTGGGATTCGCCAAGGCCGGATAAAACCAGCTCTTTGGTCTCATTGTTAGTCTCGAACTTAATGGTCGGGTCCTCCTCGGCGAGGCGGGACAGGCCAGAGGAGATTTTGTCCTCGTCGCCCTTGGCCTTTGAGTAAACCGCCATGGAAAGGCAGGGGGCGGGGAATTCGATGGGGGACAGGGTAATCTTTTTGTCTTTTGAGCACAGCGTGTCGCCGGTTAGAACCGATCCCAGCTTGGTAACGGCGCCGATGTCGCCTGCGGATATTATATTTGTTTCCTCCTGCTGGGAGGCCTTTATCCACACAAGCTTGGAAATGCGCTCTTCATCGCCGGTGCGGGAGTTTATAACGTAGCTGTCGGGTTTAATGCTTCCCGAAATAACTTTAAAGTAGGACAGTTTGCCCACAAAGGGGTCCGCGATTGTCTTGAATACAAGGGCGGCGAAGGGCCCGTTGGGATCGCAGGCGATGTCGGTTTCCTTGCCGTCCACAATCTGTTTGTAGTTGCCGCTGCTGCTGTCGGGCATGATTTCGGTAAGTATATTGAGTACAATGTCCACAGCTTCGCCCGTCTGGCCGGCGCCGCAGAGAACCGGGTGGATGTCCCCCGATTTAATTCCGGCTGCAAGGCCTTTGCAAATTTCTTCCTTGGTGAACTTGTCGCCGTTGAAGTATTTTTCCATCAAAGCCTCGTCTGTGGAGGCGACGGCTTCGAGCATTATATTGCGCATGTTTTCTATTCGCTCGTCCTCAGGCATGGGGCATTCCTTGGCGACGGCGCCGTCGTATGTATAGGCCTTGTCTTCAATGAGGCTGACATAGCAGACCAATTTTTCGCCCTGCATATGGGGTACGACTACGGGGCAGACAGAGGCGCCGTAAGCTTCAGTCAGGGAGTCCATTACTTTGTAGAAGTTTGCGTTGGAAGCGTCGAGCTTGCTTACAAAAAATGCGCAGCCCTTGCCCTTCTTTTTCACAAGGTCGTAGCACAACTGTGCGCCTATGGCCAATCCGGACTTGCCTGAAAGCACAATCAATGCCGAATCGGCGGCAGCCAGTGCCTCGTGCATGCCTCCAGCAAAATCAAACAGGCCAGGTGCATCTATTATGTTGAGCTTTGAGTTGTTGTGCTCTATTGGGAAAATGGATGTGGAAATAGAGGTTTTGCGCTTTTTTTCCTCCGGGTCGAAATCCATGGTGGTTGTGGAATCGTCGATTTTGCCAATGCGGGTAATGGCCTTGGCATGGTAAAGAATTGCCTCGGCCAAAGTAGTTTTGCCGGAACCACCGTGTCCCAACAAAGCAATGTTGCGGATTTGCGTCGCAGGATACTGTTTCAATACGGTACACCCTTTCTTACACCTTTTGATTTTTTGAGTCAACGAACTCCTGAAAATGATAAATAATTCTGAACAATTATACCATATCATTTAGATGATTACAATTAAAACTATTCATAAACATTAATAAAAAGTGTACAAAACCACAAATTTGCACCCAGTTTTTGTAAAAAAGGCTTAATGTTAAGGCTAGGTTTATTATGCAGGCAAAATTTGTGTGTTTACATTTTTGCGTCGGTGCAGTATATTAAATATCCGCGCCGCTTTGTAAAAAGCAGCCTGTAAATAGCAGAAATTACTAATAAAATTCAAGCTTGACAAAGCAAAACAGATTTGCTATTATAATCAGGCGCTCTGACGGAGGGCGCTTTTGAATGGACCTTGAAAATTAGGCAACGATACTGAGAGTACCCGGAAAGAACTTTGAGTGGAGCTAAGAAGTCAGCGACACTCTA
>DULI01000026.1 GCA_012840445.1 Clostridiales bacterium
AAGGTAGTGTTAAATAACTTATGAAAAAAGCAATATGGGAATAGTTGGATTTATTGAACCTTGAAAAGTGAAGAATGTACCAAACTTCCGCATTTATTCCACGATCCTCTTGACAATGAGCCTCCGCCGGCATGTTTGCAGGCATCAGAGGCATCACCCATGCTGAACAAAGCAGAAGGGCTCTGGAGGCGGTTGATGTCCGGCAGGATAGCCTAACATGCCGGACACTCATTATCAAGAGGCTTTCGCGGCATAAACGCTGCTAACCTGTTTGCTTAGACAAAATCAACTGTTGAGATAACTCGATTAATTTCTGCCATTTGCCAGGCATGTTCTGAATTGCCTCAAGTTCAGGTATAGAGTTAAGAGGTTGCCAATAGGTATACGAGTGCGGACGGAGGAAATTGTAATAAGCAGCGAACAGAGCGACATGCGTATTTGAACCTTCTCCACTACCATAGCCGTTAGTGACCTGGTAAGAGAATTTAAAGGTTCTATTGAGTCGTTCAATAATCTGTTTTAGCCAGCGATATTCAGTAGAAACGGGATCTTCATTAGTCAACCCAATTACCTGAGTGAGGTCAAAATCCATGTTGTTAAGTGAGAACTGTTGCTGCGCAAGATTATACGCGCTGTAGCCATCGGAAACGAATTTAAGAGCTTTGCTGGGGAATTCTTTGAACTTTGAAAAAGCCATACGCATGGCTAAAATGCAAGGCCCGACATCTCTAGTACCAGATACCTGATATCCTAGGATAGACTTTTTGAGGGCATCCATGATGAACCAAACATAGTGCTTTACTCCTTTGACTTTGACATAGGTTTCGTCAGCGGCAAGGAAGTTGGAAGGTCTGTAATCAAAGCTATCAACAAAAGGCTTAACAATAGCTGCAGCAGTTTTAGCGTAGATGCTTACCATGACATGGGAAATCCTGACTTGGTGTATCTCCCAAAGAGCCCTTGCTGTAGCACGGGTGGATAAGCCGAGATTAACATGATAAGTGAGACAAAGGCCCATGATATGAGGAGAGAAAGTTCTGAAATTAAAATTAACAGAACCTTTAGGCATGGAGTCCAGATCCATTTTAAAGAAATCTACGGTGAATTCGCGATAATAATACCGGAGTTTAAATCTTTCGGGATGAAGCTTGTACTCTTCAGTATCTTCCGGAGAAAGAGATTTAAGGGAATTCTTGTAGAATTCGCAGTTATCATTACGGCAGAAATATACATTGAATTGCTTACGTTCTCTCTTGAATAGCAGGGCATGACCGCAATAAGGGCAGGCTAAGTAAGTATCAAAGGATTTACCTTTATTGAAACGGAAAGAGCATACTTTACAAAGATACTGACCACGGCCACCGGTATTATCGTAGATGTATTGATGAGGGGCACCACAACGCGGGCATATAGTTTCCACAGGAACAGGATTTTTTCCGCGAGGTTTTATTGGTTTAAGCTCTTTGCCGTGCTGTACAAAGTAATCTTTTAGCAAATACTTGTAATTGAGCTTATCAAGGGTTTTGACAATAGGCAGTTTATCGACTGTAAGCTTATTATACTTAGGACTTGTTAAATCTAGCTTTGGGAACTTAAGAGGTATGTTCTTCGCAATAAAAACTAACAATTGATGGATTTGTAAAAGTAAAAATTGATTATATGCTACTAAAACTGATATAATTGAGTTCACAATGACACTTTCCTTTCTGGGATTTTTGGTGTTTGGACGACTCAATTATACCAGAAAAGAGGGGTGTCATTGTTTTTTATTTTAAAAATCTTGAAACCCTTGATAAATAGCATATTTCAAAACATAAAGGGTGTAATTTAGTTTACACTACG
>DULI01000021.1 GCA_012840445.1 Clostridiales bacterium
GATGAGAAAAAGAAAGCTGCGCTAATCGCTGAGCGTGAAAGGTTACGAAAAGCGATTGAGCAGTTGCAGGGTGAAATACCCGTAATTGAGAGCGAACAAGCAAAGTATGAGCTTGAGCACTTAGAAGAAAAAATTAAGGAGTTAGAAAAAGAAAGGCAGGCCGTAGAGAAGCAAGCACAGCCTGAAATATCAAAGCTGAAAGCAAAAGTGGAGAAGCTGGAGCAAGCATATAAGGCTGCACTTGCAGAGCTTGGACGAAAGCAGGCAGAAGTAGAGAGAAAGACAAACAGCATTGACCAGCAGATTGCTACATTCAGGCAGCGGCTTGATGAGCTAATGCCAGAAAAAGAGCCTAAGCACAGCGTAGAAGAATACTTGCAGATGTACAGAGACGGCAAAGGGCCAGCGCTATTTAACGAAGATAAGAACGCTGAGCAAGCATACAGATTGTATGAGAGAGAAAGAGAAGAAATTTTGGCATGGGTGCATCAGGCGCAGACCTTAAAAATGCGCACAGGGGGCCTTCCACCGAAGCCACCTACTAACTCTCTATCGGATAGAGGGTTAAAAACAACGGAGGATATTGCAAAAGAGGTAGGACTGGCCAATAGTACTTTACTACGGCGCATTCAAATTGCACAGAATCTTGTACCTGAAGTAAAGGAGAAGATCCGTAATACTCCTATTGCGGATAGTACGACACAATTACTTGAGCTTGCTAAGTTAAAGCCAGAAGAGCAAATAGAAGTGGCAAAACACCTTGAAAATAAGAAAACTGTTGCTGAAGCTATTCAGGAACACAGACGTGAGAAGATAAAACAACAGCTTGAAGAAATCAGCGCTAAACCAGTGAATCCAGTCACAAAAAAATACGATGTTATCGTTATCGATCCACCTTGGGAAATGAAAAAGATAGAACGTGATGTTGCACCAAATCAGGTAGAATTTGATTACCCTACAATGACCGTAGATGAGATAAAAAATATAGAATTGCCAGCAAAGGACGACTGCCATATTTGGCTTTGGACCACACAAAAATATTTGCCTGACGCTTTTCAAATTTTTGAACACTGGGGAGTAAAATATATTTGTACTTTTGTGTGGCATAAACAAGGAGGCTTTCAACCATTTGGACTCCCGCAATATAACTGCGAATTTATTTTATATGGAAGGAAAGGAACACCAGAATTTTTCGACCTAAAGGATTTTAAGGTATGTTTTGAAGCTCCACGGGCTGGGCATAGTGTCAAACCTGATTACTTCTATGAAATGGTTAAGCGTGTTACGGCTGGTAGTAGGTTAGATATGTTCGGAAGACGTCGTATTGATGGATTTGACAGCTGGGGGAAAGAAGCGCAATGAACACATTTGCAGAAAATAAAAAGTGGGAAGAAAAGCATTTTGCGGAGGCCAAGCTAATATTAGAAAGCCAACTAAGTAAAATTGTTAAAATTAGTCTTGCTACACCAGAAGAGGATATGACAATGGCTACTGATGCGAAGATAGTATTAACTGGCAGCAGTATTGCTTTACGGGTAAGAAGGGATACAGGATTTAGGGATTTTACTATTAGAGCATATAATCGTGGCAATAAAACAGAAATAGAAAAACTGCGCGAAGGATACTGCGATTGGTATTTGTATATGTGGACTGTAGATAATACTGTCAAAGACTGGATACTAGTTGACATGAATAAAATGAGACAGTCTGGATTGTTAGAAGAACAAAGAAATGTGAAAATGAATCGCGATAATTCTACTGGTTTTATCGCCTATTCCATCCAAGAGTTAGAGGCATATGGGCTTATTGTGGCAAAGCACATAAATGGGGATAGTAGCACCAATGAGGTTTGGACAATAAATTCAAATTGTTTTGATGATTAGCGTTATAACATCAAAGGAAAAGGGGGACGTTTATATCCATGAGTGATTACAAGTTTATATCAGCCGATAGTATGGAAATTGTGAACAGAGAAAGGAAACAAGAGATAATGAAGAGGCAGAGTGCACATGACTATGTGTATTGTCCAGAATGCGGAACAAAAATAATGCATGACAGTGGTTGTGTAACTTGTCCGTCGTGTGGGTGGAGTTTGTGCGGGTGAATGACGTTTACGAAGC
>DULI01000005.1 GCA_012840445.1 Clostridiales bacterium
CTACCAAGCGACGACAGCCTTACATCTATCTTATCAACGCCATTGCCAAAATCCACATTGTTATACAACGCGTATCCACCGTCGCGGCCTTTTATCCCTACACCCCCGCCTTCCGGGTCGGTGTTGGCACTTAAATTAGCATTTACAACCGTATTAAAGTAGGCCGCTTGAATCTTTGAGGTCGGGTCGCCAACGATCTTAATGTCGTCATAGTTTTCCCTCAGCAAGATATTCAGCTGTTCAAGCGTGCTTGCAGGAACGGTATTTCCGAAGAATCTTATATTTTCCAAGGTAAAGTCGGTTGCCATGGAGGTTTGGTCAAAACCGATTATTTTGGCAGGTGTCGTTCCCCTGTCGCGCACATTAATATTTTTGATTGTTACGCCTGTAATTGGCCCATGCCCGTTTGAACCGCTTAAAACCTCGGCGTGCAGCCAGGTGCGGTGCCCGTCATTGGTGCAGGTGTTGCGTTCTATATCGATGTTTTCAAATACTATGTTGGAAACCGTGCCGGTACCGTATTTATGGTGTATACCAATTCCCACGGAACAGTCAAAAACCACGCCGTTCCTGAACACCACGTTGTTCTGGTCCTGCAAACATCCCTGGCCGACTTTAAATCCATAGCAGTAGGTCCAGGAAATGCAGTCTTCAAACAGCACGTTTTCTACTTTTTCAGGTTCTCTCGGCCAGGCAGGTGACCCATCGGGTTTAAGCGCAATGTCTGTATGCGCAGCCCAGGTTTTGGTGGTAAACGGGTCGTCAAGTCCTGTGCCTATGGCATTCCTAACCACTACATTCTGTGACTCGCAGACATCGATTCCGTCATTTTCACCCATATCAAAGCGGTTTAGGAATTTTACATTCGTAAAGGTCAGGTCATTGGACCTAACAGGTATAACCGCCCAAGAGTCGGAATCCCTAAAGGTTATACCGTCTACCGTGAACTTTTCGCAGGCAATCGGTACAAGGAGGTTCAGAGAATATTTGTGTTTTAACACCTTGTCTCTTTGATAACCGTCGCCGTCTATGGTACCTCTGCCGTAGATTTTTATATTCTTGGCGCCGAACTTGGTTCTAATCCACCAGCTTATGTCTTCGTTTATGGAATTCTTGTGCCAGTTCATTGTATACTGAGACTGGTCCTGGACGGCTCTCAGTACTGCTCCGCCCTCCAAATAAACATTGACATTGCTTTTAAGTGTCAAGTTGCCGATAAGATAAACACCGGCCGGAATGTAAACCACGCCGCCGCAGAATTCATGTGCATCGTCAATTGCCTTCTGGATGGCAGCGGTCGAAAGGTTCTTTCCGGTGTTATCGGCGCCGTATTTAGCATCGGTTACATTAAAAATACCCTCACCGCTCTTGGCAGGCACATCGGTCTCGGGCGGGTCAATGGCCAAAACCAGTTTCCTTGCTCCGTCCACCGCTAAAATTAAATACTGGTCCTTTTCCAAAGAAAACGAAATCTTGTTGCCATTTACCTCGGTGGGAATTTCAAGTTTTTGTGGTGTAATAGAGTATTTGCTAATTGTCGACAGGTTTTTTACGGTAACCTCAATGTCCATTCTGTCCTTTCCAGCAGAAAAGGAGACATAGTCAAATTCGCCGTTGTATGAATATACCGGGACATTCATGCCATTGACAGTCACCGAATAAAAGCTCGAATCGTTATAGCAGGATGGCTTAGGATAAATATTTATCTCATCGGTTGTTTCGCCCTTGGGCGTCGGATTGTTAGGCAAATCGGGGTCCTCCTCGTAATCCCCCTCATCGGGTTCCTCGGGTTCCTCTTCATAACCTTCGGGTGTGAATAAAAGGTAGTCAATCATAAACCGGTTTTTGGGACTATCTTCGGCAACCGAAATAACCACGGTGTTTGTGCCTTCAACAAGCTCAAAGCTTCCTACCGTAAATGTAATAATATTGTTAAGCGGCCGTCCGGTACCGGGACCGGTGTCAAGCACAGAATCAGCTTTTACGCCGTTGACTTCAAACTGTACGTTTGACCTTGAGCTGTCATGCACCCTATATGCTATCACAAACTCGTAAGTGCCAACGGTTACATTTGGTATTGTATATGTTACCCTGGCTTTATTTGACCCAGACCCCGAAATGTCGGCGTATTTGCCGCCCGACGGGGCAGTGGGGCCCTGATAATAAATATTGCCGTCATTTAATGTAGTACCCTCGCCTAAAGTATAGTACGCGGGGTCTTCGGCCTCAATTTTAATGGGTGCTGCACCATCAGCCAAACTTATTGCCGGAAATGCCGTAAGCAGGATCAACAGGCTTAAAAGCACAGCCAAAGCCCTTTTTATTTTCATAAAAATACTCCTTTCTATTATATTTACACTTTTATTTTAGCTGCATTTTAGTTTGGTGTAAATGTAATATAAGTGGCAATTCATATTAAGTTTGATTTGTACAATTTTTTAGCACAAAAAAACAATAAAACCCGCCAAAAAAGCGGGCTTTATTATTTAATCTAATTAATATGTCCCGTTGGCATACTCGCCAAAAGAAACGGTAGAATTATCCGTAACTATGCAGTTGTGCAGCTTCACGCACGGGCCCACTACGCACCCTGATCCAATATATGTGTTTCCCGTGACAATCGAGCAAGGTAAAATCCGGGTGTTAACGCCTATTTTAACATCAGGCCCTATAATAACCCCGTCGCTGCAGATTATTTCAACTCCCTCGCCCATCAGCCTTTCAAGCACTATCTGCCGCGCAATGTTGTTCAACTGGTGCAATTGCGCCCTGTCATTCGCGCCCAGTACAATATACTGATTTTCGGCGGTGTAGGCTTCGACATTAAGCCCGCTCTCCCGCATCAGTTGTACCGCGTCGGTAAGGTAGTATTCTTTCTGGGCGTTGTTGTTGCTAAGCCTTGGGAGAATTTCCAGCAGGGCGTCACAGCTAAACCAGTAAGCGCCCGAATTTACCTCATTTATCTCTCTTGTGACTTCATCGGCATCCTTTTCCTCCACAATCTTTACCATTCTTCCCTTTTCCCGCACAATCCTACCGTAACCTTTGGGTTCTTCAATCCTGGCAGATATAACGGTCGCGGCATTTTGATTTTTTATATGAAAATCAAGCGCCGACTGTATAGTATCAGTGTCTATAAGCGGCGCGTCCCCGCAAAGCACCAGCACATTGCCTCCCGAATATTTCCTAATAAAATCCCTTGCCTGCGTAACGGCGTGCCCGGTGCCAAGCTGTTCTGCCTGCTCGGCAGTTGCAAATACGCCCTTTAAATGTTCTTTTACAACCTCGCCTTTAAAGCCCACGACGACGCATACGTCCGACACCGCGGGTTTTGCGGCGTCTATCACCCAGTCAATCATGGGCTTGAAAAGCACCTCGCACAGCACCTTTGGCCTGTCTGACTTCATTCTTTTCCCATGGCCGGCGGCAAGTATAACAGCACAGTTTTTGGTTTTCATAATTCTCTCCTTTAATAAATTTGTCACAAATGACATGGACATGCATAGAATGTTAATGCAATAAGCGAAAGGGGTGATAGGTATAGATTACGAAATTGAGAAAAAGGACAAAGCCTGCCGCATAATCGGTTATCAGAATGCAACGGTTTTGGCTCCAATTAAGGTCAAACCCAAGGTAAAAATCCACGACCCCAAAACCTTTTGTATAGGCAAACCGGTTGTGATACCCGGAGCAGTTAAGGACCATGATAAAGATAAAAAAGACTGTGAATTTACGGTTGCGCAAAAAATTGTTGTTGCGGTTCCCATCGAAATTGAATCCGACGCCTTTGCGGGCGATCCGTCTATTAAGTGTGGTTGTTCCGAAAGCAAGGACGGTCATCACGAAAATTTCGAGTGCTGCGAAGAGGAAAAGAAATAAACCCTGAATTCGGCGGTACGCCCCCACGGCGTACCCGCCACTACATATATTCATGATAGGAGACAGATATGAATACCCAAAACATAAACCAAAACATGGATTTATTAATCCCCATTACCGTAACACCCAATGTAAAGGTGGAAGAAATCTCAAGCGATAATATAAAAATAAGCCATGATAAAACCGAAGTAATACGCAGCAAAGGCAAATACCGCTTTATATTAAAGCAGAGAATTGATATCTCAATCCCTTTGTGTATAGAGGCCGAAGTCGAAATCGGTGAAGATTCGGTATGTATAGGGGATATTTCATTTGATAGCGCCGAAAATGCGGGCAGGTAGTTTACATAAATTTGCGCAAACCCTTTTAAAGCTTCAGGCTTTAAAAGGGTTTTCTTTTTTTGCCTAAAAATGGTATAATCCCGGAAAAACTACCCATAATTTAATAGAATGTCCTTTAACTGTCGGATAATTATAGAATTTAGATTATTATAATATATACAAAAAATATATGCAAATAAAGACAAATATTTTTTATTTTATATGCTAATTAATCTGGATTTTACTACTATTGTTTGATATAATTGAGTGAGGCTTTTTATAGGAACCCAAAATTTAAGCCCCCGAGGGCAATTTGGTATAAAAAATAGGAGGTTGATTTTATTGGGTCACAAGTACGTGTATCTTTTCTCTGAGGGCGACGAGTCCATGAGAAATTTGCTGGGTGGTAAGGGCGCCAATCTGGCTCAGATGGTAAAGCTGGGAATGCCGGTTCCGCAGGGGTTTACCGTTACCACCGAGGCTTGCACCCGCTATTACCAGGATGGCAGAAAAATAGCCAAAGATATTGAAGATCAGATTTACGAATATCTTGCAAAAATCGAAGAAATTAATGACAAAAAATTTGGTGATCCTAAAAAGCCATTGCTTGTTTCGGTACGTTCGGGTGCCCGTGTCTCGATGCCCGGAATGATGGACACCATTTTAAACCTTGGTATTAACGACGAAGTTGCCGAAGGCCTTATCGCAGGCAATCCCGATCCTGCATTCAGGCGCTTTGTCTATGACTCCTACCGCCGCTTTATCCAGATGTTCTCCGACGTTGTTATGGGCCTTCCCAAGAAGGAATTCGAGGAGATTATCGACAGGTTAAAGGCCGAAAAAGGCGTAGAGAAAGACATTGAACTGACAGCCGACGACATGAAGAGGCTTGTGGACGAGTTCAAGGCCTTCTACAAAGAGCAGAAAGGCGAGGACTTCCCATCCGATCCCAAAGTACAGCTTATGGAAGCCGTCAAGGCGGTATTCCGTTCCTGGGACAACCCCCGCGCAAATGTATACCGCCGCATGCACGACATTCCTTACAGCTGGGGTACCGCGGTTAATGTACAGCCCATGGTATTCGGTAACCTTAACAACAAATCGGGTACCGGCGTTGCTTTCAGCCGCGACCCCGCCACCGGAAAGAAGGCATTGTTCGGCGAATACCTCATCAACGCCCAGGGTGAAGACGTTGTTGCCGGCATCCGCACACCCAACCCGATTTCTGAACTGCAAAAAGAGATGCCCGAGATTTACAACCAGTTTGTTGAGATCGCCGAGCGTCTTGAAAAACATTATAAAGACATGCAGGACATGGAGTTTACCATTGAAAACGGCAAGCTTTACATGCTGCAGACCAGAAACGGCAAGCGCACCGCTGCTGCCGCATTGAAAATTGCCGTTGACCTTGTCGACGAAGGCATGATTACCGAAGACGAGGCAATACTCCGTGTTGATCCCAAACAGTTAGACGCACTGCTTCATCCGCAGTTTGACGAAAAGGCACTCAAAAAAGCGACTCCTATCGGAAGCGGTCTGCCCGCATCCCCTGGTGCCGCATGCGGAAGAGCGGTATTCACCGCCGAAGACGCAAAAGAATGGGCTGCCCGCGGGGAAAAAGTCATCCTTGTGCGTCTTGAGACCTCTCCTGAAGATATCGAAGGTATGGCTGCCGCAGAGGGTATCCTCACCGTCCGTGGCGGTATGACCTCCCACGCAGCGGTTGTTGCCCGCGGTATGGGTACCTGCTGTGTTTCGGGCTGCGGCGAAATCAAAATGCATGAAGAAGAGAAGTACTTCGAGCTCGGCGGCAAGACCATTAGAGAGGGCGACTACATTTCTATCGACGGTACAACCGGCAAAATCTACGGCGAAGCCATCCCGACTGTTTCTGCAACCATTTCGGGCGACTTCGAGCGCTTCATGAAATGGGCGGACGAGAGAAGGGCTCTTAAAGTCCGCACCAACGCCGACACACCCAAAGACGCCGCACAGGCAGTCAAGTTTGGCGCAGAGGGTATCGGTCTGTGCCGTACCGAGCACATGTTCTTTGAAGGCGAGCGTATTAAGGCTATCCGCGAAATGATTCTTGCCAAGACTCCCGAAGGCCGCAAAAAGGCTCTTGCCAAGATTTTACCCTATCAGCAGAGCGACTTCGAAGAGATGTACCGCGTGCTCGAGGGCCGTCCGATGACAGTTCGCTTCCTCGATCCGCCGCTGCATGAGTTCCTGCCAACAAAGGAAGAGGAAATTGCTGAACTTGCCAATGAGATGGGCGTATCTGTAGAAGAACTCAAGTCGGTAATCGCCGACCTGCACGAGTTTAACCCGATGATGGGACATCGCGGCTGCCGTCTTGCCGTAACCTATCCTGAAATTGCAGAGATGCAGACCACCGCGGTCATAAGCGCGGCTATTAAGGTAAATAAGGAACATCCCGAATACAAGATCGAACCCGAAATCATGATTCCTCTTGTCGGCGAAGTAAAAGAGCTTAAATACGTAAAAGATATTGTAACTACCACTGCAGACAGGCTCATAGCCGAAGCAGGCATTGATATGAAATACTATGTAGGCACCATGATTGAAATTCCGCGCGCGGCTGTTACTGCGGACGAGATTGCTAAAGAAGCCGAATTCTTCAGCTTTGGTACCAACGACCTTACCCAGATGACATTCGGCTTCAGCCGCGACGACGCCGGCAAGTTCCTTGACGACTACTATGAGGCCAAGATCTACGAATTTGACCCGTTTGCAAGGCTTGACCAGAACGGTGTCGGCAAGCTGGTTAAAATGGCTGCAGAACTTGGCCGCAGCACCCGCAAGGACCTTAAACTTGGAATCTGTGGCGAGCATGGCGGCGACCCGTCTTCCATCGAGTTCTGCCACAACATCGGGCTCAATTATGTCTCTTGCTCACCCTTCCGCGTACCGATCGCCCGTCTTGCTGCAGCCCAGGCCGCTGTCAAAAGCAAGAAAAACTAAAGCAAGCTAAAACCGCAAAGGTTAAAATAAAAACACTGCCCCAAAAACGGGGCAGTGTTTTTTGCTGCAGTAATAATAGTGCCTGCAGGTCGCTTTAAATTTATATAGTTTAAAAAACATATTGCAAAAACAAAGGGCCCCCGGCTATTGCCGAAGACT
Organism: Clostridiales bacterium; assembly: GCA_012840445.1. GTDB lineage: Bacteria > Bacillota > Clostridia > Oscillospirales > Acutalibacteraceae > DULI01. The sequence goes on from DULI01000005.1 coordinate 7,344, forward strand.
CTCAATATAACTACGAATATAACTTAATTATTTCCTCTGCAATAACCCTTTTTGTAACGCAGCGGTCCATTGCCTGCTTTTCAATGTAACGGTGGGCCTGCGGCTCATCCATATGCATCTCACTAATCAGCAGCAGCTTAGCGCGGTTGACGATACGGATTTCCGCCATTTTCTCCTCAAGGGTCTGGGTCTTTGTCTCGTGTGCGCGCAGCCTTTCCCTGGCGCTGGCCATCCATTCAAGGGCCTGGATCACCATATGCTTTGATGTCGGTTTGGACAGCACAAAAACCCCGTGCTCAACTACTTTCTCAAACGTTTCGGCATAGATATCCGAACGGACAAAAAGCAGTACAACCGAATTCTTTAGGGTGCTTATATCTATCGCAAAGCGTGCGCCGTTTTCATCAGGAAGCGGCGAATTGACCAATACAAAATCGTAGGTCCTCTCGGCAATAGAGCGTTTTGCCTCGCTAACGCTTGATACAACATGAACGGGGCGATAGAGTGACTCGGGGAGCAGACTTAACAGCGAGTTATTAAAGTTTTCTGCCGCCGAAACGACAAGAACACTATATACCCGCTCTTTTAGTCCCATTTTGCTCCCCCTTCCTTATATCCTTTTTGTATTAAAACCGTCTTATCTATTGCAGTAGAAATCCACAATTGCGGCGGGAATATGCCGCCTGATAAAATCGCTTTTTGAGGCGATTTCGCAGGCAGCTTTAAGGTCATGCGGCAGCTGTTTAAATCCAGACAGCGTCTGTGCGTCCGCCTTGTACATATTAAAATCCGCGATTTTAGGCAAATCCAGCCTGTTCTTTATCCCGTAAAGCCCGGCATATATCATCAGCGTAAAGGCAAGGTACGGATTGGCTGTTGGGTCAGGCGAACGGAATTCCGCACGGCGGTATTCACCCACCGCGGCCGGGATACGCACAAGCTGGGAACGGTTTTCGTTGGACCAGGATATATATCTTGGCGCCTTGTTAACGCCCAGTCGCTTATAGGAATTTTCGGTTGGGTTCATGAATGCGGTCATCTGGTCTGCCATTTCAAGAATTCCGGCAATCATATAGCTTAAATTGTCCGAACCGTCATCTGCCTTGACAGACACGTTTATATGAAAGCCGTTGCCCGGCTGGTTTTCAAGGGGCTTTGCACTGAAATCGGCATGAAGGCCGTTGCGGTTTGCAACAGTTCTGACCACGGTCTGAAATGTCATGGCATTATCCGCGGCTGTAATGGGGTCAGAATAACGAAAACCAATTTCGTTCTGACCGGGTCCTTCTTCGTGATGGGAACTTTCGGGGCAAATACCCATCTGCTCAAGGGTAAGGCAAATTTCCCTGCGGATATTTTCCCCCCTGTCGTCGGGGGCAATATCCATATATCCGGCATAATCATAAGGGTCCTTAGTAGGGTTTCCGTTATTATCAAGTTTGAACAGATAGAATTCCTGCTCCACACCAAATAAAAAATGGTATCCTTCCGCCTCTGCCTTTTTTACCGCCTTTATAAGCAAGCTTCTTGTGTCGCACTCAAAAGGTCTGCCGTCGGGATAGGTAATTCTTGAAAACATACGGACAACCTTGCCATGCTCCGGCCTCCAGGGCAGCAGCATTAACGTCTCTGCGTCGGGATGAAGCAAAAGGTCGGAACGGGTTTCATCGCCGAAACCTTTAATTGCAGAAGCGTCAAAGGCAATTCCGTATTCAAAAGCTCGAGGCAGCTCCTGCGGCAATATTGAAATATTCTTTTGCCTGCCAAATACATCACAGAAGGCAAGACGAATGAACTTCACATCTTCTTCCTGGACATATTGCAATACCTCTTCTTTTGAATACTTCATAATAATACCTTCCTTCTTAAAGTTAGTTCTCCACATACATCTGTTTGTATGGATTTTTACTGTCGGGCGTAACAACAGTAAAGGGCGAGTTTATTACAGTATCATAATCATAACCGAATAACTCGCAGTATTCGGCTATGTACTCCTTAATTTCCTCCATGTCATCAGGGCCTGCGGGGCGTGCGGTCACCTGGTTTGGGAACTTTATTCCCTCGCAGTCGGAGCGCAAAAACATTTTGCCTCCGTGCATTCCCGTGCAGGGAAACTGTCCGACAATTTGCCTTCCCTTGGAGTTTAACCCAAGTACTATAATAACGCCTCCCGCCTGGTATTCCCCAAGGAAACTTCCTGCGGTGCCGCCTATTACCATCACCGGAATTTTATCTTCATAGGCCTTCATATGGATACCCGCTCTGTATCCAGCATTGCCCTTTACAAAGATTTTGCCTCCGCGCATGGCATACCCCGCAGCATCGCCTATATCGCCGTGGACTACTATTTTCCCCTCGTTCATGGTATCCCCTACCGCGTCCTGAGCATTTGAATAAACCGTAATTACGGCACCGTCTAAATATGCGCCCAGCGCATTGCCAGGTACACCGAAAATGTCAATGTAAAGGCCTGACATACCTGCGGCAATAAAGCGCTGCCCGCAGCAGTTCTCAAGGATTATATGGCCTTTACAACCCCGTATCCTTTCGTTTATTGACCTGTGATCCAAATCCTTTACATTTATTAGCATATATTATACCACGCCCTCGAACATTTTTCTACGAACATTGGAAGGAAACGCAGCGGTTGTAGCATCTTTTTTAAGGATGTCAAAACCAATCTCGCTTAAAGGCGTCCTTTCCCTGATTAGTGATGTGTAAATCCCGGCCCGTTCTACCCTGCCTACTATGATAAACCCGACAAGATACCCATCTTTTACAAACAGGCGCTTTAAAGAGCTTTCATCCTTTTCCTCATAAATCTCTCCGTTGTAAACGCCCGCCGTCATGGCATGCAGGCCGAAAAAGCCCACGGAGTTCATGGCAATGGCCTTGTCATAAACCTCATTGCCACCCGCCATATTGACGCCTGCGGTAAATCCTTGCATATAGGCGTTGGGAAGCAGCGCCAGAACACGCCTGCCGCCGAAGGAAACATCGTTTCCCTCGGTGCAGTCGCCGGCCGCATACACATCAGCAAGACTTGTCTGCATGCGGTCATTAACAATAATCCCGCGGTTTACCTCGCCCCCGGCATCCTTTATAAGCCCGGTATTTGGTCGCACGCCGCTTGCAAGCACAAGTACATCAAATTCAACCTGCCTGCCGCTTTTCATAATTGCGGTGTGCTTCTTAAATTGCATAACAGTATCAGACAGCATAAACTTAATCCCGTTTGTCTCAAGGTGCCTTTTCATTATTGCGGCGCCGTCATCTTCAAGAACACTTGAAAGCACCCTGTCGGCAAGGTCGCAAACCGTAATGCTTGCCACCCTATTGTGCAGCCCTTCGGCGCACTTAAGGCCTATAAGCCCCGCCCCAATTATTAATACCCTGGACTTGCTGTTTACCGCCGATTTTAAGGCTTCGGCATCATCAAGGGTCATAAAGCAAAACTTATCCTTTACCTCGTCCAGTCCTTCTATGTTTGGAATAAACGGCACAGAACCGGTGGCAACGCACACGGACGTATAGTCAAGAACGGTGCCGTCACTTACAACCACTTTTTTCTGGTTGTTTGTAACAAGGTCACTATCTATGTCGTTTTTAAGGTTGCAGTATAAGCGCACGGCCTTTTTGCCGTAAAGCACCTCGCAACCCATTTTATCGTAAAAGTCCGGGCTTCTGTAATTTATACGCTCAAGGTCTGTCTTGTCTTCAAGGTAGTAGGAGATAAGCGGCCTGCTGTAAACAGCGCGGTTTTCTTCCGAGATAACGGTTATTTTGGCGTTTTTGTCTAAGCTTCTGATTCCCTCAATACAACCCACCGCAGCAACGCCGTTGCCGATAATGACATAATGCTTCATTCAGCCTCTCCTCTTTCTTCATATACAATTGCCCTGTTGGGGCAGCCTTTGACACAGGCGGGCTCGCCACAGGAATTTTGCAGGCAAAGTTCGCATTTTTGAACAACGCCATTTTCACCGATGGTCAACGCGCCAAAGGGGCAGACCAGCATACAGGTAAGGCACTTAACACACTTGCTTTTGTCAAGCTTTACAACACTGTTTTCCTTATACATGGCGCCGGCAATGCAGCTTTTGACGCAGATGGGGTCGGTGCAGTGGCGGCAGGAAACCGCATATGTGATTCTCTGGTTATCTTCGACGCGTATTCTCGGATATATGGGCTTACCTTTAAGCGCCGTTACCATATCCTTTAATCCGGAATTTGCAAAGGCACAGTTGTATTCGCACAACCGGCACCCCAGGCACCACTCTTCGTTTACATAAATTCTTTTCATATTACTCACCCGCATGAGAAATTCCAAGAATCTCAAGCTCTTTCTGGTTAAGCCCAACCCCGCGCAGCATAAGCCGGTTGCCGCGAAGGGCCTCGATGGAATTAATGCCCATACCTCCCATTAGTTCTTTTATCTCATGGCGCCAGGCATTCATGAGATTTATAAGCCTTTCGCTCCCAATGCTGGGATTAAGCCTTTTCACAAGGTCCGGCCGCTGGGTCGCAATGCCCCAGTTGCACTTGCCGCTGTGGCAGGTCCGGCAAAGGTGGCACCCAAGGGCCAGCAGTGCCGCCGTGCCGATGTAACATGCGTCTGCGCCGAGGGCTATCGCCTTTACTACATCCGAGGCGCTGCGTATACTTCCCCCCACGACCAACGACACATCGTTCCTGATACCCTCTTCCCTAAGCCGCTGGTCGACCGCGGCAAGGGCCAGTTCAATCGGAATTCCGACATTGTCGCGAATCCTTGTGGGTGCAGCGCCCGTACCTCCGCGGAAGCCGTCGATAGCGATAATATCAGCGCCGCTTCTCGCGATTCCGCTGGCAATTGCGGCAATATTGTGGACAGCCGCCACCTTTACGATAACCGGCTTTTTGTATTCTGTAGCTTCCTTTAAGGAAAAAACAAGCTGGCGCAGGTCTTCAATGGAATATATGTCGTGGTGGGGGGCCGGAGAGATTGCGTCTGTTCCTTCGGGAATCATACGGGTGCGGGAAATATCCCCAACAATCTTTGCCCCCGGCAAATGGCCGCCAATTCCCGGTTTTGCACCCTGTCCCATCTTAATTTCAATTGCGGCGCCCGCCTCAAGATAATCCTTGTGCACGCCAAAACGGCCGGAAGCGACCTGTATAATGGTGTTTTTACCGTAGCGATAAAAATCCTCGTGCAGCCCGCCCTCGCCGGTATTGTAGTAAATTCCAAGCTCGCTGGCAGCGCGGGCAAGGGACGCGTGGGCGTTGTAACTGATTGACCCATAGCTCATGGCCGAAAACATAACCGGCATGGAAAGCTCTAGCTGGGGCGGCAACTGGCATTTTAACCTGCCCTTTTCATCCCTCTCAACCTTCCTGGGCTTTTTACCGAGAAATACGCGGGTCTCCATCGGCTCACGAAGCGGGTCAATGGAAGGATTGGTAACCTGTGAAGCATTGATAAGGATCTTATCCCAGTACACCGGCATGGGTTTGGGGTTGCCCATGGAGGAAAGCAGCACACCGCCGCTGTTTGCCTGCTTGTAGATTTCCTTAATGGTGTCCTCGGCCCAGTTGGCGTTTTCCCGGAATGTGCAGTTGCTCTTTACTATTTTTAACGCCCTTGTTGGACACAAGCATACACAGCGCTGGCAGTTAACACATTTTGTATCATCGCTAAGTATCCTGCCCGTTTTTTCATCAAAGCTGTGCACTTCGTTTGCGCACTGCCTCTCGCAGACGCGGCAAGCAATGCAGCGGTCCTCATTCCGCACAACCTCGAATTCGGGGTAAATAAATTCAATTCCCATTAATAAGCACCCTCCTTTGCCTTGACTATTACGGCTTCGCCGCCTGCGGGTGCCCAGACATTTTCGGCATCAGGTTGCATTGCGCGGATAGAGGCTTCCTCGCTAGCAATAAACACCCTGTCATCCTTTTCGCCAACTACCATGGAACGCAGTTTCAGCCGGTCATTCAAAGCCATAAGCCCTCCGTTGTACCCAAGCACAATCGAAAAGGGTCCGGTAACAAGCAGGCTTGAGAAAAAGGTGCGCAGGTATACGCATTTATTCTTATATTCAGCGTCGGTTTCACCTTCAATGGTGCTCCAGAATGGCGCGGCTACCACTTTGGCCGCCTCATCAAGAGTCAGCCCCTGCACACGGATAAGATAGTCCATTATATAAGTAATAACCTCGGTATCGGTTTTCATGGTGCATTTGTACCCGTACATTTCAATAAAGCGTCGGTTGGCATCATAGGAGGAAATCTCCCCGTTGTGAACCACCGACCAGTCAAGCAGCGAAAAGGGGTGTGCGCCGCCCCACCAGCCTGGTGTGTTTGTGGGGTACCTGCCGTGCGCCGTCCAGGAGTAACCCTCGTATTCGTCCAACCTGTAAAACACCCCTACATCCTCCGGAAATCCGACCGCCTTAAATGTTCCCATGTTCTTGCCGCTAGAAAAGACATAGGCGCCTTTCATTTCGTCGTTTATCTTCATAACCGTCCGGGCAACAAATTCCTTTTCATCAAGCTGCATCGAAGCAAGAACAGATTTTAACGGATCAACGAAATACCTCCATATAATGGGCTCGTCGGTAATCGCGGGCACCTTTCGCGTGGGAATAATCTCGGATTTTACAATTTCAAAACGTTCCTTTAAAAACGCCTCACAGTCCTTTCGCGTGGCGCGGCTGTCAAAGAACATGTGCAGGGCATAAAAATCCCTGTATTCGGGATAAATGCCATAACCGGCAAAACCGCCTCCAAGGCCGTTGGAGCGGTCGCGCATCGGCCTCATAGCATCAATAATCATCTCGCCGGTCATCCTTCTGCCTTCTTTAGAGATAACCGCAGCGATTGCGCATCCAGAAGGGATGCGTACTTGGCCTTCTAACATTGAATTCCCTTCCCTTTCCGGGGGAACAAAAAAGCGCTCATTGCAATGCAGAATTTTTTCTGCACTGTAATGAACGCCTTTGCTCATTCACTATATTTTATGTTTGTAATATTATACGTAGTATATTATTTTTTGTCAAGCAGCAGACAAAATAGTTCAAAAAAAAATTTGCAGAAAAATGAAAATTAGGGTTGACATTTACCTTTACAAATGTATAATATACAAGAAGAAGGCAATGGTGTCTGTGGGTAGAAATTGTAGGTGTTTTTTATTTTGAACTTTTAAATAAATATATGTAGAAAAAGGCAATGGCGTCTTTAATGGCGGTGTTTTAACCATTAAATGCGCCTTTTTCTTTTTCGCATTAAGGAGGAAACTTATGTCATACGTTGATGATGTAATCGAACAGGTAATAAAGCAAAACCCAAACGAACCCGAATTCCATCAGGCGGTAAAGGAGGTTCTGGAATCTCTGCGCCCGGTAATTACCGCCAATGAAGATAAATTCAGGCGCGACGCGTTGCTGGAGCGGCTTGTCAACCCCGAGCGCCAAATCAAATTTCGCGTGCCGTGGATTGACGATAAGGGTCAGGTCCATGTCAACACCGGATACCGCGTCCAATTCAACAGCGCAATCGGACCATACAAGGGTGGAATCAGGCTTCATCCTTCGGTTAATCTTGGTATCATTAAGTTCCTCAGCTTCGAGCAGATTTTCAAGAACGCGCTTACAGGGCTTCCCATCGGCGGCGGCAAGGGCGGTTCAGATTTTGACCCGAAGGGCAAATCCGACCGTGAAATCATGGCCTTTTGCCAGAGCTTTATGACAGAGCTTTGCAAATACATCGGCGCCGACACCGACGTACCCGCTGGAGACATCGGTACTGGCGCCAGAGAAATTGGTTACATGTTCGGCCAATATAAGAGGATAAGAGGCGTATTTGAAGGTGTGCTGACGGGCAAAGGCCTTTCCTACGGAGGTTCCCTTGTTAGAACCGAAGCTACCGGATATGGGCTGCTTTATATTGTGGAGGAAATGCTTAAATGCCACGGCGATACTATCGAGGACAAGACAATTGCTGTTTCAGGGGCCGGCAATGTAGCCACCTATGCAATAGAAAAGGCCCACCAGCTCGGAGCCAAAGTGGTTACCTGTTCGGACTCCACCGGCTGGGTTTATGATCCCGACGGAATTGATCTTAACGCATTAAAAGAGATTAAGGAAGTAAAACGCGAAAGACTTACCGAATATAAAAAATACAGGCCGAAATCCGAATATCACGAGGGCAGGGGCGTATGGACTGTCAAGGTGGATATCGCGCTCCCCTGCGCTACACAGAACGAGCTTAACCTCGAAGACGCAAAGGCATTGGTTGCCAACGGCGTAATGGCGGTTGCAGAGGGCGCCAACATGCCCACCACCCCTGACGCTATGGACTACCTGCTTGCGAACGGCGTGCTTTTCCTGCCTGGAAAAGCGGCAAACGCCGGCGGCGTTGCAACCTCGGCGCTGGAAATGTCCCAAAACAGCGAGAGGATATGCTGGCCGTTTGAAAAGGTAGATGCAATGCTTAAGCAAATAATGATTAACGTGTACCACAACATTGACAAAGCCGCCAAAAAATATGGCTATGAGGGAAATTATGTTGTCGGTGCCAACATCGCCGGTTTTGAAAAGGTTGTCGAGGCGATGAATGCACAAGGCATAGTATAAAATTAAAACATAATATAAAAAGGCAAAGGCGTCTTTAATGTGTAACAGCATTAAAGGCGCCTTTAATTATATATAACCACTTTGTGCCTTAAACGGGCCTGCCGGAATTATTGGGGGAAAAAGCGCTCGTAAAAATATCAATTTTAGGCAGGCCCGTAAGGCCAAAGCAAAATATAAATTTCACAAAGGAGTGTAGTTATGAAAAACGTGCCGGACTATTTTGGAAGTTTGGTTTTTGACGATCGCGCGATGAGAGCAACATTGCCACCGGATGTTTACGACTCTTTGAAAAAAACTATTAACGAAGGCAAGGAACTGGATATCAGCGTTGCCAATGTGGTTGCCGCCGCAATGAAAGAATGGGCCATCTCCAAAGGTGCCACCCATTTTACCCACTGGTTCCAGCCCCTTACGGGTATCACCGCCGAAAAGCACGACAGCTTTATTTCTCCCCTGCCCGGCGGTGGGGTTATCATGGAATTTTCAGGCAAGGAGCTTATAAAGGGCGAACCAGACGCCTCCTCCTTCCCAAGCGGCGGGCTTCGCGCCACATTCGAGGCCAGGGGGTATACCGCATGGGACCCGACCTCATACGCGTTTATAAAGGGAAAGACGCTCTGCATTCCCACCGCCTTTTGTTCCTATGACGGCCACGCGCTGGACAAAAAGACCCCTCTGCTGCGTTCCATGGAGGCACTTAACAAGCAGGCGCTCAGAATCCTCCGCCTTTTTGGCAACACCACCGCAAAGTGTGTGCGGCCATATGTTGGCCCCGAGCAGGAATACTTCCTTGTCACAAAAGAATTGTACGACCAGCGCCCTGACCTGCGTTTTACCGGCAGGACGCTCTTTGGTGCCAAACCTCCAAGGGGCCAGGAATTGGAAGACCATTATTTCGGCTCCATTAAGCCGAGGGTAGAAGCCTTTATGCAGGAGCTTAACAAGGAACTTTGGAAGTTAGGCGTTCTTGCAAAAACCGAGCATAACGAGGTGGCCCCCGGCCAGCACGAAATTGCACCAATATACACCACCGCAAATATTGCCACCGATCACAACCAGCTTGTTATGGAGCTTTTGCAAAAGGTGGCCTTAAAACACGGTCTTGTATGCCTGCTTCACGAAAAGCCATTTGCGGGGGTAAACGGCAGCGGCAAGCACAACAACTGGTCAATTGCGACTGACACAGGCCAGAACCTGCTTTCCCCCGGCGAAACGCCTTATGAGAATGCCCAATTCCTGCTTTTCCTCTGCGCCGTTATAAAAGCTGTGGACGATTATCAGGACCTGCTGCGCCTCTCAGTTGCCACCGCCGGCAACGACCACCGTCTTGGCGCCAACGAGGCGCCCCCCGCGGTTGTGTCCATTTTCCTCGGAGATGAGCTGACAGCGGTACTGGAAGCCATAGAGAGCGGCACGCCATACCGTGGAAGCGAAAAGACCCAGCTTAAACTCGGTGTCGACGTGCTACCCAAATTCCACCGGGACAACACTGACCGCAACAGGACCTCGCCCTTTGCCTTTACCGGCAACAAGTTCGAATTCCGAATGGTGGGTTCCTCCAACAGCATAGCCTGCGCGAATATAATGCTTAACAGCGCAGTGGCCGAATCCCTGAAAATTTTTGCCGACACCCTTGAGGCTGCCGAAGACTTTGAGGCGGCGCTTAACGAGCTCATTAAAAAGACCATAAAAGAGCACAAGCGTATAATCTTTAACGGCAACGGCTATGATGAAAGCTGGATTAAAGAGGCCACCGAAAAACGTGGCTTGCTTAACTACCGTACCACCCCCGATTGCATGCCACACCTGCTGGATAAAAAGAATGTCGACATGCTGACAAGGCACGGCGTTTACACATACGAAGAACTTAAATCCAGATGTGAAATTATGCTGGATAACTACTGCAAGACGGTTATCATCGAAGCCAACACGATGGTCAATATGGCCAAAACCCAAATCGCCCCCGCTGTCGAAACTTATGCGGCAGATGTCGCAAGAGCTGCCGCTTCCAAAAAGACTCTTGATTCTGGGATTTCTTTAAGCTATGAAACCGGCCTTGTAAGAAAGCTTTCGGCTTTGACCGAACGTATAGCCGCCAAAGCCGAGGAACTGGAAAACGCGGTGCTTGCCCTTCAAAACATGCAGGATGTCGGCGCAAAGTCCGTAACAATACGTGACAACATCCTAAACCTTATGGGTGAACTCAGGCTTGCCTGCGACGAGGCGGAAACCCTCACCGCAAAGAGCTACTGGCCTTTCCCCACCTACGCAGACCTTTTATTCTGTGTAAGGTAACAACACCCCGCCTTTCAGAACACAAAATATATTTGCAAAAGCGAATGCACCTGCGGCTAAAGGGCCTGCGGGTGCATTCGCTGCAAAATTAAAAACTTTAGACGATGGTTGACAAAAAGCCAAAAAAAGCATATAATAAATGGATGAAGGCAATGGCGTCTTTAGTTTGCAGCTAAAGCTCTGTGCCTTGTTATAATTTAATAAAAATGGAATATAAAGGCAATGGTGTCTTTAATGTAATCCGTTAAAGCACCGTTGCCATTTTATTTTGCAGCTTTAGGAGTTGAACTAATTTGAATATCGACGTAAAACACATTGCCGCTTTGGCAAAACTAAAGATTGACCAGTCAGAAGAGGAAAAATGGAGCGAGCAAATGGCAAATATCATCGCTTTCGCCGACCGCCTTAATGAATTAAACCTGCAGGAAATCCAGGAAACCGAGCAGCATTACACCGTATTCAATGTTTTCAGGGATGACGAAAAAGGCCCTTCCTATCCAAGGGAGAAAATCCTGGCCAACGCCCCTGAGAAGGAAGACGGATACTATGTAGTACCCAAAATCGTAGAGTGAGGCAAACCCATGGGAATCGAAAAATACACCGTTAAAGAATTGTCGGAAAAACTGCAAAACAAGGAAATTTCTTCGGTAGAGGTTACAAGGGCCTTCCTTGACCGCATAAAAAAATACGATCCCATAATCAACAGCTATATCACCGTCTGTGAAGAGCGGGCTCTGGAGGCGGCGGAAGAGGCCGACAGGCGCATTGCCGAGGGCGAAAGGGGCGGTTTGCTTGGTATCCCTGTCGGCATTAAAGACAACATCTGCACCGAAGGCATAACGACCACCTGCGCCTCAAAAATGCTCTACAACTTTGTGCCTCCCTATGACGCAACGGTAATAAAGAAACTTAAGGCTGCAGGTGCGGTAATTGTTGGCAAACTTAATATGGATGAATTTGCTATGGGCTCCTCTACGGAAACCTCATACTTTAAAAAGACCAAAAATCCATATGATACTTCCCTAGTCCCTGGCGGCTCCTCCGGCGGCTCGGCCGCCGCGGTATCGGCGAATCTTGCGGCCTTTACCCTTGGTTCCGACACCGGCGGCTCAATAAGGCAGCCGGCGGCCTTTTGCGGAAGTGTGGGGCTAAAACCCACCTATGGCCTGGTTTCAAGGTTCGGGCTTATTGCCTTTGCCTCCTCCCTCGACCAGATAGGCCCCCTTACCAAAACCGTTGAGGACTGCGCATTGGTCTTAAAATATATTGCCGGGCACGATAAATTGGATTCCACATCCGTCAATATTCCCATTCCCGACTATACATCCGCTTTAGGCGGGGATATTGCCGGAATGAGGATTGGCGTGCCCAGGGAATACCTCGAAGACGGCATCCAGCCCGAAATTAAAAAGGCCGTGTTAGATGCTGTAAAAATCTATGAAAGCCTCGGCGCCGCATGCGAAGAATGCTCCCTCCCCCTTACCAAATACGCGCTTTATGCCTACTATATCATCTCCTCGGCCGAAGCAAGCTCTAACCTTGCAAGGTACGACGGCGTAAAATATGGATTCAGGGCGGAAAATTACAAAGGCTTAAATGACATGTATCTGGAAACCCGAAGCCAGGGCTTTGGCGAAGAGGTCAAGAGAAGAATCATGCTTGGCACCTTTGCCCTAAGTTCCGGCTACTATGACGCATACTACAAAAAGGCACAGCAGGTACGGACACTTATCCGCAAAGATTTTAGCAACAGCTTTGCAAAATTTGACGCGCTGCTGACCCCCACTACACCCACCACCGCTTTCCGTTTTGGGGAGAAGGCCGACCCGATTTCTATGTATATGGGCGATGTCTGCACGGTAGCCGTCAACATCGCGGGGCTTCCGGCAATCAGCATGCCCGCGGGGCTTGACAGCGCAAAAAGGCCTATCGGGATACAGTTGATTGCAGACAGCTTCAATGAAGAAAAACTGCTTTCTCTTGCATATGCATACGAAAAAACCACCGGCTACGAAAATCTCCGCCCCGATTTAAAGGAGGGAGCGTAAATGGCTTATGAAACGGTTATAGGGCTTGAAATACACGCAGAACTGTCTACCAAATCCAAAATCTACTGCAACTGCTCCACCGAGTTTGGCGCAGAGCCAAATACACAGACCTGCCCGGTCTGCACCGGGATGCCGGGCGTGTTGCCGGTTTTGAACAAACAGGTTGTGGATTTTGCTATAATGGCAGGCCTTGCAATGAACTGCCAGATAACAAGGTTTGGAAAGCAGGACAGGAAAAATTACTTCTACCCCGACCTGCCAAAGGCATATCAGACGTCTCAATACGATTTACCCATATGCCAGAACGGGTATTTGGAAATAGAATCAAACGGCACAACCAAAAGAATAGGCATTACCCGCATTCACATCGAGGAAGACGCAGGAAAACTGGTACACGACGATTTCCGCGGTGTGTCTTTTGTCGATTTCAACCGCTGCGGCGTGCCGCTGATCGAGATAGTCACCGAGCCTGACCTCCGCTCCGCCGAAGAGGCAAAGGCCTTTTTGGAGAAGGTAAAGGCCATATTGGAATATACTGGAGTATCCGACTGCAAGATGCAGGAAGGGTCCCTAAGGTGCGACATAAACCTTTCGGTAAGGCCCTTTGGGCAAAAGGAATTTGGCATACGCACGGAAATGAAGAACATTAACTCTTTCAGCGCCGTCGTGCGCGCTATCGAGCACGAGAGCCAGCGCCAGATAGAATTGCTATCCGAAGGAAAAGAGGTAGTCCAGGCGACCAGAAGATGGGACGACTCAAAGGGCAGGAGCGTTGAACTGCGCTCAAAGGAGGAGGCCCACGACTACAGGTATTTCCCCGAACCCGACTTGGTACCCATCGTCATTAGCGATGAGTGGATTGAAAGAATAAAGAACAGTCTACCCGAACTTCCTGACGCAAAGAGAAAAAGATATATATCAGAACTCGGCCTTCCCGAATACGACGCCGCCTTTATTACCGCTTCAAAAGGCATGGCGGATTATTTTGAGAAGGTTGTGGAGTGCGGCGCCCCGCCGAAGATTGCAAGCAACTGGATTATGGGCGACATAACAAAGCTCATGAACGAAAAGGAACTCGAAAGCATCCCCTTTGCGCCCGAATATCTCGCAAAGACAATTAGCCTTATTGAAAAGGGCTTGATTAGCACCACCGCTGCCAAGAAAATTGTCGCGGCATTATTTGAGGAAGAAAAGGACCCCGAAATTATCGCCAAGGAGAAAAAACTGATTCAGGTAAGCGATGAATCGGCGTTACTCCCAATAGTAAAACAAATACTCGACGAAAATCCCAAAGCGGTGGAGGAAATCCGCGCAGGGAAAGACAAAGCCATGGGATTTTTAATGGGTCAGGCAATGCGGGCAACCAAGGGAAGCGCAAACCCGCAGGTTATAAGCAAGCTTATAAAAGATCTGTTGAGTGTTTAGCCAGGAACCCAAACGGCAAATCAGCTTATAAATTGCATGTGCGGCGGATGCCCGTTGTTAAAGTGAAGGCAGAAGTAAAGTTTGTCTGTGCCGTCAGGCATGATTTTGATAGATCTATTATCGACTGGGGGTCTGCCATAAAACTGCAGTAGATGTTTATTAAACAAAAAAGCGCTCCTGCTAAGATGGAAGATGCTGAATTCCGGTTTGGGCTGGCAAGGCCGCTGCAGCAGCCGTATATAAAAATCGCCCCAAACCATTTTGGATTTGGACGCCTTTAAAAAAGGCAGGAAATGCGGACAAAAAAATATTTAAGAGGGAAATGTAATGGATAAAATTCTAGTCCTTGATTTTGGCGGCCAGTACAACCAGCTTATCGCGCGAAGAGTTCGCGCCGAGCATGTATACGCCGAAATCAAACCCTTTAACAAAATAACGCCTTTGGAAATAAAAGAGGAAGGCTATAAGGGAATTATCTTTACCGGCGGGCCCAATAGCGTATATGACCCCTCCTCTCCCCATTACGACCCCGCCGTCTTGGACCTTGGCATTCCTATCCTGGGCATTTGTTACGGTGCCCAGTTAATAGCCTGGATGGCAGGCGGCGAAATCGCCTCGGCGGAAATGGGCAGCGAATACGGAAAAATCACGCTTTACACATCAAACAATATTTTGTTTGACGGGATACCTAGTGAAAGCATTTGCTGGATGAGCCACAACGATTTCATAAAAACCCCGCCAGAGGGTTTTTCCGTAATTGCGCACACCGACAAATGCCCCTGCGCCGCCATGTGCGATGAAAGCCGCAAGCTCTATGGCGTGCAGTTTCACCCGGAAGTAACCCACACCGTTTACGGCAAACAGATGCTTCGTAACTTTATCTTTTCAATCTGCGGTTGCAAGGCAGATTGGAAAGCCGAAAACTTTGTGGAAAACTCGATTGAATATTACAAAGCAAGGCTTGCGGGCAAAAAGGTCCTCCTTGCCCTATCGGGCGGCGTGGACTCCTCAGTCGCCGCAGTGCTGCTTAATAGGGCCATAGGCGAAAACCTAATCTGCGTATTTGTTGACCACGGGCTGCTTCGCAAAGGCGAGGGCGACTATGTAGAAAACACACTCGGCAGGCAGTTTGGAATCAATTTAATAAGGGTAAATGCCGAAGAAAGGTTCTTAAGCAAGCTTTCTGGCGTCATTGATCCTGAGAAAAAACGCAAAATAATCGGCGAAGAGTTTATTCGGGTATTTGAGGACGAAGCCAAAAAACTTGGCAAAATCGATGTACTTGTTCAAGGCACCATCTACCCTGACGTGATTGAAAGCGGCAAGGGCGATTCGGCGGTTATAAAAAGCCACCACAATGTGGGCGGCCTTCCCGATGTCATAGCCTTTGAGGAAATTGTGGAGCCGCTGCGGGACCTCTTTAAAGACGAGGTGCGCCAGGTGGGAATACAGCTTGGCATTCCCCATGAGCTTGTATGGCGGCAGCCGTTCCCAGGGCCCGGCCTTGCCGTCCGCATTATCGGCGAGGTGACAAAGGAAAAACTGGATATCCTTCGCGAATCCGACGCCATATTCCGCGAGGAAATCGTAAAAGCGGGACTCGAAAACGCCGCAAGCCAGTATTTTGCGGTACTTACCAATCTTCAAAGCGTTGGCGTCATGGGAGATGCCAGGACCTACGGCTATACTATAGCTCTTAGAGCCGTCACCACCGACGACTTTATGACAGCCGAATGGACCAGGCTCCCCCACGACGTTCTGGAAAAGGCAAGCAGCAGGATAACCAATGAAATAAAGGGCATTAACCGTGTTGTATACGATATTACCTCCAAACCCCCGGCAACGGTGGAATGGGAGTAAACTTTTTTAACGGGAGCATTAGTGTATGTGTGGTATAGTTGGATATACAGGTGCGCAACAGGCAGCACCGATACTACTTGAAGGCTTAACGAATCTGGAATACCGGGGCTATGATTCGGCCGGTATTGCGGTTATTAATAATAAACAGATTCTGGTCAGCAAAGTAACTGGAAGAATCGCAAATCTATGCGAAAGGACAAACGACGGCAAATCCTGTCCCGGTACCGTGGGTATTGGGCATACCCGCTGGGCCACACACGGCGCGCCCACAGATACCAACGCCCACCCGCATATGAGTAACAACGGCAAATTCGCCGTCGTTCATAACGGAATTATCGAAAACTATATGAATTTGCGCGAGGAGTTAATAAATAATGGCTACCATTTCGAAAGCCAGACCGATACCGAGGTCGTTGTTCACCTGATAGAGATGTATTATAACGGCGACATCAAAAAGGCGGTAAAAAGAACACTGGCAAGGCTCGAAGGCTCATATGCGCTGGGAGTAATATGCGCCGACGAACCCGAAAAAATATATGTAGCAAGGGAAGCAAGCCCCTTAATTCTTGGTATTGGCATTGGCGAAAACTTTTTTGCGTCTGACGTTACGGCGTTAGTGCAATACACAAGAAATGTCATTTATTTAGATGACGGGGAGTTCGCCGAAATAACCCCCGAATCCATAAAAATATTCGACTGCGCTGGCCAGCAGATCAAGAAAAAAATCAACCATATCAACTGGGATATACAGGCCGCGGAAAAGGGCGGTTACGAGCATTTTATGCTCAAAGAAATCATGGAGCAGCCTCGAGCCGTAAAGGCGACCATTTCCCCCAGGATTAAAGACAACGAGATTGTCCTGGATGAGACAGACCTCTCGGTGGATTATCTTAAAAACATTAAAAAAATTGTCATCACTGCGTGCGGTTCGGCATATTACGCTGGCTGCGCCGGAAAACATGCAATAGAAAAGCTTTGCAAAATCCCGGTACAGGTGGAACTGGCAAGTGAACTGCGATACAGCGACCCGCTGATTGACGAAAGAACTCTTCTTTTGGTCATATCCCAGTCGGGCGAAACAGCAGATACTATTGCGGCAATGAAGGAGTGCAAAAGGCGGGGTGCTAAGACGCTTGCCATTGTAAACGTAGTGGGAAGCACCATCGCCAATCTGGCAGACCACGTGCTTTACACCTGGGCGGGCCCCGAAATTGCAGTTGCGACAACCAAGGGCTATACAACCCAGCTTGCAGTGCTGTATCTGTTCGCCCTGCATGCGGCAAAGAAACTGAATCGTATTGATGAGCAACGTTACGACAACCTTCTTAAAGTGATCAAAACCCTGCCAAAGCGCATACAAGAGGTCATCGACATGAACCCCTCTATCCCAAAACTTGCAAAGAAATATCACAAGCACAGCTCCATGTTTTTTATAGGCAGGAATACCGACTACGCCATCGCGTTAGAGGGTGCCTTAAAGATGAAGGAAATCTCTTATATCCACGCCGAATCATACGCGGCAGGGGAGCTTAAGCACGGCACTATTGCATTGATAGACGAACATCAGCCAGTTATTGCCCTTTGCTGCAACGATTCGGTTATGGAAAAGACCATGAGCAACATTGTGGAGGTAAAAGCCCGAGGCGCCGAAGTCCTCGCGGTGACTTTCAGAAACAACCAAAAAATTGTGTCTTTGGCCGACGATGTAATCTTCATACCACAGGTCGAACCCCTCTTTTCCGCAGTTGTGGAAATCATCCCGCTGCAGTTGCTGGCCTATTATGTAGCTAAGGAAAACGGCTGCGATATAGATAAGCCTAAAAATCTTGCCAAATCGGTGACAGTCGAATAACCGATTTGTAGGGGAGTTTAAAAAATGACCAAATTTATTTTTGTAACGGGCGGCGTCGTGTCGGGTCTTGGCAAAGGTATCACCGCCGCCTCGTTGGGCAGATTGTTAAAAGCAAGAGGCCTTAAGGTGGCCGCCCAAAAACTTGACCCTTATATCAATGTCGACCCCGGTACAATGAGCCCATACCAGCACGGAGAGGTGTTTGTCACCGAAGACGGGGCCGAAACCGACCTTGACCTTGGGCATTATGAGCGGTTTATTGACGAAGACCTCAACAAATACTCCAATCTCACCACCGGCAAGGTCTACTGGAATGTCATAAATAAAGAACGCCGCGGTGAATATCTGGGCAGTACCGTACAGGTAATCCCGCATATTACAAATGAAATCAAGGAATTTGTTTACGGAGTGGCCAGGAAAACAAACGCCGATGTGGTAATCACCGAAATCGGTGGAACCATCGGCGATATCGAGTCCCAGCCCTTTATCGAAGCCGCCCGCCAAATTTCACTCGAGATAGGCAGGAACAACAGCCTGTTTATACATGTTACCTTAGTACCCTTTTTAAGCGGTTCAAACGAACATAAATCAAAACCCACCCAGCACTCGGTAAAGGAAATGCAAAGCATGGGCATTAACCCTGACATCATAGTGCTGCGCTGTGACAAGCCGCTTGAAGAATCCATATTCAACAAAATAGCCCTGTTTTGCAATGTAAAACGGGACTGTGTCATAGAAAACCTCACTCTTTCAAACCTGTACGAAGCCCCGCTAATGCTAGAGCGTTCAAACTTCTCGGCAGTAGTCTGCCGGGAACTTGGCATTGACGCGCCTGAGCCCGACCTTGCCGAATGGGCAGATATGGTCAATCGCATAAAGTCAAGGCCTTACAGTGTCAACATTGGCCTTGTGGGTAAATACGTGGGGCTGCACGACGCATATCTATCCGTGGTCGAAGCGCTGCACCACGCAGGGTACTATCACAATGCCCATGTCAAAATCCGCTGGATTGATTCAGAGCAAATTACAGCGGAAAACGCGGATAACACATTTAATGGACTGCATGGCATAATAGTCCCCGGTGGATTCGGCAGCAGGGGAATAGAAGGCATGATTCTGGCGGCGAAATATGCGCGGGAACAAAAACTCCCCTACTTTGGCATCTGCCTTGGAATGCAGATTGCGGTCATTGAGTTTGCAAGGAATGTGGCGGGAATTAAGGATGCCAATTCCGGCGAATTTGACGAGCAGTGCAAAAATAAGGTCATCGACTTTATGCCTGGGCAAAGCAGCGACATCGATATCGGCGGCACCCTGCGGCTTGGGGCATACCCATGCATTATTAAACCCGGCACCACCATGGAGCGCTGCTACGGCTCCCTGTCCATCAGCGAACGCCACCGGCACCGTTACGAATTTAATAACCAATACCGTGAACTGTTAGAGAAATATGGCTTAGTACTCAGCGGTACCTCCCCCGACGGCAGGCTTGTCGAAACAATCGAGCTTTCCGACCGCCCCTTCTTTGTAGGGGTTCAGTACCATCCCGAATTCAAAAGCAGGCCAAATAAGCCCCATCCCTTATTTAAAGGCTTTATTAAAGCTGCGTTATCACATTCACGCGGAGGTATGGCATGAGTATTCACGAAGAATGCGGAGTATTTGGAGTTTTAGCGCCCGAAGCTGCCGACGTCGCAGGTATTTGCTATTACGGGCTGTATGCCCTGCAGCACAGGGGGCAGGAAAGCTGCGGTATTGTGGTAAACGACCGCGGCGTATTTGTATCCCATAAGGATTTGGGGCTTGTCAGCGATGTCTTTTCAAGCGAGAACCTCTCCCGCCTGCCAAATGGCACCATGGCCGTAGGCCACGTGCGGTACGGAACTACAGGGGGCAACAGCCGCAAAAACTGCCAGCCCATTGAGGTCAACCACCAAAAGGGTGTAATGGCAATTGCACACAACGGCAACCTCTCCAATGCGGCAGAATTAAGGGACCGGCTGGAGCTCTCAGGGGCAATTTTTCATACCACGAGCGACACCGAAACCATCGCCTATATCGTTACCAAAGAACGGCTGACTGCCCCGTCAATCGAGGAGGCACTCAGCCGCGCAATGAATACGCTTGAGGGCGCCTATTCGCTAGTACTAATGTCGCCCCAGAAACTTATCTGCGCAAGGGACCCGTATGGCTTCAGGCCCTTGTGTTTTGGGAAAACCGCCGACGGCGTATATGTGGTAGCGTCAGAAAGCTGTGCCATTAAAGCGGTAGGGGCAGAAGTTATCAGAGATGTAGAGCCGGGTGAAATCCTGGTCTTTAGCAAAAACGGCATAGCCTCACGCAAAGAGCACTGTAACAAAAAACCTAAAAGGCTTTGCATTTTCGAATATATATATTTTGCCCGCCCCGACTCGGTCATTGACGGCCTTTCTGTACACACCTTCCGCACCAATGCCGGAAGGGTGCTCGCCAGGGCCCATCCGGTAGACGCCGATATCGTCATCGGCGTGCCAGATTCAGGGATAGACGCGGCGCTCGGCTTTGCCGAACAATCGGGATTCCCCTACGGAATTGGGTTTATTAAAAACAAATACATCGGCAGGACCTTTATTTCCCCGGGCCAGGAAGCAAGGCTTGACAAGGTAAAGATCAAACTTTCTGTCATAGAGACTAGTGTGAAGGGCAAACGTGTGGTTTTGATCGATGATTCAATAGTAAGGGGCACCACCAGCGGCAGGATTGTAAAGCTCCTCCGCGACGCGGGCGCAAAAGAGGTTCATATGCGCATCTCCTCCCCGCCCTTTTTATGCCCCTGCTACTACGGAACCGACATAGACTCAAAAGAGCATTTGATTGCCTGCAAATACAGCATTCCCGAAATCTCAAAACACATCGGCGCAGATTCCCTCGGTTTTCTTCCAGCCGAAGAACTGCCGAATCTTTGTGGAAACAACAATTTTTGCAGCGCCTGTTTTGGAGGAGAGTATCCCACCGCCATCCCAAAAGACACAAGAAAAAACAGGTTTGAAACCTATCTGCAGTATTAACACACAATAATTCTAAAAATAGAGGTGTCAATATGATTATGGACTATAACAGAAAACTTATTTTGGAAGACGGTCAAGAATATTTCGGCTACGGCTTTGGCGCCGACGGTGACCGTATTCTTGAGATCGTATTTAACACCTCTATGGTCGGTTATCAGGAGATTCTTTCTGACCCGTCATATACATATCAGGCGGTGGTTATGACCTATCCGCTGATTGGCAACTACGGCATGGCGGATGAAGACTATGAAACCGAAACACCTACAATAGGGGCACTGATTGTGCGCGAATACAACCCAAACCCCTCAAATTTCAGAAGCAGCGCCACTTTGGGCGAGGTTATGAAAAAATACGGGATACCCGGCATATACGGGGTAGACACACGTAAAATAACCAGGTCCATTCGGGATTTTGGCAGCCGCAAGGTGCTAATTACCAGTGCCTCTACTCCGCTTGAGGAAGGCCTTAAAATATTAAAGGCAAACGATATTCCCCGCGACGCAGTATCAAAAGTCAGCCGCAAAGAAACCTGGGTTGTAAACCCCGAAACCGAAAAATACCATGTTGTGGCAATCGACTGTGGCATGAAGCTGAATATCCTGCGCTCGCTTATTAAACGTGGCTGCAGGGTAACCGTAGTGCCGTGGAATTGTAGGGCAGAAAAAATCGAAAATCTTAATCCTGATGGGATTTTTATTTCCAACGGCCCCGGCGACCCTACAGACGTGCCGGAAACCGTCGCCAATATAAGGTCTTTAATAGGTAAATACCCGATTTTCGGCATTTGCCTTGGCCATCAGATAATCTCTTTGGCATATGGCGCTAAAACCTACAAACTAAAATTCGGGCACCGCGGCGGGAACCATCCGGTAAGAAACCTTAAGACCGGAAAAATTGAAATAACGTCCCAAAACCACTCCTACGCGGTTAAAGCCGACAGTCTTGCAAGCACACCGCTGGTCCCCACCCACATCAACCTGCTGGACCATACTATAGAGGGAGTAGAATGCGCTAAAGACAAGGTGTTCAGCGTGCAGTACCATCCCGAAAGCGCGCCCGGGCCGCAGGACAGCTCCTATCTTTTCGACCGCTTTATTAACATTATGGAGGGACAGGACAATGCCTAAGAGAACGGATATTAAAAAGATTATGGTCATAGGTTCCGGTCCCATTGTAATCGGTCAGGCGGCCGAATTTGACTATGCCGGAACGCAGGCCTGCTTAGCTTTGAAGGAAGAGGGCTACGAGGTAGTGCTTTGCAACTCCAACCCTGCCACAATCATGACCGACACCTCCATAGCCGATAAGGTCTACATGGAGCCGCTGACCCTTGAATACATTGCCAAAATTATCCGCCACGAGCGCCCCGACGCGTTACTCCCCGGCATTGGCGGACAGACCGGTCTTAATCTAGCCATGCTGCTTGCAAAAAAGGGTATCCTTTCCGAGTGCGGCGTAGAGCTTCTCGGCACTAAAATCAGCAGCATCGAACGGGCGGAAGACCGGGAGCAGTTCAAAGAGCTTTGCAAGCAGCTCGGGGAGCCGATTCTGCCTTCGGATATTGCCAACTCTATAGAAGAAGGGCTTGAGGTCGTAAGAAAAATTGGCTATCCTGTCGTCCTTCGCCCCGCCTTTACCTTGGGAGGCACAGGCGGGGGTTTTGCCGAAAACGAAGCCGAATTTTTACCGCTTATTAAAAACGCCCTGGCCCTTTCCCCCGTCGGCCAGGTGCTTATTGAAAAAAGCATTAAGGGATACAAGGAAATCGAATATGAGGTAATACGCGACGCAAACGACACAGCAATTGCCATCTGCAATATGGAAAACCTCGACCCCGTCGGCATACATACCGGCGATTCTATCGTGGTTTGCCCCTCCCAAACCCTTACCAACAAAGAGTACCACATGCTGCGCGACAGCGCCCTTAAAATTATACGCGCCCTGGAGGTTGAAGGCGGCTGTAATGTCCAGTTTGCGCTCGACCCCAACTCCTTCCAGTACTATGTAATCGAGGTAAACCCCAGGGTCTCCCGTTCCTCGGCGCTGGCCTCCAAAGCAAGTGGGTACCCGATAGCCCGCGTATCAGCGAAGATTGGCATAGGAATGACCCTGGATGAGATACAGATTGCCAACACGCCCGCCTCATTTGAGCCTACCTTGGACTATGTGGTAACCAAAATGCCGCGTTTTCCGTTTGATAAGTTCACCGACGCCGACAACACGCTGGGCACCCAGATGAAGGCTACGGGCGAGGTAATGGCAGTCGGCAGGACCTTCGAAGAAAGCCTGCTTAAAGCCGTGCGCTCGCTTGAAATCGGGCTTTACCACCTCCACCACCAAAAGTTTGATACGATGAGTAAAGCAGAACTGCTTGACTACATAAAAATCGGCACCGATGACCGAATTTACGCCATTGCGCAGCTGTTACGCCTCGGCTGCCATATAGGCAAGATACATAAGGCTACCTTTATAGATAAATTCTTTATTCAAAAGGTTAAAAACATTGTAGATAAAGAGCATGAAATAAAAAACAACCCCAACGATTTAAAGGTTTTATATTCAGCCAAAAAAATGGGCTTTTCCGACAGGGCCATCGCTCAGCTTTGGAACACCGATGAAATCACTGTATGGAACATACGCAAAAAGCATGGCTTTTTCCCCGTTTATAAGATGATAGACACCTGCGCCTCCGAGTTTGAAAGCTATATCCCCTACTTTTATTCAACCTACGAGGACGAAAACGAATCAAAGGTTACTGACAAAAAGAAAATTGTCGTTCTCGGCTCAGGACCCATCCGT
Organism: Clostridiales bacterium; assembly: GCA_012840445.1. Classification (GTDB taxonomy): domain Bacteria; phylum Bacillota; class Clostridia; order Oscillospirales; family Acutalibacteraceae; genus DULI01. The sequence goes on from DULI01000005.1 coordinate 31,285, forward strand.
ATCGGCCAGGGCGTAGAATTCGACTATTCCACCGTACGCGCGGTGCAGACCCTTAAAGAAGCGGGATATGAATCTATTATCATCAATAACAACCCCGAAACCGTGTCCACAGATTACACCTGCTCCGATAAGCTGTATTTCGAGCCGCTGTGTGTGGAAGATGTAATGAATGTAATTGAGCTTGAAAAGCCCGACGGGGTTATCGCCACTTTAGGGGGCCAGACCGCCATCAATCTTGCAAAGCCATTGAGTGAGCGCGGGGTAAAACTCATAGGCACCGGTTGCGAGGCAATAGAACGGGCCGAAAACCGCGACGCCTTTGAAAAACTGCTGTCTTCCCTGAATATCCCCCAGCCTCCGGGGCAGGCGGTTTACAGTATCGAAGAAGGAGTGTCAGCCGCCGAGCGTATAGGTTACCCTGTACTTGTAAGGCCAAGCTTTGTGCTGGGCGGCAGGGCAATGCAAATTGTCGCCAAGGAGAAGGAGCTGCGCAATTATTTAAAAAGCGCCTTTGAGATAGATAAGGATAAGCCGGTACTTGTTGACAAATACATCCGCGGCAAGGAAATGGAGGTTGACGCTGTTTGCGACGGCAAAGAAGTGTTCATCCCCGGAATTATGGAACTTGTAGAGCGTACCGGCGTGCATTCTGGCGACTCAATAAGTATTTATCCCACCTACAGTGTTTCCCAAAAGGTCAAGGACACCATTCTGGACTACACCAAAAGGCTGGGGCTTGGCACCGGCATTACAGGACTATATAATGTCCAGTTTGTCGTGGACAGTAATGAAAATGTTTATGTTATCGAGGTAAATCCCCGCTCCTCTAGAACCGTTCCCTTTATTTCAAAGGCCACAGGTTATAACCTTGCCGACATTGCAACACTTGTAATCTTAGGCAAGAGCCTGAGAGAGCAGGGCATTACCATTCTTTACCCCGGGGAAAGAAAGCGCTTTTATGTCAAGGCGCCCGCCTTCTCCTTTTCTAAACTTCGCGGCATGGACGCCTATCTGTCTCCTGAGATGAAATCCACCGGCGAAGCCATAGGTTACGATAAAAAGCTGCACCGCGCCATGTACAAGGCAATGCTTGCCTCGGGCATTAAGGTGCACAACTATGGCACCATCCTTGTAACCCTGGCCGACGAGGACAAGGAGGAAGCCCTGCCACTTGTACGTCGTTTTTACGACATGGGCTTTAATATAGAGGCAACCGTTGGTACCTCTGTATTTTTAAAGGAACACGGTATACCCGCCAAAATCCGCCGCAAACTTTCCGAGGGCAGCGAGGAGATACTGGATTCCATCAGGGCAGGATATGTCAGCTATGTCATCTGCACCCGCGCAATTCTTTCGGGAATACACTATCAGGATGGTGCCGCAATCCGCCGCTGCGCCATAGAAAACAACATCACCATGCTTACCTCTCTGGATACCGTTCGGGTACTTCTCGATGTGCTGGAGGAGGTAACCATCGGCGTTTCTACCATTAATGAGGAGGAATAGGCATGCGCTTTACCAAAATGCACGGCCTTGGAAACGATTATCTGTATGTTTACGGTGAAGTACCCGAAAACATAAAAGAACTTTGCATAAAACTTTCAAACCGATATTTCGGCGCCGGGTCAGACGGCATGATATATATATCAAAATCCAACGTGGCAGATTTTAAAATGCGAGTATTCAACGCAGACGGCAGCGAGGCCAAAATGTGCGGCAACGGCATACGATGTGTCGGCAAATATGTCTACGATAAGGGCTATACCGACAAAACCCTGATTAACGTCGAAACGCTTTCTGGAATTAAAACCCTAAAGCTTCACCTTGTCGGCGGCAGGGTAAGAAGTGTCACGGTAGACATGGGAACGGCAGTGGCCGAAAAGGCCCGCACGCTTAATGTAGGCGGCAAAAACGTAACCCTTATCCCTGTATCGGTGGGCAACCCACACGCCGTTATATTCGTGGATGACATAGACACCGCGCCGCTGACTACGCTCGGCCCCAAAATCGAGCGTCACGAGACATTCCCGGGCGGGGTGAATGTGGAATTTGTCCAGGTTCTTACTGACAACAAACTCCGCATGCGGGTCTGGGAACGCGGCAGCGGCGTCACCATGGCCTGCGGCACCGGCGCCTGCGCCTGCGCCATGGCGGCAATTTTGCAAAACTACTGCAATTACAACGAGCCGATTCATGTGCAGCTTGACGGCGGACCTCTGGAAATCAAAATTTCACCCGACAACAACGTTCAAATGACAGGACCCGCACAATTTGTTTACGAAGGAGAAACCATCGATGATTAAGCCCAACATGCACTATGCCAACCTTAAGGATTCCTACCTTTTTTTCAATATCTCCCAAAAGATTAAGGCGTACTTGGAGCAAAACCCAAACACGCGCCTTTACCGAATGGGAATAGGCGATGTGTCTCTGCCCCTTTGCGACGCAGTAATCAAGGCCCTACACGAGGCAGTAGACCACCAGTCAAAAAAGGAAACCTTTCACGGATATATGCCCGAATGCGGCGCTCCCTTCTTGCGCGAGGCAATCGCCATGTATTATAATGATAAAGGCGTAAAGATTTCGGCCGACGAGGTGTTTGTATCAAGCGGCGCAAGCGATGAGTTAGGCGACATACTTGACCTTTTTGACCGCTCCAACACCACCCTTGTAATAGAGCCGGCATACCCCGCCTATGTGGACGCCAACCTAATGGGTGGCAGGAATATCGTCCATCTTGCTTCCGGCGAGGAAAACGGATTTTTGCCCGAACCGGACAAAAACATCAAGGCGGATCTCATTTACATCTGCTCCCCCAACAACCCCACAGGCGCGGTGTTCAGCCGCGAAAAACTGCGTGCCTGGGTGGATTATGCTAACCAGAACGGTTCAGTCATACTATTTGATGCAGCATATGAAGCCTTTATTTCGGACGAGGACCTGCCCCACAGCATTTTCGAAATAGAGGGTGCAAGAACTTGTGCTATAGAAATCTGTTCCCTTTCCAAAACTGCAGGGTTTACAGGAACCCGGCTTGGGTATACAATTATACCAAAGGAGCTTAGCCGCTGCGGCATGAGCTTTAACGACATGTGGGTCAGAAACCGTACCACCAAAACCAATGGCGTGTCCTACATCCTTCAATTGGGCGGAGCCGCTGTATTTACTCCCGAAGGCCAAAGGCAAATACGCGAGAACATACAGGTTTACAAGAACAACGCAAAGGTCTTAATGGAAGCCCTCGACAAAATCGGCATCTGGTACTGCGGTGGCAAAAACGCGCCATATATTTGGCTGAAATGCCCCGGCGGCATGGGAAGCTGGGAATTTTTCGACTACCTACTTAACAATATTCAGGTCATCGGCACTCCAGGAGCAGGTTTCGGCGCTTGTGGCGAGGGGTATTTCCGCTTTTCGACATTTGGCAGCCCTGAGGACACTAAAGAAGCCGCAAGAAGGCTGGTAGAACTTCTCGGAAAGAAGTGATAATTTTGCGCGATTACAAGCTTGAATTTGAAAAACGGGTCGAATTTATTAAGTCAGTGCTTAAAAACAGCGGCGCTGCCGGCATTGTCTTTGGCAACAGCGGCGGCAAGGATTCGGCGTTGGTTGGCATTCTCTGCAAGGCGGCATGCGACGACACGGTGGGCCTTATCATGCCCTGCACGACGGCGCGCAACTACAACGAGGACATTGCCGACGCCAAGGCGGTCGCCGATCAATACAATATTGAAACCCGCATAGTGGACTTAACTCCGGTAAAAGAGGCCGAGATAAACGCCCTTAAAGGCGTTACCAAGCTGAATTCGCTTGCCCTTACAAATATGGCGCCAAGGCTAAGGATGCTCACTTTATACGCAGTGGCGGCCTCCGAAAACCGCATTGTGGCGGGCACGGGCAACAAAAGCGAGGCCTATGTCGGATACTTTACTAAATGGGGCGACGGCGCCCATGACTTTAATCCCATAGCCGATCTTACCGTCACCGAAGTTTATGAGTTTTTACGGTTTTTAAACGCCCCAAAATGCGTAATTGAAAAGGCCCCATCGGCCGCGCTGTTCGAGGGGCAGACCGACGAGGGCGAAATGGGCGTCACTTACAAAGAACTTGATTTGTACCTGTCCGGAGGGGATATTCCCGAAGACAAAAAGCAGATTATTATGAGGCTTCATAACGCCAGCGAGCACAAGCGCAGAGGCATTATAGTATATAATAAATAATTTTGAGTAATTTTTTAAGGGCGAAGTCTGTTTAAAACTTCGCCCTTAATTTTTACCATCTTAGCCTAAAGGCGGTAGAACCCGTTATCCCCTCGCAGTAAAGCCGGGAAACATTAATTTTAATGTCACTTACCGAATTGGCACGCTCAACACACCGCATAAGCTTAATTTCCAAAAGCAGTGCCCCCGGGTTTTCATAAATCCTCCCGTAACCGCTGGAAAAGGCAAACTCGCAGGAGTTCTTGCCAAGACTTGCCGCCTCTATCAGGCCATTTACAATTGTGTCAGCCATAGTCTCACGGTTTTCAATCAGTGTATTGTTTACAAAAAAGTAGTTGTATTTCATGCCTTGCGCAACCGGCCGGTTTATATTAAAACTGTGGCCTGCGCTTAAATTCTGCGCCGGGACCGTCGAATAATCCGGGTCGATTTGGTGGTCGGCAAGGATTGCCTGGTCGGTGACATTGAAATATGAATGGTACCCGCTGTCCCCGCTGTCGTTCCATGTGGCGTCAAGGTGGTACCACTCGCCGTCAAGCCTGACCATATTCCACATATGCCCGGTATCCTCGATTTTGCCGGTTACCAAAATGCATTCTATGCCAACCATCCTAAGCAGCAGCTGCATTGCCCTTGAGTACCCTTCGCATACCGCCCTTCCTTCGACCAGCGCGCCGTAGATATTAAACGCGTTCGGATTCTTTTGGGTATCCTCTGCGGTTTCTCGGTCATATGTCACGCGGAAAACGAGCCATTCGTGCAAAGCCAGTTCCTTATTATAGGCGCTCATCCCGTCATTTATATATCGCAAAGCGTCCGCAAGTGCATTCCTTATCTGCGCCGCCATGTTCTCCCGCTCTTTGGCGGTGTATAGGTAATCAATCCTTTTCCCGTCACTAAATGTGTATTTAAAGGCTATGCGTATGTTGCCGGAGGCATCGGTATCATAGGCAAACTGGTCGGGTATCCAGAAAATTTCGGGGAAATCGTTTTTTACCGCATTGTAAATCAAAACAAGCTCATTATACGAGCACTTCCCAAGGCTAATCATGCCCTCCCGCATGTTCAGCACCGCATTGTATAGGTTCTCATACGCGCTTTTATGCTTGTCGCTAAGTTGAATATAATTCCACCTGCGATTGTAAGGTGGGGGCTGTATCTTTTCTGGGTAAAGGGACGACAGGTCAAAACCGTGCTCGCTTGGCTTATTAAGGTTTTCTTTCGAAGATGCATCATGCGAAGAAGTATTTTTGCTTTCAGAAGAAACGGGGCCTGTGTTATTTAAGCCCCGAGTTTCAGAGTAAACATCGGAAACTTCATAATATGTAGTTGTGTCGCCGGATGATATTTCACTAGGTTCCACTACAACCGGCAGGTTCGGCCGGCAGGAACACAAACTAATCAGCAGAACCAAAACAAACAGCAAAAACTTCCTCATGTTTCATCACGCTCGTCAATCATACTCTTTGCCAAACCTTTCTATGCACTCATCCGACACAATAAACACATTTCTCAAATCAATGTATTTATATTCCCCCGCCACCGAAAGGGCAGTGCATGGCTTGTCCGCCTTTGCAATTTCATACAAATGGGGAAGCCAGTCGCGGATATTGGCGTAGCTTAAATTAGTGTCCATAAGCTCTATCATAAACAAATAGTTTTTTTCAGCGTAATTCAAATAGGTCTCATTTACATACTGGTTAAAAAAAGCCTCCAAAAGGTTTTGCTCAATGCTTATTCTCTCAACTGCATCGTTATTTTCGTAATCAAGCAGTGCAAGGACCTGCCCGCCCTTTAAGTTTTGCCTTTCAGGCTCTAACGTCACCGTAACGCCGGTATCCGGGTCGGTATACGAAACCCTTTTGTCTGGAGTAAAAACAATGCCGCCGTGCCAGTCTATAATGGAAACCAAATCGCTTTTAGATAGCACGGCATAGCGCGCGATTTTAATGTCAAACAGCCCCTCCACCGCCGCTACCGCATGATTTATCCCCGCATAGGCGAACTGACCCTTTAGGGTATCGCTTCTCCCGCCGCTGAAGGTCAGGGTCTCGGGAAAAAGCGCAGATACCGTTATATTTTTTTTTGAAAAATCCAGCCCAATCAGCCAAAAACGCTCGGCATCGGTGTCGGAACCATTCCGTTTCTGAACCAACAGGATATTCTCATTCTCGGGCGGCCTTTTGTCCACAAAAACCACCGAGGAGGTCTGGGAGCGGTCAAAAAACTCATTTTTAAAAATTATAATCGTGACAATGGTAAACACAATCGCACAGATAAAAATGGTGCTTAAAAAAATCAGCAAATTTTTAAGCGCCGGAGAAATGCTGCGCTGGCGACGGTCTTTCATCTGTCATGCTCCTTAGTTATAATTATATACTATGTAACTGCCACAGAAAAGTACATTTTTATTATTGCCGTTCCGGCGCATTTTTATAAAAAAACACCTTTTCATCCCGGCAAAGGATAAAAAGGTGAATATTTTTATCTGTTAAGTTTTACCATGTTTTCAATCAGCTGTTTGATTTTGTCATCCATTTCGTCTTTTGTGAACTGGCAGGTCCCGACCTCGTGGTGGCCGCCTCCGCCGTATTTTAGCATCAGCGTGCCCACATCTATATTACTTGTCCTGTTAATAATGCTGTGGCCCACCGCTACCATGCAGCCGCTTCCATCCTTTTTGTCAGCAATCCAGACCGAAATGTTCTGATCGGGGAAAAGGGTGTATATAACAAACCTGTTGCCAACGTATATGGGGTCAACCCCGCGCACATCAGTGATTATAATATCATCGCGCACCACGGTATGCTGCTTCAGCATCTCAACGAACAGCTGGCTGTGGCTGTTGTAAAGGTCCACGCGCTCTTTAACGTCGGGCAGCTCCAAAATCTCATGTATATCCATTTGAGCGCACCAGTCAATAAGCTTTTCCATGAGCTGATAGTTGCTGATTCTAAAATTATGATACCTTCCAAGCCCGGTGCGCGGGTCCATTATAAAGCCCAGCAAAACCCAGCCGTAGGGATGAAGAATGTCGTCTATCGTCAGGTCAGCCGAGTCCACCTTGTCCACCGCGTAAAGCAGCGCCTCCATACCCGGGAAGGTTGCCTCCCCACCGTAGTAATCGTAAATAATATGTGCGGTACTGGGGCTCGGCCTGCATTCGCCCTTAAACTTGCCCTTTAAAGAGTCCCTTACAACCTCGCTAGAATGATGGTCAAACCACAGCCCGCAGCCCTCAACATACGGCACATTGGCAAGACAGTCGTTTTCGGTCACTTCAACCAGGCCATCCTGCAGGTCCTTCGGGTGTATAAATTTGTAGCTGTCGATTACGCCTGCCAGTTTCAAAAAAACCGCGCATGCCAATCCGTCAAAATCCGATCGGGTAAGGAGTCTCATTCATTTTCAACCTTTCAAATTTATTCATAAAGTCTACCGAACTTACAATTTATTATACAATAACTATACAATAAAAATATATATAAAAAATATAAGGTAGTCAATATTATCTAATTATTTTATAAAATATTTGTAAATATTTTCCCTTATGAATAAATTTTCAAAGGTAAGTGTCGATATTTTGTAGATTTATTCTTCAAGCTTTAAAACGGCCATAAATGCCTCGGCGGGCACCTCCACACTGCCTAGCTTGCGCATGCGCTTTTTGCCCTCTTTCTGCTTTTCAAGCAGTTTTTTCTTTCGGGTAATGTCACCGCCGTAGCATTTCGCCAAAACATCCTTGCGAAGCGCTTTCACGGTTTCGCGCGCAATTACCTTGCCGCCAATCGCCACCTGTATCGGAACCTCAAAAAGCTGCCTTGGGATATGCTGCTTCAGTTTCTCAGCAATCGTGCGGGCGCGGGTATAGGCATTGTCCGCATGCACAATAAAGGAAAGAGCGTCCACAACATTTCCCGCCAGCAAAACATCGAGCTTTACAAGCTTAGATTTTTTATACCCTTTTATCTCGTAATCATAGCTGGCATACCCGCGGGTGCGGGATTTCAGCGCGTCAAAAAAATCATATACAATTTCGTTCACCGGCATCACATAATGAATATTTACCCTGTCGCCCACATAATTCATGCCCACATATTCGCCACGCCGCTCCTGGCACAGCTCCATAATGGCACCGACATACTCGCTGGGCGCGAAAATCTCCACATCGGCCACAGGCTCCATGGCCGAAACAATTTCGGCAGGATCAGGGTAGTTTGTAGGGTTGTCCACATCAATAACCTGCCCGTTTGTCAGTTCAAACTTATATATAACACTGGGTGCGGTGGTAACCAGCTCAAGGTTGTACTCGCGCTCGAGCCTCTCCTGCACTATTTCCATATGGAGCAGGCCTAAAAACCCGCACCTGAAACCAAACCCCAAAGCCTTGGAGGTTTCGGGCTCAAAATGGAGCGAGGCATCATTAAGCTGGAGCTTCTCCAGCGCCTCTCTCAAATCCTGGTATTTTGAACCGTCGGCAGGATAAATGCCGCAGAACACAACGGGATTTACCTTGCGGTAACCTTCAAGAGGCTCGGATGCCGGGTTGTCCGCACCTGTAATGGTGTCGCCCACCCGCGCGTCTCCAACGGTTTTTATGGAAGCGGCAAGATATCCTACCTCGCCCGCCACAAGACTGTCACATGGCTCCAATGCCGTCGCCCTTTTTCGACCAAGTTCCGTAACCTCAAACTCGGCGCCGGTGGCCATCATCCTGATTTTTTGCCCGGGCCTTAATGTTCCGTCGAATATTCGGAAAAACACAATTACCCCTTTGTATGAATCATAAAAGGAATCAAAAATCAGTGCCTTTAGAGGAGCATTGGGGTCGCCCTTCGGGGCGGGGATGTCGTAGATAACCCGCTCGAGCACCTGGTCAATGTTTATCCCGTTTTTGGCGGAAATACGCGGTGCATCCTTGGCGGGAATGCCGATAACATCCTCTATTTCGCTGATTATCCTGTCCGGGTCTGCAGACGGCAGGTCAATTTTATTCACAACCGGCACAAGCTCCAGCCCCTGGTCAATCGCCAGATAGGTGTTGGCAAGGGTTTGTGCCTCTATTCCCTGGGATGCGTCCACCACAAGCAGCGCCCCCTCGCAGGCGGCAAGAGAGCGTGATACTTCATAGTTAAAATCCACATGCCCGGGCGTATCTATTAAGTTTAATTCATATTTTTCTCCATCTTTTGAAGTATAATATAGGGTCACAGCATGGGCTTTAATAGTAATGCCCCGCTCGCGCTCCAAGTCCATGCTGTCAAGCAGCTGGTCTTCCATCTCGCGCGTTGATACCGATTGGGTAAGTTCCAGCAACCGGTCGGCTAAGGTCGACTTGCCGTGGTCTATATGGGCAATAATGCAAAAATTGCGAATATTCTCAATCGGTATTGACAAGCAGTAGTACTCCGTTTCTCCGGTGATATAGTAAATACAAACCGTTCCGCCACCGGGTCGGAACGGCAATTTATTAGATTATATCATAATATTTTTGTTAAGACAATAAATTGTGTGGAACTAAAGTGCAAGGCCTATGAAATCTAGTTTAGTACATTGTGCTGGAAAACACCGCTGTTTTGGCTAAGGACATCGAATATGTAACCTAAGGACTTCAAATAATCTATAATCGCTGGGAGCGCCTCAACGGTAGTGCGTTTGCTACCGCTGTCGTGCATTAAAATACAGATATCCCCCTTGCCGCTTACACCCGACTTTATGTTGTTTATTATCACCCTCGCCGGCACCGAATTGGACGCGGCATCGCCGCTATCCACATTCCAGTCAAAATAGCGCAGCCCCATCTGGGTAACCGAATTTGTAAGCTTGGACATTATACCATTTTGGTACTTTCTGCTTATTGTATTGCTGCTACCCCCGGGGAAGCGGATAATATCGGGGCGAAAGCCGATAATCTGCTCCACCTTGCCTGCAAGGGAATTAAGGTCATTAAAAAATGCTTCCTCGCTGGAGTAAATTGCGGCGTACGAATGGGTGTCCGAATGAAGCCCGATAGCATGCCCTTCCTCATGTATGCGCTTTATATACTCAAGCTTGCTAGTACCCACCACGAAAAAAGTGGCCTTAACCTGATTTTCTTTTAGTATATCAAGTATTTTATATGTATTGTCCGAAGGCCCGTCATCAAATGTCAGGTAGCACTTGTGTGCGGCCCCGTTGCCGGCAAGCGCGGGAACTGCCACGTGCTGGTCAATTATCATCTGCATTTCAGAAATCCGGCTTTCAAGCGCCTTTATACTCTCGTTTAGCGAATTTACCTCTTCTTCATGCGCTTTCGCAGCCTCTGCCGCACTGCTTTCAGCACGGCTCAGCTCCGATTTGTAAAAGTCCAAATCACTTTGTGTTTTCTCAAGCTCGGCATTAAGCTGCCTGTACTCATCATTCAGCCGGCTGTGTGCCCCTTCCAATTCAATTAGCCTATTGTTTTTATCATAAAGCATCGTGCCCAGCACGGCCGACGCCAGAATTGCCAACACAAGGAAAATCCCAAGCACTGCCGCAAGCTTACTGGCAGGCTTTTTTTTATCCGAGTTTAACTCTATGCTTTCTGTAACCGTGTCTTTGCCCTGAACCATAATCATACCCCTAAACCATAGTTCGATTCTTTTTTATTCTAGCAAACCTTTTTGTTTTTTTAAAGCAAAATTATGTTACAAATGATTACAATGCGTTAATTTTAGTATATAATAAGATTAAGTTCCATAATTTGTTTGTTTATAAAAAATTTATGTGATATAATAAGAAAATTAAACCGCAAGTATGTAGGAGGAACCATAATGGACAATCAGAAAATTGTAATCAGCTGCGACAGCACCTGCGACTTAAGCCCGGAGCTTTTGCAAAAATACGATATAAAGGTAATGCCGCTGTATGTGGTCATGAATGATAAGACCTTTAAGGACGGCGTGGACATCCAGCCGGACGAGATTTACAAATACCGCAAAGAGACAGGAAGGCTTCCCAAAACCGCCGCCGCCAACATGAACGACTTTTATAATTTCTTCAAACAATATACCGACGAAGGGCACAGCGTAATACACATTAATATCAGCTCGGATATGTCAATTACCCACAACAACGCCCGCAATGCGGCCGAGCAGCTTGAGAATGTATACGTGGTGGACAGCAAAAACCTCTCAACCGGCTCAGGACTTTTGGTGCTTAAGGCCGCCGAGCTAAGAAGCGAAGGTCATGGCGCTAAGGAAATATACGACCACCTTAACGAATTAAAGCAGAGGGTAGACGCATCATTCATAGTCGACACCCTTGAATACCTGCATTTGGGCGGCCGCTGCTCCGCTGTTGCAATGCTTGGCGCCAACCTGTTAAAACTCAAGCCCTGCATCGAAGTAAAAAACGGTGTCATGGGCGTGGGCAAAAAGTACCGCGGCAACCTTAAAAACGTACTGCTCGAATACACACAGCACCGCCTTGCGGATGCTAACAACATTGAAACCGACCGCATATTCATCACCCATTCAGGGATTGACCAGGAAATAATTAATGCGGTAGAGGGCAAAATCCGCGAACTTATCGATTTCAAAGAGATTCTGGTAACCCGCGCAGGCTGCACCATATCTGCGCACTGTGGCCCCAACACGCTTGGCGTGCTTTTCGTACGCAAATCCCCGGTGGTATAGCAAATGTTTCAAAAGCCTTTCAAAAACATTAAATTTACGTTGCTCTGCGGCTTAATTTTACCCGAGCCTGCCATCATGGTTCTCCTGCACTTTAACATAGGGGGCAGCATAACGCTTACAATGCGCAGCTGGGCAGAAACAGTCGCACTCTGCGTTCTTGCAATGCTGGCGTTTTTGTATTCCATAAAAATGTTTATCCCGGTATATATAATATATTACCTGTCAAAAATTCTGATACGGGTTTGGGATATAATTTCAGGCCCCGCGGACCAGGGTCTTGTATATCAGATAGTCACTTCAGCCGGTTCACTATTCATCAATTTCGGGGTTATGTTTCTTTTTTTCGCCGTTATCCTGCAGATAATAAAATTCTATTGCTCTCTCCCTGTCACGGCAGCCTGCACCGTCCTAGGGCTTACTGTATCCCTTGCGCTGGCTGTGTTTTTGGAATTCCTTCTAAAGCTAATCCCGCTGGGATATAGCAACATATTTACCTTTACATATGTATACTTAACAAAGAATCCCGGCAAGTTAGTTTTCCCTGCCGGAATTTTAACGGGCTTGCTTCTTGCAAACCATTTTTTCGATAGGCATAAAAAACCCCTGCAAAGATAAACGCAGGGGTTTTAGTTGTTAATTACCGACACCTTCAGGCAGCCCGCATAAAAGCCGATGTTTTGTTCGCCAAACTCCCTATGGATTTGCTCCGCAAGGTCAAATTTCAGCGCCGCGTAATTTTCCCTCTTGCACCAGGCCATCACGGCAACCTCCACACCCTTTTCGGTATGACCGCTAATTCTCACCACAGGCGGCTCCGGTTCGCGCAAAACCAAAGGGTTTCCCTCCAAAACCTTTAAAACTGCCTGTTTGGCGGCTTTGGTATCGCTGTCATAACTGATATAAATTGACAAATCCAGCCGGCGGTTTTCTTCTTTGGAATAGTTTATAACCTTTTGGTTTACAAGCTGACCGTTGGGGATAATAATCCGGCGGTTATCTGCAGTTTTTAAAATTGTGTGAATCATGTCAATCCGCAAAACCGTCCCGGAAAAATCCCCCGCCTCAATAAAATCGCCGGTCAAAAAGGGTTTGGTAATCAGCAGCAGGATCCCGCCGGCGATATTCCCAAGGCTGTCTTTAAGCGCCAATCCCACCGCCACAGCAGCAGCGCTTAAAGCCGCCAGCAAGCCGCTTGTGGAAATGCCAAGGGAAGATACCACGCTAAGCGCCAGGACTACCAGCAGCAAAATATTTGCAGATCTGAGCAGGAACCTTTTAAGGGAATAATCCACCTTTACTCTAGTTAAGGCCTTATTAAGGGCGGCAAGTAGGCACCTTATTACCACATAACCTACAACCGCAACAGCCACCGCCTTAAGCAGTGTAATACCGAAAGTTAAAAACTGTCCTGTAAAAAACTCTTGTACTCTTTCCACCTTCCAACACCCTTTCCTTTTTATTCTTTAACCATTATACAGCTTTATGAATAAAATAGTAGAAAAAGATTTGTCAGCCTCCCAAAACCAAAAACACATCCCGCCTTTGGGATGTGTTTTTTTACGCAGTCATTTTAATGCAGTTTTGCGGGCAGACCTTTACGCACTCGCCGCAGCTTGTGCATTTGCCCTGGTCAATAACCGCAAGGTTGTCATCCACCGTTATGGCGTCGTACTGACACACCTTAACGCATAATTTACATCCGATACACCCTACATCGCAAATTCTTCGCACAACAGCGCCTTTGTCAAGGCTTTTGCAAATCACCACGACATTTGCGCTCTCGGGCAGCATTTCAATTATCTGTTTCGGGCAGGCCGAAACACACTTGGTGCAACCTGTGCATTTTCTGGGGTCTACAACCGCAACCCCATTCTTTATTTCTATTGCGCCATACTCGCAAGCATTGGCACAATCCCCAAAACCAAGGCAGGCATAGTCGCAGGCAGATGTGCCCGAGTACATCATGTTGGCCGCATCACAGGTGGGAATGCCTTTATATTTTATCTTTCTTTCAGTATGTACATAGCTTCCGTTGCACAGCACCTTGGCCTTTTTACCCATAAAGTCGTCGGCCTGCACGCCTAAGAGTTCGGCAATTCTCGTTACGGTTGACTTCCCGCCAGGTATACACAAATTGGTTTTGGCGCTGCCCTCGGCAAGCGCATTCGCATAGGCATCGCAGCCCGAGTACCCGCAGGCGCCGCAGTTTACCCCCGGCAGCACCGCGCGGAGTTTCTCGGTATGCTCGTTTGACGGCACTGCCATAACAACAGACGCAACCGACAGGCCAAGGCCCGCAATAAAACCGATTATTCCTACTATAACAACTGCTACAATAATCTCCATAAACACCATACCTGTCCCCGGCTAAATCTGTTTTCATTCATCCCGCCGGTGATATAAACTTTAATCTATCCTACCAAACCCGAAAAACCCAGGAACGAAAGGGCGACAATTGAGGCCGCAATCAAAGTTATGGGCAGCCCATTGAGGGGTTTAATAATGTCGCAGGTTTCAAGCTTCGAGCGAATACCCGCAAACAGCACCATCGCGACCAAAAAGCCCACACCGGCGCCCAAAGCGTTTACAATTGCCTCAACAAAATTATATTCCTTTGTAAAATGAAGTAACGTAATTCCCAAAACAGCGCAGTTGGTTGTAATTAGCGGCAGGTAAATTCCAAGAGCCCTGTAAAGCGGGGGCACGAACCTTTTGAAAAATATTTCAACCAACTGTACCAAAGCGGCTATTACCAAAATAAACACAATCGTCTGCAAATAGTCAAGCCCATTTGGCACAAGTATATTCGCATAAATTGGATAGGTCACAAGAGTGGACAGTACCATTACAAATATAACGGCCAAACTCATGCTTACTGCCGTATTCAGCTTTTTGGATACTCCCAAAAATGGGCAGATTCCAAGAAATTTCGACAAAACCATGTTTTCGGTAAGTATCCCTGCCAAAAAAATGGTTATTAAATTATTCATTCAGCTTCCCCTCCTCACTTTGTCCTGCGGGGCAAGCCTCACAGCCCGCACAGCCATGGCAGCCAAGGCTGTCAACCGGTTTCCTGCCCTTTCTTCTGGCAAGGCTGTTTGCAACGGCAATCAGAATGCCGAACACAAAGAACCCGCCTGGAGGAAGCACCATAACCTTAATAGGTTCAATAAACTGTGAGGTTACGGGAAGGGAAAAGAAGGTTCCGGCTCCTAAGAACTCACGGATAATACCCATGCTTACCAGCGCGGCGGTAAAGCCGGCCCCCATGCCAATTGCATCCACAGCCGAAGCCAGCACACTGTTTTTGCTGGCAAAACCTTCAGCCCTGCCTAGTATTATACAGTTTACCACAATAAGCGGCAGGTATATACCAAGCGCCTTATCTAACGTGGGAAGATAGGCTTTCATCAGCATCTGGACTATCGACACAAATCCTGCGATTATCGTAATGTAAGCCGGTATTCTCACGCGGTCGGGAATAACCTTCCGAAGCAGAGAAATTACCACATTCGACCCCAGCAAGACCAAGGTCGCCGCAACACCCATACCCATTCCGTTAATTGCAGCAGTGCTTATGGCAAGTGTGGGGCAGGTTCCAAGCACCAGCCGCAGTACGGGGTTTTCAAGAATTAATCCCTTGGAAAATTCCTGTCTTAAACTACTCAAGGCTACACACCTATCCTTTTACCTTATCAAACAATTCCAGCGCCGAATTTACTGCTTTGATTACCGCCTTGCTTGAAAAAGTGGCGCCGGTTATTGTGTTGGCACCCTCGTCAACTTGACCGGATTGGCCCTTGTATTGCTCCAAATATGCGGGATTGGTAATCCTGTCGCCGATACCTTTGGTTTCCTTGGAGGCATCCAATATCACAACCGCCGCAATTTTGCCGTCGGGTTGTATGCCGGTCATAACCGAAACTGCACCGCCGTATCCGGACGCGGAGGTTTCAAATATATACCCCTTTAACTCGCCGTCTATGGCTTCATAGTATTTAATCTTCTGGCCGTCATGCTCGATTTCCTGCTCTTTGTAGTCTCCCGCGGCAATTACCTTTTCAAGCGACTCCTTCTTCTTTTCAAACTCCTTTTCTGCCATCTGCTTTTGTGTCAACCAGTTGGTGGCTGCCAAAGCTGCGGTTACCACAACGCAGATTATCAGCAATGTAACGGTCGGTATAACAATATCTTTAAGTACATTAATTTTTCTTTCCATGATTCGCCTTCTCCCACGCAAAAGGTTTATTTTTGGTAAGACTGTTAATATGGGGTACCAGAATATTCATCAAAAGTATCGAGAACGATACGCCTTCTGGATAGGACCCGAATTTCCTGATTAACGCGGTTATTATGCCACAGCCAAGCGCAAAAACCAACTGGCCCTTTCTTGTGGTGGGGCTGGTGACATAATCGGTCGCCATAAAGAAGGCGCCAATAAGCAAACCTCCCGTAAAAATCCAGATAAAAGGATTCTCCCCAAACGCTACCGCCAATATACCGACCGTCGCGATATATGTAAACGGTATGATCGGATTTATAACCTTTCTAATTAGCAGGTATATTCCGCCAATAATAATGGCTATCGCACAGGTTTCGCCGATGCATCCCCCGTGCTGGCCAAGGATAAGCCGCATTGGGGTAAAATCGCCGCCGGATAAGGGGGTGGCAGTGGTTACCGTATCTGCGGTCTTGTTAAGCCACGCAAAGGGTTCTCTCCATGCGGTCATGGCCTCAGGGAATGATACGGTTAACATAATCCTTGCGGTAATGGCCGGATTCGCAAAGTTCTGGCCAATCCCCCCAAACATCTGCTTTACAACTATGATTGCAAAGGCGCTTCCAATGGCAGCCATCCACAGCGGGAATGTGGGGGGGAGATTAAGCGCCAGAAGCAGTCCGGTAACTACTGCGGATAAATTGCTTATCGTGTTGGGCTGCTTTGCGATTTTGCAAAACAGGTATTCAGAAAGAACAGCCGCAACTATACATACGGCAATAACAGCGGCAACATACGGGCCGAACAGCGCAATGCCAAAAGCCGATACCGGGACAAGGGCAATTATGACATCCAGCATAATGCCCTGCGTTGTATCGGTATGCAGTATATGAGGGGAATAATTCACAATTAATTTACCCATCTGTTTACCATGCCTTTCCGTACTTTAAGATTTTATACTTCTCTCTTTTGCCTGCCTCATAACCTGTACCAAAGGCCTTCTGGCTGGGCAGACATAGGCACAGCAGCCGCATTCTATACAGTAGTTTGCGCCAAGGGACAAAAGCTTTTCGCGATCGGGATTTCTCATGGCGGTCTCAATCGCCACCGGCATTAAATAGACCGGGCATATTTCCACGCACCGCCCGCAGCGGATACAGGGCGTCGCCGGCGGAAGAGTCCCTGCCTCTATGCTCAAGATCAGTATCGCATTGTTCTGCTTAATAACCGGAGCTTCGTCGGATATCTGGGCCACACCCATCATCGGGCCTCCCATCAGTATTTTGCCCGGCTCGGATTTATACCCGCCGCAGAATTCCGCAACATCCCTAATAAGGGCGCCGATAGGAACCTCCACATTCATAGGTTTGTTTATGCAGTCACCTTCAACCGTAATCCTTCGGGAAACCAGCGGCATTCCCGTCTTAATATACCGGTAAAGATTAGAGACTGTCGAGATATTCATAACTAGGCAGCCAATATCCGACGGCAGCTGGTTAATAGGCAGTTTGCGCCCCGTAACCGAGTAAATCAACACCTTTTCGGCGCCCTGCGGATATCGGGAATCAAGCTTCATAATTTCAATCTCTTTGTCAAGGTGCAGCTCATAAGAGACCTGCTTCAAATATTTTATTGCCTTTGGCTTGTTGTCCTCAATCGCAATAATGGCTCTCTTAATATTTAAAACGCTTTTTACAAGGTTTGTCCCCTGCAGTATATCCTCAGGGTGTTCCATGCATTCGCGATAATCAGACGTGATATACGGCTCGCATTCCGCACCGTTTATAATCAGCGTATCAACAGCTTTTCCCTTTGGTATATCCAGCTTTGAATGGGTCGGGAAACCTGCGCCCCCAAGCCCCACAAGACCTGATTCGCGGGCAGCATTAACAAGGTCCTCGGCCGTTTCAACCTTTACAGGGGATAAAAATATATCCTCCGTCATCAGACCGTCGGATTCTATAACAACCGCCTCGCACGTATTACCGTTTGAATGCCTGATAGTGGTAATTTTGGATACTGTTCCCGACACACTGGAGTGGACCGGCACCGAATTGGGCTCGCTGCTGTCACCGATTTTGGTGCCTACCGCCACCCTGTCACCCGGCTTTACTATAGGACTGCAGGGCCGGCCAATATGCTGCAGCATGGGAATTACAACCTTCGAAGGAGCCGGCATTTTAACCGTTTCGGACTCGGCAGTGTTCTTATGGTGTACAAGCCTTAGCTTCCCCGTATTCTTGCGAACGGGCCTTAGTATATTGTCCGGTGCGCTCATAGAATCTTACCTTTCCGGTTTAAATATACCAACGTTGTAAAACAAAGCGGTCAGCATAAGACCGCTTTGTTCAATTGTATAATATAAGTTATTTTAACCCCTAATATATAATTTTTCAAGTAAGTTTGTTAATTATCAATAAATAATATACACAAAATTATTTTGGGCTAAACTTGATGTTTAATAATTTATTATTAACATCAACATTTCAATATCTACCTTCGCAGGGGTTATTATTGCACTATAAACAACTTTATTGTATAATAATTTTTACATCAAAAGTTAATTCGGAGGTAACTCATGTCTATAGATAAAAATCAAAATACCACTATTCTCCCCGCGCTGGCCTTACGGGGTCTTGTGCTCTTCCCGGGCATGATGCTCCACTTCGACGCGGGAAGAAAAAAATCGGTAGCGGCGCTTAACTCCGCAATGGAAACCGACCAGAAAATTTATCTCATCAGTCAAAAAGATGTCCGGATCGACGAACCCAAAGCCGAAGACTTATACACTTTCGGCTGTATCGCAAAAATCCGGCAGATTTTAAGGCTTCCCGGCGACGCGGTAAGGGTGCTGGTGGAGGGGATTTGCCGCGCTTCCACCATCTCCATGCTTGAAGAAGAGCCATATTTTGTTGCCGAAGTGGCCAAATGCGCCGAAAAAAAGCCGCGGCAGAAAGAGGTTTTTATACAGGCCTTAATCCGGCATGTGCGCCAGCTGTTTGAAGAGTACTCAGCGCTGTCGGCCAAAATACCGCCCGATATTGTCATGACCATCAATTCCGCCGAAAACCCGGGCTATCTTGCCGACTTTATCGCCTCAAACCTGCCGCTGCCGTTGGAGGACCGGCAGAATATAATCGAGGAACTCAACCCCATAAAGCGGCTTGAATACGTGGCCACGCTGCTTGAGCGGGAGTGCGAGATTTTAAACCTTGATGCCGAAATCTCCGAAAAGGTTAGAAAAAGAATAGACGAAAACCAGCGCGAATATTACCTGCGCGAGCAGATGAAGGTTATCAGCAGCGAACTTAACAACGAAAGCCCCGAAGACGAGGAAGAGGAATACAACCAGAAAATAAGAACCCTCAAAGCACCGGAGGATGTCAAGAACAAACTCTTTAAAGAGGTGGAAAAACTATATCGCATGCCCTCCGGCTCCCACGAGGCAACAGTAACCCGCAACTACCTTGACACCTGCCTGGAACTGCCCTGGGGCAAATATACTAAGGATAAGATTAACATCGACGCCGCCCAGAAAATCCTTGATAAAGACCACTACGGACTTACCAAGGTAAAACAAAGAATACTGGAGCTTTTGGCAGTACATAGCCTTGCGGGCAACGTTTCGGGCCAGATAGTCTGCCTGCTTGGCCCTCCCGGCGTGGGCAAGACCTCAATTGCCCGGTCAATTGCCAAATGCATGGGCAGGAAATTCGCAAGGATATCTTTGGGCGGCCTGCACGACGAGGCAGAAATCAGGGGGCATCGCAAAACTTACATAGGAGCCATGCCGGGCAGGATAATCACTGCCATAAAACAGGCCGGAAGCAGCAATCCAGTAATACTGCTTGACGAAATAGATAAACTGGGTTCCGACTACAAAGGCGACCCGTCATATGCCCTGCTTGAAGTGCTGGATTCGGAGCAAAACAGCACCTTCCGTGACAACTACCTTGAAGTACCGTTTGATTTAAGCAAGGTGCTGTTTATTACCACCGCAAACACCATCGAAACCATACCGGCACCTCTGCGCGACCGCATGGAGATTATAACCCTTTCAAGTTACACAAGAGAGGATAAATTTAATATTGCCAAAAACCACCTGATAAGCAAGCAGCTGAAAAAGCACGGGCTTAAAGCCTCCAACTGCAAAATCACCGACGACGCAATATACAGCCTTATAGACTACTACACCCGCGAGGCAGGCGTACGTAAACTGGAGCACGAAATCGCCTCATTATGCCGAAAGGCCGCAAAGCAGATAATCGCTGGCGAAAAGAAAAAGGTGGTAATAGAGGGCAAGGACTTGCAGGAGTTGCTCGGCCCCAGAAGATACAAGCCAGAGCAGATTTTAGTGCGCGATGAGGTTGGCGTGGTAAACGGCCTTGCTTGGACCTCTGTGGGCGGGGAACTTATGCAGCTTGAGGTGGCAGTGCTCGAGGGCACCGGAAAAATTGAGATTACCGGCTCCTTCGGCGATGTCATGAAGGAATCGGCCCGCACCGCAGTAAGCTATGTCAGAAGCCGCGCACGCGAATTCGGGATTGACCCCAACTTTTACAAAACAAAAGATATACATATCCACGCCACCGAAGCGGCAATACCCAAAGACGGGCCTTCAGCAGGGGTGACCATCACCACTGCGCTAATCTCTGCGCTTACCCAAAACCCGGTACTGCGGGATGTAGCCATGACGGGTGAAATCACCCTGCTGGGCCGTGTGCTGCCAATTGGCGGGCTTAAAGAAAAAACGATGGCGGCATACCGTGCAGGCATAAAGACCGTATTCATTCCAAAGGACAACGAGCCGGACCTTTCAGAAATTGACCCGCTTGTAAAGCAAAAGGTCAACTTTATTGCGGTTGACAATGTCTCGCAAATACTTAAAACGGCTCTGGTTTACCCGGTTAATTCAAAAAAAATACAGGGCGAAATTATTCCGCCAATGCAGAATGTCAATAATAACGAGGTAAAGGTCATAAGCCAGTAGCAACGGAGTTGACTTATGGACTACAGTAAGGTTGTGTTTGAATTAGCGGCAAAACTGCCAGAGCAGTTGCCAAAGTCTACTTTGCCCGAAATCTGCTTTTCGGGCAGGTCCAATGTGGGTAAATCCTCTTTAATAAACAAAATTTTAAACCGCAAAGGCCTTGCCCGGGTCAGCACAAAACCCGGCAAAACCAACACAATTAACTTCTACCGGCTGGGCCTTTTGCGCCTTGCAGACCTGCCGGGGTACGGGTTTGCCAAAGTATCAAAATCCGAAAAGCAGGCTTGGGCAAACCTGCTTGAGCATTATTTTACCTCAGGGCGCAACATAAAGCTTGTAATCCAGCTAATAGACATGCGCCACCCGCCCACCGGCCAGGATTTGGACATGCTTAAATTCCTAAAGCAGTCGGGATTAAACTTTATTGTAGCCCTGACAAAAAGCGATAAGCTGAACAAAACCCAGCGGGAACAAAGGCTTTTGGCACTCAAACAGGAGATTGGGTTTTTAGACAATATACCCATAATACCCTTTTCGGCCGTAACCGGCGAGGGGGTCCTGGAAATCAGGAAACTAATTGAATCAATAGAGTAATTTTGACACATTTTTTGTATGGGATGTAAAGGGTGTTTTTATGATAAGCAAATGTCTGTCAGTAAATGAACAGGGAAATCTTACAATCGGCGGCGCCGACACCGTCCAGCTTGCCCGCAAATACGGAACCCCTCTTATCGTGTACGATGAGGAAACGATAAGAAACAACTGCCGTATGTTCAGGACCTCAATAGAAAAGCATTGCAGCTCAGGGGGTCTTGCGCTGTATGCCAGCAAAGCCTTTTCCTGCAGGGAGATATACCGCATAATTAATCAGGAGGGATTGGGCGCCGACGTTGTTTCGGGCGGCGAACTTTACACTGCCCTAAGCGCCGGTTTTCCCGCGGAAAAAATCTTTTTCCACGGTAACAACAAAACAGAAGCCGAACTGCAATTTGCCCTTAAAAACAATGTAGGCAGGATTGTGGTGGACAACCTTGAAGAGTTAAAGCTGTTAAACAACATAGCAAAAGAGCTTGTCCGTACTGCCAAGATCCTTTTAAGAATTAAGCCCGGAATAGACGCCCACACCCACGAATTCATCAAAACCGGGCAGATAGACTCAAAATTCGGCTTTGCCCTCGAAACCGGAGAGGCGTTTACGGCAGTAAATACGGCAGCGGGCTTTTCAAACCTTGAGCTTACAGGGCTTCACTGCCACATCGGTTCTCAGATATTCGACATCGAGCCCTTCTGCCTTGCAGCAAAGGTCATGACCTCCTTCATTGCCGAAATAAAACAGAAACTGGGTCTTGTCATTTCCGAACTCAACCTTGGCGGAGGGTACGGCATTAAATACCTTGGCAGCGACAATCCCAAGGAATATCCCGAATTTATAGAGTGCGTAGCCAAAACGGTCGAGGCCTCCTGCGGCGAGCTTTCAATTGACGTCCCCAAACTCTTCTTTGAGCCCGGCCGCTCGATTGTGGGGCCAGCCGCCATCACGCTTTATACCGCAGGTTCGGTAAAAACCATACCCGGTATCCGCACCTATGTTTCAGTAGACGGCGGAATGACCGATAACCCGCGCTACGCTTTGTATAAGTCACCTTACGAAATAGTGGTAGCCAACAAGGCGGACAAGCCCCGCGATTTTGTTGCCACCATTGCCGGAAAATGCTGCGAAAGCGGCGATCTTCTACAGGAAAACGCGCCGATACAAAACCCGGAGCCGGGAGATATTATAGCCGTGCTGGCAACAGGAGCGTATAACTACTCAATGGCAAGCAACTATAACCGAATTCCGCGGCCGGCCGTTGTCATGGTAAATTGCGGCGAAGACCGGCTGATAATCAAACGCGAAACCTACGAGGATTTGGTCCGCAACGACATTTGAATCCAATCCCTGGTTGTAAATTTTTGAGTTTTACACTATAATAGCTTTGTTATAATTTTAACTGCGAGTGTTGTTATGGATTTTATAATTAAATTCATTCAGGGTATGATCATCGGTGTCGGCAGCATTATGCCCGGCGTCAGCGGCGGCACCATGGCCGTGGTTTTTGGGCTTTTCGAAAAAATAATGGACGCCATCGCCACCGGGTTTAGGGATTTAAAAAATAAAATAATCTTTTTCGCCCCCTTGGGCCTTGGCGCGTGCGTAGGCGTAGTTTTATTCAGCAAACTGGTAAAATACCTGTTTGAATACCACTCCTTTCAAACCAAATATGCATTTATAGGGCTTATGATAGGTACTCTGCCTTCGGTTGTAAAGGATTGCAACAAAAAAGGTTTTAAGCCCCACTACCTCATCCCCTGTGCCATAACCCTGGCGACCACCATAGCCTTCATTTTCCTTGACAAAGGAGTTTCCGAAGGCGCTGCTTTACAGAGCACCCCGCTATTATACATACTGTACGGGGCAATACTCGGGTTTGGCACTATAATACCCGGGATTTCGGCATCCTTCATACTAATATACCTCGGCGCATACCAGACCATGATTGGCGCCATTTCGGACATTACCAATCTTACCAATCTTGCAAATAATCTCAGAATTTTGATTCCCGCAGGCATTGGATTTGTTTTAAGCATAGTGCTGTTTGCGAAACTTATAAGTTTCCTGTTTAAAAAGGCATATGGAGTCACATATTACGCAGTTTTGGGATTTGTCATCGGCTCCATCTTCATGATTTTCCCCGGTATCCGCCTTGACCTTACAGGGCTTTTGGGGCTTGTGCTGCTTTTGGCAGGTTTCTTTGCATCCCTTTATCTGTCGCGTTTTTCTAAAGATTAAATTTATACAGGGCCGATGGCAATAACCCATCGGTCATTTTTATAAAATTAAAAAGAAGGGGCTAATCGTCCCTTCTTCTTTTTTGCAATTAAATTCATTAAAAGCGCGTTCTAGTCGTTTTTGCCGTTAAAAAACTTAACCGCTATCCTAACTCCCGCCTGGGCGTCCTTGGCGTAGTAATCGGCGCCAACCATTTTTGCGTAATTCTCATTCAGCACCGCACCGCCCACCATAACCTTGCAGTCGGCCCCTGCCTGCCTTAGGGCAGAAATTGTGTCCTTCATGTTTTTAACGGTAGTGGTCATTAAAGCGCTTAGCCCCACAAGCTTTGCGCCGCTTGTAAGCACCGCGTCCACCACCCGCTGGATTTTCACATCCTTGCCGAGGTCAATAACCTCAAACCCGTAATTTTCAAGCATAAGCTTTACTATATTCTTGCCAATGTCGTGTATATCTCCCTCAACTGTGGCTAGCACGATTTTGCCCTTCGTCCTGTCAGCGCTTTTGCTTTGTGACTGCCTTATAACCTCAAAAGCGCTTTGCACCACCTGAGCCGAGCGGATCAGCTGAGGCAGGAAAATCTCGCCCTTTTCATACCGCCCGCCCACTATATCAAGGGCGGGAATAAAGTGGCTGTCAACTATCTCAATCGGGTCATTGGTCTCAAGCAGCGCTTTAACCTTTTGCACCGCTTCTTCTTTGAGCCCTTCCAAAATGCAGTCTTTAAGCGTTTTCTCCGTCGTCTTCGGCGCAGGTTTTGGGTTTTCGGCGTTTGAATATTTTTCAATATACAAGGCCGCGTTTTCATCCTCACCGCTTAAAACCCTGTACGTGTCAACCACCTGCATAATCTCTGATGACAACGGGTTTATAATCGGCGCATCAAGCCCCGCGGATAACGCCGCTGCTAAAAACACGCTGTTTATAAGCGGCCGGTTTGGCAGCCCGAAGGAAACGTTGCTGACCCCAAGCACGGTTTTAAGCCCAAGCTGAGACTTTACCATTTTTATGGCATTCAGGGTCTCCATTACCTGCTGCTGTTGGGCAGAGGCGGTAAGCACCAGGCAATCTATTAAAATATCTTCCTTTGGAATACCGTAAAAAATGGCAGTGTCCAGAATCCTCTTTGCGATCTCAAACCGTTCCAATGCGGTTTTTGGAATTCCCTTCTCATCAAGAGTAAGGCCTATAACCAAAGCGCCGTACTTTTTAGCAATCGGGAAAATCTTGTCCATTACTTCACGCTTACCGTTTACCGAATTTATAATCGGCCTACCGTTGTAGTACCTTACAGCTCCCTCAATCGCCCGCTCGTCGGAACTGTCTATCTGAAGCGGCAGCGGCACCACGCTCTGCACCTGTTTTACGACAGTCTTAATCATCTCGGCCTCGTCAATTTCGGGCAACCCCACATTCACATCAAGTATATCGGCACCGGCATTCAGCTGGTCGACTGCCTCCCCGAGGATATAGTCAATCTGATGGCTTCGCAGCGCCTCCTGCAGCCGTTTTTTGCCTGTGGGGTTAATCCTCTCGCCTATAACGGTAATTTTGCCGCCCAGAATATGCGTCCTGCTTCCTGAACAAACAGCTGTAACCGTTTTTACGACCGGCTCTTTAGGTTTAATGTTTTTTAAACCTTTATTAATTAATTTAATATACTCAGGCGTAGTGCCACAGCACCCGCCGATAATCTTAACGCCCATTCCCGCCATTTTTGAAACCGAGTCAGCGAAGGATTCGGCGTCAACATCAAAAACCGTCCTGCCCTTTTCCTCCCGGGGGATACCCGCGTTTGCCTGAACTGCCACAGGCACTTTTGAGTATTCAAGCATTGTATTTACAACATCCATCAAATCCTCAGGGCCTAAGGAGCAGTTGGCCCCCACAGCGTCAACACCCAAGCCGTTAAGGACAAGGGTTGCAGTCAAAGCGTCTGTTCCCGTAAACGTGCGCCCATCCTTTTGAAAGGACATGGTACAAATTACAGGTAAATCACAGTTTTCCTTGGCTGCCAGAACCGCGGCCTTTGCCTCATACAAATCCGACATGGTTTCAATCAGAATTAAATCGACACCGGCCTCAGCCCCCGCCTTTACCTGTTCAGCAAACAAATTGTAAGCCTCGTCAAAAGACAGGGTTCCAAGCGACTCTATTAGCTGCCCTATGGGGCCGATATCAAGCGCTACATATTTTGGCTTTGCGGCTTTGGCGTTCTCCACAGCCTTTTTGATAACCTCCTGCACGCTGTAGCCACTTCCATTTAGTTTCAAGGCATTTGCGCCAAACGTGTTGGTGGTAACAACATGGCTGCCGGCATTTACATACTCTGTATGTATGTCAATTATAGTCTTGCTGTGGGTAATATTGTAAATTTCGGGAAGTTCTCCCGTTTTAAGCCCTCTTTGCTGCAGCATTGTGCCCATGGCACCGTCAAAAATCAAAAAATCCCTAATTTCCACATCTTCCATCCTTTCTAAAGCCGCAGCTTTCGGCTAAATTGCAGTTTTCGCATCTTGATTCTTCAATATTTTCACGGCTGCTTTCATTCAATCCTATAATAGCGGTAACCGACTTGCGGGGGATTAAAATACTGTTCTGGCTGCAATGCAGCCCTATTTTTCTTGCGGTATCCAAAACACGGATAAACTCCGACTGGATTTCAATCGGCAAATCCCCATAGCCGGGGCTGAACCTGTCAGTTATATTAAAGCCCAGATTTTCAGCTTCTTCCCTTATTTTCTCCTGGCATTCGTCACACACCGCTTCTATCATCGCAGTGGCACAGGCGTCAAGTATCAGCGATCTGCCGATATCCTTTACTAAGTAAAAATTAATCAACCTGTCCATTTCAATTCCAAGGGTTGCCGCCATAAGCGCAGCCTTACTGCAGCCCGACAGGTGCTTTTTAATATCCTGCCCCGGCAGCTTTAACCCGTCAACCAAAACACCCGATTCTTTAAAAGAAAGCCCGCATATTCTGTAAAAATATCTCGGCTTTGCCTTTCCCTCGCACTCTTTAATGCACTCGTCCACAAGGCGCTCAGTTTCAGGGTCGGCTTTGCCCTTTATTCTCAAATATCTTATTACCTCGTCCTTGTCAATCAACACGCTTTCACCGCCTGTTTATCGCTGCAATGCTCCGTTTTGCAATTTCAGGGCGGTTCATCGTGTAGATATGTACCCCGTCGACACCGTTGTCTATAAGGTCATTAATCTGCCTGCAGGAATACTCTATCCCTGCGTCTATCAGGCCCTCGGGGTCGTGCTCGTACCTGTTTAAAATCTTGACAATTGCGGCAGGCAGCGACGCACCACACATGAATATCATTTTCTGAATCTGGCTTTTGCTTAAAATCGGCATAATTCCGGCTGAAATGGGGATATTAACCCCCTTTTTCAAAGCCATTTCATAAAACCTGTAAAATAACTCATTGTCAAAAAATAGCTGGGTTATTAAAAACTTCGCGCCCGCCTCCACTTTAAGCTTTAGATGCTCAATATCCTTTTCCAAGCTCTCGCACTCAATATGACCCTCGGGGTATGCTGCGGCGCCAATGCAAATCTCAGGGTAATTGCCGCTAATTTCAGCAATTAGGTCCCTTGCAAACCTGAAATCCCCCGGCAAATCACGGGGATCCAGGCCTTCGGGAATATCCCCGCGAAGCCCCAGGATGTTTTGTATGTTGTTTTGCTTCAAATTCTCAACAAAACTTGCCACCTGCGCCCTGTCCAATCTTATGCAGGTCATGTGCGCCAGCGCTTCTATGCCGTATTTATTTTTCACGGCCGAGGCAATTTCAGCCGTTTTCTCGCTCGTCCCCACCCCGCCGGCACTGTATGTAACGCTGATAAAATCAGGCTTTAACGCGCTTAACTCCTCTATGGTATTGTATATGGATTCAACAGGATTGTCTTTCTTTGGCGGGAATATTTCAAGGGACACAACCGGTTTTTTGGACCTGTAAAACTCACTGATAAACATAGCCTTACTTCCCGTTTAGTTTTTTAGATATTATATAACAAAAACCCAATTTAATCAAATTTTTCCTGCATCAGTTGAAATATAAAAAAATCCAACCGCTTTGATACGGTTGGATTTTGTTTATCCGCCGAGTCTTATCATTTCATCTATGCATCTGCGGGCCTTTTTGATTGTATCCTCGTCCATTTCAATCACAAGCCCGCCCTCGCCCGTCATTGCCTTGTAAACATCAACAAGGCTTGTAATCCTCATGTTGGGGCATATAAGCTTTTGGGAAAGCAGATAAAAGTTTTTCTCGGGCATCTCAAAAGCCAGAACCTCTGCAATATTAAGCTCGGTGCCTATAATAAACTCCTTTGCGTCCGACTTTCTGGCATACTCCATAATGCCCGATGTGGACCCCACATAGTCAGCCATTTCCACAACCTTCGGGTCGCACTCGGGGTGTACAAGCAGCAGCGCGTCTTTATGCAGCTCCCTTGCCTTTTTCACATCGTTGACATCCACCACCGCGTGTATGGGGCAGCAGCCCTGGAACAGCTGTATATTTTTTGATTTCACCTTGCTTTGCACATATGCCCCCAGGTTTCGGTCAGGCAAAAACAGGATATTATCGTTTTCTATTCGCTCCACAATCCTTACCGCCGAAGAAGAGGTAACGCACACATCGCAGACCGTTTTGGTGGCTGCTGTGGTGTTTATATAGCAGACAACGGTATACCCGGGATTGTGCTTTTTAAAATATTCTACGAACTCGGGTTCTATCTGGTTGGCCATGTTGCAGCCGGCCTCCGGGTTTGCCAGAATCACCTTTTTATGAGGGGAAAGCAGCTTTACGGTCTCGGCCATAAAGTGCACGCCGCACATCAATATAGTGTCATGCGGCGCCTTGGTGGCCGAAACGCTTAGCGCATACGAATCCCCCGTATAATCGGCAACCTCAAGTATCTCTTTGGACTGGTAGCTGTGGGCCAGAATCGTAATTCCCTTTTCCTTTTTAAGTTTAATTATTTTATCCTGAAGTTCTCTAACCCTATCCATATCATTTACCCCATTTTAATATTTTTTTCAATGGTCCCGCCGCCGACCACATATTCGCCGTCGTAAAATACAACCGCCTGTCCGGGGGTAATCGCCCGCAGCGGCCGTTCGAATTCGGCAAGCACCTTTCCATCCTCCATCGGGTGAATGGTGGCAGCCTCCTCCCTTTGGCTGTACCTTACCTTCGCTGTAACCTTTAATGGCGATGTTAATTTATCAAAGGGAATGAAATTTACATCTTCCGCGATAAGCCTTGAAGAGTACAAATCGGCTTCCTCTCCCAATACCACCGTATTGGTTTCGGGTATTATGTCAACCACAAACATGGGCTTTCCAAAGGCCACCCCAAGCCCCTTGCGCTGGCCAATGGTGTACCTGATATAACCCTTGTGCTCGCCAATCTTTCTGCCCTTAGTGTCAACAAAATCCCCTTTTTGAGCCTTTTGGCCGGTGTGCTCCTCTATAAAATCGGCATATTTGCCGTTGGTAACAAAACAAATGTCCTGGCTGTCGGGCTTGTTAGAGTTAATAAACCCCATCTCGGCGGCAATTTCGCGCACCTGTTCCTTCAAAAGCCCGCCTAAGGGAAACAAAATGTGCTCAAGCTGCTGCTGGGTTAAGGAATAAAGCACATAGGTCTGGTCCTTGTTCCTGTCAACCGCTTTTTTCAACAGGTATCTGTTGGAAGCCTTGTCATACTCCCTTATGCAGTAATGCCCCGTGGCTACATAATCATGCCCCAACAGCTGCGCACGTTTTAGCAGCTCGTCAAATTTTATGAATCTGTTGCAGTCAATACAAGGGTTGGGCGTCCCCCCGCACCTGTACTGGTCAATAAAGCGCTGTATCACGGTGTCCGCAAACCTCTGTTTGAAGTTAAACACATAGTGCCTAATACCCAGTTTATCGCATACGCTTCGCGCGTCGGTTACATCCGCCAGTGAACAGCAGGTACGGGTCATCTCATCGGATATTTCACCATCATGTAGTTTTAAGGTAACTCCCGTGACTTCGAACCCTTGCTTTAACAGCTCCGCGGCAGCAACCGAACTGTCGACCCCGCCGCTCATTGCCATTAGTACTTTCTTCATCAAACAGCCTCGCAGAATTTTTAAATATTATACACTAATCTAATATATTATTCAATGTATTGACTAACCAATAACCCCTCACATAATCGTGAGGGGTCATAATTTTAATCAATAATTTCTCGGCCTTTTATTGTGGCCCTGGCGTTTGTTGTTGCCTGTGCTATGGCCGTGTGTATTGCTGCGGCGTGGGGCTGGTTGGGGTTCTGGCGTTATTCCTTCAATCTCCATCAGCGCGTCCTTTCGGGAAAGGTTAATTCTGCCCTGGTCGTCGATTTCTACAACCTTTACCACTACCTCGTCACCCACTGATACCGCATCTTCAACCTTGTTTGTGCGCTTTACGTCAAGCTGGCTGATATGCACAAGCCCTTCCTTGCCGGGGGCAATTTCGACAAAGGCGCCGAAGTTCATAAGACGGGTAACCTTGCCCTTGTAAATCGAGCCGATTTCGGGCTCGGTGGCGATTGTCTGGATTATCTGCAAAGCGCGGCGGGCATTCTCAATATCAATAGCAGAAACAAATACCCTTCCGTCTTCTTCAATATCAATTTTGCAATCGCAATCGGCACAAATCTTCTGAATAATTTTCCCGCCGGAACCGATAACATCCCGGATTTTTTCGGTGTCAATCTTGGTGGTAAGCACTTTGGGCGCGTACTTGGAAAGCTCCGGCCTTGGCTTGTCAATGGTCTTGAGGATTACCTCATCAAGAATATATATCCTTGCCTTACGGGTCTTTTCAAGGGCCTCCGCTATAATGTCAAAGGTCAGCCCGTCGATTTTTATATCCATCTGGATAGCCGTAATTCCAGTATGTGTACCCGCAACCTTAAAGTCCATATCTCCAAAGAAGTCTTCAATTCCCTGAATATCCACCATTGTAATATAGCGGTCGCCTTCGGTGACAAGGCCGCAGGAAATTCCGGCAACCGGCGCTTTAATCGGCACACCCGCGTCCATAAGCGCCAGCGTGGAACCGCAAATGGCGCCCTGTGAGGTGGAGCCGTTGGAAGACAATACCTCTGACACAAGCCTTAGGGAATAGGGGAAGTCCTCCTCGCTGGGGATGACAGGCAGCAAAGCCCTTTCAGCAAGCGCGCCGTGGCCAATCTCGCGCCGTCCGGGAGCCTTTGGCGGCTTGGCCTCCCCTACCGAATAGGAGGGCATATTGTAATGGTGCATATACCTCTTGCTTTCCTCGTTGTCTATACCGTCAAGCAGCTGGCTGTCGCTTTTTGTACCAAGGGTGGCAACGGTCAGCACCTGGGTTTGCCCGCGGGCAAAGAGGCCTGAACCGTGTACCCTTGGCAGCAGACCTACCTCTGCCCACAGTGGGCGGATATCATCCAGACCGCGGCCGTCAACGCGTTTGCCCTCGTCCAGAATCCAGCGGCGCACCACAAACTTCTGAAGCATATACAGGCAATCTTCTATCTGGGTGCCCTGCTCAGGATATACCTCGTCAAACTGGGTGTGTACCTCCTCGTACACTGATGACAGACGTTCTTCACGCACAACCTTGTCGTCAGTATCAAGTGCCCAGCGGACTTTGTCAATCGCAAACTCCTTAATTGCCTCATACATTTCGGGGTCAGGCTTGTTTGATTCAAAGGTGAACTTGGGTTTTCCGATTTCCGCGGCTATCTCATTGATAAACTTAATCAATTTTTGGTTCTCTGCATGCCCTGCCTTTATGGCTTCAAGCATTATATCTTCGGGGATCTGGTCGGCGCCGGCCTCAATCATAACCACCTTTTCCTCGGTGGACGCAACGGTCAGATGCAGCTTTGATTTTTCAGACTGCTCCTCGGTCGGATTTATCACAATTTCTCCGTCCACATATCCCACCGAAACGCCTGCAATCGGGCCATTCCACGGGATATCCGAAATGGAAATGGCAATGGAAGCGCCAATCATTCCGGCAATTTCGGGGGAGCAGTCCGGGTCGGTGGAAAGAGCAGTGCAGACGATTGAGACCTCGTTGCGCATGTCCTGCGGGAATAGTGGCCTTATTGGCCTGTCGATCACGCGGGAGGCCAGAATAGCCTTTTCGCTCGGTCTTCCCTCACGGCGAGTAAAGGAACCCGGTATTTTACCCACCGAATAGAGCTTTTCCTCAAAATTTACCGAAAGCGGGAAAAAATCCACGCCTTCCTTTGGCTTGTCTGATGCGGTTGCCGTACAGAGCACGGCGGTTTCGCCATACCGTACAAGGCACGAACCGTTGGCCAAAAGGGCCATTTTGCCGGTTTCCACAGACAGTGTCCGTCCCGCAAGTTCAGTAGAGAACACCTTAAAATTTTCGTACATAATTAAATTTTACCTCCACATTTTTGGTAATACGGGACGTTGCGGTTTAGCAATAAATCCACTGTCCGAGTTTTCGGGCAATCGATTCACTGCTAAAACCCGCCATATCCCGTATTATATATTATTGCTAATTTAATACAAAAGTAGTCATTTAATGCCGATTGTAAATCTAATCAGCATTAAAAAGCAGACCGAAAGCCGGTCTGCTTTAGAATTATTTGCGAATGCTGAGCTTTTTGATGATTTCGCGATATCTGTTGATATCCTTCTTCATCAAGTAGTTAAGCAGATTCCGCCTGTGTCCAACCATTTTGAGCAAGCCCCGACGGGAATGATGGTCCTTTTTGTGGGTCTTAAGATGCTCGGTAAGCTGGTTGATCCTGGCAGTCAGCAGGGCTATCTGCACCTCTGGCGATCCGGTATCCCCCTCGTGCATCTTAAACTCGTCAATAATCTGCTTTTTCAGTTCCGGCTGAAGCATGTTTCTCACCTCTTTTTTTAATATTCCGGCAACCAAGCCAAGGGCCAGGTGACTCCCAAAAGGGCTTATCCCCAAGGCGTAGTAGCCGGTATGGAAAAAGTTCCATATTTTTAGCTTTCTAATTATATCATATGATATATATTTTGTAAAGTAAAGTCAAGACCAAAAACAATGTTACTTGGTTCCGAAAATCCGGTCGCCCGCATCCCCAAGGCCGGGGACAATATAACCGTGGTCATTAAGCTTTATGTCTACTGAAGCGGTATAAACCGGAATCTCTGGAAAGGCGTCCGTAAACACCTTTAACCCTTCCGGAGCCGCGAGAATACACATAAACTTAATGCTTTTGGGGTTGTACCTTTTTATACTTTCGACCGCCGCAACCGCCGAACCGCCGGTGGCAAGCATGGGGTCCAGTATAATTACATCCCTTTCAGGCATATCCGAAGGCATCTTGCAGTAGTAATCCACAGGCTTTAACGTCTGGGGGTCGCGGTAAAGTCCGATATGCCCCACTTTCGCCGCAGGCACAAGGTTAATGCAGCCCTCCACCATACCAAGTCCCGCACGGAGTATCGGCACAAAGGCAAGTTTCCTGCCTGCTATGACCTTTGAGCGCGCTATGGCAATGGGCGTCTCCACCTCAACCTCTTTAAGCGGCATATCCCGCGTCGCCTCATAGCACATAAGCATGGCAATCTCGCTTACAAGCTCGCGGAACTGTTTGCTGCCCGTATTTTTATCCCGAAGCAAGGTAAGCTTATGCTGTATTAACGGATGATTTAGAATAAACACATTTTCCTTCATATTTTTCATTCCCCGTTTTAATTTAATTTTACCGTTTTTTATCCCTCAAAGGAGGCTATTTTGCCAACGCGGCGCGAGTGCCGCCCGCCCTCAAATTCGGTCTTTAGAAACACATCTACCATCTTAACCGCGGTGCCGGGCCCTATTACCCTGCCACCTAAACACAGTATGTTGGCGTCGTTGTGTAGCCGGCAGTATTCGGCTGAATAAACTTCGGAGCAGGCTGCCGCCCGTATTCCCTTAATCTTGTTTGCGGCAATCGACATGCCAATGCCTGTCCCGCAGACGAGTATACCCCTTTCGCACTCGCCGGAAAGTATCGAATCGGCCACCTTTTTCGCAATATCAGGATAGTCAACGGAAGTGTTTTCAAAAATCCCAAAATCCTTAAACTCAACGCCCTTCTCCTTTAAATGCTCCACTATGGCACATTTTAAATCGAACCCTCCGTGGTCACATCCTATCGCAATCATTTTTCCTGTCCCCCCTTAAATTTAAGTCTAAGCTCCCTTTCGGCCTGTGACGGCCGAAGGTACAGCGGCATTAGTTCCTTCGCCTTTAGCGTATCGCCCGCCAAAAACCTTGGCAACGCCGCAAGCGCCACACCGCTTGCTTTTTGATACCTTAAGTGCGGCGGGGCAAGCCGTATATCAAGCTTTTCTCTGGCCTTATCATAGAAAAGCTGCGCGCCGTCGCCTACGGCATAAAGCGGAAAACCTGTTAACTCTTCCTTTGCCAGAAGCTCACTGATTAAATCATCTATGGCTATTGCCCTGTCCTCGGTTATCCTTGTGATTTTGTCGCTATCGCAGACGAACAGCGCATTGTAAACCTGGTTGCAGCGCGCGTCCATAACCGCGCAGATTGACGCCTTTACGCCTTCGAAATTATGCGCCATGGCCTCAAGGGAAGACACCCCCACACAAGGCCTGCCAAGGGGCCAGGCGAGGCCCTTAAGGGCGCTTACCCCGATCCTTACCCCCGTAAAGGAGCCGGGCCCGTGGCTTACCGCAAACCCGTCAATCTCGGAAAAGTCAACCGAAAGCATTTGCAGCGCCTGCTTTACCATGGGCATAAGTGTTTGGGAATGGGTAAGCTTTATATTCATAAATGACTCATACAGTATCAGGTTGTTTTCCGCCACAGCCACCGATGCCGGGCCGGCGGAACATTCAAGCGAGAGTATCTTCAATCGCAATCTCTCCTACGGTTATTCTGCGCACCGTATCATCTATCTTTTCAAATGTCACATAAACGGTATCCTCGGGCAGCGCCGCGGCGATATTCTCGCTCCACTCCACCGCCAGAGCCCCGTCTGCCTCAAGATAGTCAAAAAATCCCGTGGAGTACAAATCATCCCATGAGGATACCCGGTACATATCAAAGTGGTACAGCGGAATGCGGCCTCCCCTATATTCATTGACAAGCGCAAAGGTGGGGGAGGACACCTCGCCCGTGTACCCCAATCCTTTTGCCAGCCCCTTTACAAAGCATGTCTTGCCCGCGCCCAAATCGCCCTCCAGCGCCAGCACCATTCCTGGGGTCAGACACTTGGCAATTCTTTCCCCAAACTTTTCGGTCTCATCAGGCGAACGGGTTACAAATTCATACATAGAACCACTGCTTTTTAAAATAATCCTGTTATCTTTCCGGTGCGGTCAATGTTAATATTCTCCGCTGCGGGTTGCTTGGGAAGCCCCGGCATGGTCATTATGCTGCCTGTCAGCACTACCACAAAACCCGCCCCTCGGGAAAGGTATGCCTCCCGCACAGTTATTCTAAAGCCCGAAGGCCTGCCCAGCATCGCCGGGTTGTCGGACAGCGAATACTGGGTCTTTGCAATGCACACAGGCAAACCGGAACAGCCAAGGCTTTCAATTTCGGCTATCGCCTTATCAGCCTCGGCAGTAAAATCCACGCCTTCGGCACCGTAGATATCGGTAGCAATTTTCTTAATCTTATCTTTTACAGGAATATCAAGCGGGTACATAAATTTAAATTCAGACGGCGTTTCGCATGCCTTTACAACCATTTCCGCCAGCCCGGTTCCGCCCTCGCCGCCCTTTTCAAACACTTCGCAAACGGCAGCGTCGGCATTTTTCCCTTTGCAGTAGTCAATTATTGCATTAATCTCATTTTCTGTATCTGTGCTGAATTTATTAATTGCCACAACAACCGGCAGGCCAAATTTCCTCATATTGTCTATATGGACACCAAGATTTGCAAGGCCCTGCTGCAGTGCCGGCAGGTTCTCGGATTTAAGCTCTGCCTTCGGCACCCCGCCGTTATATTTAAGCGCCCGCACGGTGGCTACAATAACCACCGCCGAAGGCTTCAATCCTCCGAGCCTGCATTTTATATCCATAAACTTTTCCGCCCCAAGGTCGGAACCGAAGCCCGCCTCGGTAATACAGTAGTCAGCAAGCTTAAGGCCGAGTTTCGTGGCCCTTAGAGAATTGCAGCCGTGGGCAATATTGGCAAAGGGGCCTCCGTGCATAAGCACAGGAGTTCCCTCAAGGGTCTGCACCAGATTTGGCTTTATCGCGTCTTTCAGCAGCACCGACATGGCGCCCGCAGCCTTTAAATCCTTGGCAAATACCGGCTGCCCGTCGTAAGTATAGGCGACAAGTATATCCCCAAGCCTTTGCTTTAAATCCTCTATATCGCGGCAAAGGCAGAGTATTGCCATTATTTCGCTCGCGACGGTGATTATAAAGCCGTCCTGCCTCGGCACGCCGTTGGCCTTGCCGCCAAGCCCTATTATGGTGTTCCGCAGGGCCCGGTCGTTCATGTCAAGACACCTTTTTATAAGTATCCGCCGCGGGTCAATGTTCAGCCGGTTGCCCTGGTGAATATGGTTGTCAAGCAGCGCGCACAGCAGGTTGTTGGCGGCAGTAATTGCATGCATGTCCCCCGTAAAGTGGAGATTAATGTCTTCCATCGGCAGCACCTGCGAATAGCCTCCGCCTGCGGCGCCCCCCTTAATGCCGAATACGGGTCCCAAAGAGGGTTCTCTAAGGGCTATAACCGCCTTTTTGCCAATCCTTTGCATAGCCTGTCCCAGGCCTACAGTCACGGTGGTTTTACCCTCTCCCGCAGGGGTGGGGTTCACTGCGGTAACAAGCACCAGCTTCCCGTCGGGGTTATCTGCCACCCTTTCAATCAACCCCTCTGATAGCTTGGCCTTATACCACCCGTAGTATTCAAGCTCGCTTTCTTTAATATCCAGTACTTTTGCAACTTCGGATATCGGTTTTATTTCGGCGCTTTGCGCAATTTCAATATCGGTAAGCATTCTATCATCCTTGACCCTAAAATATATCGTTTAAGATTATATCACATACTTCCTGCCAATAAAAGTATTTACTTGAACAATTTATTGGAATCAAATATAATTAAGTTAATGTAAAACTGTCGAAAGGCTGATAAAATGAAAAATTTCTTCGCCAGGATAGCCGACTATATCCGCGAAAGCGACAAACTGCTGATGCTGCTTTGCTTTTTCTCCTCGGTATACGGCTGTATCGCCGTGCTTTCCGCCACACGCCCGACCGGGGACTTAAGGCAGTTCATCGTGCAGGTCGCCGCGTTAATTTTAGGGTTTGCCTGCGCTATTTTTGTCTCGCTTTTTGATTACAAGAATATCGCCAGATTTTGGCCCGCAATCGCATTTGTGGGGCTTATACCCGTTTTCCTTACCTTCTACATCGGCGTGGCACCCGACGGCACCGACGACAAGGCTTGGCTGCTGCTGCCCGGCGGGATATCCTTCCAGCCTTCCGAACTGCTAAAAATATCCTTTATGATCACCTTCGCCTTCCATCTGTACAAACTGGAAGACAGAATTCACTCATTTTTACATATTTTATTGCTTTGCCTTCACGCCGCCATCCCCGTGCTGATTATCCATTTCCAGGGTGACGACGGCACGGCCCTGATTTTCGCGTTTATCGCCCTTTGTATGATGTTCGTTTCAGGTATAAAGCTGCGCTACTTCATTATAGCCTCGGTATTGGGCTTAACAAGCGTGCCGTTTGTGTTTTTCTTTATACTTAGCGACCAGCAGCGCAGCAGAATACTCACCCTTTTCAACCCCGAGTCGGACCTGCTGGGCACAGGCTGGCAGCAGTGGAGGGGCCGCATTGCCCTTGCTAACGGAGGGCTGTTCGGCCGGGGCCTGTTTAAGGGCCCTAACGTGCAGGCCCAAACTGTGCCCGAAGGGTATAACGATTTTATATTCGCAAGCATCGGCGAGGAACTGGGATTGCTCGGCTGCCTTGTAGTAATACTGCTGCTTTCGGCAATATGTTTGCGGGTACTTTCAAACGCCCATAAATCCCGCGATTCTTTGGGCAGCTTTATATGCGTCGGCGTATTTGCAATGCTTACCGCCCAGATAATCGTAAACCTTGGGATGTGCCTGTCCCTTTCCCCGGTTATCGGCGTAACTCTGCCTTTTTTCAGCGCCGGCGGCTCATCTGTTGTGTGCCTGTATCTGGGAATCGGGCTGGTGCTTAGCGTTTACATGCACCGCAATTCAAGGACCATATATTTAAGGGATTAAACTAAAAACTTAATACAAAAAAGCCTGCGAAATTTGGAGGCTTTTATTTTTAGAATACCTTTTTTTCCGAGCCGTCGGGCAGCATTCTTACAAGCTGCTGATTCTGGTCGAAAAAATAAATATATTTTTCATCTACCGACAGGTTTTCAAACCTGCCCTCGCCAAGTTTTACCGGGTTCATTTGCTCGAGGTCTACGGCTGAGGAGTCAAACTGTACCGCATAAAGGGCACCCTCTTTAACAAAGACAAGCGTTGTTCCAATTACGTTAAAACTGTCCACTTTCCCGTAGCTTCTAACCACCGGGTTGCTTGTAAGTCGGGTATACCCCAGTTCCCCGGACGTATCTATAAAGAAAAGCTCGTTGCCCCTGAACATAAAGCCCGCAACGCGTGTGTCCGTGTCAATCAGTTTTTCAACATTGCTGCCGTCGGTTCTGGCGGTATAAAGCATGTCATCCTCGCCGATATAAAAAAGCCTTCCCGCCGAAATATAATACTTGCCGCCTTTGGGGCAAATTCCCAATTCAAAGGTTTTGTTGTCGTCCATCCTGGTTTTAACAAGCTGGCCAATTTGGTCGGTGTAGTAAACCCAGCGGCCAATAACAAGCAGGTTGTCGTCATTGTCTAAAAGCTTTGCCTTTAAGCTTCCGTCATGCAGTGTTTTATAAACGCCCGTATCAGTTCCAAATACCGGCCCCTCATCGTGGGCGTATACAAAATCGGCATGGTCGTCGCTGATTTTTGTTACGGTATCAGAAAACAGTTTATACACCCCGCCGGCAGGGCTTGCGTAATACACAATGTCCTTTCCTGCCGCGATCCTACTTTGGTTCATAATATTGCCCGGATAGTTTTCGGGCCCTAACTGCGGCAGATCGTCCGGTAGCAGCAGTATTGCGCCGCAGGAAAGCACCGATACAAAAATAAGCAGCAATACAAATCCCAATGCCGCGGCCGGTATTTTCCTATTCATCGTCCGCCTCCTCTTCGAAATCTGATTTGGCCGCCGCTTTTTTAAGCCGCGACTTTTCAGACCGCTTAAGCGGCTTATCGGGCAGAATGTCGGTTTTATAGTCGAACTCAATGCTGTCAAGGTATTCCTGCCACTGATCTTCGGTGTAGTTTTCATTATTCTTGGTCGCCTGGGCATACAGATACGAAATCAGCTTGTTGTATTCGAAATTTTCCCGCTTCATATCCCTAAAATAAATCACATAAACGCATACGCCTATAGCGCAAAGAAGCAAAAGCGGTATCAGGTTGAACAAAACATATTTGCCCACATTGTCCTGGCTTTGAAACGCCACGGAAAAAAACACCGACACAATACTGTTTGTAATCAAAAACGCCAGGTGCTTCCTAATAAGGAAAAGCACCAATGCGGCAACCGCCGCAACCACAAGTATCGCAATAAAGTACATCCGGTTTTTATGCCATATGAACTCCTCCGCGTCATACTGAAAACCGAATGACAGAATATCGTCTATCCTAAGATAGGACCACATTATAAAGCCTAAGGCAAAAGTGATAATATATGCCCAGTCAATGAAATAAAGCCACTTTAGCAGCGTATAAAGGCGCCCGCCCACGTGTCCCCATACCTCATGCTCCTCAAGGCGCCGCCTGTACTCCTGCCTTCGTATATATTGCAATACATTAGCATTTTTCTTGTTGGACATAATTTAGCCCGCCTACAACTTAATAACTTTTCGCGTTCTTGAGTGTTTTTATAATTTTCCCTAGCTCTTTGAAAGATGGCGCCTTGCCGTACATTAGCACGCCCACACGGTATATTTTGGCCGATAGCCAGCCCAAAAATACCGCCGTAGCTGCAGTCAGCACAAGGCTTATCGCAACCTCCAGCATTGACACATCTGTCATTGAAACGCGGACGAACATGCACATCGGGGCATAAAAGGGGATAAAACTGCAGATTTTCATCATCAGGGAATCGGGATTCATCATTCCAAACATGGAAATCAAGAATCCGGATACATAAAGCAGCGCAACCGGGG
Source organism: Clostridiales bacterium (assembly GCA_012840445.1). Classification (GTDB taxonomy): domain Bacteria; phylum Bacillota; class Clostridia; order Oscillospirales; family Acutalibacteraceae; genus DULI01. Next base: position 71,496 of record DULI01000005.1, read on the forward strand.
TGGATGTGGCGCTGATATCCTCAACGCGGCTGACAAGACTGCCCAGCGCTCCGAACATTGCCGCGTACATAAAGTACCCGAGGATATAGAACAAAAACATCAATACAAAGAGGTAAAGGGGCGCTTCAAGCAGGCCCGACAGCATGGGGACCTTCTTCCAGAAAGAGGAGTTTATCTGTAGCATAACCGTGGAAATAATAATCCATACCGCAATCTGGGAAAGCCCTGCCAGCCCCACACCCAATATTTTTCCGAATATAAGGTTGTTGGGCTTTGCCGAGGTAATAAGCAGCTCCATGGCCCTTGAATTCTTCTCGGTCGCGACCGAAACCGACACCATCTGGCCGTAAAGCATGACGCTGATATAAAGCACCATAATCAGCAGATAGGTAAGCATGTAAGTATCATCTGCGCTCTTGCCCCCGGCATTTATGATATTGACCTCAGGCGGGGCAAAAACCTCCGCGGCCTGCTCGTAAGACAAACCTTTCTCATTCATCGCGCGGTACTGGCAATAGGTAGTTATTAATTGGCTGACTTCATACGGGAAGTTCGAAATCATACTGCTTTTGCTGTATATTTCGAATTTGCCCTCTTTTGCCTGAATGGCGCCTTTAATCTGGCCTTCCCGTATCCTTTCCGCCACGGCCTCGTCGTAGGGTCGGTCGGCGAACTCCAGCTCAAAGGATAAGAAAATGCTTTCAAACAACTCCTTGTCCTTTATGCTGCCGTCCACATCGTGGACCGATATAACTCCGCCCCGTTTTACAACTATCGTATCCTGATTTTCATCAGAAATCGGCGAAAAATCCCCAACCTTTAGGTCATTCAAAAAAAACGGGACCACGGTAGTTAAAATCAGGATTATTATGGCCACAATAATGGTGGAGGACAAAAACACCTTGCTTTTTGTGAGCTGCCTGAATTCATACGCGGCAACATTCCTGATTTGCCCTAAATTACTGCTGTTCATAGCCCTCGCCCACTCTTTCCACAAAAATTTGTTCAAGCGACGGTTCCTTGACATAAAAGGCCTCAATGGAATGGCCAAGGTTAATAAGCGAGGCCAGCAGCTGGTTCCTGTCTGCCTCGTTCTCAAGGGTCACCACCGCGCCGTCGTCTTGCTTTTCGATATTTTTTACAATATTGCCAAGCCCACCCGAATTTTTAAGAGAGGTCAACTCCCCGTAAGCGTCCGCATTTTCAAAGCCTATCATAATGCGGTTACGGGCATAGCTTCGCTTTATCTGCCGCAGGTTTCCCTCAAGCACCATGCGGCCTTTGTTTATCAGCAGGATATTGTCGCAAAACTCCTCCACGTAGGACATCTGGTGGGAGGAAAAAATCACGATTTTGCCGGATTTCACCTGCTCGACCACGATTTCTTTAAGCAGCCCCGCATTTACCGGGTCAAGCCCCGAAAAGGGTTCATCCAAAATAATAATATCAGGGTCGCATATCAGGGTCACGGCAAGCTGAATTTTCTGCTGGTTTCCTTTTGAAAGTGTCAGCAGCGGCGAATTCTGGTACTGCCCCATTTCAAACCGCTCAAGCCAGTATTTTGCCTGTTTTTCGGCGGTTTTTCGGCTCAATCCCCGCAGGGTGCCGAAATATATCATCTGGTCAAGAATTTTATGTTTCGGGTACAGTCCTCTTTCCTCCGGCAGATAGCCAAATTTCACACTGCTTCTGCTTATCTGCTTGTTATCCACTTCAATGCGTCCGGAATCCGGCGGGAATACCCCCATAATTATCCTAATCAAGGTGGTCTTGCCTGCGCCGTTAGGGCCTAAAAGCCCCAGCGCCTGGCCGGCCCTGGCGGTCAGGTTTATATTGTCAAGCACTATTTTTTCGCCAAAGGTTTTTGTAACGGACAGAGCGGAAAGTTCCAATATACCAGCTCCTTGCTTTTTTTAATAATTATACCTTATGACGTGGTTAATAACAATAATTAGTTAAACAATTGCCAAAATTCATCAATTATTTTATAATAGTTTAATAGATTTTAATTTTGGAGGAATAATATGTACCCGTTAAAACTAAAGCCGGCCTTCAAAGACTACATTTGGGGCGGAAACCGGCTTAAAACATTGTTCAATATGGAAAGCGACCTTGACAAAATAGCCGAGGCATGGGTGCTCTCCTGCCACAAGGACGGCGAATCTATAGTCGCAAACGGCGAGTATGAAGGGCTGGCCCTTTCGCAAGCAATAGAAAAAATGGGGCGGGTCTGCCTTGGCACAAACGGGCAGAAATTCGACTTTTTCCCGATACTGATAAAACTCATTGACGCCAAGGACAACCTCTCCATCCAGGTCCACCCCGATGACGAATACGCCTTAATAGTCGAGGGCGAATACGGCAAAACCGAAATGTGGTATATCGTGGACTGCGAGCCGGGCGCCTTTTTGTATTACGGTTTCAACCGCGAAATAGACAAAGAGGAATTTGCACGCCGGATCGAGCAAAACACATTATTGGAAGTCCTTAATAAAGTAGAGGTCAAAAAGGGCGACTGTTTCTTTATAAAGGCGGGCACCATACACGCCATAGGCAAGGGCCTGCTTGTGGCCGAAATCCAGCAGAATTCCAATACCACCTACCGCGTCTACGACTACGGAAGGGTTGGCAAGGACGGAAAACCCAGGGAGCTTCACATAGACAAGGCGCTTCAGGTAACCGAGCTAGGGCCTGCCAAAAATTACACATCCGCCGACCCCAGCACACTGGCGGAATGCGAATATTTTTCGGTAAAAAAACTGAACCTGAAAGGCGCGCTGGAAATCGATGTCGACGATTCCTCTTTTGTGTCCCTTTTATCTCTTGGCGGTTCATACACATTGGGGGACCTTACAGTCAACGCCGGCGAGTGCGTATTCCTGCCCGCAGGTTTTGGCAAGGCCACATTGAAAGGCAACGCCGAAATACTGCTGTCCAGGGTCTGAAGGCTGTGAAAACCTAATGGAACCCACCCTTAATATAGTTCTTGTCGAACCTGAAATCCCCCAGAACACGGGCAACATTGCCCGCACCTGCGCCGCCACCGGCGCACGCCTACACCTTGTTGGCCCCATGGGATTCAAAATAGACGACAGTAAATTAAAACGCGCAGGTCTGGATTACTGGCACCTGCTGGACATAACCTACTACAGTAACCTCGAGGAGTTTTTCCAAAAAGTCAAAGGGGAGTTTTTCTACTTTACCACCAAGGCGCTGCACAGGTACACCGATATAAAGTACCCCAACAACTGTTACCTGTTCTTCGGTAAGGAAACGGCGGGGCTGCCCGAGGAGCTGCTTGTCAAAAACCCCGACAGGTGCGTGCGCCTGCCAATGATCAGCGACGCCAGGAGCCTGAACCTTTCCAACACAGTAGCCGTGGGCGTGTATGAAGTGTTAAGGCAGTGGGATTTCCCGCGCCTTCAAAACTACGGCCAGCTCCACAAATACCACTGGTAATCGGCAATTATAATAAAAAAAATTGTAAAAAACCCCCGTATTTATCAAGTAAATTTATTGAAAAAAGTTACTATTTGCGCTAATATACTTAGTAGAATGTTTTTATTTTAACAAACACTGTATAAAAATTCCAATTGCTGAAAGGATGCTTAATATGAACGCTTTAAACAAAAAAACCATAGAAGACATTGAGGTATCCGGCAAAAGGGTTTTGGTACGCTGCGACTTCAACGTTCCGCTTAAAGACGGCGAAATCGCAGACGACAAGCGCATCCGCGAGTCCCTGCCCACAATCAGGTACCTGCTTGACAATGGCGCAAAAGTAATCCTTTGCTCCCATCTTGGCAGGCCAAAAGGCGAATTCAACCCCAAATACTCCCTCGCACCCGTCGCCAAGAGGCTGTCAGAACTCCTTGGCAAGGAAGTAAAAATGGCAAAGGACGTTGTAGGCGAAGACGCACAGCGTCTGGTCAGCGAACTTACCGACGGCAATGCGGTTCTAATTGAGAACGTCCGCTTCCACAAGGAGGAGGAAAAGAACGACCCCGAATTTAGCAAGAAGCTTGCAAGCCTTGCAGATATCTATGTTAACGACGCCTTCGGCACTTCCCACCGCGCCCACGCCTCCACCGCCGGCGTTGCCGATTACCTGCCGGCAGTATGCGGCTACCTTATCCAGAAGGAAATCAGCATAATGGGCCAGGCTCTTTCCAACCCCAAACGCCCGTTTGTGGCAATCCTGGGAGGCGCCAAGGTATCCGACAAAATCGGCGTTATCAATAACCTGCTTGACAAGGTAGATACGCTCATAGTCGGCGGCGGCATGGCTTACACCTTTATGAAGGCGCTTGGTTACCAAATCGGCGACTCAATCTGCGAAGAAGACAAACTCGAGCTTGCCACCGAACTTATGAACAAGGCAAAAGAGAAAAATGTCAACTTCCTGCTGCCTGTCGACAACCGCGTGGGCGACGCGTTTGATCCCGACTGCAATGTCCAAATAGTCGACTCCCGCAGCATCCCGGGCGGCTGGCAGGGAATGGACATCGGTCCCAATACCGAGGCCAAATTCGCGGAAGCAATCAAGGGCGCCGGCACGGTCATCTGGAACGGGCCCATGGGTGTTACCGAGTTTGATAAGTTTGCCAACGGCACCATCGCGGTAGCACGTGCCGTTGCAGAATCGGGCGCTATCTCGATAATCGGCGGCGGTGACTCTGCTGCAGCCATTGAGAAACTTGGCTTTGCCGACAGGATGACCCATATCTCTACCGGCGGCGGAGCGTCCTTGGAATTCCTGGAGGGACTTGAACTGCCGGGAATCGCCGCTTTGAATGATAAATAATTTTTCGCGGCACGGCTTTGGCCGTGCCACAACAATATTATTTGCAGGTGAAAAATAATATGAACAAAGCACTCCGTAAAACAGTAATTGCCGGCAACTGGAAAATGAACAAAACCCCCTCTGAAGCCGCGGCATTAATAGAAGAAATAAAACCCCTTGTAAAAGGCGCTGACTGCGAAGTTGTAGTCTGCGTCCCCTTTGTGGATTTGCATGTGGCAATAGAGGCCGTAAAGGAAAGCAATATCAAAGTCGGCGCCCAAAACTGCCATTTTGAAAGGTCTGGCGCATTCACAGGCGAAATTTCTCCCGTAATGCTCAAAGAAATGGGTGTTGAATATGTCATCATCGGCCACTCCGAACGCCGCACCTACTTTGGCGAGACCGATGTAACGGTCAACAAACGCACCCTTGCGGCATTAAACGAAGGGCTAAAAGTGATTCTTTGCGTTGGCGAATATCTCGAACAGCGCGAGCAGGGCATTACCGAAGAACTTGTGGCAATGCAGACCAAAATCGCCCTCCAGAATGTAACCGAAGAACAGCTTAAAAACGTGATTATTGCCTACGAGCCTGTCTGGGCCATCGGTACCGGCAAAACCGCCACTGCCGAACAGGCAAACGAAGTAAACGGGATTATCAGGGCAACAATAGAAAAACTCTACGGTAAAGCCGCGGCAGACGGCATTACCATACAATATGGCGGCTCCATGAACGCCGCAAACGCCACCGAACTGCTCGCCCAGCCCCATGTGGACGGCGGGCTGATTGGCGGTGCGTCGCTTAAAGCACAGGACTTTGCGGCAATAGTAAAGGCCGCAAGCGTATAAATTAAAAAATCATTGGGGAAATGAGACAAATATGAAAAAACCTTTGGTACTTATCATAATGGACGGGTTCGGGTTAAACCCCGAAACAAATGGCAACGCAATAGCCGCTGCCAAAACTCCTAATCTGGATTATTATTTTTCCAAATACCCTATGACCCAGATTGGCGCCTCGGGGCTTGACGTCGGCCTGCCCGAAGGGCAGATGGGCAACAGCGAGGTCGGGCACACCAACATAGGCGCCGGAAGGGTTGTTTACCAGGATTTCACCCGCATTTCAAAAAGCATAAAAGACGGCGACTTTTTTGAAAACCAGGCCCTCGTGGGCGCCATGAAAAACTGCCTCCAGCATGGTTCCGCGCTTCACCTTCTGGGACTTGTCTCCGACGGCGGGGTCCACAGCCACAACTCCCACTTGTATGCGCTGCTCGAGATGGCCAAGAAGTCCGGAATCGAAAAGGTATACATCCACTGTCTGCTGGACGGCCGCGACGTGCCGCCCACCTCGGGCATAGGCTATTTAAAGGAACTTAATCAGAAAATTGCCGAAATCGGCGTGGGCAAAATAGCGACCGTAGCCGGCCGCTACTATGGCATGGACAGGGAAACCCAGTGGCAAAGAACCGAAAAGGCATACGCCGCCATGGTCTATGGCGAAGGCATTATAGCAGACGACCCGGTGGCCGCTGTGGAAAAATCCTATCAAACCAAGGATAACGAGGGCAAATTCATCACCGACGAGTTTGTAATCCCCACCGTAATCTCGGGCAGTCAGACTGTCAACCCCAATGACAGCGTCATATTCTTCAACTTCCGACCCGACCGTGCCCGCCAGATTACCCGGGCCTTTGTTGACCCGGATTTTACGGGTTTCGAGCGCAAGCGCGGCATGATCCCTGTGTACTTTGTCTGCATGACCGAGTACGACGCCACAATGCCAAACGTCCATGTGGCATACGGGCCCGTCGAGCTTAAGATGACCATGGGCGAGGCCTTAAGCCGCCACGGCAAAACCCAGTTAAGGATTGCCGAAACCACAAAGTACGCCCATGTCACATTCTTCTTTAACGGCGGCGAAGAGGTAATGTTCGAGGGCGAGGACAGGGTGCTTATAAAGACCCCCGACGATGTCCCAACCTTCGACCTAAAACCCGAAATGAGCGCATTCGAGGTCTGCGAGGAGGCAGTAAAACGCGTCGAAAGCGGCAAATACGACGTAGTCATCTTAAATTACGCCAACTGCGACATGGTCGGGCATACCGGGGTTTTCGAAGCGGCGGTCAAAGCCGTGGAAACGGTTGACACCTGCGTCGGCCGGCTTGTGGAGGCCACATTAAAGATGGGAGGCGTGGCTATAATCACAGCCGACCACGGCAATGCCGACCAGATGATTGACGTCGACGGCTCTCCATTTACCGCCCATACCACAAACCCCGTCCCCTTCTGCGTAGTCGGGTACGACTGCGAGTTAAGGGAGGGCGGCAAGCTGTGCGACATCTCCCCAACCATGCTCAAAATTTTAGGCCTACCCCAACCACCCGAAATGGACGGCGTAAGCTTGATAAAATAAATAAAAATAAAAGTGGTGCAGCGTTTGCTGCACCTTTTTTTCTTCAAAAAAATACTCTTTACAAGAAACTCTAAAAAGCCTTTTAATTTTACCGCCAATCGTTCTATCATCAGGTTTAGTTCAAAGTCGCATAAAAAAAGAAAAACGACCCGCGGTCGTTTTTCTTAATTGAGGGGGGTTTTGAGGAGGGTTGAGCAGTACTCAATAGGGTGCGGCTCCCTAATTTCCGAGTACAGCTTAATTATACCCTCCTCTTACTCCCCTGTTGTTAAAAAAGTGTAAATACTTTTTGAACTCCAAATTTAAAAATTTTTAACAAAGAATAAAAATCTTGGGACTAAAACAGCATAAAGCTATGAATGGCAGGCAAAAATAAGACATGGAGGTGCTGCTAATGAGCAAAGTAAAATTTAGCAATTCAAGAATTGTCAACTTCTTTGCCGGCAAAGGTTTTTACCTGGTTCTTGCCTTATGTCTTATTGCTATAGGTGCCGCCGCGTGGAGCGCGTTTTCCTCACTCCAGCCCCCTCCGGTAGATACAGGGGATCTTAGTACATCCGATTTAACCTCAACACAATCGGAAACCACATCCGAAAGCACCAAGAATGTCGGAAATACAGTCAGCGGTGAAAAGGACACAAGGTATTCATCAAACACAAGCCCGTCTTCCGAATCTCCACCCGCTTCGGCGATAGAGGTCACCGCCGACCCTGTCGCCACCTTCTTCGTGTTGCCTGTCACTGGGGATATTATCAAGAAGTTTAGCGACACCGAGCTTCAGTATTCCAACACCTATAACGATATGCGCATGCACTACGGAGTAGATATAGCGGCCGGGGTTGGAACCAGGGTCTCAAGCGCAGGGGACGGCAAGGTCATTGATGTTACAACCGACCCAATCTGGGGCACTACCGTCACAATTGACCACGGAAACGGGATTATAGGCTACTACAGCGGGCTTAATTCCAAAGCCAAGGTAAAGAAAGGCGATGTTCTAGAGTCAGGCATGGAAATCGGCACAATAGACACAATACCCTGCGAAGCCAACGATCCGCCCCACCTGCATCTCGCCTTTAAGAAGGACGGTAAATGGGTTTCGCCCTTAAAACTCATGGAAATGGAATAAACTAACCCTGTTTGCAAAAGCAAACAGGGTTTTAGTTTTGTTAAAACCACAGGATTTACAATCAAAACGCAACACTATTTCACACAGCATGAAGCCAAATTATATATACATTTACGAATGCTGATTGACTGAGCGAACGCAATTTGAAAACAACACAACAAAATTATATAATATATTAAATACTTAAAATTGGGAGGCTCTATAATGCCTTATATTAAAGTAGAAAGCAAAATACTCATACCATTGTATATTTTCATGGAAGCCCTGGTGAAAGTTGCCTCAGTTTTACATACCAAGCGATGAAATTAGGAGAAAAGTATCACATAATCAGTTTTGATCATGGATGCAAGAGCCGGAATTGTACACAAAAATAATAGTTGATTTTTTGGAAAATACAATTTAAACCGATAATATTAGATCTAATAATTTGTTTTATATTTTGAGAATTATATAAGACCCATCTCCGCCATACTGCACTTTTATACATTTAGTTAAGCTTTTCATAAGTTTTTAACCTCATTTGGCGCACAAAAATTGCCACACACCTGTAGTGTGTGGCAATATAGTTTACTGTTCAATTTTTATACCCAGCTCTTTAAGCTGCTCCTCATCGACAAAAGACGGGCTGTCGCTCATAAGCTCGCTTGCATTCTGCACCTTCGGGAAGGCGACAACATCCCTAAGGCTTTTCGCCCCGCACATGGCCATCGAAAGCCTGTCAAGTCCAATTCCCGCCCCGCCGTGAGGGGGTGACGCGTATTTATACGCCTCAACCAGGAATCCGAATTTGGCTTCGATTTCCTCATCCGTAAGCCCAAGCGCCTTAAACATCCTCTGCTGAAGCTCAGGATTGGTAATGCGGATAGACCCGCTTGCAAGCTCAACCCCGTTCAATACAAGGTCGTAAGCCTTCGCTTTTACAGAGCCGGGGTCGCTTTCAAGCTTGTCAAGGCACTCTTCCAGCGGCATTGTAAACGGGTGGTGCATGGCTACATAGCTTTTTGATTCTTCATCATATTCAAAGAACGGAAACTCGGTAATCCACACAAAATTGTACCCGTCAGAAATTAAATTCAGTTCCTTGGCAAGAGTCTGCCTTAAGGCACCCAGCACCGGCAGGGTGACCTTGTTTTTATCTGCCACAATTAAAGCTACGTCGCCCTTCTGGCAGTCAAGGGCTTTCATTATTTGCTCAAGCTCATCGGTATTTAAAAATTTCGCAAAACTGCACGCCGGTTCATCCCCGGCATACCTGATATACGCTAGCCCCTTTGCGCCAATGCCCCGCACAAACTCGGTCAGTTTATCTATTTTTTTGCGGGTCAGCTCTTCTGCGCATCCCTTCGCCACTATTGCCCTAACACTTCCGCCATCCTGAATCGCGGATGTAAACACGCCAAATCCGCAATCTTTCACTATGTCGGAAATATCAATAATCTCCATGCCGAAGCGGGTATCAGGCTTGTCCGTACCGTACCTTTCCATGGCCTCCTTATAGGTAAGCCGCGGTATAGGAAGCTTAATATCAACCCCCAAAACCTCGCCGAACAGCCTTTTAACATACCCTTCAATCATTTGCATAATATCGTTCTGGTCTACAAAACTCATCTCAAGGTCAATTTGGGTAAACTCAGGCTGGCGGTCGGCCCGCAGGTCCTCGTCCCTGAAGCAGCGGGCAAGCTGAATATACCGGTCGAATCCCGATACCATCAAAAGCTGTTTATATATTTGCGGAGACTGGGGCAGGGCATAGAACTTGCCCTTGTGAATCCTTGAGGGCACAAGGTAGTCCCTGGCACCCTCAGGGGTAGATTTTATCATCATGGGAGTCTCAATCTCTAAAAAGCCGTTTTCATAAAAATACTGGCGGGTGACTCTCGCAATCTCGTGACGCATGATTAAATTGCGCTGAAGCTGCCCTCTCCTAAGATCAAGATAACGGTATTTAAGCCTTAATTCTTCCTTGACATTGGAGTTGTCCAGAATTTCAAAGGGAGGAAGCTCGGCAACCGATATAACCCTCAAATCGTCTACATATATTTCAATATCGCCGGTCGCAAGCTCTTTGTTTTTGCTTTCCCTTTCCCGCACAACGCCTTTGGCCATTATCACATACTCGCTTTTACACTTTGCCGCCTTTTCGAATACCTCTCGGTCGGTTCCTTCATCAAAAGCAAGCTGCACAATGCCTGTGCGGTCGCGCAGGTCTATAAACAAAAGCTGTCCCAAATCCCTTCTTCGCTGGACAAATCCCGCAACTACAACTTCCTTATTTTTATCCTCCAAACGCAGCGTCCCGCAGTAGTGGGTTCGCCTTAGTTTGTTCATGCTGTCCAATTTCATACTTTTCCTCCGGAACCCCTTATTCATTAATATTGAATAGCCCTTCCATTTTTTCAATGGATTTTGTAAGGTCGTCCATGGCACTATTTATGGTCTGGTCGTAAACGGCGGTAATAAGCCCATCGGGCAAATTTACCTCCACCTGTTTGCCGGTTTTCATATCCTTTAATACGGCAACCTTGCTCTCAAGCTCGTTGTCGCCCAAAACCAGCGTATACAGTGCCCCGATTTTGTCGGCATACTTCATCTGGGCCTTTACGCTCCTGCCTGCAAGGTCTGTCGCCGCAGAAAAGCCCTCTGCGCGCAGCAGTCCGCACAGTTTCGAGGCATATTCTGCCGCCCGCTCGCCAATGGGCGCAATATATACTTCACAGGGTTTGGGCCGCGGGAAAGCCGCCTTTCGGCTTTCCATCACAAGAAGCAGCCTTTCAATCCCCATCGCAAACCCTAATGCGGGCACTGAGGGGCCGCCCATCTGCTCAATCAACCCGTCATACCGCCCGCCGCCGCACACGGTGGACTGGGCGCCAATATCTTCCGCTATAAACTCAAACACCGTGCGGGTGTAATAGTCAAGTCCCCGCACAATCCTGGGATTTATGACATATTTTATATTCATGGCTTCAAGGTGCCTTTTAACGCCCTCAAAATGGGTCTTGCATTCATCGCATAGAAAGTCAAGCACCACCGGCGCCTGCGCTTTCAGCCCCGAGCAGACCTCCGATTTGCAGTCGAGAATCCTCAACGGGTTGCGGTCAAGCCGCTCAAGGCAGGTGTTGCAAAGCTTATCCTCATGGGATTTAAAATACTCCTTCAGCGCCGCCTGGTATTTCGGCCGGCACTCGGGGCAGCCGATTGAGTTTAATTCAAGCCTCAAATCGGATATGTCCAAAGACTCAAGCAGGTATTTCGCGAGCGCTATAACCTCCGCGTCGGCAGAGGGAGCCGGGGCGCCTATGCACTCAACACCATACTGGTGAAATTCCCTGTACCTTCCGGCCTGGGGCTTTTCATAGCGGTAGCAGGCGCCAATATAGCACACCTTTAATGGCAGCGCCTCGTTGGTCAGCCCGTGCTCAATTACCGAACGCACAACGCCTGCGGTAAACTCGGGGCGCAGCGTTATCGACCTGCCCCCCTTGTCGTCAAATGTATACATTTCCTTTTGTACCACATCGGTGGTATCCCCTACGCTGCGGGTGAATACCTCGGTGTGTTCAAAAACCGGGACCCTAATCTCCCTGAAACCGAAAAGGCGCGAAACCTCTATCATCTTGTTTTCAACATACTGCCATTTATAGCTGTCATAGGGAAGCACGTCAGCCGTTCCTCGCACAGCCTTATACTTCTGCGGCATAAAAAACCCCCTATTATTTTCTGCATATAAATTTAAAAATATATTAAAAGCTAAAATTCCCCGTCCCGGCGGGACGAGGAAATGGTTCAGCCGGATTATAACGGAAAAATAGTATTAGCGTGGCCTTACTATATTTCTCCAATCCAAATCTCCGCGCTCAAGCCCGTGGATAAGTACTTCGGCGGTGGCAATATTCGTCGCGACGGGTATGTTGTGCACGTCACAAAGCCTTAGCAGTACCATATCGTCAGGCTCGTGGGGCTTTGGGCTTAACGGGTCCCTGAAAAACAGCAGCAGGTCTATCTCATCGCAGCCGATTCTGGAGGCAATCTGCTGCGCCCCGCCCTGTTCCCCGCTTAAGAATTTTACAATTTTAAGCCCAGTGGCCTCTTCCACCAGTTTGCCGGTAGTTCCGGTTGCAAGCAGGGTATGCCGGCTCAAAATTCCGCAATATGCAATGCAGAACTGTATCATTAATTCCTTCTTTGCATCATGTGCTATCAAAGCTATGTTCACATGTACCCCTCCTGAGACCTTAAAGTTTCTTTAGGTTGGGAAGAGGAACCACATTGCCCTCAAGCCGATTGGCAAGCCTGAAAAAGGCATTAGCCGCTCTTCCTTTTTGTAACGGTATTCCCCTGGCAGCAGCAACAACGACCTCTTCATCGTACGGAATCACGGCTGCAAGCCGCAGTCCGGTCTGGTCAATAATTTGATCAACGTTTTTATACAATCCCTTTTTAAAATATTTATAAATAAACTTGTTTAATACCATAAGTCGTGGGTTAATACCCAATTCCTCAAGAAAAAGGTTTAGGTAGGACGCGCTTCTGACGCTTACTGGATCGGGGTTTACCACCACCAGCGCCTGGGATCCTGCCGGGAACAAAGATTTATCCAAACCCGCAGGGCTGTCCAAAATGACATAGTCATAACTGCCAAGCGCCTCTGAAATAATTCTTTCAAACAGGCCCTTTTCAATATCTTCCCTGTAAATGGGCGCCGGCAGAAGGTCGAGGCCTTCAACCCCTACAGGCCTTACCACCGCCGCATTTAGCGGTTTGCGGCCGCAAATCACATCATATAAATCAAATACTACAGTATCGGCCACCCCAAGCAAAATGTCAAGGCAGCGCAGACCCTGGTCCATATCGATTAAAAGCACCTTTCTGCCAAGGCTGCAGAGGGCAATCGAAAGCCCGGCCGCCACTGTGGATTTACCGGTACCTCCCTTGCCTGAAGTCACAACAAGAAGCTTGCCCAAGGTCATGCTCCTTTTCCAGTTTTAACAACTTTCCCTGTTTATAGTTTACCATACCGGCAATTTATTGTAAAGAAAAAAGCAAAGCTAACACAGCATAATTAACGCAACAGGCTATTTGCGTCGGGCTCGGTATACTGTTCATTCTGGGTGAAAAAGTAGGCGTCAAATATCTTGCGCACAAGGGTTCCGCTTAAGGAGCCTTTTTCACCATGCTCTATAACAACCGACACGGCAATTTCCGGATCGTCAAAGGGCGCAAAGGCAATAAACACGCTGTGGTCCCCGCCGGGTGCCTCGGCGGTTCCGGTCTTTCCTCCCACCTTTATGGGATAGTTTTTAAAAATGGCGCTTCCGGTACCGTCCTCGGTAACCGACAGCATTCCCTCCTTTACCGTATTAATAGCCTCGGGCGAAAATTCCACACGGTTTAATACTTCTGTTTCTTTGGGCTTTACCACATTGGCAAGGGAGTAAGAGCGCACTTCGCTGATCAGTTTTGCGCGGTTTCTGGTGCCACCGTTGGCTATCGTGGCAGTATACATTGCAAGCTGCAGCGGTGTAAAAGCGTTGTCCGACTGGCCTATGGCAGCCTGTATGGTGTTACCCAAAGTCCATGTAAGCCCTCTGGACTTGCTGAATTCAGGCCCCGCCAGTATTCCTGCGGATTCGGCGACCTCCACCCCTGTCGTGACACCAAGCCCTAACTGCCTGCAGTAGTTGTTAAGCTCGGCAATGCCTATCCTGTACCCTGTCTCATAAAAGAAAAAGTTGCAGGATTTGGACAGCGCGGTAACTACATTTATATTCCCATGCCTTCCCATACAGTTTGGCTGATAGTCCTCAAACCTCGTGTACTTGCGGGTGCAATTGATACGTTCTGTAGGGCTAATTTTGCTAAGCTGTAGCCCCACAAGCGCCACGGCGGGCTTAAAAACCGAACCAGGGGGGTAAATCCCGTTAAAGGCGCGGTCAAACAGCGGTTTGGCAGGATTCGAAATCAATTCGTTGTATCTTGTCTTGTAGTCGTTCATGTCATAAGACGGGTAGTTTGCGGACGCTAGAATATCACCGGTCTTAACATCCACAACCACGACCGAACCCGCGTTCGCGCGGCCATTAGTGGTAGCCTTAAGGCTGTTTACGAGATTGGCAAGCTCGGTCTGGGCAACACTCTGCAGCTTCTTATCTATGGTCAGTATAACCGTGTTCCCGGGCACAGGCTGCTGCGTTATCTTAGAGTCGATAATCTTCCCGTTCCCGTCCAATGTATAGGTAATTTTGCCGTCTATGCCCTTTAAGTAGCTTTCGGCCGCCTTTTCTATGCCGCTTTTGCCCACCTTGTCGTTGTATGTGTAGCCCTTGGATTTTAATTCCTGCCAGTCCTCGGCGTATATAGGCCCAATCGAGCCTATGATGTGCGGTGCAATATCGGTATCCACGTATTCCCTTACCGGCACAATCTCCACATCCACGCCGGGCAGGTTGCTTGACTCCTTTATAACCTGCATTACCTCATAAGTCACGTCTTCGGCAAAGGTATAGGGATTGGAAACCGAAAAATCCATCTGTTCCATAGAGTACCTTACGCCCATTATGGTGCGCTGAAGCTGTGTGTCAAGGCCTTCAAGGTAATACCTTTTAACCATTTGGTCAAAACAGTTCTGGGCAGTGGCATAGTGGGCAAGATTAAGCCTTGAAATCAAGGCGTCTACCTGGGACTGGCTGCCGCTGTATTCAAAGGGTGTAGTTTTGGTAATCGGCAGCGTGTCTACCCATTCAAGCCCGTGTGATTGCAGCAGCTGCACCAATACATTAATTGTGGCGTTTATCCTATCCTTTGGCAGATAGGCGCTGTTAAACACAATATTGTAGGCTTCGCGGTTTACGGCAATTGGCCTGCCGTAGCGATCAAGTATCTCGCCCCTTGCCGCCTTTATTGTGGCAACCCGTACACCCGTAGTATCGGCCTGGTCAAGTATTCTTTTAGCGTCTATTACCTGGTATTGCACAAGCCTGGCGCTGAAAACCAGCATTACCACGACAAGCAAAATGGCCAGCACTACATGCCGCGGGTTTATTTTTTGTTTCCTGTTCACCTGCCGTTACCCCTTCAAGACTTAAGTTTATAAAGGCGCTTCATGATCCTTCTTATAATCAAATAAAGCGGAATGGTCAACACAAATGTATAAAAAACAGAGGGAATTATCTGCTTTACCAAATACAAAAACGGCGCATCAATAACGCCAAAAACGCAGGCAAAAACCCATTTCAGCAAAAAGTATACAGCGGTAAACCCGAAACTCATAATCAACGCGGCCAAAAGGTTGTTGTTTACAATATAAGTAACAAGCAGCCCGGCTCCACATCCGATAAGCATCAGCACCACCGCGTTAAAACAGGTCGCACCCGATGTGGCAATGTCCATCAGAACACCAACTAAAAGCCCTGTAATGGCGCCTTCCCATTCCCTTAAAAACATTGCGGCAAACACCACCGTCGGGACCAAAATCACCGCGGAGGCGCGGCCTATTTTGGGCAATACATCGTCGGTATATTGAATTAAATACAGCACAAGGCACAAAAAGCCCAAAACAACATAATGCACCAACTCTCGGCTTCTGTTCTGCATTTTACCCTCCCTTTTGTGGGGTGGAACTGCCCTGTCCGGTGAAATAGGTTATAACCATAACATCTCGGATTTCGTCAAAATTAACCGCCGGCTTTAATACCGAATAAACCGAAATATCGTTTTCGTCCTGTTTAACATCCTCAACCGTTCCAATCAGCAGCCCCTCGGGGAATACGCTGCCGCCGTAGGTCACAATATAGTCGCCTATTGTCACCGAGCAGGTGCGGGGCAGGTTATACAGCCTGCACTTGCCCTCGCCTGCCAGCTCAAAGCTTCCCGAAACAATCCCCGAATCCCGGGTCCTGCGGTCAAAGGCGCCAATGTTGATATCGGGGCTTAAAACCGTCGTAACCTTTGAATAGGAGGGCGCAACTTCGGATATGTAGCCTACAAGCCCCTCCGCGGTAATAACGGGGTCATAGGCAGAAATGCCGTGGATGCTTCCCTTGTCAATGGTAAATCCCCCGTAGCTGTCGGCAGTATCACGGGATATAAGCATTGCGGGTTCAAACTGAAAATCGGGGTGCCTGTCCTTTATCTCAAGATAGTCCTTGTAAAACTTGTTTTCGTCAATGGCCTTCTGGTAGTCAATTAGCTGCGAGGTCAGCCTGTTTATCTCCTCTTTAAGCTGCTGGTTTTCCTCCATAAGCTCCTGGCCATCGAAATAGGCGGTCTTAATGTCCTCTACTTTGTTGGAAATATTGGTGGCAAGTTTCTGAAAAGGCGCGACAATGGTGCCCAAAACGCTTGCCTGGGGAGATGCCACCCCTCCGATAATCCTAATGGCAACCGCCACAATCAGCAACCCGGCGGTGATGCCCGCTATAATTTTAAACCGCGTGCTTCTAAAGAAAAAACGCACCTTTCAACTCTCCCCGGGGTATTATCTGTATCTTTTATTCCTTCTGTTTGAGTACAAATCAAAAGAAGTGTTGGTCTCAAGCCTTTTGGCGGTTCCAAGCACCACGCAATCAAGCGGATTGTCGGCAATCCTAACAGGCATGCCCGTCTCCGTGCTGATAAGCTGGTCAATGCCCCTCAGCAGCGCACCGCCGCCTGTCAGCACAATACCCCTGTCGATAATGTCCGCCGCAAGCTCGGGCGGCGTCTTTTCAAGGGTAGAGCGTATGGCGTCGATAATCTGGGTCAATGTGTCGCTCATTGCCTCCCTCACGTCGGCTGCCGTGATAATAATGTTCTTGGGAAGCCCGTCCACCAGGTTCCGACCCTTTATCTCCATCTGGCCCTCATTGTCGTAAGGAATAGCCGAACCGATTTTTATCTTAATCTCCTCGGCGGTACGCTCACCGATAAGCAGATTATGTTTTTTCCTTATATAATTTATAATAGCCTCGTCAAGGTCGTCCCCCGCAACCCGCACCGACTGCGCGGTAACAATGTCGCCCAAGGAAATTACCGCAACCTCGGAGGTACCGCCTCCGATATCCACCACCATGCTGCCGGTGGCTTCCCACACGGGAAGGCCGGCGCCAATAGCTGCAGCCATGGGTTCCTCTATCAAATCAACCTCGGTGGCTCCCGCCTGTTTTGCGGCGTCGTACACCGCGCGGCTTTCCACTTCGGTAACACCCGCGGGGATACATATCACTATCCTTGCCCTTGAAAAGAGTGAGCCCTTTAAAGCCTGTTTAATAAAGCGCTTTAGCATCGCGGCGGTAACGTCAAAGTCGGCAATAACCCCGTCTTTCAGGGGCCTTACCGCCACGATCGAGCCGGGAGTGCGGCCTATCATCTCCTTCGCCTCGGTCCCCACAGCCTTTACGGCGTCATTCCGCACGTCATAAGCCACAACCGAGGGCTCGCGCATTATAATCCCTTTTCCCTTTATGCAAACAAGAGTATTGGCAGTTCCCAAATCTATGCCTATATCCCTGGTAAACATATGATCCCCCTTAAACTAACACCCAAATCTATACACAAAACCAGTTATTTTATTATACCCTAATTACCAACCACATAACAACATATATTATACCTATATTATACCTAAAATTAATTTCGGTTTTGTAAATAATTTTCTAGATTTAAAATCCAAATTCGCGGAGTCTTCGCGCCGTTTCGGCGGCAGGGAGCCCCACCACGGTGTAAAAGTCGCCCGATATGCGCTTAACCAAAGTCATGCCCTTCCCCTGTATGCCGTAAGCCCCCGCCTTGTCCATGGGCTCTTTTGTATCAATGTACTCTTTAATTTCCTCATCGGTAAGCGGGTAGAACTCTACATCTGTGTTGCTGCAGAACACCTCATTTTTGGATTCTGACATAATCGCGACCGCGGTATACACCGTATGCACCCTTCCGGACAACGACTTCAGCATTTGAAAGGCATGGTCACGGTCCCGTGGCTTGCCCAGGATTTTGCCGTCCAATACTACCACCGTATCCGACCCGATCACCACACAATCAGGCCGCAGTTTCAGCGCCGCGGCGGCTTTTTTTTGGGCAAGCCCGCTCACCGCCGTTTCCGGCAGTACGCCATTTTGTATGGTCTCATCTATATCAACCGGCAAGCATTCAAATTCGTACCCTAAATTTTTCAATATCTCTTTTCTTCTTGGGGAAGCCGAAGCCAAAACCAGCATACCTTACACCCCCGTCGAACCAAAGCCGCCGGCGCCGCGGATGGTCTCATCAAGCTCAGCCACTTCCTGGATTTCGGGCAGCTCAATCGGCGCCACAACCATCTGGGCTATGCGGTCATAGGGGTTGATAACGCAGTCCTCGTCGGACAGGTTTATCAGCCCCACCTTTATTTCGCCGCGGTAATCGCTGTCTATAACCCCCACGCAGTTGGAAAGGGTGAGTCCTTTTTTTATAGCCAGCCCGCTTCGGGCGTAAATTAGCGCCACATAATTTGGGGAGGGCAGGGATATTGCAATCCCCGTCGGAACAAGCGCCCTCTGCCCCGCCTTAATGCAAAGGGGCTGATCCAAAAGCGCAAACAGATCCATTCCCGCAGAACCGTCTGTTGCCCGCTCGGGCAGCCTCGCCTTTTCATTCAGTCTGCAAATTTTAAGCTTCATAAAACACTCCTATGGTTTTAAATATTGTTTTTGCACACAATCTTTAATAAGGTTTTCTACAAATTCCCAAAGTTCGGGAATTCCCTTTTTAATAACCTCAAGCCGATTATACACCATTCCGCTTGTAACGTTTCCAAGGCCCCAGGTATGTCCTTCGGTCATGCAGTTGTTTAAAAAGGGTTGCAAACGGTCCAACGACGCGGCAAACAGCGCGTCGGGCGTCTGCATTTTGTCAAACTCTTCCCAAAGGGAGCGAAATTCCTCGGCCTGGTCCTTGTCTACCATGCCGAACAGCCTGTCCGCCGCAATTTGCTCCCGCTCCTTTTTACCGGCGTTGCCCACCTCGTCATAGGCAAAGGTATCCCCCGCGTAAATCTCCACAAGGTCATGTACTAAAAGCATTTTTATCACGCGGTCGATATCCACATCCTCACCCGCGTATTCTTTCAGCACCATCGCCATAAGGGCTATATGCCACGAATGTTCGGGCACGGTTTCCCTTCGGGACTTATCAATCAGCAGGGTCTGGCGCTGTATGTTCTTAAGCCTGTCGGCTTCAATAATAAACTTTATCTGTTTTTCTAATCTTTCCTTGTCCATATCTTTATTTCACACCCCTAAAATACAGCCCGCGGGTAAAATCATCCGCCACACCTCCGGCCTGGTATTGCCTTATCACCTGCGCGCACTGCGCCTTGTCCTCATTAGTAAACATCAGCATAATAAAATCAAGTCCCAGCAATTCATCCATCTTGTCTGCAAGCCAGACAGGCTTTGAATTCAGCAGTTCGCTGAACCCCGCGCGGCAAAATAGCGGGAATTTAATTCCCTTGCGGTCGGTAACATAACATCCGCCTCCGCAGCCGGCCCCGTTTTTTCCGGGGCAGTTGCGCGTAAGCATTAGAGGCATCCGCCCATAGGCCAGAATCCCTTTGGGCAATAAATCCGATAGTCGCTTTATAGATTTTAAATCAAGCTCTGGGGATACCACCACGCTGCTTGCACCAAGTTCCTTTGCCGCCTTTACGCTGTCAGAGTTGAATATATTCATGCCAAAATCAAAGCAGATTTCAAACCCTAAACGCCTTGCCAGCACCGCGGCGGAAAGATTTCCGCAAAGGGCCGCCCTGTAACCTTTATTGTAAGCCCTTTCAAGCCTTGACACAATATAATCCTCGCTTAATATCCCCCTTGGAATATCTATAAACAGTTTTTTATCGGGCAAATTAATACTTTCAAAGTCCGACTCTAAGGGCACAGACACCGCCGCCACGCCCTCGAGATTTTCCGGTATTTGCTCAACACGGTAAAACCGCGCAAAAATCCAGGGTTTTTGCCCGCCGGGCTTTGCGCTTTGTGCAAGCTCCGGCATTATAAACTCCCTTTTTGGCACATTCGACCTTTTTACTTCAAGGGCCTGCGCCGCTTCCCGCCTTAGCGAATTTAGCTGCGACAAAGGGAGCATTAAACCCTCCTGCATATCAATTTCAAGGCTATTGAGAAAAAAGGGGGTGCCGCCCATCCTGGACAGCTGTTTTTCAACCACATCCTTGTCAAGCGGGCGGTTTTTCGCTTTAACGGGCACATCGCCCTCCAAGCTTACACTGTTTTCCCCGTCGGTCAGCGTAAACCTTACAGGTTCTGATTGTTGTATGAAAATATGCCCCTTTACCGGCACACTCTGTCGTTCGCTGCGGTAAAATCCATGTATTTCGGAAAGGGTTTTGGCAGAATTGATCTTATCCTCGTCAGACCTTACGCCAAACATGGGCCTGCCAAGCCTGCCCGTATAATACCCGTCGGTAAACCCGCTGCGGGAAAACACATCTTTTAGCAGGTCCTTCAATTCCTGCGGCACTTTGCCCTCATCAATTGCAATCCTGAAGGCCCGCGTGGCAGCCGCCACATATTCTGGCCGCTTCATGCGCCCCTCTATTTTAAGGGAAGATACGCCCATTTCCTCAAGTTGCCCAATATAGTCAATAAGGCTTAAATCCTTCAAACTCAAATCATATCCGGTGCCATTCGGGGCGCCAAAGGGCAGCCTGCAGGGCCCCGCGCAAAGCCCACGGTTGCCGCTCCTGCCGCCCAACATTGCACTTAAATAACACTGCCCCGATACACTCATGCAAAGGGCGCCGTGAACAAACACCTCCACACTGATACCGTATTTTGCCGCCTCTTTGCATAGGCCGGCCAGCGCCTTCCTGTCAAGCTCCCTTGCGGCAACCACTCTTGTAATTCCAAGTGCGTGCAAAGCCTCCAGCGCCGCGGGCGAGTGCACGCTCATCTGGGTGGATGCGTGCAGCTCAACACCGGTAACCGCCCTTTTAAGCAGCGATACCAGCCCCAAATCCTGAAGTATCAGGCCGTCAACGCCAATCTCTGCCGCCTTTTTGGCAGTAAAAAGCGCCCCGGTCCGCTCTTGGTCGGAAACCAGGGTGTTAAGTGTAAGATATACCCTCACATTTCGCGCCCTGCAGTAATTAACTGCATCTTTAAGGGCATCCTCGTCAAAATTCTGTGCGTTTCTTCGCGCGTTAAAATCATTTAATCCTAAGTAGACCGCGTCGGCCCCGGCACGAACCGCCGCAACCATAGCCTCCTGCGACCCCGCAGGTGCAAGCAGTTGTATGCTCATCTGTTTTCCAACTTATCCCTCAACATCCGGTTTTCTTTTCCCAGGCGTTCAATTTCTCTTTTGGCCTCGTCGGCCTCAAGCCTGGAGCAGGCCAACTCTTCCAGTGTGCTTTTGTGCTGCAGGCGAAGCTGTTCTATTTCCTGTTGCGCCTTTTTTGCCTCGTCGCAAAACTCCAGCGCCGCAAGCATCGCTACCATGGCAGTAGACAAGTATGGGTTTTTGCGAGACAGTATTTCCAGCCGGCGATTAAGCTCGTCGCCAATATTGCGAATATAGCTTTCATCATCGTCCGATTGAATTATATAATCCATTCCACCGACAACAAGCTTAATTTTGTTGGCCATTCTGCACACCCCGTTTTATATAATATACCATTATAATAATATAACAAATTCATCAAATAATAAAGTGTTTTAAGCAATTTTATAAATTTTTTCTGTATTTTCTTTATTTTTCATCAAATTTATATAAATATTTATTTATATCCACTCTGAACAGACAAATTTTTAAGCTAAGGCAGCCTATTGTCAAAAGACTGAAGGGTCTTTTGTACATTACTTTTTCCTTCAAGCATATTCCTACACAAGCTGGCATTTGCAGCTTAAGTTTATTTTTGGCCGCCAAAAATAATATATTCTTACAAAACAATTTACAAAAAATTAATACTTTCAGTATATTTCCCTCGTATAATCATTAAGTAATTTACTTAACTAATTTGCGGGGTTTTTCATATGAAACATAAAGCCGAGCTGGTTGCCCAGCTCCTTGAGGCCGACCGGCGCCACAGGCAAACAAAACCAATCCCCCAGCCGTTACTTGGGCTGCGCCCGAACGAAATCGGGCTTTTGTATTTTCTAAGCCACCATCTAAAATCCGCGCCCGGCGGGCTTACTGTCTCTTACATCAGCTCAAAGCTGTCGGTCACGCGATCTGCCATCACACAGCTAATCAACCGGTTGGAGCGGCTGGGATTAATAAACCGGCAGGCCGACTCGGCCGACCGCCGGCATGTAAGGGTCACGTTGACCGAGAAGGCGCACGGCACCCTTAAAACCCTACAGGGCATGTTGGCCGAGCAGACCTCGGGACTTGTTGAATATCTTGGAGAAAACGACACAAAAGAATTAATAAGGCTGCTTAACAAAATTTCCGACTACTATGCAATAATCGGGAGTCATGCACCCGAAACTAAATAAACCGGAAAATAAGAAAGGACTAAGCATATTTATGGGTAAAATTATAAAAGGCATGGGAAAATACGGCTGGCTGTATGCCCTGTCCGTCATATTTGTGGGCATACAAAGTGTGTGTGAGCTAATCCTTCCGGGCAAAATGCAGGTAATAATAGACGAGGGCATAACCAAGGGCGACAACAGGGTAATTTTAAAATCGGGTATGGAAATGCTTCTTTTCTCGGCGGTCATAGCCTTCAGCGCAGTTGCCGCCTCGCTGTTTATGTCCATTTCAGGTTCAGGGTTTGCCAAACGCATGCGCCGGATGGTCTTTGTTAAGGTAATAAACGCCTCAAATAACCAGATAAACCAGTTCGGTACCTCATCACTTATAACCCGCACCACCAACGACATCACCCAGCTCCAGCAGTTCATCGTAATGTCAAGACTTGCCATATTCGCCCCCTTTATGGGGCTGGGCTCGGTTATATTTGCAATTTCCGAAGCCAGGCCGCTGTACTGGATAATACTGCTTGCAATAATACTGCTGCTTATAGCCGTCATTATTTTTTTCAGGCTTGTAAGCCCCCTGTTTTTGTCGCTTCAAAAAAAGCTCGACAGGATAAACCTTGTACTAAGAGAGAGCCTTACCGGCGTGCGTGTTGTACGGGCATTCAACCGTATAGACAGGGATAAATTGATTTTTAACAATGCCAATGCAGACCTTACAAAGACCTCACTTAAAATAGCCCGCATCATGGCCGTCATGATGCCCCTTGCCATGCTTACCATGAACGGCATTACCGTGCTTGTAATGTGGGTAAGCGCCGGATATATCGATACAGGCACCCTGAACATCGGCCAGATGTCGGCGTTTATTCAGTACATTATGCACATAATGTTCTCTTTAATGGCAATTATTAATATATTTGTGTTCCTTCCAAGGGCGTATGTGTCAATAGAGCGCATAGACGAGGTGCTTTCCTCCGAAAACGAGATGAAACAAACTTCCGCCCTGCAAAAGGAAAAGGCCAAAACAGGGCTTGAGTTTAAAAACGTAACCTTCAGTTTCAAGGGCGCAGAAAAACCCGTACTTAAAAATATCAGCTTCACCGCTAAACCCGGAACTATCACGGCAATACTCGGTTCCACAGGTTCGGGCAAATCCACCCTGATAGACCTAATCCCTCGCTTTTACGACGTGGATTCAGGCCATATACTGTTAAACGGAGTCGATATCAGCCAAATGGATATAAGCACCTTGCGGCGGCGGATTGGCCTTGTGCCCCAGCAGGCATTGCTTTTTACCGGCACCATAGCCGAGAATATCAGATACGGCAAACCCGACGCCACCGACGAAGAGGTGCGCGAAGCCGCAAGAATCGCCATGGCGCTGGATTTCATAGAATCAAAGCCCTTGAAGTTTGACGAACCGGTATCACAGGGCGGCACCAATCTATCAGGCGGCCAGAAACAAAGGATTTCAATCGCGCGCGCAATAGTAAGAAGGCCCGACATTTATATATTCGACGACAGCTTTTCGGCGCTCGATTATAAAACCGACGCGGCGCTGCGCAAAAACCTTGTAAAGGAAATCAAGGACGCGATAGTCTTGATTATTGCGCAAAGGGTCAGCACTGTTTTAAACGCCGACCAGATAATCGTGCTGTCCGAGGGCGAAATTGCGGGTATCGGAACCCACAGCGAGCTCTATTCCTCCTGCGAGGTTTACAGGGAAATTGTGCTCTCACAGCTTAGCGAGGAGGAGATTGCATGAGCGAAAAAAATAGACCCCGGACACTAATGCCGCCAAAAGGGCCGGGCCCCGGACCTGGAGGCCCCGGCGGAAGGTTTATGCATCCCGGTGCTAAGGCAAAGAATTTCACGGGCACCATAAAACGCCTTCTAGGCTACCTTAAAACCGTGAGGGTGGCAATTCTAATAGTTTTGATTTTTACCATACTCTCCACACTCTTTAACACCATTTCCCCGAAGCTGCTGGGCGGGTTTGCCACAAGCATACAGTCCACCGTAATCCGCCGCTCGCTTTATAACAGCGTAACCGGTATACTGGGCAAAATCCCCGAAGGGTTAACAGGGCAGGAAGCAATAAATTTACTTCCCGAAAGCGTTACGCAAAACATGACCGAAAATATCAAAAATGAGCTTTTGTCAATGGATTTTTCAGCATACCCAGAAATAGAATACCCTTACATCGGCAGAATCATTTTAACCTGCCTTGGCCTTTACGCTTTAAGCGCGATATTCAATTTCGTTCAAAGCTTCGTGCTCGCTTCAATTACCCAAAAGACCGTCTACCGCATGCGAAATGAAGTAAAAGACAAGCTCAACCGGCTTCCAATCAGTTTTTATGACAAATACACCCACGGCGAAATTCTAAGCCGCGTTACCAACGACATCGACACAATAAGCAACACGCTGCAGCAGTCTTTGGCGCAAATACTTTCATCCCTTGTGCAGGTGGTTGCGGTGCTGATTATGATGCTAAGTATCAGCCCCATACTCACCCTTGTCACAATATTTACCCTTCCTGTCATCATCCTTATTACCACCATAGTGGCAAAACACTCCCAGAAACATTTTGCAAGAAACCAGGCGGAACTTGGCAACATAAACGGTCACATAGAAGAGATGTACACCGGCCACAAGATTATCGCAGCCTACGGCAGGGAGGAGGCGGCAATTGAAAAATTCGACCAAATCAACCAAAGGCTCTACACCGCCGGCTGGAAATCCCAGTTTGTGTCAAGCCTTATTATGCCGCTGACCCATCTCGTCAACAATATCGGTTACCTGTTAATTTGCGTTCTCGGCGGCCTGTTGTCCACAAGGGGCATTATCGACCTTGGCGGCATCGTGGCCTTTACCCAGTATTCAAGGCAGTTTACCTACCCCATAGTGCAGGTCACCAACATTTTCAATATCCTTCAGGCCACCGCAGCCGCGGCTGAGCGCGTGTTTGAAATTCTCGACGAGCCGGAGGAAAGACCCGACGACGAAGGCGCGGCAGAAATCGCAGACCCGAAGGGTTATGTGGAGTTTAAAAATGTCAAATTCGGGTACAGCCCCGATAAAATATTAATTAATAATATGAACATTAAAGTAGAGCCAGGCCAGACAATTGCAATCGTGGGGCCCACAGGCGCCGGCAAAACCACCTTGGTAAACCTGCTGATGCGTTTTTATGAAATAAACGGCGGCCAAATCCTCATAGACGGCACGGATATTACCAAGTTAAAACGCAGCAATCTTCGTGGCATGTTCGGCATGGTACTTCAGGACTCGTGGCTGTTTAACGGGACTATCCGGGACAACATAGCCTACGGGCGCGAAGACGCAACGGAGGAAGAAATAATACAGGCGGCAAAGATCGCCTACGTGGACCACTTTGTGCGCACATTGCCAAAAGGGTATAATACCGTAATCAACGAGGAAGCCTCAAACATCTCCCATGGCCAGAAACAGCTAATCACCATCGCAAGGGCAGTCCTGTCAGACCCTGCAATACTGATACTTGACGAGGCCACAAGCAATGTGGATACCCGCACCGAACTGCTCATACAAAAGGCCATGAACAAGCTCATGAAGGGCCGCACAAGCTTCGTCATCGCCCACAGGCTTTCAACCATCAAAAACGCTGATTTAATTTTAGTAATGAAGCAGGGCGACATCATCGAGCAGGGCACACACTCGGATCTTATGAAGCAAAACGGCTTCTATGCCGAACTCTACAACAGCCAGTTCATGGGGGCAAATAACAGTCAAACCGCATAAATTTTGCAAAATATTATTTTGACATATTTAACTTGTTTTGTTATAATAATGGGAAATACCGATTAATAAGGAGGTATTCTTTATGGCTAATATGAAGCCCACTCTAAACAGAAAAAGTGGACTTTTGGAGTTGAGTTATAGTTTCACAGATCTGCCGGAAGGTAATCTGTTTAGAAATATGTTCCCGTATAACGAGATTCCGAAGTTGATTTTTAATCACCGCATAGTACCAATGAATTTGCCAGAAAAAATATATATTACCGACACCACATTCCGCGACGGTCAGCAGGCCCGCTCCCCTTACACGGTGGAGGAGATTTGCAAGCTGTATGACCTGTTGCACAAGCTGGACAACGGAAGCGGAATAATTCGCCAGACCGAGTTTTTCCTCTACTCCACCAAGGATAAGGAAGCGGTATACAAATGCCGCGAAAAGGGGTACGAATTCCCCGAAATCACTGCTTGGATAAGGGCACGCAAAGAGGATTTCCAACTGGTTAAAGACATGGAAATAAAGGAAACGGGTATACTTGTTTCCTGCTCCGATTACCATATCTATAA
This sequence comes from Clostridiales bacterium, assembly GCA_012840445.1. GTDB lineage: Bacteria > Bacillota > Clostridia > Oscillospirales > Acutalibacteraceae > DULI01. The sequence goes on from DULI01000005.1 coordinate 98,623, forward strand.
AAAACTTAAGTGGACACGGTCTGAGGCGCTCAAAAACTATTTGTCAATTGTCTGCGACGCGTTGGACGCCGGGATAATACCCCGCTGCCATTTCGAGGATATAACCCGCGCCGATTTCCATGGGTTTGTGCTGCCCTTTGCTGCAAAGCTCATGGAGCTTTCAAAGGAGGCCAAAATACCCATTAAAATCCGCGCCTGCGATACTTTGGGCCTTGGCTCAAGCATCCCTGGCGTTGTGCTTCCAAGAAGCGTACAGCAAATCATTTACGGCCTTATCAACTACGCCGAAGTTCCGTCAGAGTATCTTGAATGGCACGGGCACAACGACTTTTACAATGCGGTCCCCAACGCGGTTACCGCATGGCTGTACGGCTGTTCCTCGGTCAACACCTCGCTGCTTGGCATTGGCGAGCGCACGGGCAACACCCCGCTGGAGGCCATGGTCATTGAATTCTGCCAGCTCAAAGGCCACAACGGCGGCATGAACCTTAAAGTAATCACCGAGATTGCCGAATACTTTGAAAACGAACTCCACTTCGAAATCCCGCCAAGGACCCCTTACGTCGGCAGGGCCTTCAACGCCACTAGGGCTGGCATTCACGCCGACGGGCTGTTAAAAGACGAAGAAATCTATAATATTTTCAACACCACCGACATACTCGGCCGCAAACCCGTTGTTGCGGTAAACGCCCATTCGGGCGCCGCGGGAATTGCCGCCTGGATTAATACATATTTCTCGCTTGATGACGAGCATAAGGTAGACAAGCGTGACCCGCGCATACTGAAGATTAAAGAATGGGTAGACAACGAATACGAGCAGGGCCGCACCACCGTCATTGGCGACAACGAACTTGAGCACCAGGTCCGCAAATATCTTCCCCACCTACTCACCTTAAGGGAAAGCCGCACCGAATAACAAAAATATTTTTGCACTCCTAAAGTTAGAACATCTAACATAAGGGGTGCATTTATTTTTATAAAGACTAATAAGGCTAGTAAAGGCAAGCCTACATAGTCCATCATACAACACGCAAAGCCGTTTACATATCCCGGCAAAATAAGAGGATAATAATTTCAACTAATATTTGACAAAATGCAAATTTTGGTTATAGTAAAATAAAAATAAAAAAGGGTGTGGTGAAAATGATTAAGATAGCAAATGTTAAAGGCTACGAAATAATGGACTCCCGTGGCAATCCCACAGTGGCTGCCGAAGTTATTTTAAGCGACGGCTCCGCGGGCTTTGCAGCGGTGCCTTCGGGCGCTTCAACCGGAATATACGAGGCCCACGAGCTGCGGGACAAAGACAAGTCAAGGTATTTGGGCAAAGGCGTGCTGGAGGCGGCCAGAAACATCAACGAAAAAATTGCGCCAATGTTGTATAAGCTCGACCGCATCGACCAGCAGACGGTGGACAAAGCCATGTGCGAGCTGGACGGAACCGAAAACAAGTCAAATCTTGGCGCCAACGCGATACTGGCAGTATCACTGGCGTTTGCCAAGGCAGGCGCTGCCTGCCACCGCCTGCCGCTGTATAAGTTCTTGGGTGGCGTTGCCGCTTCAAGGCTCCCCGTACCCATGATGAACATTTTAAACGGTGGTGCCCATGCCTCCAATAATGTGGATATTCAGGAATTCATGATAATGCCGGTAGGCGCTAATAGTTTCGGCCAGGCGCTGCAATGGTGTGCCGAGATTTACCACACGCTCGGCAAAATCCTCAAAAGCCGCGGCATGCTCACCACGGTGGGCGACGAGGGCGGATTCGCTCCGAATCTCGAGTCGGACGAGGCGGCAATACAGGTAATAGTCGAGGCAATAGAACAGGCCGGCAGGACTACAGAAGAAGTCAAAATCGCGCTGGACGCCGCCACCAGCGAATGGTACGAGGACGGCAAATACCTGCTTCCCAAGCGCGGCGCCACATACACCTCCGATGAGCTTATCGGCTACTGGGAGAACCTGTGCGCCAAATACCCCATAATCTCAATTGAAGACGGGCTTGGCGAGCAGGACTGGGAGGGCTTCACAAGGCTCACCCAAAGGCTTGGCGTCAAAATCCAGCTTGTGGGCGACGACCTGTTTGTCACAAATACAAAGCGCCTTGCAGAAGGAATAAAGCGCGGCGCCGGTAACTCCATTTTGATAAAGCTTAACCAAATCGGTACCTTAAGCGAAACCCTGGCGGCAATAGACCTGGCAACACGCAATGGTTACACCGCAATAATTTCCCACCGCTCAGGCGAAACCGAAGACACCACAATTGCCGACCTTGCAGTGGCCACAGGAGTCGGTCAGATAAAAACCGGTGCCCCCTGCCGCAGCGACAGGGTTGCAAAATACAACCGCCTGCTTATTATCGAAAGCCAGCTTGGCGACAACGCCTGGTACTCCCCCGCAGGGCTGAAATTATAAGCAAGTATGTCTGTAAAATAAAAAGGATTGGTTAAAAGCCAATCCTTTTTATTTTGCGCCTGTAACCTACTGGGTAAAAATCGCCGCTTAAAGCAATTCAGCCCTTTTAGCCCCTGTCTTGCAAATCTGCCTTGACTTTTCACAACATCCCCATCCACCAACCATTATAACCCCCACCAACACTACCGCTGTCTGCCTCCCACCCGCGGAAGCTCCATAATCGCCACACCCGCTGCAATCCATTCAAACGCGGCATTCCTTCACGCCACCCACAGCCTCACCACGCCGCAGGCAAAAAATTGCCCCTTATGCGGTTCTAAGCCAACATAAGGGGCATATGAAATTTTAGATTATTCATTTGCCTGTGTTTGTATTTGTGTTTGATTTTGGGTTTGGGGCTTTGGCACATTTACCTTGCTGTCCTCTTCCTTAAACCCTTCGGTGCTCTCCTTCATAAACAAAATTTTAATGGTCATAATTATCAGCTTAATATCAAGCAGCAAAGAATAGTTTTCAATATAGATTAAATCCATGTTAAGCTTGTCCATTGGGCTTGTGTTGTATTTGCCGAATATCTGGGCATAGCCCGTAAGTCCTGCCTTGACCCTGTGGCGCAGGTTGAACTCGGGAATCATGCTTGAATACTCAAGCACATTCTCAATCCTTTCAGGCCTCGGGCCCACAAGCGACATATCACCCTTCAGGATATTAAAGAGCTGGGGCAGCTCGTCTAGCCTCAACGGGCGGATTACCCTTCCCACAGGCGTAATCCTCTCATCGCCGTTGGTGGCCTTCTTCGCACCGTCCTTATCGGCGTCGATAATCATCGAACGGAACTTGTACACGTTAAATATCCTATTGTCTTTGGTAATGCGGTTTTGTTTAAACAGCACCGGCCCGCCGTCGCAAAGCTTTATGGCAATCGCGATTATAGCCATAATAGGGCCGGAAAGGATTATGCCCACCATCGAAAACAGCAGATCCAAAGCCCGCTTTACAATACGCTGCTCAATGGAAAGCCCGCGGTTTTTGCAGATTAAAACCGGCGTATCGAAAATCTGGCTCTGGTAGCAGTTGTTAATGATAATTTCATTGGTGGAAGGCAGCAGGTATATTCGCTTTCCTGTAGAATAACAGTAACGCAGAACCTCGTCCTTTACCGCCTTGTCAAGCTGGCAGATAAGCACGGCCTCGTACTTGTCAATTTCCCTTTTTATTTCCTCAATGCTGCTGTTTGTGGTAATCCCCTTGTCTATGGAATACCGCTCTTTTATCAGCTTCATTTTTTTAATAATCTCAAAGCTTGCCGGATCCTTGTCGAATATCGCAAGTATATGCCTAGCCCTGTACAGCTTGAAATACACCGCATTGGCCGAAATCAGCCCCGCAATCATAATAACCGACTGGAACAGGGTGGTAAGCACCATCGGCACGGGATTTAGCATATACCTTGCAATAAGGCTGAGTTCCAGGTAAATAATAAAGTTTGTGAATATAATGCTTAAAAAGAAGCTGTAAACTACCTCATGCAGCCTTAAAACCCCAATCCTGAATCCGCCGTACAGGTTGTTAAAGGTAAACAGTATAACCAGATACGATAGAATAACCACAAGGTTTCCTTTATTCCTAAAAAGCGTCTCGGGGTAGCTGTTCTGCCAGGTGTTCAAAAATGCAAAGGTTATTGCCGTTAAAATCAGAATTTTAAGCACCAGCATAACCGTTCGTCTAAATTTTATCAGGATTCTCATATCAATTCCTCTGTCGGTTAAATAATCTCATAAGTAATATTACCATTTTGTGCATCGTATTACAAGTAGCCCAAATGTAAAGACCTATCATATGATAGGTCTTTTTGCTACTTCTTTTTGGGCGTAAAAGAGTCCTTCAAAGCAACGGTGCGGTTTATTACCAAATGGTTTTCCGTGGAATCAGTGTCAACGCAGAAATACCCGTGACGCAAAAACTGGAATTTGTCGCCCGGTTTTGCTTCCTTCATGCAGCTTTCCAGCTTGCAGCCGGTCAGCACTTCCAACGAGCCGGGGTTAAGGTTTTCTATAAGGTCTGCCTCCGACGGGTTTTCCACGTTAAACAGCCTGTCATACAGCCTTACCGTGGCGTCAACCGCGTCCTCAACCGATACCCAGTGCAGCGTTCCCTTAACCTTTCGTCCGTCCGGTGTGTTCCCGCTCTTGCTTTCGGGGTCATATGTGCAGTGAACAACCGTGACATTGCCGTTTTCATCGGTTTCATGGGAAGCATACTTTACAATGTACGCACCTTTCAGGCGCACCTCTTTGCCGGGAGCAAGCCTGAAATACCCCTTCGGCGGGTCAAGCATAAAGTCGGTCTGCTCTATATACAGTTCCTTCGAAAATTTAACCGCGCGGCTTCCCTTTTCGGGCTTATTGGGGTTGACCTCTATTAGCACATCTTCGGTTTTGCCCTCCGGGTAGTTGTCAATAACCAGTTTCAGCGGCCTTAACACGGCCATAACGCGGTCTGCGTTTAAATTCAGGTTGTCCCTAACACAGGACTCAAGCAGCGCATAATCCACGACGCTGTACGCCTTAGACACGCCAATCTTTTTGCAGAATTCAATTATCGCCTCAGGCGGGTATCCCCTGCGGCGCATTCCGCAAATGGTCGCCATGCGAGGGTCATCCCAGCCGGAAACTATCCCCTCCTCAACCAGCTTTAAGCACTTTCTCTTGCTGGTCAGGGTATAGTTTAAATTAAGCCTTGCAAACTCAATCTGGCGGGGAGGATTTTTAATCTCCAGTTTCTCCAAAAACCAGTTGTAAAGAGGCCGGTTGTTTTCAAACTCAAGGGAGCAAAGCGAATGGGTAACCCCTTCGGCCGCGTCGGACAGCGGGTGCGCGAAATCATACATGGGGTAAACGCACCATTTTGTCCCCGTGCGGTGGTGCGGTGGGTTCTTAATAATCCTGTAAATCACCGGGTCGCGCATATTAAGGTTGGGCGACGCCATATCGATTTTTGCCCTCAGCACCTTCTCGCCCTCCTCAAACTCTCCCTCGGTCATTCGGCGGAAAAGGTCAAGGTTTTCCTCCACCGAGCGGTTGCGGTAGGGGCTCTCCTTTCCCGGTTCTGTAAGGGTTCCGCGGTACTCCCTTATCTCGTCCGCGGACAAATCGCATACATATGCCAGCCCCATTTTGATAAGTTTAATGGCGCACTCATATATAAAATCAAAATAGTCGGAGGCGTAATACACATTTGCCCATTTAAAGCCCAGCCATTTTATATCCTCCAAAATCGCCTCCACATATTCGGTATCCTCTTTCGCGGGATTTGTGTCATCCAGCCGTACATTGCAAATACCGTTGTATTTTTCGGCAATACCGAAGTCTATGGTAATGGCCTTGGCATGCCCTATATGCAGGTATCCGTTCGGTTCAGGGGGAAAGCGGGTCTGTACCTTGGAATAAACCCCCTCAAGCAAATCCTCGTTTATAAACTCCTCTATAAAGTTCGTAGCTTCTATTGGAGCTGCCTTGTTTTCACTCATATCACTTCAACCCCTCAGACAGGTTTTTATAAAACTCCCGGGCGGATTTCAGCCGCTGCAAACAGCGCTCATACCCCAGTATGTCCATAATCTGGCACAAATCAGGCGTATTCCTTCGCCCTGTTACGGCAATTCTAATAACCGTGCTCGCATCCCCGACATATCCTTTATACTTATCGGGATTTTTGCGGTATTCCTTTGTCTCGCTGGCATACCCTACGGCGGGGCAGATGGCCTTAATCTGCTCAAACCACTCCTGCCTGTTGTCTGTCGGGGCGTATGCCTTTATATACTCATCAAGGATTTTAACGGCGTCAGCCACATCAATATTTTCGGGAAGATCATAGCATGGCTTAAAGGTCTCATCAAAAAAGTAGCTTGAGTAGTCCACCGCCTCCTGCCAGAAGGCAATATCCTTGCGTGGCTTTGGCACATCACGGTCAATGTTAAAAATCTTTTTGGTGTAATCAATATCAGCGGATATAAGCCTGTAAAACTCCTTGTTGTATTCTGCCGACCATTCAAGTAGATAGTCGACAACCCTGTCAACCTTCATTCTGGAAATCACATCACGGCTTACGTCATTAAGCTTGTCCCCGTCAAACAGCGCGCCCGACACGCTCATCTTTTTAAAGCTGAATTTAAAATTCATAAAAGGCTCATCGGGATTTGCCCTTCTAAAATCCTCGTAATCCGAGTTAGCAATGGTCATCAAATACTCAAGCACGCTCTCTTTGGGGTATCCCTTTTCGTAATAGTAGTAAACCGCCGCCTCGGGGTCCTTGCGTTTGGAGATTTTGCGTTTGGAACCTCCTTCAAGCTTCATAATGGGCGCGACGTGAATATATTTTGGCGGCTTAAACCCAAAGAGCTTGAAAAGCTGCAGGTGCTTTGGCGTGGAGGAAACCCACTCGTCCCCGCGGATAACATGGGTGGTCCGCATCAAGTGGTCGTCCACCACATGGGCAAAATGGTAGGTGGGAATCCCGTCGGATTTCAAAATCACAAAATCCTCGTCATTCTCGGGCATCTCTATCCTGCCCTTAATGCCGTCGTCAAAATATATCCGGTTTTCCTCCTTTCCGGGGGATTTAAGCCTTATAACATAAGGCCTGCCTTCCTCAATCAGTTTTTTGGCTTCCTCAAAGGTTATATCGCGGTGCTTGGCCCATTTGCCGTAATAGCCGGTGCGTAGTTTCAACGCTTCCTGCTCTTTTCTAACCTTTTCAAGCTCCTCCTCGGTGCAAAAGCAGGGGTAAGCAAGGCCCTTGGCTATTAAATGCTTTGCATAGCACTGGTATATATGCGCCCGTTTTGACTGCTGGTAGGGGCCATATTCACCCTTCTGCTCGCCGGGCGCAACAAACCCTTCATCTATTTCAATGCCGTAGCGGATAAGCCCGTTAATAATGTCGTCAATGCCTCCGGCTACCTCGCGTTTTTTGTCGGTATCCTCAATACGTGTATAAAACACCCCTCCCGACTGGGTGGCTGCAATCCTGTCTATAAGGGATATATAAAGGGTGCCGATATGCAAATACCCCGTTGGGCTCGGCGCAACCCTTGTCACCCGGCTGCCCTCGGGCAACTCGCGCGGGGGATACATGTTTTCATAATAGTCAATGGCCTTATCTATGTCTGGCAGTAGCAAATCCGCCAATCTTTGACTATCAGACATTCAACCACACTCCAATTGTAGTATTACATTATTATATAAGATTTTCCTTGCAAATACAACTTTATTTGTATAACACCATAAAAAAACGCCATGGGATTAACCCCATGGCGCATAGTTTATCAGTAAATTTAGTTTGCAAGACCTGTGAACTCAACACCCTGCATAAACTGCTTCTGGAAGATAAAGTAGATAATAATCAGCGGCAGGATAACCAGCGTGCAGCAGGCAAGCGCCACCATGTTTATTCTGGCGCCAAAGGCTGAGGTTATCGTGGGGTGGGCAGAAGCAACCGCCGGAATCTTTTGCGCCAGCATCAGCGTATCTCCCTCAAGATAGGTGTTGGGTTCGAAATAGTCGTTCCAATGCCATACACAGGAAAGGATAAATACAACCAGTATGGTAGTCCGGGCAATTGGCATCATAATCCTGGCATAAATCCTTACCATCGAGCAGCCCTCGATCTTTGCCGCCTCCTCATAGGAAACGGGCAGGGACTTAAAGAACTGCCGGAACAGGAAGATGTAAAGGCCGCCTTTTAAACCGAACCCGAAGAAGGCGGGAAGGATTATCGGCAAAAATGTTCCGTGCATGCCCATTTTGGCAAACTGGATGTAAAGCGGCATCAAAAGCAGGGGCGCCGGGATAAGCAGGCTCAGCATCGCAATCATAAACATAATGTTGCGGCCCTTGAACTTAAACCTTGCAAACCCGTAACCCGCCATGGAACAGGAAAGGATGTGACCCAGCGTGCTTCCCAACACCACAATCAGGGTGTTTTTGAGTGAGTGCAGGTAATCCAAACCCCTCCAGGCTGCCGTGTAATTATTAAAATTTATTTTGGTAATAATCCATTGCTTTGTAGCGTCCACTATCTCGTAATCGTACTTAAACGAGTTCATCAGCATGTATACCAACGGATACAAAAACACAAAGGAAAATTCAATCAGCAGCGTGTATACAATTATATTGCCCAAAGTTTTTCCGGAGTATTTCCTTACCGTTGCAAGTCTGTTGCGTGTTTTAGCCGAAAGCCTTTCGGTCATTAAAACTCCTCCTTTTCAAATCTGCCTGTCTTAAGTCTCATAGTAGATGAACCGCCTTAAAATGAGGAATACAAATAGAATCAATACTCCGGAAATAAGGAAGTGTATCCAGCTCAAAGCGCTTCCTGGCCCAAGCAGGCGGCTGTCGAAACCGACCGAGCGGCAATATTCAACAACCACGTTATCCATGCTGCTCAAATAATCAATCATGGTATAAACGGCATTAAGCAGTATGGTTGGCATGGTCATAGGCAGGGTAATCTTCCAGAACTTTTCCCATTCGGAAGCGCCGTCGCAATACGCCGCCTCATAGTATGACTCGGGGATGGTCTGCAGAGCTCCAAGGAATATAACAATCTGTATACCCGACATCCACAGAACGTCGGTAACAGTATTCAGAATTGTCTGCAGCGCGTTGGCAATAGGCCTGCCGACCAGCATTACCAAAAAGCCGCTGGAGGCCTGAGTTGTCTCTTCAGTAAGGGTTTCGGCCGCCTGTGCCGCCATCTGGGTAGTGGTGGAAACCAGTGAACCTTCAATGGTGGACATTACAATACCGGTACCAAGCAACACGGGAAGGAAGAAGGCGACACGGAAAAAGCCCTTTAACCTTATGTTGCGGTTTAACAGAATCGCAATAAACAGCGAAAATACGACAACCACAGGTGTCTTTATCAGTATGTCAAGCGTGGATTCGCCAAGCAGCGGGACAAACCTCTCGTCCCTTAAAAAAGCATTGGCGTAGTTTTCCCAGCCGACAAACTCCAGCTTAATACTGCTAAGGTCGGTTACGCGGCTGAAGGAAAGCACGATAGAGAAAATTAAAGGATATGAGAAAAAGGCCAGAAAACCGATTATCCAGGGAGCTACAAAGAAATATCCCCACTTATTTTCATTGGAGCGTAACTTTGATTTTTTTGCCTTTTTAACCTTTTCCATAAATAAACGTTACCTCCATTCTACCTGATCACATAATCCAAAGCAGGAATATTTACATCCCCGACAGTGTATTCGGTTTGGTTATAGTTAATGTATATACTCTTGCCGCCACTGTAAGTAACCACCACAACGCCGTCGTCGATAATCTCGTGGCGGACCATATACTGGTCGGCAAACTGGGCTAAATTCTCGTCGAACTCCTTGTAAATGCTGATAATATCGGATTTAACCCTGTCATATGGGGTCGTGAACTCATAATAAATTTTCCTAAGGTCCGAAGCATCCCGATAGGTCAGCTTAAACAGCGGTATGCTGCCATACTCAATGGTCTGAAGCTTTTCCTTCTGGGTATCATAGAAGTGGTTAAAGGGTTTAGCACTGTAGGGGATAAGCCCGTGGACAACCATCTGGTAGAATGGCACCGACTCGTCGGTAAAGGTGTACCCGCTGGCCGACATTGGAATATCCATAAGCCAGTCATTGTTGTTTAAAATGTACTGATTTCCGCCGTAGCTGGCAGTTGGCGACTGGGCAGCGAACTTCTCATAAATCTCCGCCCACAGCCTTGCTGTATCGGAACGGTTGACCTTGAACTTCTCGTTGTAATCGTAGTAAATCAGGGTACCCATGCGCAGATTGGCGGTACCGGGATTGCCCAGCTTCTCAATCTGTTTCAGATATTTCGGAACGTTCTCGCGAATATACAAAGGTGAAAACAGCTTATACCAGAATGTATTAAACTCGAATATCCTAAGGTTGCTGTCAAGCGCAAGCTTAGACTCGTCAATGTTGCGGGTCCATGTGTCTGCGTCCACAAAGTCGGTCTGCAGGAACACGTTTCCGCCAATGCTTTTGGACTTTTCGATAAGCGCTTTAAGCCCTTTGCTTCCGCCAACGGCTGATGGAACCTTAAAGCTTGTGGGGGCTGAAAGGTCTTTGGTCCAGCTTTGCAGGTGGAGAAAGACATTCGTAATGCCCTCGTTGTTTAAATCATCCAAAACAGAGGAGATATCCTCGAAGGACGAAAGGGGTATAAACCGCTCATACAACAGCATGGATTTGTTAACACCAACCACGAAATCCAATGCCAGCGGTATGCTGTCCTTCTTAATTAAAGGACTTTTGCGGATAAGCGACTTGTCAAGCAGGTACTGCCTGTAAGCCTCAGCCATGCCGCTGTAATTGGCCTTGTCGCCGCTTAAAAGCTTAAACCTTACCTTCGGGCTGATTTTCAAAGGATCCTTTTCGAATATGGTAACCATACCTGAGGCGTACTGGCTGGAAGAGGTAAGCTGTACCTTATTCCTGTAGGTAAACTTGCTGTATATCCTGTTGAGGTTAAATATGTGGCCGCTGGGGATGAATACCATGGATGCATAGGTATCCCCGTCTTCAATAATTGCGGCAAAGGCATTGTTGCCCTTCTTAACGCCATAAACAGGGAGCATGGTGCGCTTAAGCCCGGTGGCATCGCGCTGGTTTTCCCATGCCATGTTTACCTTTGTCTCACTGTATATGCTTGTCTCGAAAATGTCGTCCCTTACTCCGTGGCTGGGTGAGTTGTAGGTAATGGAACCCGAACCATCGGGGTAAAAGATATATCCGTCTTCATAGTCATTGGAAGCTCCCATATTGGGAAGAAGCTCTAGAAAGACCACGCCGCCATGCTTTACGGCCTTTAGCTGGCCGAACCGAATCATGGCAATATCCATAAGGTCCTGTAACTCTTCTTTTTGTTTTTCAAAGTGCTCCTTTTCTTTTTTGGAAAGCTTTCCGCTGTTCAGCAGGCGGTAATACATACCCTTGTCATTGTCACCGCCGCCGAAAAGGTAAATCTGAAGGGTGTCAAGTATAATTACCTTGGCCCTTGAATAGGTATATGCGGTACCCACAACCGAGTCGAGGGAGTCGCACATCTGGGTCAACTCATCCAGCAAAGCTCTTGACTTGCGTATGCTAGACCTGTTGGAGGAAAGTCCGACTTCCTCAATCTCGTCAAGCGCATTATAGCAATAATCTAAAAATTCACGGATTTTTTCAAGATGCCTGTTAAGGTCTTCAACCGTGCCACGGCCTTCCACCAGCTTATCAATCGGAACGCTTATGACAAAGCTGTCGCCGTCCAGCACAATATCAACGCCAATTTCAATGTTAAATTCCTTTACGTAATAGGTAAGGCTTGCGCCATTGGAAATCTTGTTAACCGTAATTTTCGGGTCAAATTGGTTTATAGCGCCCTGTGTTACCCTGTCATCGTTTTGATTAAGCATGGCGCAGCCGATATTAAACAGCGAATCAAGCTGATGTATGTTGGCGTCCCTTAAATCGGTGCGGTTATATGTATCCACGGGCACCGCGGAATACCAGACAAACCCTGTCTTAAGGTTTTTGACCGCAAAAGCGCCTATCTTGCCATTGACATAAAGCTCGGCAAACTCATTTTTTGCAACCAACTCATAGTCTTCGCCGACATGGGTCGTTGTTGCCTCATCCGCAGTGGGCTGTTCATCGGCAAAAACCGGTACTGCCAGGAGGTTAGCCATACAAGCAAGTACCAAAACCAAAGTGACAATCTTCTTAAACATCTCATGCTACCTCCCCTGCAACGAAAAGTACATCTTATAGTTTTCATATACGCCTGTCACAAAATCTACAACCTGGCCGCCAAGCATAAACAGCAGCGCGAATACCACCAGCATGAACACGCAGGCGAAGATCGAAAGCAGCACATTTACAACCGTCTCAAAGAAGCGGTAGGAGTTCATGGTCATGGTACTGATAAAGAACTGCAAACCTACCCAAACCCACATGAGAGTGTTTATACCGTTGTATAAACCAGCACTGCTTAAGGACATAACCAAAGACAGGAAGCTAAGCGGGATAGTAATTACAATATATGGTATCATACAGTAGGCAGCTGCGCTGAAAATCTCGCGGAGCCTTACCTCGCCGCCGCGGATGGTGGTTACCAGGTAGTTGCCTATAACCCAGATAAATATAGGTGCAAATATAACAACCAGTTCGTACCAAAGGTTAATTTCGCTGATGTCCGCATGCCTGAAGGGATAGTGGGTAACAAACAGTGAAACAATTCTTGCCACCATCACCATAAAATACAGTATCAGCGGCACTACAATATCGAAATCATTCCTGTGGTCCCTAATCAGCCTAAATCCCTCGTTGGGGTCAAACACGCAACCAAGCAGAATTCTAAGCCTTCCTCTTCGATTAAACCATTTGATTCTGCTTTCGCGCTCGTAGGTCAGTTTATATCTCCTGCGCAGGTAGGCGACCGTCAATACAACCAATACCGCAATGCCTATAGCCGAGAAAAGCACGATACCGAAAAACTTGCGCACTGTCTCAAGCAGGTACTCATCAAAGGCCTCGGAATATCCGCCATAATGGTCGGCTTGCTTGAATTCCCACATCGCGCTCTTATACTCGTCGTTGCTCAAATAGGCGTTACCCATTCCGATATGTGCCATCGGATAGCTCGGGCACATATCCAAAACCTTTTCCCAGTACTGGACGGCATCGTCATAGCGCGCGTCGTAGTAAAGGCCCAAAGCGGTATGTATGGTTCTTGTAAAATCGGTGGGCACAAACACATGCAGGTTGGACTGGACATTGTCAAGCACATAGATGTTGCCCTTGCTGTCCTCCGCTATGGCAACGGCGGCAGTAAACCTCCCGCGCCAGATTCCGGTACCGCCGAATACCATCAGCATGTTGCCTTCCTGGTCGTACTGGTATATGCGCCCGGTATTCCCGTCTATTATGGAAACAACGCCGGCTTCATTAACAGTCACGTCTACAAATTCAGGCTCTGTAAAGTCCTTGCCATAATAGTAAAGCACGGGGTCGGTACGCCTCTCACCGAAATAGCCCTTAAAGGGGTAAATGTTTTTTCCAGACGGCGAAAAACGCTGGAGCTGTGCCCTTTCCGCACGGGCAGTTGTAACATAAATGGTGTTTTCCTCGTCAATCACGAAATTGGTGTGCATCGGGGGCTTTTCCTGTTTTAACTTTTCTTTCTGAGCCTCAGTGGCAAACAGTTCAATAAGCTTGCGCTTAAGGCTGAAGCCCACCTTGGTCTGCGCCAGATATGATTTAAAATCGTTATTTTCGTCAAGAACAGTAAATCCGTGATAGTCGTCTGTATTAATTACCAGAATCTGTCCGATTATGTTTACATATACTTTCAGAGGTTTAAATGGGTATGTCGCGTCATACAGCTCAGAATCGGGCTGCCTTAAGATATTCAGCAGATTTCCGTCTTTGTCGCATTTCAGCACGCGGCCGTTTCCGGTGTCGGCGATAAGCATATCTCCGTTGTCGTAAACATAAATACCGTTGGGATTGTTAAGGGTTTCGCCGCTGAAATTGTCGTAAACCCTGGCATCCGTATAATCGGTATTCATGGATATAACACGGTTGTTACCGCCATCGACTATGTAAATTCTGTCATCCTTTGTAATAAACAGGTCGGTCGGTCTTAACAGCTGGCCCGCACCTTCAAAATAGCCGGTGGCACTAACAGCATTGTATGCAACCGGAATCGGAATGCGCATACCGCTTGTATCAAGCACATAATTCTGCTCGTCATAAGCCAGAACCTGCGCACCAAAAACGCTTGCAAGCAAGGTGAAGACCAAAAACACGACTGCTATCTTCCTAAATTTACCCATACTCATGTCCTCACCTATCCTTTAATACCTGAATACGCCATTGTTGTAAGAACGCGCGTCTGCATCGCTACATAAAGCCCGATGGTGGGAAGGGTGGTCAGGAATACCGCCGCAGCGCCGGCACCTGCACGGGCAACGCCACCGGTTCCGATGGTGCTAAGAATTATCGGCAGTGTTTTCATAGCCTGTTTCTGAATATAAATCATCGGGGAGAAGGAATCGTTCCAGTTTGCGACAAACGCAAACACAACAATGGTGGATATAGCCGCCTTGGTAAGCGGCACAATTATCCTAATGAACAGCTTCATGTTTCCGCATCCGTCAATACGGGCGCTCTCTATCAGCTCGTTCGGAATCTGCGACACGAACTGCTGGTACAGGAAGAAATACATAGGTACCGCGATTTTCGGGATAATCAGCGACCAATATGTATTTATCATTCCAAGATTGCTTACAATCAAATAAATCGGTATCTGGGCGGCAGGCGCCGAGAACATAAGCGCATAGGTAACGATTCTGGAAAAAGCCTGGAGTCCCCTTGGTTTCAGCTTCTCGGCAACAAAGGCCGCCATGGTGCATGTAACAACAGAACCAAACACCGACACTACTGTAACTAGGGTACTGTTAAACAGATAGCGGGTAAAGGGAACCGTATTGCTGTCTAAAGTAGCCATAAGGTCTGTAAAGTTCTGCAGTGTCGGGTTTTTAACAAAGAACCTTGGCGGAAACAGGAACAATTCGTCCAAGGGCTTAAAGGCAGTTACTACAAGGTAAACAAGGGGCAGCGCCATAAAACAGGCAAGCCCCGTCATGATAAGGTAAAAAATTACCTTGCCAAAGGTTATTCTACGCAGGCTGAATTTTCTTGCCCTGATTTTTCTGACGTCAATATTCTGCATTCTTCATCCCTCCTATTCGTCCACCGACGAGAATATTTTCATAAATATTCTGCCGAGGCCAAAGTTGAGAATGAACAGGATGAAGGCTATCGCAGCAGCATATCCTAATTCAAACCTCAAGAACGCATAGTCGTACATATGGCCTACTATCGTATGGGCAGCGTTGTCAGGCGTGGGGAATCCGGCAACACCGGTAGCCACATCGAACACGCCCAAAGCGCCAACCAGTCCGGTAATTGAGCTGAACAAAAGCTGCGGTTTTACCGACGGTATGGTAATGTAAATTAACTCCTGAAACTTATTTTTAATTCCGTCAATCCTCGCCGCCTCGTAACGGTCGTTGGGGATATTGTTAAGACCGGCAAGGTTGGTCAAAAACCCGTTGCCAAGGCTGCTCCACATTGAAACAGCAATAACAAGTGGCAGTATGTAATCCGGGTCCATTGTCCATCGGATTGGTTCGCTGATAATTCCAAGGCTTATAAGCCTGTCGTTAACAAGGCCATACCGGTCACTGGAAAAGAGGTTCAGCCAGATAACCGACATTGCAAGCCCGCCCGTCAGCGACGGGGCATAAAATGCCAGTGCATAGGCATTCCTAAATTTAAGCTGGTTGATAAGCCACGCGAAAAAGAAGGAGCCCAAAAAACCGAACGGTCCCACGACGATCGCAAAGCTGAATGTGTTTTTGCAGGCTTTAATAAACAAATCGTCGTTGGTAAACAACTCCTTGTAATTTTCAAGGCCAGCCCATCTCATATCCTGTACTATGTTGTAGTGGGTAAGGCTAAGTATCAAACTCCACACAACAGGAACGACAATGAACACCATGAATAGAATGACATACGGAGCAGCCATTAAATACGCGGAGATCTGTTCTGTTCTAAAGCGGTTGCGTTTTTTACGCTTTTTCGGCTCCTTTACAGCCGGCTCAACAACGGCAGGTTCCCCGATATCTCCTTTTCTAGCCGTATTTATCACTACAATCTCACCTTTTCTGAAAAATATGCCCAAATCATATTACTACGGTATTATTTAAGCACCCCCATTTTAACACTTGCAAACCTCAAAGCCACAGCCAAAACGGGGGTAACCGTGTTGTTTATTCTTCGGGTACTAGTCCGTATTCCTTTTGTTTGCGCAGCATTTCACTTTCGATATCATCAATTGCCTTTTCCCAGGACTTTCTGGGGTTCATATCATTCAAAACAACGCGGGTCCATGCGTTGTCAATATTACGCGTTACATAGTAGCCGCCTAAAGTATTGGGCTGGTTCTTGTAGTACTTCCAGCTTTCCTTAAATACTTCCACGTGTTCTTCGGGCCACGGAAGTTTCAGGAAGCCTTCCACGTTGGCCGTGTTGAAGCGGGCCTCGGGACCCATTATAGCCTCGATTTCGATAGAGAAGTTGTACTGTACCTCCGCACCTGTCCACCATTTGACAAATTCCCATGCCTCTTCCTTGTACTTTGTATCGGTGAACATAAGCAGCGTGGAAACAGCTCCACCTGCAGAGCGGTCAATAGTCCCGTCTTCCCTTAATGTGCCGGGTATCGGGGCGATTGACCAGCGGCCATATAGTTCGGGAGCCGCATACTGTATCCTGATATAGTCGGCATATGTTCCGATTGCCAGAGGCATATCGTCAAAGCGGAAGTGGTTGTAAATATCCGCACTTTCATCCATGTCATATACGGTATAAAGCTTGGTCCACTGCAGGAAGGCACGGTAAGCCACATCGGTGTCAAGGGCAATCTTGGTGCGGTCCTTGTTAAAGTATTCGCCGCCGTTCTGGAACAGGAATGGCGCGTAGTCCTTAGCCATGTAGAATTCCAGCGCGTGCTGGTCAAGCACCGGAAAGATCTTGTTGTAAACGTCAGTCCATGTGTTGGGCACCTCAAGGCCTATTTCGTCGAGTATATCCGCACGGTAGAAGAGCATCTTAAAGTCCATGGTCTCGGGGAAGGCATATACGCCGCCGCGGTACTCAAGCGGGGTAATGGCTCCCGGCAGGAACCGCTTAGCGACCTCCTCGTAGTCAGGGAAGTTCTTAAGGTTATATGCCTTGTCGCGTATCGCCAATTCCACAGGCGTGCTCTGGTCACTGCCCATTGCAAGGTCTGGCACCTTGCCTGATATAATTGCAAGCGTCAGGGGGCTTATGCTTCCGACAGCGCCCACCGAACCTCCGGGCATAATGTTGATTTTAACGCCTATACCCGTTTCTGTTGTAAAGTCCTCAAGGGACATCTGCTGAATAACCTCGCACATCTCCTTGCTTCGTGCGGCCCAGATGTCAAGGGTTACGGAGCTTTGAATGTCCGCGTTGTCAACCACAACGGTAATACTGTCATAATCTTTGAAGAAGGAATTGATAAAGTTCACAACAGTACCGAGGAACTTTTCAATAACTGTGCTCTTTTTCATTTTAAAATTAGAATCGGGTGCGAGCAACTGCAGATAGTCAATCATCATCGGCTGGTCCTGTATATTGAAGAACCAGTTGGACAGGCTGGACTGGGTGGTTTTAAGCTCATCCAGTTTTGCCGGAATTTTGTTGGGCTTTCTGATATAGTAGTCAAGCTGGTCAGCAGCGGTATTAAGCGAGTTGGCAAGGGTAGGTGTCCTTTCGGAAATCTCGATAAGGTAAGCCACCTGCGCCCTGTACCTATCGCGAATTTCCTTCATATCGTCGAGTAATGTGGGCACCTTTTTCTCAAGCTCATAGTCGAAGTTAAGGTCAGGGTCCGAGCCTGTAACCTTTGTGATATTGCGGATAAGGTCTGATACCTTGTCGTTAATGGCGTACAGCTCATTTATAGTGGGCGCCGCTTTGCCCATTTTGACCTGCAAGGCAATCGTGTGCTCGCCCTTTTCAAGATAAAAAAGATATGGCTCGCCGTTTTCATCCGTTATGGTCTTATCCTGCCATTTGTTGCTGTAGCCAAAGGCGTATTCCGAAACCTCTTCAAAGGGGACCTCGCCGTCGATTGTAAGCTGGCGGTAGACATTAAGTCCCTCGCCGTGGTTTTGGAATATCCTTAAATTTATTTTGTAAAGTGCCGATTCCGGCACGGTTATTTTCCATTCAACCTTCTGATTGGCTTTTCTCCAGTTCCAGCCACCGATTGTGTTAAGCACCACATGGCCCCTTACATACGGGGAGGTGGCAGGGTCGGAGTTGGGCTCTCGCCTTAAAATCTGGGCAGAACGAAAATCTGCCTCTTCGCCCTCAACCCTAATGGGTTCAGTGCCAGTATATTTTTTATAGCCCTTTTGCTCATACTCTGCCAGAACTTCCTTGTAGGTTTTATACCTTGTGGCAGGCTTGATAACAATATTGCCAATCCTGATATTGGCGTTCAGATAGTCAATCGTCAGCCTGTGTTTGCCCGCGGTCAAAAGATAGCTGAATGGGCGGTTGGTCATCCCGTCCACATCGGTAACCGCATTAGTGCTCCATTCTATAACCTGCGCAAGCTTCGGCTTTACCTCGTCGCCGTTTATATCCTTCCTGGGCGGGGAGGTTTCATACCATTTCCTCAAAAAGCCGATACTGCCGCTTTCTCTAAAGGGTAGCTCTCCGTCTATATAAATCTTGCGCTGGATATCCGATTTGTCATCATCAAAGGGTATGTAATCAATATATATCTCATAAAGCCCTGTCTTTGGCACCTCAAAATCCCATGACAGCGCACCGGCAGCTTTATTCGACATAACCGAATAGCCTTCATAACCTTTGTAGCCCTTTTGAATGTCGGGCGTAACGCCCTCTTCAGGGATTACGTTCTCGGCCTTAATTTCAATCACTTCATTGCCGGTAAGGCCGTAGCTTTCAAGTGAACCGTATTTGCTTGAAACCTCTTCATAGGTTGCTTCAATGGTAAACTTGCCGCCATCTTTGTCTTCGGAATTATTCTGCCCTGCAGCGTTGTCTGTTTCCTGCTCCTCCAGCGGCTGAGCCTCAGCCTCCTGACCAGCCGGCGAGGAAACATCAGATGCTACCTCCTCGGCCATAGCAGGCAAGGAACTCGGAAATATAAAACAAACAACAAGCAGTAGGCATATATATTTAGTTATAATATTTGTTTTGTGTTTTAGTTTCATACTAATTCCCTTCCCGATACCATACGTCTATGTGAGCACACAAACCGCTAAAAAGGGGTTGCCTAAAATCATTGCGGGTCGCTAATATAGCCGTTTTTATATAAATCAGCCAAACTTTCCAGCAAAGCCAAACCGCTGCTTTGTGTCTGTAGGGTTACGCCCCTGCGCGGCCGGCTGCTCCAGGACGTGTTGAATATGGGGGTATTCTCGTCCTGAATGTTTGACCACATCACATTGCCGTTTTTAACCAAAAAATCACAGTATTCCTTGCGGTTTCGTTCGGTTGTTTTAATCAGTTGCACGAAATATCTGCAGAAAATACCTTTGAATGCTCCGCCATCCCCACTGCCTTCATCCTGAAGGATGCCATCCTTGTTTACCAAATTGTTAATTGTATAGTCTGCAGTCTTGATTGCTTTATCTATGTAGGTTTCATCCTTGGTGATTCTGTAAAGCTCAACGCATGAACCTATATAAACACCCTGGCAATATGTAAATCTCCAGTCTTTGTCTATCTGGCTGTCATTCTGGCGGTTGATTCCATCCCATACAAGCCCGGTTTCATGGTCAACAAGCGTGGAATCCCACCATTCAAATATTTTTAAAGCCCAATCAAGATACTCCTTCTTACCAGTCACCTGATATAGCCTTGCCGTCAATATGCAAGCCGGCCCGTTTGAAGGGGAATTTTTGTACTGCGGCTGGTTTTTGTTCCATGCAATACCCCCTCCGAAGCCGCTATTCCAGCCCGAAAGGATATCATTGGTCAGATATTCGATATCCGGCCACAAATCTTCATCCCCGGTTGCGATATACAGCTTCAAAATCGCGTTTGCAAGCCATCCCATATCATCATAAAAATCATTTGTAATCAAAAAACGGCCATTGCGGATTCTGATTGCCTCAATCAAATCCTTGGCATTCTGCGCGTACTGCTTGTCACCCGAACGGATATAAGCGTCCACGATTGAATCAAGTACCTGGGCCTGAATCCAGTAGTGAAACTGCCGGTTCTGGGTTTCGCTGTAAGGGTATGTATTTTGATACATGTCGTATTTCCCGAAGAAATTCTCACGCATAAAGGAGTGAGTCAAATCTGCCCGTTTCTCCCATACTCCACGTTCTGCTTCCGGCCTGAAAGGAATTGATTTGACGAAATTTACAGCATTATCATTTGTCTTTTGCGTGTCTGTTTGCTCCGAGCTGACAGACTCCGAACTGGTATTGCCGGAATCCGGGTTGCAGCCTGCCGCAAATAATAATAACGTTAGGCACAACAGCCATGCCAACCCGCAAAGCAGGCGTCTGGGCATTTAACTCTCTCCTTTAATCAGCCGCAACATCAAGTGTTGCCAGACAAAGCTGGCAACACCTGATGTCGCAAACACAAATTTTTACTTTAAAGCTTACGGGGCAGGCTTACCAAGGTCAGCATAGAATTCGTTATAGTAAGCCATACCTTTTTCCTGAATCTCGTTGATACCGTCGGTAACGGTCTTGGTTCCGTCTATAATCTCGCAGCAGATGCTCTCGAGATCTTTATCCCATTTTGCGTTGATGGGACCGCCGCAGGGACGCTGAATGCTGATCTTGTCATAGATCTCTTCGCGTACCTGGATGATCTCGCGGATGTCTTCCCTAAGCCCGTCAGAGTATTTATCAAGGATCTTCTGTTTGGACGGTTTGTGAGCCATATATACAGGCACGAATTTCTCGGCCGCGTCATTAGCCTCACGTTCCATAACGCCCGAAACGCCTTCGGTTACAGCCCAGCGGGCGAATACCCATCCGCCGTCAGGGTTCTTGGCGCCTTTCGGGATTCCGTACCACTGCCATGCGTATCCGGCGACAACCTGTTCGCCAGTGTAATCATCGGGGCTTGGCAGCGGAGCAAGGCCGATTTCAAAGTCGTTGCGCATCTTCTGGTAGTAGCCGACGTCGGCGATTTCCATTGCGACGGTCTGGTTCTCCCAGCTTACGCCTTCAGCCATCTTATCGGTACCGCCGTAGATTGAGGGGAACTTCTTAAGGAAGTTCATAACATTAATCATTTCAGGAGTATTGAAGTTAGGCTTGCCGGTTACGGGATCCTGATATTGGGTTCCGTAGGTAAGCCTCCAGTGCTGGAACCACCAGCGGTAGTTGGTAAATCCGGCCTGGATAACCATACCGCTGCTATCGCGCTTGGTCAGCTTCTGGGCATACTCATACATCTCATTCCAGGTCTTGGGCGGTTTGTCGGGATCAAGGCCCGCCTGCTCGAAGAGCTTTTTGTTCCATACGAGGCATGCAACCGATACGTCAGTATAAACCGCATAAATGTGCTCTTCGCCGGTGTCAGGATCCGGGTACTTTACAAACATATCATACCAGGAAGGCAGGTCAGACAGTTTGTAGTCCTTATCCTTTGCAAGGTAGTCGTCAAGCGGGATAACCATCCTCTGCATTACAGCAGCGCCAAGAGGTGCAGATGCCGCATTGTTGGTGTAGTACATGTCAGGCTGTTTTCCCGCGTTCATTGCAGCCGCAAGGGTCAAAAGGCTTGCGTCACTGCTGATTGTGTTGTTAAGCTTTACATCCGGATAGTCGCGTTTCCAGTGCTCCCAGTAGTCGCTTCCAAACGCGCCCCATACAGTGATCTCTGTACCCGGGTTGATTTCAATACGCTCTTCCTCGCTGGTTTCGCTTGTGTCTTCGGAAGGTTCCTTATTGCAGGCTGACAAAATCATGCCAGTGCTAAGAATCATTGCCAGCGCCAGCAATAAGCTGATAATTCTTTTCTTCAAGGTATCACATCCTTTTCTGCTAATATTTTTGTATATTGGCGGTTGCATACAACTCGCATCAATACCAAAAAAATACTACAATTTGTGCAACTTTGATTAGTTTCTGCATTTTGCTATCAATTAATTATAACAAGCTACATAACTATTTGCAATACAAAAATATCCCAGTAGTAAATTAAACTGTGCTGCTTTATACCTATTAATATATACTCTAAAGCAAGTCCTGAAATGTATTCTAAAGCTATTTCCCGGAGTTTTTGGTCCAGATGTGTATCATAAACAGGCTCCTTGCTGTACCGGCCTGGACAAGCAGCTGCTTCTGGTCGGCGTCGATCCTATCAGAGCGCCAATCACCGTTAATAAAGCCATCCTTATCGGCAGCGATCAAACAGGCGGTCGCAAGCGAGGTCCTAACTGCAACCAAATAATCCGCCACCTTGGGGTCCTTATCTATATTGTAGAGCTTTATATACCCCTTAATAAGGCTTGAGTTAAACCACGGCACTGCGCTGGTCCAGGCATAGGCCGCTTCGCCCTGTCTGTTCCATTTGTGTATAAACTTATTAAAGGCGCCCTCGGCGTACTTTTTGGCGTCGTTTAAATATCTTGTGTCATTGGTAATCTCGTAAAGGCCAGCGGCGGCAAGAATCATGTTGCCCACATTGTATGTGTACTTGGTGGGGTCAAGCCGGTTGCCGCCCGGCTCAATAAGAATCTTGTCATGGAACAGGTTGTCGGACTCGCTGTAAAGCTTCTCCACGGTCCATTTATAAATTTTCACAGCCCACTCTTTGTAATGCGGTTTATTAGTCAGCTTGTAAAGCTGGGTAGCAGCATAGGCCATGGGGGCGTTAATGCAGGTACCCTTCATCGGGGGATGGTTTACGTCATCGCCACAGGTGGTCTTATCCTCCCAGTAAAGCCCGCCACCAAGTTTCTCGTCCCAGCCTTCATTCAGTATGTAAACCGAAATCTGTTCAGCCATGGTCAAATACTTCTGGGCCTTGTCGTTTTCGCCCCTGGCCTTGAATATGTCATGGGCATGGATAAGTTCCAGCAGCACCCACACATTGTCATCAAAGAAGACTTCGGAATACCCGTTCGGGTCAGCCCAGCAATGGTAGGCAAGCTGGGTTTCATTTGACTTGCGCCTGTCTTTGTACATCGCAAGTCCCTCAAGTGTCCTCAGATAGAAGCTGTACGCGACGGAGCTGTTGGGATTTGCCTCAAGATAACTACCCAGAGCTTCAAGGTATGCGCCGTATCCCCAAAGGGTTACTGGGGTGTTTGACTTGAAAGGGTTATCCTTCATCTTCTGCCCCTGTGAGTCGCTGTACCAGTATGTATTAAGCAGGCTGATTATCTTGGCACCGTAGCTGTTATGGTCCCTGAACTTCTCAAATCTGGACCCGCCATTCTCCACAGGCGGTTCCCCAGATACATCGGGATCGGCGGCAGAGGTCTGGTCTTTTTTGTCAGGACTGGCGTTGCTTGTTGCCTGGCTGCTGCCCTGGTAGTCTTGGCTTGAAGTTTCGCTCATGCCCTCGCCCCCTGTTTCCAGGCTTTCATTGCCGGAACTTAAATCCCCGGCCGCCTCCTCAGAGGTTTCCTCTAAAATATCAGGACTGTCAATTTTAACCTTCTTATAACAACCGGTCAGGGAGGACAGAAGTAGTGCCACGACCAGTAAAATCAACACAGCCCGTTTTTGCATCACACTGTCCTCCCTTCGGCTTAATCACGTGTGGGTAGTAAATATGCTGCACTAAAAAGTATTTTGCTGCAACATATATCTATTTTCATTCGTCTTATTTGCCGGAGGTCTTGGTCCACAGGTGGATCATGAATAGGCTTCTGGCTGTAGCAGCTTGGTCTAATAGCGCCTTCTGGTCGTTACTAACGTTTGAAGAACGCCAGTCGGGATTGATATAGCCGTCCTTATCTGTCGAGCTAAGGCATCCATCAGCAAGGGAAGTCCTTACGGCAACAAGGTAGCCTGCCACCTTGGGATCCTTGTCAACCTCATACAGGTTAATATATCCCTTTATCAGGTTAGAGTTAAACCATGCAGAAGTCTGGTACCAAGCGTAGGATTTTTCGCCCTGCTTGGTGCGCTCAATGATGTACTTTTTGAACGCAGCTTCGGCAAACTTTTTAGCGTCGTTAAGGTATTTAGAATCCTTGGTAATCTGGTACAATCCCGCTGCAGCCGAAATCATGTTACCAACATTGTAAGTGTATTTGTTCTGGTCGAGCTTGTTGCCGTTGGAAGACATGACTATTTTGTCATAGAACAGGCTATCCGACTCGCTGTAGAGCTTCTTCATTACCCAGTCGTAAATCTTAATGGCCCAGTCCTTATAATTCTGTTTCTTTGTAATCATGTACAGCTCAGTGGCAGCATAGGCCATCGGGGCATTTATACAGGTGTTTTTCTGCGGCGGATGGTTGGGATCACCGCAGGTGGTCTTATCCTCCCAGTAAAGGCCGCCTTCCAGTTTTTCGTCCCAGCCGTCCTCAAGTATGTATGTGGCAATCTGCTCTGCCATCTTCAGATACTTTTCGGCATTGTCATTTTCTCCGCGGGACTTGAATAACTTATAAGCGTGGATTAACTCATGCAGGATCCATACGTTGTCGTCAAAGAATATTTCCGACCTGCCGTTGGGGTCAGCCCAGCAGTGCAGGGCAAGCTTGGTATCATTGGACTTGGACTTGTCGCGGTACATGGAAAGCCCGTTGAGTGCCTTAATGTAGTACTGATATGCAGTAGTGCTGTTGGGGTTAGCCTCAAGGTACATTCCAAGCCCCTCTAAATATGCGCCGTATCCCCAAAGGGTTACTGGGTCGTTTGACTTATACGGGTTGTTCTTGATTTTGGAACCCTGCTGGTCGGAATACCAGTATGTATTCAACAAGTTCATAATCCTTGCGCCATAGCTGTTGTGGTCCCTAAAGTTTTCATATTTGGACCCGCCGGTAGCAGGTGGAAGATTTGAAATCACCGGGTCTTGGGATGTTATATTGTTGTTTCCGCCACCGTTGTTACCAGTATTGCCGCCGGGCTTGTTCCCGGTATTGCCCTGATTGTTGTTGCCAGTGTTCGTGCTTTGATTTCCTGTATTTTCACCATCGCTTACATCGCCGCCGGCGGTTGATTCATCGCTGGCATCACTGGCATCGCTGGCATCGCTGCTCTCATACGTGGACGCATCAGAAGTATCCGACACGTCAGCATCCCCTGTATTTGTCTTAACCGTTTTGTAGCAGCCTGCCAGGGAAGTCACAAGCAGCGCGGCAACGGCTATAATGGCTATAAGTCTTTTTAACATTGGCTATTGCTCCTTACTTTAAATTAGTTACTATTTATCGTAATAACCTTTTACCCACTTGGCCAGCATGAACAATACCCTGGCAGTTCCGCCTACACCACGCATGTCGGCATTATTGTCCTCTTTAATGGCTTTCCAGTTGTGGGCCACATAACCGCGCTCGTCCTGTGCAACCATGCAGGCGTGGGCAAGCGCCGTTTGGAAACTCTGTACGTATTTCTTGTTGGTGGCAGATTTGTCAACCCTGTAAAGCTCAAGGTAAGCCTTAAGCAGGTTGCTGTTAAACCAGGTATCCATCGGCGCGTCGGAAGTGGTAAAGCCATAGCAGTCGTAACCATTGCGCTTAATTTCCATTCCAAACCTCTTATACGCCGCGGCTGCCGATAACTGGGCGTCGGTCAGGTACTGCTTGTTCCCGGTAAGCTTGTAAAGCTTCACGCCGGCTGAAATCATGTTACCGACATTGTACGCGCGTGCAGTCCTGTCCCAGTTAATCTGGCCGTTCTTTAACTCAACACGGTCATAGTACAGGTAGTCGTCCTTGTCTTGCTGGCCTTCTACAGGCGGGTTCATCATGTATTTCTTGGTCCAGTCGTAAATCTGCTTGGCCTTGTCAAGATAATCGGACTTTTTGGTTATTTCATATAGCAATGCATAAGCATACGCCATCGGCGCATTGATACAGGCGTTTTTCTCGTTCTTGCTGCCTTCCATCCAGAAGATTCCTCCAGGGATTCCAAGCGCATTGCCGGTATCCCATCCGCTGTAGCAGAAAGCAGCAACCCCTTCAGCCTTTTCAAGCCACTGCTGGCCAAATCCGCGCTGGTAGGCATGGATAAACTCAATGCATACCCATGCGTTGTCATCGTAATAGCGGTCGCCGGTTCCGCGGGATCCTGTGGTGGCACTGCTGTACGCAAGGTAACCGTCGTTTCTCTGGTGCCTGTAAATTTCAAATGTGTTAAGGCACTTTATGTACTCATTTCTTACTGCCTGGTTGTTCGGGTCAGCGTCAAGCCTCTCGCCAACGGCTTCAACATATATGGTATAAGGCCAAAGCGTGCTCCTGGAGCTTTCACCTATTCGCTCAATCATATAGCCGTTTTTCCAGTAGTCCTGCGCGGCGCGCTCAATATGCCTTGCACCATAAGAATAAAATTTGTCAAATGTAAGATATGGGTTTGAATTTACAGGGCCTGGCGGGTCGGGCTTGGGGTCGGAGGATGTAATGTTATTATTACCACCACTGGTTGTTGTGCTGGTTGTTGTACTGGTTGTCTGCCTATGGCTCGTAGTGTTATCCCCGGACGTATCAGATGTTTCACCCAGCGAATTTTCAGAATCGCTGGTCCCATCCTCATCCGAACCATCGTCGCTGACAGTAATAATCTCGGAAGACGACAAATCGGCAGTATCCTCGCTGGAAGTCTGGTCGACGCGGCGGGTTGTATAACAGCCGGTCAGGCTCAAACCCAGCATCGCAATTGCCAACAATGCCGCTAACAAACGTTTCATCATGTTTGGACCTCCTCTATCCCTAGTTTATTTATTGTATCTATTCGCCCACAATTGGATATCAAAGAGAATACGCGCGGTACCCGACTGGTCAAGCAGATGGACCTTTTCATCGGGATATTCCTTCGATACCCAATCCTTGTCAATAAACCCGCTGCTGTTTGTTGCATTCTCGGCCGCATATGCCGCAGCCGAAGCAAAACTTAAAATATATTCGTCCTTGGGATACACTTCGTAAAGTGCCATATACCCGTCAAGCAGCCAGCTGTTAAACCACGGGTTGGTGTCCTTAAGCATGTATACCCCGTTCTCCCAGGTTCCAAATCCGCCGTTTAGCGCAGAGTCAGCCGACCTTTTTGCGTCCTCAAGGTAGTTCTCATTCCCGGTAATCTGGTAAAGGTGCGCCGCCGCACCAATCATGCAGCCGGTATTGTAAGCGAATTTCCAGGTGTTAATTTTGCCCTCAAGATTTATATTGTCATTATATATATAATCAGAAGTATCCATTAATGTTTCTTTGGTCCACTTGTATATCTTCTCGGCCCAATCAAGATATTTCTGTTTTCCCGTCGCCTTGTAGAGCTGGGCGGAGATTTTGGCAAGAGGGGCGTTAATGCAGGTGTTTTTGCTTGTTTTGTTGTTCTCCTGCCAGTAAACGCCGCCGCCGAGTTTTTCATCCCAGCCCGAATAACAAAATTCAGTTATCCGCTCAGATAATTCGAGCCATTTTTTATCCTTCAGGTTGTAAAATGCATTATGAAAAATAATTGCAAGCCACACATTGTCGTCATAGTAAACATCCCCCGAGCCGCCGTGGGCAGCAGCGTAGGACAGCAGCCCGTCATTGCGGCAGACCTGGTAGGGGATAATGCCCTGCAGCGTGTCGCGGTAAATTTTCTCGGCTTCCTCGCCGCCGAACAGCTGATAGTGGGCAGCCACCGCCTCGGTGTATCCGCCGTATGGCCACAGAAAGGCTTTGTCGGTGCCAATCAGTTTTTCCTTGGCAAAATAGCCGTCCACATCCCAAAACCCTTTGCGGATATTCTCGAGCAGCCTCTTGCCGGCACCGCCAAAATCATATTTCAAAATGTCTTTACTGCATTCCATAACAACAACCCTTTCAAAACCTGTAAGCCCTTATTTTACATAGTCATTGACATTGTCTATTTCCTCAAGCACAAAATAGGCAAAAAGGGAATTTGCCCACGCGAACCACTCGCGTGTATATTTTGTGGGATCGTTGGCGTCAAAACCCTCATGCATAACCTCGGTGCCGCCGTCACACGCCATTATGGTATTAAGCAGCTTCGCCTTTTCGGCCTTGTCGTTGGAGGTCAGCGCCTGCATTACCAGGGCGATGTGCCAGATATAGCCTTCCGGCGTGTGCGGGCTGCCTATCCCGCTTGCGAAAGAACCCTCATAGAAATACGGGTTCTTCTTTGAAAGCACAAGTTTCCTCGTGTTCTGGTAGATCTCATCATCTATGCCACAATATCCCAAATATGGCAGTGACAAAAGGCTTGGCACGTTTGCGTCATCCATAAACACGGCGTTGCCATAACCGTCCACCTCATAGGCGTATACCTTGCCGAACTGCGGGTCGTCAACTACTGCGTACTTTTTAATTCCCGCGTCTATCTCTTCGGCAAGCTTTCTGGCCTTTGCGGCAAGCGAGTCATCCCTGTAAACCTTTTCGTAAATCTCGCTTAAATAGCCTAAAATAACCACAGCAAACATATTCGCCGGGACAAGGTAACCGTATGTGCAGGCGTCGTCACTTGGCCTGAATCCTGACCATGTCATACCTGTCACGGCGACAGGGTTGCCTTTCCCACCGTGTGGAAGCGTGTCGGTCACAGGGCAGTTAAAGCGCTCGAACACATAATCCGAATTCTCGGCATGGTTCTGTTCTTTAATAAACAAATCCATAATCATGTTTGTTGCGGTTTTGTATTGTTCGTCGAAAACCGACGCATCTCCGGTCTTTTTCCAATATTTATATGAAATCCAGACGGGATAGCAAAGCGAATCAATTTCGTACTTTCTCTCCCAAATCCAGGCCTTGTTTTCATTGAAATTGGTTTTATCGCTCTGGTGACCCGCGCCGTTTGGCTCCTCGTTAAAGGCGTTGGCGTACGGGTCCAGGGTAATGTAAAACATCTGCTTTTTTATAAGTCCTGCAACTACCTCTTTAATCCCTTCACAGTCACATAATGTCAGATAATGCATAACCTGCGCGCTGGAATCCCTCAACCACATTGCAGGGATATCCCCGGTAAACACATATGTAGAGCCATCTTCATGCAGCTTGGTGGTGGTCTCTAACGTGGAATAAAAACAATTTACAAACATATTTTTAAGCTTTGCATTATTAATCCTGCCGGCAATTTCGTTAACTCTTTCTTTCAGTTGCGCATACTGCATGTCTGGCATACTTTTAACACTCCTGATCCTTTTCTTTGCCTTTTATAAAATGCGGCCGCACCCGAACAAAACCCAATCAGATGCGGCCGCACCCTTATTTATTTATTGTTTCAAATTCTTCTTATTCTTCGCTTGAGTCTTCGGAAGATTCTTCTGAAGTGTCTTCAGCTGTTTCTTCAACAGCCCCCGCTGCAGCGGCATCGCCTTCGGCTAAAGCGGGCTTCTTGCGAAGTACGAACCAGTACAGAGCGAATCCGCCGCCGGCCAGAACAACAACAATTCCTGCAACAAGTGCAATAGTTCCTGCAAGGTTAAACTCCCTTACCTCTTCTGTGGTGCCGCCGGCCTGCTGGCCGCTGGTCTTGGAGGTGGTTCCGGTAGACTTAGAGGTGCCGCCGCCTGTGCCGCCGCTGGTGTCGTCATCGCTGGTATCGATTTGCTCACCGCTCTCAGTGGGAGTACCAGGATCTTCACCGGATTCTACGTTAGATACGTCAGACTCATTTCCACCGCTTGGGATAGGATCAGTGGAAGTATCCGAGACAGACGAACTGGTCTGGCCAGGCTGCTGGTTCGAAGAGTCTTTTGGAGCACGCGGATCCTCATCTTGAGCATCAGCAGGCCTCTTGAAGCCGGGATCTTCCTCATAAGGTACAAAGGTAATATCGAATACCGAGTTTTCAGGTCCGTATGCGTAACCGTTCATGAATTCCTGGATTACAACCAACTGGCCCTTATAGGTGCCCCAATACTGATTGCTGATGGGCAGACCCCAGTTACTGTTGGTACCGCCGTTAAGCGCCCATGACTGGGCAATACCGTCGCGGACATGGAAAACCTCAATTACGCCAGGCTTCTTGGGGTTAACGGGGCAAACAAATACGTTCCAACCTGCTTTCTGGTTAAAAGCCTCTGTACAGTTGGAGTTTCCACCGGTAAAGTCCTGGGCCATGCACTTATATGTATCTCCAACCCAGTCATGCACATACTCTTCGGTGGATTGGCCGGGATTAAATTTTTCCTTCAGGTTGCTTGCATATAGCTCGATTGCCCGTGCATATGCAGCCTTAAATGCATTTGTCAGTTGCTGTTCTTTGCCTTGAAACTCAGGCAAAACCCTTCCTTCGGAAATCCTGCCGACTTCCGCTGGCACTGCGGGAGCTGCACCCGATGTCAGGACTAACATGCCGACAAGCATAGATACAGCCATTACAATTGCTATAATCTTCTTCATAACCCTGTTTTCCTCCTCGTATATTTAGAGTTATATTTACTCGGAAAAAGTGCCGGAATCCTTGTGTGTTAAAGGATATATCTCACACCGGATTCCGGTACTTTCATTTCCGCAGAAAATCCGCGTTTGGTTTATTCAGCCTTTTTTGATCTTTTTCTGGTCGCAAGCAGCACACCGCCGGACGCGGCAAGCATCAGCAGCATTGCGGTGGCAGCAGCCTGGCCGGTCTTAGGATTGGATCCGGGGCCTCCAGGCGTGTCAGGTCCCTCATCAGAGGTGCCAGGATCGTTGGAGACAGGCGGTTCGGTGTCCTCGTCAACAGAAGCATACAGTACGTAGATTCTGCTTGAACCGTCTTCAGCGGTTACCTTAATGTCGGCGGTTCCCCAGGTGCAATCGAGAACTGATCCGGGGGCGACATTGGCGGTGGCGCCTTCGCTGACCTGGATGGATTTGATAACAAGATTAGACAGGTCGGTTCCCTTGTAGAATACAACGTCGATGCGGTCAGCGTTGGTTATCGGGTCAGCGGGCAGGTCGGGGTTCTTGGTCATGATGTTGATGGACTTTACAGCCTGCTCGAATTCGATATCAAGCACATAGTTCTCTTTGCTGAAGTAGCCGCCCTCGCTAACCTGAACATTGGTTGGGTCATCTTCGGTTGCGTATGCATACCAGTCCTCGAACTCAAGAATCCACTCGTCGTTCTTGCCCTTATATGCAGGCTTAATCGGTACGCCAATTTCCGGAGCATACTTGAAGCTAAATCCGTCAAGATTAAGTTCTACAAAATCATATCCGGGAATGTTCTCGTAAATGGTCTGCCATACGCCGCCCATTACGAATGCGGTATGTACCGGGTCGGAAGAAATAATCATTGATTTATTGGAGCTGTCGCGTTCTTGGGCGCGCAGTTCGCCGGTACCGGTAAATACCTGGTACATAAAGTCATACTCGCTGTTGTATTTCAGGTTGCCGTCCAGCGCAACACCGGGGTTAAGGTTATTCTGGTTGGCAGACTCGTAAGCCCTTCTGAAATCGTCGGTTACGCCGCCCGCAACATTCATGTTTTCAGTATTGTACCATTTGGTTCCGGAAATCGAGCTTAAGAACTGGCTGTTAGCGTCTCCGCGCGGCAGGGTTCCGATACCGTTGATTACCCTGGAAACTCCGCCGGATGATGCAACGCCGTAGGAAAGAGTGAACTGCTGGTACAATACGCCGTCCATGGTAAACTCGTTGGCAGCGGCGCCACCGGAATTGCCGAATCCTGATACACGTTCGCCGTCAACAGTTACCTGCCGTGTCCATGCGTTGGCCATGGAGTTCTTAATGGTATAGCCAAGAGCTCCCGGATAGTCAACAGTAATAAGCGCCTTCATGCCTTCAAGGATATTGCCGGTGCTCATCTCACTGTTAAACGGCAGACGGTTGGTTACATCGTCCCAGTTGGAGAAGTTTTCAGAAACATCGCCAAGGTCAAATCCAATTGAACGCTGGTAGTTATACTCGTTAAGGATTACCTTTTTGAGTTCATCATAGTTAAAGTTGCCCCTGGCGTCTTTAATTACAAACTCAATATCGTCAATCGGAGGAAGAGCTGTCTTGGGAGCAATTTTCACTTCGACTGTGTATGTAGCCTGTGCCCCGTTCTCAGCAGTTACAACATAGGTAGCGCCGGACTGGTTGCGCGCAGTCGAGGGCTCTGGCGATACGGTGGCGTAATCCGCAACGCTCATCTCAAGCGCAACTCTTCTGTTTGCCATGTTTCCATACGGATAAACAATGGTAATCTTCTTGGAAGTATTGTCTATAGTAGCGGTAACGTCGCCGTCAGCAAACTTGAACTGGTCGGCCTTGACCACAACACTCTTGACGGTGTTGTCGCCGCTCATGTTCCTGACCTTAACGGTGTATTTTGCGGTCTCGCTGCCGCTGGTGAGTGTGAACTCAACACCGTCTTCCCAGGAGTCAGAAAGGTCAACCGAACCGGAAGGCGAAATGGTAACACTATCGCCAACGGTCGCAATTTCAGGCGTAACCTGGGTCAGGTCGGTATCAGTAGGTGCTACCAGAGTGATGGTCTTGGTGTCATAATCGATTTTGCCTTCGACACCGCTGATTTTGTAGGATGTAATATCAGCATCGCTCAACTGATAAACCTTAACAGTATACTCTTTGATAGAGTCATCTTCAGCGGTTACGGTGTATTTTACAGGCTGGGAGAAGTTCTGGGCGCCGGTAGGTGAATAAGATTTTCCATCATACTGAATATTGGGTGTCAGCGAGGTAACATTGGTGCCCTTTTTAACGAATGCGTAAATAGTGCCAGCCTCATCGTCTATGATAGCGGGCCTGGGCTCGCCGTTAAAGGAGAAGGAGTTAATCTTGGCAACGCCAAGGGTAAAGCCGTTTGCGGTCAGCTTACCGTTTTCAAACATCTGAACGCCGTTTACAGCGTCAGACAGGGGTGCGCCGGTAACGGCGAAGCGGGCGTCCATGTCGTCTCCGAGACTATCAAAGGCCCTTGCAAGATCGCCGGCGATTACATATGCGCCGGTAAGCTTTGCGGACTCAATATTCTCGGCCTTAATAGCGACATAGTTCTTGCCGCTGTTGGTTTCAAATACCTGATAAAGTATGGTTTGGTCAGTTGTTAACCTCGCATGGGAAAGCGCAACGCCAACGGTTTTGCCGGCATGCTTGTTGTCCTGGTTATATTTTGCAACGGCATACCTGAAGGTGTAGTTGGCACCATCGGTATTGTTGGCAACACTGCCCGGGAAGTAACCGATGATAGACCTTGCGCCGTTTTGCAGCAAATGGGTATTATCCCAACGCAGCTGGTAAACCACTCCGTCATATGTAAACTCGTTGCTCAACGCGGGTTTGCCATAGCTGTCGAATTGCCTTGCAAGCTCACCCTTAATCGAGAAGGCCATTCCCGGGAACGGAACGGTTACAACGCCCCAAAGCCTGGGGGCATTGTTCGGGCCGGTGTGTCCCCACGGGTTACCGGTGTTGTCAGTCTTCGAGGGGTCGTAGTTTTCAAACTGAACACAGAGCATTCCCGACCAGGTCTCAATATTGTGGGTGGTGTTTCCGTCATCTTTGGTGCCTATTTTGAAATTAAGCACATCGTTTTGGTATTTGAGCTCGTCTTCGATGGCTGTGTATGTATCTCGCTTCTGTTGGTCAGTCGTAGCTTCGGCAGTCAGCCACTCGTAATCAATGCCACTCTTAGGCCAGTCACCTTGAATGGTGCAATTGAACTCAGCTTGTGCAGTAAAAATTCCTGATAGCATCGAAACGCATAAGGTCATTGCTATAAGAATCGCAACTACACTTTTGAGTCGTTTGCTCATTAGTATTTCCTCCAGTCATTTAGTTTTATCTCAAACAGAACACCAGCTTTTTAGCTGCTTGTTCCATTTTGCCAAATTAAAATCATCTAAAGGCGGTTCATTATATAAATATAGTTTACATCTTGTGAAAATTCACAAAACGCCTATCATTTTTCAAATGAATACCATCCTAATAGATGAAAATATTATAAGTTATATTTAATTGTTTGTCAACCTGCATATAGATTTTAACAAACTGGCATATTATTATATTTTTTCTTCCTCGGTTTATTTAATTATAATACATTTTATATTAAATTACAATCAGGTTTTATGGATTTTTGATAACGAATATTTAAAAATAATAGAAAAACTGGTTTTCATTTACATCAGTCAGAAACCGCCTAGAAGCAACTTTTTAGTACTTGTAACGAAACTGTGAATACTCTGTGGGCATCTTGCACAAAAACCGGACAATCTCTGCATTGCAAGCCACAAATTATAGTATTTCCCTGCTGGGCAAGACACAAGTTAACCAGTAAATTAATATCCCCCGGCTGAAACCCAGCCGGGGGGAAAATATCAGTCTTGTTTTCCGTAAAGCATCTGGAGTTTTTCAAGATACCTACGTTTTTCTTTTGCCTGCTGTTCGGCAATGCTGAAGAGTTCCTCAGCACGCTCGGGGTTGGCACGCAGGAGAGAGCTGTAACGCACTTCGTTCTCGATAAACTCCCTGTAGCTTTCGGTCGGCGCCTTGGAATCGAGAGTGAACGCGCCCTTTTCGGTGTTGGCGTTCCTTGGGTCATAGCGGAACAGGTGCCAGTATCCGGCAGCCACAGCATTCTTCTCTTCTGTCTGGGCCTTGGACATTCCGCCCTTAATGCCGTGGTTGATACAGGGCGAGTAAGCGATAATTATTGACGGGCCTTTATAACTTTCAGCCTCAACAAAGGCTTTAATGCACTGGTTGTAATCGGCACCCTGGGCCACCTGCGCTACATATACATTTCCGTAGCTCATGGCGATGGCCGCAAGATCCTTTTTCTTGGTCTCCTTGCCGGCCGCCGCGAACTGGGCGATGGCCCCGGTAGGTGTGGCCTTGGAGGACTGTCCGCCGGTGTTGGAATATACCTCGGTGTCAAATACCAGGATGTTTATATCCTCACCCGAAGCTATAACATGGTCCAAACCGCCGAAACCAATATCATATGCCCAGCCGTCTCCGCCAAATACCCAGATAGACTTCTTGGCAAGGTAGTCTTCATCAGTCAGTGTGTCATCCACATATTTCTTAAGCTCGCCGCTTGCATTGGCAGCCTTGAGCGCGGCTTTGTACCTTTCGGTGGCAGGTCCGTTGGCCTCGCCGTCGTCCATGGTGTTGAGCCATTCGAGCGCCGCCTCTTTCAGCTCACCATCGGCAAGCTCGGCAATCTTTCTTGCGTTGTCGGCAAGGCGGCCGCGAATTGCCTTGTTGGCAAGCAGCATGCCGTATCCGAACTCCGCATTGTCCTCAAACAACGAGTTCTGCCATGCAGGGCCACGACCCTCACGGTTTACGGTGTAAGGCGTGGAGGGTGCCGAACCGCCCCAGATAGATGAACATCCGGTGGCGTTGGCGATATACATCCTGTCTCCAAACAGCTGGGTTGCAAGTTTGGCATAAGGCGTCTCGCCGCAGCCGGCACAGGCGCCCGAGAACTCAAGCAGCGGTTTCTTGAACTGGCTGCCCTTTACGGTGGCGGGCTTGAACTTCTCCAGCACCTCAGGTTTTTCGCTCAAAGTTTCCCCATAGTTGAATACTTCCTGCTGCTCAAGCTGGGTATCCAGCGGCTTCATAACAAGCGCCTTCTGACCCTTCTTGCCGGGACATACATTCGCGCAGGAACCGCAGCCTGTGCAGTCAAGCACCGATACGGTAATGGCAAATTCCATTCCCGGCATTCCGGTCATGGCCAACTTCTTGGTCTGTGCCGGGGCGTTGGCCGCTTCGTCAGCGTTCATAACCGCCGGGCGGATAACCGCATGGGGACATACATAGGAACAGAAGTTGCACTGTATGCAGTTTTCTGGAACCCACTCAGGCACATCAACGGCAATGCCGCGTTTCTCATATGCGGCAGAGCCAAGCGGGAAGGTGCCGTCCACATGGTCGACAAAGGCAGAAACCGGAAGCCTGTTGCCCTGCTGCTTGTTTACGGGCAGGAGAATATTGTCTATATAATCCCTGATTTCAGGGCGTCCGCCAAAGACAATTTCCTCAAAGCCGGAATCCTTGGCATCAGCCCACTCTTTGGGTACCTCAATCTTCTTGACATCCTGCATGCCGCGGTCGATAGCATCGTAGTTCATCTGAACTACCTTCTCGCCCTTGCGGCCGTAGGTTTTGTATGCCGCCTCCTTCATAAGCCGCACGGCTTCGTCTGCCGGGATTATCTCGGTCAGCTTGAAGAAGGCTGACTGCAGAATGGTGTTAATGCGTCCGCCAAGCCCGATTTCCTTTGCAATCTGTATACCGTTAATTGTATAGAATTTAATATTGTTCTGTGCCAAATAACGTTTTACCTTTGCGGGCAGGTGTGTCTCAAGCTCGGACTCATCCCAGCCGCAGTTAAGCAGGAATATTCCGCCGGGCTTGATTTCCTCAACAATATCATATTTATTAATATATGACGGATTGTGGCAGGCAACGAAATCCGCCTTGCTGATAAGGTAGCTGGATTTAATCTTGTGCTTGCCAAACCGCAGGTGGGATACGGTAAGTCCGCCCGATTTCTTGGAGTCGTAATCAAAGTATCCCTGAACATATAAATCCGTATTATCGCCGATAATCTTAATGGAGTTTTTATTTGCACCGACAGTACCGTCGGAACCAAGTCCCCAGAACTTGCAGGAGGTGGTGCCTTCGGGTGTGGTGTCAGGGTTTTCGGTCTCAGAAAGGCTTAAATTGGTAACATCGTCGACAATGCCTATTGTAAAGCGCTTTTTAGGCTGGGCATTTTCCATGTTGCGGTATACAGAAATAATCTGGGCAGGGGTTGTGTCCTTGGAGCCAAGCCCGTAGCGTCCGGTGTATACCGGCACATCGGCAAATTTGGTGTCCTGAAGGGCCGCAACCACATCGAGATACAGCGGCTCGCCGATGGAACCGGGTTCCTTTGTGCGGTCAAGCACCGAAATCTTCTTAACGGTATCGGGTATTACTTCCAGCAGGTGTTTTACCGAGAAGGGCCTATACAGGCGGACCTTGATAAGCCCGACCTTGGCACCGTTGGCGTTAAGGTAATCTATTGTTTCTTCTATGGTGTTGCAAACCGAACCCATTGCTATGATAATATGTTCGGCATCAGGGGCACCATAATAGTTAAAGGGTTTATATTCGGTACCGATACGGCGGTTTATCTCATTCATATAATCCGCAACAATATCGGCCACTTTGTCATAATAAGGATTGGAAGCTTCCCTTGACTGGAAGAAGATATCGGGGTTCTGGGCAGTACCGCGCTGTACCGGGTGCTCAGGGTTGAGTGCGCGGCGGCGGAAGGCATTAAGCGCTTCCTTGTCGAGCATTTCCTCAAGCTCTTTGTAATCCCACACCTCTATCTTCTGAATCTCGTGGGAAGTCCTAAACCCGTCAAAGAAATGCAGGAAAGGCACGCGGCCTTTAATTGCCGAAAGGTGGGCAACTGCGCCCAAATCCATGACTTCCTGCGGATTTGCGGAGCAAAGCATTGCGAATCCGGTTTGGCGGCAGGCATAAACGTCGGAGTGGTCGCCAAAAATAGAAAGTGCATGGGACGCAACCGCACGGGCCGACACATTAATAACGCCCGGCAGCAGTTCTCCCGCGATTTTATACATGTTGGGGATCATCAAAAGCAGTCCCTGCGAGGCGGTATATGTGGTGGTAAGGGCACCGGCGGTCAGCGAACCGTGTACCGCGCCTGCCGCACCCGCTTCCGACTGCATCTCGGTAACCTTAACGGTCTGTCCGAAAATGTTTTTAACTCCGGCCGCAGCCATTTTGTCGGTTTCCTCGGCCATATTGGACGACGGGGTAATCGGATAGATGGCCGCAACTTCGGTAAACGCATACGAAACATACGCCGCAGCGGTATTACCGTCCATAGTTTTCATTTTTCTTGCCATCAGTATATTCCTCCTTAAAATTCGGCAACATTTAAATATTATTTCCAGAAAGTTTATTGAATTATAGGTCATCTTAAATAACAGATACACAAAAATGCCCGAAACTCCTTGGATAGAGTTCGGTCAAAATAATAGTACCACCTTTTGGCCGTATTGTAAATACCATTTTCAATTTTTCTGTTATTTTTTTAACAACTTTTTAGGCATAAAGCAAATTTAACCAATTTAATTCTATTTTACCCCAATTGGTTCAAAATTTCAAACCATCTGGTTCTAATAAGCTTTTTTAGGGTAATACTTAATTTTATAGCGGGTTACATTCAATTGACAAAATTATTTTTATTGGATATTATTGTTATAAACAAAATTTACAAAAATATTATTCGGACTGAATCCAAAAGGAGCTAAATTAATGGACGATTCCGACCCTTATACCAGTCTTCTGGTAAAAATACTTATTCTTCTGTTTTTAATACTCGCAAACGCCTTCTTCGCCATGAGCGAGATTGCCATCATCTCGCTAAACGACAGCAAGATACGGCGCATGGCCGAGGAGGGCAACAAAAAGGCCATCCAAATACTTAAACTCGTGGAAAACCCCTCAAGCTTTCTTTCCACAATACAAACCGGCGTAACCTTCGCCGGATTCCTTACATCGGCTTCGGCCGCCGGCAACTTTTCAGAACCTTTGGCCAACAGGATCGCAGGGCTTTTAAACATCCAGAACCCCGCAACGCTGGCGTTAATAAACGGAATATCGCTTGTAATCGTAACGCTTATCATCTCCTTCTTCTCCCTGGTGCTCGGTGAACTTGTCCCCAAGCGCATGGCCATGCAAAAGAGCGAGGCCATATCATTCAGGGTCGTAGGGCTGCTGCTATTTGTCAAGGCGGTAATGCGCCCCTTTATCTTCTTACTTACCGTCTCCACCAACTTCGTGCTGCGGGTATTCGGGTATGACCCCGAGGTCAGCCACGCCACAGTCACCGAGGAGGAAATCCGCATGTTGGTGGACGCGGGCGAGGAAAAGGGCGTAATCGAAGAAAGCCAGAAGGAAATGATAAACAACATCTTCGAGTTTGACGATATCGTCGCCGCCGATGTCATGACCCACCGCACCGATATCGTGGCGGTGGAAATAAACCAAAGCCTTAACGACGTGCTCGAGCAGGCAATCAGCGAGGGGTATTCCAGAATCCCGGTCTACAAAGAGGACCTGGACGAGATATGCGGCATAATCCATGTAAAGGACCTCCTCCAGTATGTGGGCAAAAACCTTGTTGACTGCAAAATCTCGGACATCATGCGGGAGCCCTATTTCGTCCCCGAATCCAAGCGTTGCAGGGATTTGTTTAACGAAATGACCGAGAAAAAACTCCAGATGGTAATAGTGCTCGACGAATACGGCGGCACCGCGGGCCTTGTCACAATAGAAGACCTGCTTGAATCCATTGTCGGCAGCATACAGGACGAGTATGACGACGAACAGGAAGAATACCAGAAGCTAAGCGACAATGTATATACATTCGAAGGCACTTCTGACATAGAGGAAATAGAACAGATCCTCGGCGTTAAACTGCCCGAGGGTGAATACGACACCATCGGCGGGTTCATCATGTCTGTAATCGGCAGAATCCCACAGCCTGGCGAACACCCGGTAATCGAGGCCAACGGCTATTCCTTCACGGTGGAAGAAGCGGCCGAGCGCAGAATCACCCGCGTCAGGGCAGAAAAACTAAACAAGCCCAAAGAGGCCGCCGGCACCGACAAATAAAAAACGCACAAAGAATCAATCCTTTTAAACGCATATTTCGTGGTTAGAATTAATCCCCCAATAATTCCCAACCACTTTACGACCGCTGTTCCAGCGGTCATTTTTTATGCCCGTCTCGCGATTTGACAACAAAAATAAAAAGCGGGACCTCTCCCGCTTAACACATTGCTTTCTGCCGCGCCATACTCGGGGCAAACAGCTCCTCCGCCCACAATCCGTATCCCGTAAAGGCCGCCGCAAAAGCAGCGGTTTTGCCCCTCATAGAATTAAACCTACGTCCCATAACCCCCGCGGGCTAATCACAAAGCCTTCCTGCTTCTGCCCGCTTTAAGCATGCCGCCAAGGCCGCTGCAGTTAACATCCCTGCCGGCGGTGGCGTTCTGTAAAATATGCCTGCAGTTTATATCCCTGCCTGCCGAGGCGTTGCCATTTATATTCCCGCAATAAATGTTAAACCCCGCAACAGCGTTGCCTTTAATACCCATTGTGCCGCTGCAGAAATCCGGCAAGCCACAGTAAATATCGCACCAGCTTTCGACATTCAGGGCCTCGCCCTCATATGTAAAGGTAAATGATCTTACAGATTCGTCAAAACATTCAACAAGCCGCCTGCCCTTATATATTACCGCCCTTAATTTGTTGTCGTCCTCCCAGGGAAGCTCCGCTGAAGGCGGTGTGCGAGCCTCGCGACGCAGCCCGTACAGCTCCTCAATGCTCACCCCTAAAACCCTTGCAATATCGGGAAGCAGGCCGGCATGCGGCAACGATTTGTTTGATTCCCATTCCCTGACCTTTTCGGCAGCCACGCCAACCAGCATGGCCAGCATTTCATGGGTAAGGTTTGCAATCTTGCGGTATCTGCATATATTTTCAGCAAGGGCTTTCGAAAAATCACGGCTCATTGTATCACCTTCCCGTATTTGGTGATACAATTATACCATATTTTACATAATTTCCATATATTTTTTCAAAATATCAACAATTATTTATTGTTTTTGTACAGGCAAATAATATTCAGCCCACATTTTTCGCACTTAGGTGCGCGGGCGGTGCATATCTGCCTGCCGTGGTGCACCATTCGGTGGCAGAAGACGTTGGATTCTTCAGGGGGTAGAAGCTGCCGCATTCGCATCTCAACCTTAAGCGGGTCTTTAGTATCCACAAACCCCAGCCTGTTGCACAGCCTTATAAAGTGGGTGTCGGCCACTACCGCCGGCTTGCCGTAAATATCCCCCACAATCAGATTCGCGGTCTTGCGCCCTATCCCTGGCAGCTTAATAAGCTCCTCGATAGTGTCAGGCACCGTCGAATCATACCGCTCCACTAGTATTTTCGACATTTCAATCAATTCCCGGGCCTTAGTCTTGTAAAGCCCGCAGGACTTTATTATTTCCTCAAGCTCGGCAATGTCGGCATTTGCCATTGCCCTGGCGTCGGGGTATCTTTCAAATAACTTCGGGGTCACCTGGTTTACCCGCGCGTCGGTGCATTGGGCCGACAGCCTTGTGGCAACAAGCAGCTCAAAGGGGTTGTCGGCGTAAAGCGAGCATTTGGCATCAGGGTAAAGCTCTTTAAGTTTCTCTACCGCAAACCCAACCCTTTGCCTTATATCCTTAAACTTCATCCTTAACATCCTTTTGTTTTTGTCCTAATTCTAACATTTATAAGCCATGTAGACAAGCCGTTAAAATTTTTCCAAAACAAAAAGGGCGGGGGCAGATCCCGCCCAAAGTCTAAGGCGCCCGTTTCGATTCATCCTTCTTGCAGATTTTGTGCGTAATACTGTGAATATAATTGCTCCCGCGGCTTATCAGCACACCCGTCAATATCTGCCCGACAATCGGCCAGCGAAGCGGGACCCCCACAAGGCTGAACAAATCGAACTCGGCGCCAATGGTAACCAATACGCTTACTGCGAGGGCGATTAGCGCGGTAATGTTGAATCTCCCCGACTGGTAGCTCATTTTGATCCACTCCACAATGCCCTCGACAGCCACCGCAAGGAAAAGAACCGAATACATCTGCATTGCCCTGCAGTCCTCTCATTTGAATTTTAGTATACCATAATACGCGCAGGGCTGCAGTTGGTTAAAATCTTCAGTTTGCCGCAATTTTGTCCGGTGTTTTCGCCTTTTTTTGCCTTAATTTCTTTAAAATCCAGCAGCAC
Organism: Clostridiales bacterium; assembly: GCA_012840445.1. GTDB lineage: Bacteria > Bacillota > Clostridia > Oscillospirales > Acutalibacteraceae > DULI01. The sequence continues at coordinate 140,647 of DULI01000005.1, forward strand.
CGACTTAACATCCCTTCGAAAGTTTTCCATGGTGTCATAACGCCCCACCCAGTAAGGCGCTGGCAGGCAAAGGCACTCCCAGTCTCCCTTTACATCCTCCGCTTCAAGCCCGAACCTTTCGCAGAGTACCGCCGCCGCGTACACCCCGTTACCCCAGGCAAGGGAAAAAACCTCTGAATCAAAGCTTCTGAAACAAAGCACAAGGTTCAGATATTCACCCGCCTTAACAGGCCTCCAAAAGATCTGTCTGTCATCCGCGAAGGCACAAAACTGCAGGTCAATTTGGCCAGAAAAACCGTTAACGCCGTGAACCATAATTCCCTTATGTCTAACTAAATTCCGCCTCATAGCATAAACCCCTTTTAAGGCTTTCTATAAACTCAGTCATGCTCTTTAACATCCTGCGCGATTTGGCTGCTTGCAGGCAACGACCTTTTTAACGTGAAAACAACCACATCCGATTTCCAAACAATTGTAATCCCTCCGGCGCCTGACTTGTACCCGGCTATCTGGAACAGAATAAGCGGCGATCCCATTACCCATTGGGGAATATAGTAGTATATGGTGGAGGTTGAGGTGTTTATCTTTTCCGAATAGGTGTTACCGAATATAAGCCTTATATAGTCAACCGTATACGCAAGGTCGTACTCGATTGTAATCGCAAGGCAATAGGCTCTGTGCTCCCCCACATGCCCAAGGGTGGTTTTGGAACATTCAACCGTGCGGTCCACTTTTAACCTCACATTTATTAATTCCATGCTACCCCTTCTTAAACCTTATTAAGCCTTTGTACGTTCAATCGCTTTGATTACCGCCTTTTCGTGTATTTCTCCGTCTTCGCCGCAATACTCGTAAATCTCAACCCACTCACATCCCCTGTACGCAACCTCAAAACCCGGATAGGTAATAGCAACCGTAAAATTCGCAAGGTTAAAGAAGTCCACCCCGTCCGTCAGGCCCACGGGCGTCAACAGTCGGTCAATTTCAATTAAAATATTGTTACTGCCCTCGTATCTGTAGGACTTTACATTATACCCCCGCACCAACGCAAGTTTGCTTCCGTTTACCTTAACAATCACATCCCCGCATGTGGGGATTGCATAACCGCTCATCCTTATCCCTCCCGGGCAACCGCTTTCGATATTGCGATAAAAACGGGCAGCACAAGCCCCTTAACCGTCCTGTCGTAGTAAATCCTTTCGGACTTAATGTTCAGAATACCAAACGTAAAACTGCCATTATACAGCGTGTCGGCAATCAGCTCGGAATATTCAACCAGCTTGTTTCCCTGGACTTTGGGGGATATAAGCTCCAGCAATATAACCGGCGTTATCACCCTTCCGAAACGCTCGTTGCCGGTGCCGTCCCTTCCAAAATACTCAAAACCACTGCCCTTGTCCTCCATGCGATAAAGCGTGAACACGCCGTAAAAGTTCGCAATCGGGTGTTCCTTAATAACTGAAGAATACCCGTTAATAAGTTTTAAGGTTTTAAGCTGCGGCCTTGATTTTATAAAATTGGCAATTTCATTTATTATCCCGCCAATTTCCGGCACACTATCACTCCCTTATCAAAGGGTTCAGTATCGCCCATATGTACAAGGCGTCGGTTCCGATGCACACCTTCTCAGAACGGGCAACCACGAAGTTCCCCAAAGGGCTGGTGATTTCCGTCTGCTGGCTTTTGAATTCCAGCGGCACATCGGCCTTTCCAATATACAGGTAGCAGCCTTCGTCAACCTTGCCCATCCTGTCCATGTCAAGGTCTATATACATCTTGTTTTTATACCTTAAGGGCTGAATAAAGGCGTGCGTCTCAAATCTTCCCCCGGAGCCGTGGGTGGTCACCGGCACCCCGTATTTTTCAATGATCCGGTCAAGCGCATATTTTAAGCCCATATCTTACACCGCCAAAAACTTAAACCTTCTGTCTTTCACAAGGTCGCTGATACTTAGCAGGGCGTCCTCCAGAAGCCTTCTTGCGAACCCGGCGTTTTTGCCGTGGGAATTCCTTACCGTCACGTCCCCAGCCCTGAAGGCCTCCGCCTCGCAGGAGGCTTTTTTAAGTGCGTACCTGAAATAAGCAATACACGCGGCGGCATATTCAATCTCCTGCCGGCGTTCCGGGTCTATATCCTTTAACAGCGCTTTCAGCGCGCCGGCTGCAAGGTTGCAGTGGCCGACCCAGCTGACGGCGTCCTGCTCACCTGAAAGCTCCAAAAACATGTACAGCACATTGTTTAAATTAATCTCTGCCATCCCGCTCTTCCTTTATGCGCCGGCCGGATTTCCCGGCCGGCATTGATTTAACAGCCAAGCGCCTTGCTGGCGTCGGGGAATATCTTGGCAAACCCCGCAATAGTCGTTATTGCCGCACGCTCAAGCTGACGGTCAATAAGCTTGTCGTAATCCACCGTCACGTCAGAGGCGACAATCATCTCAAGGCTGCACCGCTTGTCAAGCCCAATTATCAAATCGGGGTCAACAGCCCTGGATTTAATGAAATTGGCGCCAAGGGGGTGCCCCATCTTGCCCGTGCCCTGGAAGTTAATGCCCGTCTGGGGGTTTTTGAATTCCTCAAGCTTCAGCATTTCCACCATCATTTCTGGCGGGGCGATAATGGTGTTAAGCTCGTAGGGGTCAAGGGCATTTACAAGGCTCAGCAAATCCTCATACCTTAAAGACGTAGAGCCTATTGGGATTGTCTCAATCGGGTTGTCGTTGCCGTCACCGTTAATAAGTACATCTACCGCGTCCTTAAACTGCTGTTGTGCTATATACGCGCCAATCTGCCTTAAAGTAACCGTAAAAAGGTCGATTCTCTGGAATTTAATGGCCTCGTACGAAGCCACCAGCATGCGCCCGCGCTTGTGGAGTTTTACAAGGTTCTCCTGGGTTTTTACCTCAGTCTGCGGGATTGTCGCGCCCTCCTCCACGACTTTCAGCGACTTGTCCTCCTCACTTGGCACCGAGGTAATCGTGCGGTAGTCCATTCCTTTAATCCTTGTGGTGGTGGCCACAATCTGCGGCAGCAAATTCGCCTGCTCAATGCCCTGCCGCACGGCCCTCGCCACGTATTCGTGGAAAAGCGCCGCCGACTGTGTGGTGCTGAAAAACTTCTGTATGCAGTCGGAATTCGGTCCGCTGACCTTAATGTCAAAGCGCTTAAGCTGCCTGCCGAAGGCGTCAAGGCCCTCAAACGGCGTTCCCCTGTAGTTTTCAGACGGGTCAAGCTCCTCCAAAACCTGGCTGAAACTCTTTTCGGTCGCGTACATTCCCTTTTCAAGCTTTATATTATCAAACGCCATGATACCCCTCCGTTAATCACATAATAAACCCGCAGGTTCTTGCGGTAGTGTCCACTTCAAGCACTATTACCTGCCTGCCCGTGCCGCTTTTGACCCCTCCGGAGCCGTTGGACACAAGGCTTGTCACACCAAGGGATGGTGCTGTGCCGGTATAGGGCAGGCATACATATCCCGTAAACTGCACCGAAGCGTACCCTTCCCGCACACTCCTTGCCACCCCGCTGAAGGCCACCGAGTCAGGGCAGGGCGATACCGTCTTGTTGGCGCCTATTGCAACCGTCTCCCCCGGCTTTACCTTGCCAGAGACCTTTAGCGTCAGCAAATTCTCATGAAACCCGTTGAAATTTACCATATAATCCTCATTTCAATTAAACCTGCCAAAGATTTTTCCCGCAGGCAAAACAAAACCAGAATTTCACCAAATCCCGCATATTAGTTCTTCCGAGCGGCATTTCAGATTAAAAAATCCGAATTCCCGTTTTCCTTTTTGTCTTTGGCCGCCAGCTGAGGGGTCAAATTTATTCTTCCGTCAAGGGTCTGCCTTCCCGCCTGTGCAAAGGCCTTAAGTTCCTCCACCGTCATTTTCTCGGTAACCTGCTGCAGCACCGCCGGCGACAGCGACGGCTGAATCTGGGAGTACAGCCTTAACACCTGTTTCCGCAGCTCCGCGGCATATGCCCTGCCGTCCTCGGCAAGCCTTGACAATTCCTCAATATGTCTTTTTAGATTTCCAGCCTCGCTGTTGGAAAGCACCACCTCGCCGCCCGAACCAAGCGCCTTTAAAACCGCGTCAATCTCCAAATCCACAGCCTCCTTTTTAAATTTATAAGATTTCACCACCCCCGCGTTGCGCTGGGCGGGAACCGCCACAAAGGACCATTCATAGGCGTCCTGCGCGCCTTTAAGCACACCGTGGCAAAGCTCACGCCTGCCCTCTTTTTGGTAATACCTTCCCTTTATATGCCCGCAAGGCTCACTTTTCCAGTCGGCACCGCAGACAGAACACAGTATCCGCTCCACTGCGCAGCCAACGCTTACCTCTTTCTTTATCCCCGCCTCCAGTTCCTTTATCAGCGCTTCATTCTTGGGGATTCTCGGAAGATACGCCTTTGCCTTAAGCCTGAAATAAGGCTCGCCCGCTTTAGTAACAACACCCTCCACCTTTTCAACCTCGCAGGAGTATATGCGCGCCACCTGGTCCCGCCCGCTCATGGAATGGTCAAAAATCCCCGTCTTGCCCACAAAAAGTTCTTTAAGCCCGTAAAGCGTGTCAACAGAAAACCGCTCAAGGTCCCTGTCAATTTCGTTGTCGCACAGCACCACCGAAAAGGTATAAACCTCCTCAGGATTTAACTGCCTTGTGGTAAGCCTGTTTATAAGCGCCATTTCCTCAATACTGGGGCTTTGGCCTTTGGCCAGCACATCATTTCTCATAATCACCGCACCCTTTCAAATCCTGCTCAATTTGCCTTGCCCTGGCGTTTAACAGCCTTGCCTTTGCAAGTTCCACCTCATCCTGTAGATTAATGGGCTCCCACTCCACCTTAAAGTCACAGAAATACCCGTGGGTGCACAGAAACATGCGGCATATTCTCGCAATCACGGGTGTCAGCAGCGAGCGGTAATATTCCAGTTCGCTGGTTAGCATATCCGCCTGCTGGGAAGACATGCGCTCGGTGGTAGACCAGCTAAGCCCCAGCATAAAGGGCGGAATGGACAGCTTTGCAATTATCTGCTCCAGCAGCTGTCTTACGGGCACCGCCGAGTCAAGTATCGGCCCGTCGCTTCCTATTACCTTAATGTCCACATCCCCCACCGAAACAAAGTCCTTCACGCTGCCCGTATCGCTCATTGCCGCCGACCATTCCCGCGCAATCTCTGCCACCCGCTCGGAGGGCCACTGGGCATCCAGCCCGTCCTTGGGCGGGCGGTATGTAACGGCATACCGGATATTGCCCGCCCGCTCCCAGTTAGTACCGATGGTATTAAAGATATTCAGCAGTATGGAGCTTACAAAGGGCAGCCCTTTCAGTATTGAATTGCCCCCTACCTGCCCGGGCGTTGGGTTCAGAGCCGAAACCAGAATTAAATCTGGCCGTTTTACGGGCACCACATCCCCGCCGCTGTGTATCCCGACACCTATCTGCATCGGCCCCTGACGGATCAGCTCAATATCAGACAGATTTGCGTTATACAGCGCCGCAAGGGCGCCTGATTTGTCGGTCACCATCTCGCCCACCGCGGTGCCGTAGGTCAGAAGCTGGTCAAAATAGCAGGATATAAAGCTTTTAATTCCCGTGCTGCAAAGTCCCACCGGCACGTTTTGCAAAAATGTGTCCAGCGCCCGCTGCGCCCCCGTTTGCGAGCATTTCACATTAAAACCGCCGATCAGCCGCACCGTCTTGCCAATGGCAGCGTCTATCACGGGAATTGCCTCCCGCAAGGCGGTGTAAAGCGAAAGCTCGTTTGGGTTAAAGGTCATGTTCCACAAAAGGCTTGGCCTGTCCCTTCCCGTCTGCAGTGCCGACACCACCGCGCCTTTTTTTCTTTTAAACAGCGTTAATTTTTTGTTTTTCAAAATTTACAACCCCTGTCCACCGCAGCAACCGCCGGAACAAAGCTTTTTGCCGCCACGGTTGCCGCAAAGTATCTGATGTCATCCATCGCGTGGTCGTTCTCCTTTTTTGGCACATCCTTTCCCGCACCCTCGTCCCATCTGTAAAGGGAAAATTCCCTAATGGCGTCCCTGCAGGGCTTGCAGATTTTTATTTTGCCGCTTTTCAGCATCCCTCCCACAATCCTGATACCATCCAACAGGTCGTTTCTGGCGGGTATTACCTTAAACTCACCGTGGGAGCGTATACACGCCATAAAGGACGCCGCCGACGGGTCGCATACCACCGCCTCGATTTTGCGGCCCCCCGCAAGTTTTTTAAGCTCCCGGTAATACTCCTCGTCTGTTTTTTGCCCTCCCTGCCGCCTTGAGTCGTAATAATATTCCCCAATGCGGTACCAAACACCCTCTTTTTGCCCCCACAATCCGAAGGAGGAGGGATTTACGGTGCCGTAGTCGCAGGAGATGTAATACCTTTCGCAATTTTCGGGCACCTCACACACCGAAGCGGGGTCAAACATGGGGTAAACCAAGCCCTCGGCGCACACCCACCTGCCCTCCACAAACCGCTCATAAAAGGCCCCGGAATAAAGCGATTTGTACCGGTTTATAATGCGCCTTGAAAGCGAGGGGTTTTCCTCCATCCTAAAGTGTAAATACAGCACCCGCTTTTCCTTGGCCTTTCTTATCCACTCGGTATAAAACCAGTGGGAGGGGTAGGAGGGGTTGCAGTTAAACCAGAATTTGGACCCCTCCACCGAGCAGCGGGCCAATGCCTGCTCCACAAAGGAGCGTGGCATTAATACCACCTCGTCGAACAACACCCCGCACAGGGTCATTCCCTGAATGGCCGCCGCAGAGGACTCGTCCTTCCCGCCAAAATAATAAAAACGGTTGCGCCGGCTGCCCTTTGTAATTTCAAGCAGCCCTTTGCTTGAGATTACCCTGCACCTAAACCCCAGTTCCTCTAGTAGCGGCAGCATGGGGTTAAAAAGATTCCGCCGCACCGAATTCAAGGTCCTGCCGCAAATCGCGAAGCTCTGCCCCTCAAAGCGGTAGAAGGCCCAGAATATAAAGGACAAAAACATACAAAGGGACTTTCCGCTTCTGACCGCCCCGTCACAGATAATCCCGTCAAGGTCGCGGTAGGGGCTGCCGCTGCACCACCAGTTAAGCACCATCATTTGTTTTTCGGAAAACCTTTCAATCCTCATCCGCCCTGACCTGCCTGTTATAAAGTTTTTGGGCGCTTGATTCCAGCGCCCTGTAAAACGGCAGCGCCGAATCGGCATCCTGTTCGCCGTATTGGGCAAGGCACTCTAAAGCCTTCAGCCGGTCATAGAATTTAATCTCCATCCCACCCCCTTTGGGACGCTTAATTTCCGAAACCATGTAAAGGTCAAGGCTGTCAATGTCCTCAATGTTTTCTTCATCCAGGATAAGCCTTACGGCATCGGTAATGCTTCCAAAAGCGATGCGCTTTAAACCCCTTATCGCCTCCTGCTTAAAGCCTTTTTGCTCGTCAAGCTCTTCTATTCTCTTCCTGATGGCTTCCGATTCAAGAAGTTTCAGCCCCGTGCGGTCGGGCAGCAATAACCCCGCCCTTGCCGCAGCCTCCTTGTGGTTGCGGGTTGCATGGTAATAAAGGCAGAACAGCTCATGTTTTGGGGACAGCTTCACTCAAAACCCTCCGCAAATAATTTCAATATCAGTGCAAAAAATGGGATTGTTGCACTAATTGCCGCAACAATCCCAAAAAAACTTCTAAAAAAAATTTTGTGTACATATATTTGAACTGGTAGCTTCTTTTAAATTAAATTTAAATTTTAGGCAGATAAAATCATGCGCTTAAGTTAGCGCTGCAGAAAGGCATGGTAAAGATGAGAAAATTCTACCCCGAAGGCTGGCTTATTGACAGTCCTGCCAACAAAAAGGCCCTTTCATCCCCAACAGCGCTTGCCGACGCAGCGGCAAAGGGCGACATACTCGAAGCGCGCGCAGTGCTATGCGACACCGACCACAACCTTATTGTCGACCTCGGTTGTATGCGTGGAATAATCCCGCGGGTAGAAGGCGCGATAGGCATAGCCTCAGGAAAGGTAAGGGACATAGCGATTCTTTCAAGGGTAAACAAGCCTGTCTGCTTTGTTGTAACGGGTATAAAGACCGATCCCGACGACAGGCCCTACGCCCTGCTGTCCCGGCGCATTGCACAGGAGCGCTGCCAGCAGGAATACATATCAAACCTGCGCCCCGGCGACATCATCAACGCGCGCATAACCCATCTTGAAAACTTTGGCGTGTTCTGCGACATTGGCTGCGGCATTGTGGCGCTGCTTCCAATCGACGCAATATCCGTCTCCCGCATTTCCCACCCTTCCGACCGCTTCAGGACAGGCACGGATATCCGGGTGGTGGTCAAGGATTTCGACGACGAGGGCAGGATTACTCTGACCCACAAGGAGCTGCTTGGCACCTGGGAGCAAAACGCCGCCCTCTTTTCCCAGGGCGAGACGGTGTCGGGCATTATCCGCTCTGTGGAGGACTACGGCGTGTTTGTGGAGCTCACCCCAAATCTGGCGGGGCTTGCCGAGCCCTACCCCGGTGCACGCCCCAACCAGCAGGCATGCGTTTACATAAAAAGCATAATCCCCGAAAAAATGAAGATTAAATTAATTATTATTGACGCTTTTGACGCCGATTATTCACCCGGTCCAATAAAATATTTCTATAAAGAGGACTATATCGAAAGCTGGTACTACTCCCCCGAAAACTGCAACAAGACAATCGAGACACACTTTATGCAGAAACTTGTCTCAAGCCGAAAAGGCGGGCTATAAGCCCGCCTTGAATTTTGCATATATTTGACTTTTAGCATAAAAAAATGATATAATTATATCCTAAATTTGGGGAATTTCAGGGGTGGATGGTATGACAACCACATTAATGGTGCAAACCGACAGGATTTTTCACAACCTGAAAGTCATAAGCCAGCGCACAGGCGGCGCAAACATAATACCCGTGCTGTCTGCAAACGCCTTTGGGCTGGGCGACGTTGCCCTTGCCCGGCTGCTTTTTGAAAACGGGTATACCCTGGTTGCCGTCTCCCGCATAGAGGAGGCTTTAAGGCTTTCGGAGATAAACAGGAACCTTCGCATACTCATCCTCACCCCCTATTCCAGCGAGAACGAGATTAGGATAATAGTCGAAAACGATTTTATCGCCACAATAGGCTCCAATGACTGCGCCGTCCTGCTGTCCGGCATTGCCCGGCAGTTGAACAAGACCGCCAGCTGCCACATAAAATTCGACATGGGCTCCGACAACAGCGGCTATCTGCCCTATGACGCCAAAAAGGCGGCCCAGACGCTTAAATACCTTTCAAACCTTTCGATCGAGGGCGTCTACTCCACCTTAAGCGGCAAACTTAATGAAAAGGCCGCCCGCCAGCAATATCGGCGTTTTGTGGAAATACTCAACATCCTTTCAAAACAGGGCATAAACTATGGCATTGCCCACCTGTGCTCCACCTCGTCGGCGCTTAAATTCCCCTGGGCAAAGCTGGACGCCGTCCGAGTAGGCGAGGGCCTTTGCGGCATACTTTCCATAAAGGACAAATACGGCTTAAAAAGGGTGGGAAGGCTTGTTTCCGAAATTGCCGACATCCGCTGGGTCAATAAGGGCTTTACCGTCGGCGCCCAGCGCATAAAAATAAAACAAAACCTTAAAGTTGCCACCGTTCCCGTGGGCTACGCGGACGGATTATTCACCGGCGGCAGGAACCGCTTCTCGCTCTTCGGGCGAAAAAAGGCCTTCTGCGAGATAGCCGGCAGGCGCGCTACGATAATTGGAAAACCCGGGTACACCACCACCCTTATAGATGTCACAAACCTTGAATGCAAACCCTCTGATCAGGTCTCCTTCGAGGTGGTCCCTCTTTATGTCAACCAGGGAGTAAGGCGGGAATATGTCTGATACACCGCTTTTTAGCGCAATAAAAAACTATATAGGCCTACACCGTGCCCGGTGCCACACTCCGGGGCATTCGGGCAGGGCAGGCGCGCTGAAAGACTTTGCGGCGGTCCTGCCCTTCGATGTCACCGAAATCGACGGGCTAGACAGCTTGTACGACGCCGACGGGCCGATTTTAGAAGCAGAAAAACTCACAGCTAAGCTTTTCGGCTGCAGGCGCACGCTGTTTTCGGCAGGCGGCTGCACGCTGGCAATTCAAACAATGCTATCCCTTGTGGGCGGCAAAATCGCCTTTGGCAGAAACCTTCACCGCTCGGCGGTCAGCGCCGCCGCGCTTTTAGGCATAGAACCTGTATGGCTGTACCCCGAAAATGGCGTAATAACCCCCCAAACGGTCAAATCCGCCTTTGAAAAACACCCCGATTTGTCTGGGGTCTATATAACCAGCCCCGACTACTACGGCCGGATGTGCGATATAAAGTCCATAGCAGACATCTGCCACCGCCGTGGCGCCGTTTTAATGGTGGACAACGCCCACGGCTCCCACCTTAGGTTTTTTACCCCTTCGCTTCACCCTGTAAGCCTTGGCGCAGACCTTGTGGCCTGCTCGACCCACAAGACGCTTCCGGTGCTCACAGGCGGGGCATGGCTTCACATAAACAACGAAAAGTTTATCGGCAGCGCAAAGGCAAAAATGGCGCTTTTCGGCTCCACCAGCCCCTCATATCTGATAATGGCATCACTAGATGTTTGCCGCCACTGGCTTGAAACCCACGGGCAGGGCGAGTTCGAAAGGCTAAAGCAGGTAGCCAAAGCGCTTAAAACAACTGCACAAAATTTAGGGCTCGGCTTTGATTTTGACAATTGCGACCCTACAAGGCTGACCCTCGATACGGGAAAGCTGGGAATTAGCGGCAAAACGGCCGCCCAAATTCTTTTTGAAAACGGAATTTCCGCCGAATACTCGGATTTAAGATACTGCGTGCTGATACTCACCCCCTTTCACACGCAAGAAGAAATAAAAAGCATAGAAAATGCCCTTTTGGAAATCGGTAGGCTCAAAGGCAACAGACAGGCCTTTGAAATCCCGCCGCTTCCGCGCCCAACGGCGGCAATGGATTTAAGGCAGGCGGTACTTTGCAGTGCAAAAACTGTACCCATAAACCAAAGCCTTGGCAAAATTGCCGCACAGCCTGTCAGCCCCTGCCCGCCTGGAATCCCCGCGGTCATCCCAGGAGAGATCATCTGCGAAGGCACATTGGAATATTTGGGATTTTACGGCATCAAACAAGTAGAAGTAATAGACAATTAGGGATGTTTGTCATAAACCGTTAATAGAGGCAAACACTTAAAAAAGGTGGTTTGTATGAAACTTATATTTGCAATAGTAGGGAAAAGCGACTCCCACGCGGTGCAGGACGCTTTGACCAGCTCTGGCTTTTCGGTCACAAGGCTGTCCACCACAGGCGGCTTTTTAAAGGCGGGCAACGTAACCTTCCTTATAGGCGTCGAAAACGACAAGGTCAACGCCGCGGTGGATATAATCAGAAAATACTGCAGCAAGCGCACCCAGGCCATGCCGGACACCTCCGTCTACGGCGACTACCCCTCGATGCCAATCGAAGTCACGGTGGGGGGCGCCACCATATTCGTGCTGGACGTGGAAAGGTTCGAAAAGCTGTAAAATGAACGGGTTTGAGTTTGCAGGAAACCAATCGGTAATTTCGACTATAAATAAAATGATTTTAAGCCGCACCCTCCCCCACGCTATTTTAATAGAGGGCGAAGAGGGCTGCGGCAAACGCACGTTGGCAGGATATATCGCAAAATCGGCGGTCTGTACGGGTACTGTCCCCTTGTGCGGCGAGTGCGCAAACTGCAGGGCAACAAACAGCCCCGACATCATCCATGTCACATCCGGGGGTAAGAAATCCATCCAGGTGGACGACATACGCGAAATCCGCCAGCGTGCATCTGTCTTCCCCCACCAGTCCCCAAAACAGGTCTTCGTCATCGAGCGTGCCGACACAATGACCCCCCAGGCCCAAAACGCGTTGCTTAAAATCCTCGAGGAGCCGCCGGAATTTGTAATTTTCATACTCATTGCCGAAAGCGGGCTGTCCCTTCTTCCCACCATACTCTCCCGCTGTATGAGGTTCACCCTGAAACCCCCGGAAATTAATCAGGCGGCGGATTACCTGCTCCGCAAAACCGGCAAGGATCGCGAAGCTGTCGAAAGGGCGGCAACTGACGCCGGCGGGAATATCGGAAAGGCCCTGGTTTTGCTGTCGGGCGCGAAGGAATCACAAACCGTAGAAGACGCAAAGGCAATAATAGAGGCGCTTAAATCTGGCACCTCGCTTGATTTGCTTAGGCTCTGCCATCCATACGAACAGGACCGCGGCAAGGCGCTCGAGCTGCTAAAGGCTCTCGAGTCACAGCTTTTAAATCTTTTAACCCAAAAGCATAAAAACGGCAACGAACTGCAGCTTACTGCCTCGGCTTTGGTTAAACTCATAGAAATCACGCGCGACACCGCCGAAAAACTCCGGCAAAACGTCAATATATGCCTTGCTCTGACAAATTTATGCGCTTGTTTTAAGCAATCGGCTGCGCTATAATTAAAAAAAACGGAGGAAAATATGGTAGAAGTCATAGGTGTGAAATTCAGGTCGGACGGCAGAGTATACTACTTTGACCCCGATGGACATAAATTCAGCAAAGACAGCCTGGTAATCGTCGAAACTTCCCACGGTATTGAGTGCGGCGAGGTCTCCATGGAAAACCGGCTGGTGGACGAGTCAAAAATCGTAAAGCCCCTTAAAAAGGTCATACGCGCGGCGACAGAACAGGATATAAGGCACCACCGCGAGAACAAGGCCAAGGAAAAAGAGGCCTTTAAGATATGCGAAGAGAAAATTGCAAAGCATAAGCTCGAAATGAAGCTTGTGGATGTGGAATATTCCTTTGACAACAGCAAAATCCTGTTCTACTTTACGGCCGACGGAAGGATAGATTTCAGGGAGCTTGTAAAGGACCTTGCCTCTGTCTTCCGCACGAGGATAGAGCTGCGCCAGATAGGTGTGCGGGACGAGGCCAAAATGTTGGGCGGAATCGGCATTTGCGGCCGGCCTTTCTGCTGTTCCCGCTTTTTAAACGATTTCCAGCCCGTATCCATCAGAATGGCTAAGGAGCAGGGCCTGTCTTTGAACCCTGCCAAAATTTCGGGCGTCTGCGGTAGGCTCATGTGCTGCCTTAAATACGAACAGGACGCCTACGAGTATTTAATAAGCCTTACCCCGAAGGTGGGTTCGGTGGTGGACACGGGCGAGGGCACCGGCACGGTGGTGGAGGTAAACTACATCACCGGCATACTCAAGGTCAAGATGCAGGGCGGCGAAAACTTAATAATCGGCGTGCACCGCGACAATGTAAGGGTAATAAACGAATGCTGCGCCAAGGAGCCGCTCATTGGCGGGGGCGAGGACACCGAGGATGTCGAATTGCTGGAAAAGCTGTTGGAAGAATAACCTCAAATTTGCAAAAAAACCTTGCTTTTTGGATATATCGTGTTAAAATATACAAGGCGCTGGTTTGGGTAATACCCCAAGCGGCCCTTATATATTTTTTACTGGAGGTGTAAACCTTATGGCCTACAAGGTCACCGACGAATGTATCAGCTGTGGTTCCTGCGAGGCAGTTTGCCCCAACTCTGCCGTCAGCGAGGGTGATGGCAAGTTTGAAATAGACGCATCCAAATGCACTTCCTGTGGGGAATGCACCTCAAATTGCCCTGTTGATGCAATAATTGCTGAGTAAATCGAATACATAGCAAAAGCTAACCACCGGGAAAACCCGGTGGTTATTTTATTTGTTACAACTTTGTAATTTGATAACCTGTATTTACAATATATAATGTATCTATAAAAGACATTTCCAAATAAGGGATGAATACTGCATGAAATATATAATATTAATATTTACCATATTGCTGCCGTTGTGTCTGATTACAGCATGTTCGGGCAGCGGCACCAAAACCTTACAGCTTTCTTCCGAATTTTCCTCAAACGCCGATGGGACAAGCTCAGAGGACACGGAGCTTCCATATGAAGAAAGCCACAACACCAACAGCACCTTCGCAATATACGACAGTGCTGCCCCCATATCGCGGGACACTTCCCCTTCATCCGAAAAAAGCTCAAATGCTGCGAACTACACAATCAACGCGAGCGAAATCAATGCCAACTTTTCAAAATTCCAAAGCGCCCTTAAAAACACATCCCGCCAGAAGCAATATATAATGAACGCCGAGTACACGCTGAAAATCGGCAACGTGGACATTCTGAAAATTTTAAAAGAGGAACGGACCGCGCTTTCAAAATCGCAGCAGGTCTACTTCACCTCCGTGGAGCGGATTGAAAAAAGCGTATCTTCCGCGCCCCTTGGAAGGTCCCTTAACCAAACCTACTTCGACGGCCAGACGGCATACATCCGCACACTGTTTGAAGACTCCCAGTCGCCCGAAAACAATTACGACAATATAATAACCAACCCCGGCGGCTCGGCAGAGCTTGAACCGGTGCCCTACAGCTACCTTAACATCAACAAATCATATATAATCGCCGCAGATACCACCACCTACGACAACGGAAGTACCGAATACGCCTTTACCTTAGACCCCGAAAAAAGCCGGGAACTGCTTGCCAACACCCTAAACAGCGACGACATCGGGCTTGATATTGATATTAACGATATAGACATAGAATACAACATCATCAACGCCATGGTCGCACAGGATCAGAACATCATAAGCCTCAGCCAGACCATAAAATTCAGCATAAACTCCAAAACCAGCGCCTATATCAACCAGTACACCTACGCGGGTATTGGCAAAAACACCGAAGTAAGACGTCCGGATTGGGTAAAATAAGATAAAAAGCCGGGAGGGGTATTGTTGACAGCCAAAATGCGCAAAAGGGGACTGCCAATCCCTTTTCGGGCGGTTGCGGCCTTATTGCTTATACTTTTTCAGATTGCAGTATTAATAACCCTTATATACCTTCTCTCGGTTAAATTTCTGTGGGTATATACCCTGTTTGAAATTTTAAGCATCCTGCTTGCAATAGTCTTAATATGCAAAAAAGACAACAACTACTACAAAATGTCCTGGGTCGTATTTATTCTGGCAATACCGCTTTTTGGCGGTATTATTTATCTTATTTGGGGCGGCAACCGCATATTCCCCCACATAAAAAAGCGGCTGCGCCACAGCCAGCGGGACCAGGGTATGTACCTTGTGCAGAACCTGCATGTCGAATCAAGGCTAGAATACGAAGACCTGCACCACTCCCGCCAGTCAAAATACCTGCGCCGCGAGTCGGGTTACCCCGTTTATTCTGGCACAACCACCGAATACCTCTCCCCGGGCGAAGTGCTTTTCCCAAGGCTTCTGGAAGAGCTGGAATCCGCAAAGAACTATATTTTCATCGAGTTTTTCATCCTGTCAGAGGGATACATGTGGGATAAAATCCAAAGCATACTAAAGCGCAAGGCGGCAGAGGGCGTGGAGGTCAAAATAATTTTTGACGATTTTGGCTCAATAATGCGCCAGGGCAGGGACTTTGTAAAAGAGCTTCGGAGCGAGGGCATAGAGGTTTCGGTATTCAACCCCATACGCCCCTCGGTAGACCTGTTCATGAACAACCGCAACCACCGCAAAATCGTGGTAATCGATGGCAAGGTTGCAATCACCGGCGGGTTTAATATCGGGGACGAATATATCAACCGGGTCAGAATGTTCGGCTACTGGATGGATTCGGGTCTGATTCTGAAAGGCGACGCCGTCACAAGCTTTGTGGTCATGTTCTGCAATATGTGGCGGTTTATAAACTCAACCGACATAAATATCCGCAGGTATATCGGCTACCACAGCGAACCTGCTGCCACAGGCTTTGCGCAGCCCTACTGCGACGGGCCCCTTGACAACCGCAACCCCGCCAAGGGCATATATATGCAGATTTTAAACACCGCCCAGCGCTATGTGTATATCACATCCCCCTACCTGATTTTAGACGACGAAATGCTAACCGCGCTTTGCCTTGCCGCAAAATCGGGAATAGATGTGCGCATCATCACCCCCGCTAAATGGGACAAATGGTATGTCCATCCCGTAACCCAGTACTACTACGAGGATTTGCTGAAGGCGGGCGTGAAAATATACGAATATACCCCGGGCTTTATGCACTCAAAGCTGTTTGTGTCAGACGACCGGGTCGCCACCGTCGGCACGGTAAACATGGACTTTCGCAGCTTTTATTTTCACTTTGAATGCGGCGTCTGGATGTGCGGTACCCCGTCAGTCATGGACATAAAAAGGCAGTTTAACTCACTGCTGCAGCAAAGCAGCGAAATAACCCTTTCCGACTGGCGCCGCCGACCCTTAGGGCAAAAACTTAAACAGTCCCTTTTCCACATGTTCGCCCCCTTTATGTAAATCCCGGTAGGATTCGCAAAATATTTCAATATTCCTTTTGGTATGAAACGCGCCCTTTTACGCGCGTTTTATTTTGTATTCCACCCGGTATAAGTAAACTTTAATGCATTTTATTTGACATTTTTACTCAAAACGGTTAGAATAGAAATAATAAAATTTGGAAATTTCACGGTAATTTTAAATGAAAGGTGGATATGTATGAAACTTAAAAACTTTTTAACCGCCGTTGCCACTTTATTTGTCATAGCCGCAATTGCCGCCGGCGTCGCCGCCGCGGTTTACAAAGTGCTCAATAGGAAAAAGGGCGAGCAGAAATACATCGAATGCGAGTGCGACCCGGACAGCGTATATTAAAAAAATCAGGTGTCTGCGCCACCTTGCAGGCGCCTTTTTTATGATATTTAGGGATAAGTGTAGGATTGATTTGCCAATATGGAAATTCTCGGTTTCACCGCACAGGTAGCAATACAGGTCTTTATTTTGTTCCTGCTAATCTTCACAGGGCTCATACTGTTTAAAACAAAACTCATCGACTCAAAGGGCGTTACATACCTTGTAAACATACTTTTCTATGCCGTAACTCCCGTTTTAATCATCAATTCCTTCGGGCAGGTCAAATTCAGCAAAGAATCGGCGGCGAGCCTTGCCATAGTCTTTGCCTGCTCGGTTTTGGCCCATTCCATAGGAATTATAATAGGCGTTATAATATTCAGGAATAAAGGCGATAAAACGGCGCTGCTTCGGACCTCTGTCATATTCTCAAACTGCGGATTTATGTCGCTGCCGCTGGCGGAAGCGCTGTTCAAATCCCAGGGCGTGTTTCTGGTCTCGGCCTATGTGGCCGTCAACAACCTGATTATCTGGACGGTTGGCGTCAAGATGTTCTCGGGCGGCAAAATGTCCCTTAAAAAAGCCTTTTTAAACCCAGGCGTTATAGGAATACTTCTTGGCCTTCCCATCTTTCTTTTTGGCATCGAAATTCCGGCGCCCATAGGGGCGGCCTTTACCCATATATCAAACCTTAATACCCCCCTTGCCATGATAATTGTCGGTTGCTATCTGGCAGAGGCAAGCCTAAGGCCCCAAAAGGGCGACGTGCTCATGTGGGTCACCTTCCTGTTCCGGCTAATAATCGTGCCGGTTGTCTCCCTCCTGCTTTTCCTGGCATTACGAGTTGGCGGCACTACTCTAAGCTGCGTCATGATACCCGTGTCGGCCCCCACGGCCGCCAGCGTCATGATGTTCACCGCAAAATACGGGGGAGATACCCGCCTTGCCTCCCGCATAGTGCCCATAAGCACCCTGCTGTCTATTATCACCATGCCGCTGATACTCACCCTCACCGAACTGTCAAAATAGAAAGGTGAATACCATGGTAATTAGCATAAAAGAAGTAGAACCAACCGAAATCAAGCAGCTCTGCCGCATGGCGCGGGATATCTGGACCGAGCACTACACCCCGATAATCGGAAGTTTGCAGGTTGAATACATGCTCCAAAAATTCCAGTCCCCCGAAGCGGTAAGGCAGTACATAAAAGAAGGGTACAAATGCTGTTTTATCCTGCTTGACGGAAATACCGCAGGCTACATTATGTACAAAGCCGACAAAGAGCTGTTTTTAAGCAAGCTGTATGTGGAAAAGCAGTACCGAAACCGGGGCTGCGCCGCCGCGGCAATAGATTTTTTAAAGAGTGAGTGCCGCGCAAAGAGCATCGGCCGCGTCTGGCTGACTGTAAACAAAAACAACACAGGCTCCATCGCGGCATATAAAAAGCTCGGGTTTAACATTTGTGGCGAATGCAAAACCGACATAGGTTGCGGCTTCTTTATGGACGATTACATAATGGAGCTAATAGTAAACTAAAAGGCTTAAAACTATAAAGCGATAAAAAACGGGGCGGCAAGCCCCGTTTAATTTTTTAATAAAAGGGCGTGTATGCACGCCCTTAATTTATGCAGCACTCTCGCTAATCAGCTTCGCCATCTGTTCCAGCGCCTTGTAGGTCTCCTGCCCCTGCTTTTCAAGGTCGGTAACGGATATTGCAAACACCTTTCCTCCCGCCACCGCCGCCGTACCGCCAAGGGCCTTGTCCCCCAGAATTTCATTCTTCAAAAAATCGGGGCAGAAGATATATTCGGGGTTTTGCTTGGCGATATCCTCATAGCTCATGGAATAGCCAGTGCCGCCGGCGGCCACGTTGGAAAAGCCCGCGGCTTCCAAAAACTGCCCCAAAAGGCTGTCCCCCGTCGCCACCACCCCGCTGGCAAGGATAAGGCACACCTTTTTGCCCTGGATAATAGGATAATCCTGCTTAATTTTTTCTATTTTCCCCATAAACCGTTCGAACGTTAGGCGGGCATTGGACTCGCCCGTATGCTTCCCGCTTACGAGTTTTGCGATGGCCAGGTAATAGTCGTCCAGTTCTTCCAAGGTCTCGGCCGCTTCAACCACCGCCACGGGAATGCCCTCAAGCTGCAGCCGCTCGGCAATGTCAAAGGGCAGAGTCGTATTGGAAAGGATCAAATCGGGATTAAGGTTCAAAATCCTTGTAATATCCGGCAGGTCGGCCGTTCCAACCCTTGGCAGTTCCTTATCGGTGCTCGAGCAGTTGCACACCCCCGCAAGCTGAGCGGATGACCCCAGTTCGTTTATTACCGAAGTAATGGAGGGGGAAAGGGAAACTACCCTCTGGGGGCAGCTTTCAAGGGTTACGTTTGCCACCGTAACGGGATAATCGGGGATGGGCTGGCTGGAACTTATATTGTCAGTGTCATCGCTGCACCCGCAGGCAAATACCACCAATACCGCACAAAGTAAAACCAACAACAGCTTTTTCGGCATTACACACACACCTTTCACGCCTCTAAAAATCAAGAGGCAGACCGCGCTCAATGCGCGAATGCATAAAGTAGGCAAACTGGCTTGCGGCCCTGGGCGACCTGCCGCCGGCCGCCAGCGCCCACCTTTCTGCAAGGTTTAATATTTTCTCGTCCGTCGAAATTCCAATATCGGCAAAAAGTCCCCTTACAATCTGCAAATACTCCTCCTTAGAGGGGCTAAGAAATGTCACCGTAATGCCAAACCTGTCGGAAAAGGACAGCAGTTCCTGCTGCAAATCGGCGCTAAACACATCGTCCTCGCGGTCGGAATGTTTCTCGCTTATTAAATGCCTTCTATTGGAGGTGGCGTAAACCGCCACGTTCTGTGGCTTTACCGAGAAGGATCCCTCCATAACCGTCTTAAGGGCACCGATATTCAAATCATTGTTATTAAACGACAGGTCGTCCACAAAAAGAATAAACTTGTACGGAAGTTCCTTTAATTCCCGGCATATTTCGGGCAAATCCGAAAGCCTTTCCTTTGGCAGCTCTACAACCCTCAAACCCTTGTCAAAATACTCGTTGGCAAGGGCATGAATTGTGGCAGATTTTCCCGTGCCCCTGTCGCCGTAAAGCAGCATATTCGGCACACGGAAACCCGCAAGCAGGCTCTCAGTGTTTTCAACCACCCTTTTGCGCTGGCTTTCATAACCCTTAAGGTCATTAAGGGTGACCGGGTCGGGGTTTAGTACCGGCTTGAAACCTTCTTCCCACACAAATGCGGCGTGATTTACAAACAACCCGCAGCCACGGGCTTTATGATAATTTTTCGAATACTCAACCACGCGGTCCGTATCCTCGCAAAGGAAGCTGCACTGCCCGCATCGTATTTCGGGCAGTTTTACATCACAGTCAATATCAAGCAAATCTATCAAACCGTCCGTATCAAGCCCTGAAAGCAGAAAAAAGGTGTAAAGCTCATCCTTTGCGGCGTCCAATACGGGCTGCGCTATGTTTTTCGACAAGGCAAGCGCCCTTGTAAAGGGGTTGTCGTCCTCAAGCAGAAGGCCTTCAATGTAACCTGCGGTGCCTGATACCGCGCCCTCCTTAAGCGCCGCAGCATACAGCTGCGAATATACGGCCAGGGCCGCCATGCCGCCATCGCAAAAGACAAGGTTTTTAAGCGCCGCCAAAAACGGGTTGTTAAACACATTTCTATAAACAGACACCAACAGCAAACGCTGTCTTAAAGTGTCAAGGTCAACCTTTTTTGTCATATACGCCATTTTTCCTTTTTTTATAATTGCACATAACTAATTTTAAGTCCAATATACAATAAAAGTCAAGCTATACGGCAAAATTAGATAAATTTTACTAATATACCAGCTTATAATTGACATTGCGCTTTAGCGTGTTATAATATTAAAAATAATTTAGGTTGAGGGTTTCGGCATATGATAAACGGTGCTCAGATTATGGTAAAATGCTTGCAGCAAGAGGGCATAAAGGTTGTGTTCGGGTATCCCGGAGCGGCTATCTGCCCTTTTTATGACGCATTATACGATTCCGACATACGCCATATTTTGGTGCGCCAAGAACAAAATGCAGGGCATGCAGCAAACGGGTATGCCCGCATGTCGGGCAGGGCGGGCGTGTGTATCACCACCTCCGGCCCCGGTGCTACCAACCTCATCACCGCTATAGCCTCTGCCTACATGGACTCGATCCCCATCGTGGCAATTACCGGCCAGGTCAGAAGCGACCTTATAGGCAGGGATGTGTTCCAGGAAGCCGACATCACCGGCGCCTGCGAGCCCTTTACCAAGCACAGCTATTTGGTCAAGCGCACCGCCGACCTTCCGCGGATATTTAAAGAGGCCTTCCACATCGCCACCACAGGCCGTCCCGGCCCCGTGCTAATAGACGTGCCGGTGGATGTACAGCTCGGCACCGTAAAGGAATTTAAATATCCCGAGTCGGTAGACATAATAGGCTATAAGCCCACTACCAGCGGCAACATGGCGCAGATAAAGCGGGCCTGCAGCGTAATCTCGCAGGCAAAGCGGCCTGTCATTTGCGCCGGCGGCGGGGTTTTCTCGGCCCGCGCCAGGGACGAGCTGATGTCATTTGCCGAAAAAACCAAAATCCCGGTGGTCTGCACCATGATGGGCATTGGCACCGTCCCCACCGATTATCCCGGGAATCTCGGGATGCTGGGAACCCACGGGGTAAAGGCGGCAAACCACGCCATACAGCACGCCGACCTGATAATCCTTTGCGGCGCGCGGGTAGGGGACAGGGCAATGGCCCGCCCCGACCAGATTGCCAGCCGCTCCAAGGTAATACACATTGACATCGACCCCGCAGAGATTGGCAAAAACATGGCGGCCACCGTCCCCATTGTGGGCGATCTTAAAAACGTGCTTACCGAGCTTGTGAAACTTGTGGACTACACCTGCCCGCAGGAATGGATCGAGGACTGCATCTCCCGCAAAACCCCGCCAAAACCCCGGGATACCGATCTTATCGACCCGAAGGAATTCATAAGGCTGCTTTCCAAAAACATGGCGGAGGGCTCCATCCTCGTGGCAGACGTCGGCCAGAACCAGATCTGGTCGGCAAACAACTTCTTTGTAAACAAGCGCCGCGCCTTCCTTACCTCCGGCGGAATGGGAACCATGGGATATTCAGTCCCCGCGGCGGTGGGCGCAAAGCTTGCCCGCCCCGATTTTCAGGTGGCGGCGGTATGCGGCGACGGCGCATTTCAAATGCAGATGATGGAACTTGCCACAATCCGCCAGCACGACGTGGATATCAAAATAATCGTTATGTGCAACAACCGGCTCGGCATGGTACGCGAACTTCAGGATAGATTGTACGGTGGCAGGCACAGCGGCGTAATATTAGACGGCAGTCCCGACTTTATCAAGATAGCCGGAGCCTATTCAATCCCCGCCGCCATGATCTCCTCAATGGACCAGGCCGAAGAAGCGGTCAAAACCATGTTTAACACTAAAGGCCCGTACCTGCTTGCCTGCAAGGTAAGCCCGGGCGAGCCCTCTTTATAAAACAAAAGGCAGTGATTATATGAGCAACAGAAAAACAACATTATCGGTACTTGTGGAAAACCATGCGGGCGTTCTGTCCAAAGTCGTGGGGCTTTTCTCCCGCCGTGGCTTTAATATAGATTCCCTTGCGGTGGGCACTACCGAAGACCCCACTGTTTCCAGGATTACCATTGTGGTCTCGTCAGACGCCTACACCGTTGAACAGATTGAAAAACAGCTTAACAAACTGATACCCGTAATAAAGGTCAAAAGGCTTACAGAGGGCGGGTATATAAGCCGGAAACTCACGCTTGTTAAGGTCAACTTCGCCCCTTCAACCCGCTCGGAAATCATGAAAATCGCGGAGCTCATGGGCGCGCGCATAGTCGATGTGTCCAAAACCACCATAACGCTTGAGTTTACCGATACTGATGAGCGCACCGAAACGCTTGTGGCACTGCTTAAGCCCTACGGCATTAAGGAGCTTGTCACAACCGGCGCCATCGCTATCGAGAAGGGCTCTACCTTAAACGGCAATAAGAAGTAATTTATTTTAGGAGGAAGAATAAATGGCAAAGATCTACTATCAAAGCGACTGCAACCTTGATTTGTTAAAGGGCAAAACAGTCGCGGTAATCGGATACGGCAGCCAGGGGCATGCCCACGCGCTAAACCTTCACGACAGCGGCGTAGATGTAATCGTGGGGCTTTACGAGGGCAGCCGCTCATGGGAAAGGGCGCAGAAGGATGGGCTTAAAGTAGCCGTCGCCGCCGACGCCGCAAAGCAGGCGGACATTATCATGATTCTTGTCAACGACGAGCGCCAGGCACAGCTTTATAAAGAGAGTATCGAGCCAAACCTCACCGAAGGCAAGGCCCTTGCCTTTGCGCATGGCTTCAATATTCATTATGGGCAGATTGTACCGCCCGCAAACATCGATGTGTTTATGATTGCCCCGAAAGGCCCCGGACATACCGTAAGAAGCGAGTATCTTGAGGGCAAAGGTGTTCCCTGCCTTGTGGCGGTGCACCAGAACTATACCGGCAGGGCGCTTGATATTGCCCTTGCCTATGCAGCGGGTATCGGCGGCAGCCGCGCGGGCGTGCTCGAGACCACCTTCAGGGACGAGACCGAAACCGACCTGTTCGGCGAGCAGGCAGTTCTCTGCGGAGGTGTAACCGCCCTTATGAAGGCGGGCTTTGAAACTCTGGTGGAAGCAGGCTACGCGCCTGAGAACGCCTATTTTGAGTGCATCCACGAAATGAAGCTTATAGTCGACCTTATATACAAAGGCGGCTTCAGCTACATGCGCTATTCCATCTCCGACACCGCCGAATTCGGCGACTATGAAACCGGCAAGAGGATTATCACCGAGGAAACCAAGAAGGAAATGAAGAAAATCCTCAAGGAAATTCAGGACGGCACCTTTGCCACCAAATGGATTAGCGAAAACAGGGCCGGCCGCCCGCACTTTAATGCCTGCAGAAGGCTTGAGAAGGAGCACATGCTCGAAAATGTGGGCAAAGAGCTCCGCAAGATGTACAGCTGGAACACCGAAGAATAAAATAAAAAAAAGGGGGGTAACTCCCCCTTTTTGTTTTGCATTGTTATGCGGTATCCTTTCCCGTCTTTGCAGTGTAAGAAAAAAGTAAAAAACCCGCCTTTAAAAAAGGCGGGTTTTTTACAGCAAATAATATGTGGGAGTTGAAAGCTAAGAATTTTTTGGATATTTTGAAAAAACATCCATAACATTTAAATACCTGTAGATTATACATTAACTAGAAGTGGTTGTCAACTTGTAATTGATCGGTTTTTGCAAATATATTAAAACAGTATTGATTTGCAAGCAATTTTAGCTAAAATATATTTAGGTTGCATAAGGCCAGCATGTTCCCGCACCTTGTGTGTGTTAATAATTTGTTTTCATTTATTTACCTTATGTTCACATAATAGTATCAGAAAAGTAATATTTTCAGGTTAAAATTTCGGTAAAGTTAAAAAAATACTACCCTGAAAGGATAATCGATATGAACGACAACGAAAACCGCAAAAACTTCGAAATAAGCGGGTTTGATTCCTATTCATCCGACAACGAACCCCCCGCTGCGGGCGAAAACGGCCACATTTTTAAAGAGCAGGACTTCAACGACACTCAAGCTTACGAAACAAACGGCACGCAGCCCGATACCCCTCAGGGCGGCATGCCTCCTGGCGATTCCTTCAAGCAGGAAAGCAGCTTTACCCCCCATTCCCACTACGGCTTTTTCCCAAGCGGCAATTACGGCATTGGAAACACTCCTCCGCCCCCCTACACCCAGCCCTATTATTTTAAGCAGAAGGTGAACAAAAAGCTCAAAGAGAAGCGCTATGGTTTCAGGGCAATAGTGGCAAGCGTGATAATCGCGTCGATACTTGGCGCCGCGGTGGGAACGGGCACCTACATGGCGGTGGGAAACTTCTACGGCAATACACAGGGCAACAACACAGGCACCGCCTCGGAACAGACCAATATAGTCAAAACCATAAATATAACCTCCAATGTCGAATCGGTGGTACAGGCGGTGGCTGAAAAGGCCGGGCCGAGCGTTGTGGGAATCCGCACCACAGCCGCCATTACCGGCTTTTTTGGAGGCACCACCGAATCCACGGGTGAGGGCTCGGGAATAATTTACACCAAGGACGGTTATATAATCACCAACTACCACGTCATACAGGAAGCAGCCGAACAAACCGGACGCACCACCAAAATAGAGGTCTTTCTGCCCAGCGACCCCGAAAATGCGATAGAGGCCTCAATAGTCGGGTACAACATTTCCTCCGACCTTGCGGTCATCAAGATTAACAAAACGGGGCTTCCCGCCATTGAAATCGGCAACTCGGACGAACTCAAGGTCGGCGAATACGTGGTGGCAATCGGAAACCCCGGAGGGCTTGAATTCATGGGCTCTGTCAGCTACGGCATTATCAGCGGGCTTAACCGCAGGCTTAACGCCGAGTCAATGGGTTCCCTGCAATTAATACAGACCGACGCCGCCATCAACCCGGGCAATTCGGGCGGCGCGCTGGTAAACACAAAAGGACAGCTTATAGGCGTCAACAGCGTAAAACTTGTAGCTGAGGAATTCGAGGGAATGGGATTCGCCATCCCCGTCAACACGGTCGTGCAAATCTGCGACGAGATAATCAAGAACGAAAACGAGCCAACTCCTTATATAGGCGTTTCAATCAGCACCAGGTACGACGCCGCAACCCTTCAAATGCTGGGCTACCCGCCGGGAGCCGTGGTTCAGAGCGTCGTCCCCAACGGCCCTGCCGACCGTTGCGGCATTAAGCGGGGCGACATTATCACCGAGTTCAACGGCCAGCAAATCACAGGCTACGCTTCCCTCAACAGCGCCATTAACGCCTGCAAGCCGGGCGATACGGTCACCGTCAAGGTTTACCGCTCGGGCAAGATATATTCGGCAAGCCTGACCGTTGGCGCAAACAACGAAAACAGGTAAAAAAGCAGAAAACAAACAAAACCGGCCATTTGGCCGGTTTTTTTATTGTAAAAACAAAAACAGGCCTTTAGCGTGTAAAAGCCTGAAAAGTTTACAAACTTAATTAGCGGTTGCTTTATTCAAACGTACGGTCAAAACGGATTTTCTTCTGGCAGCGGCATTCTTGTGAATAATACCTTTGGCAGCAGCCTTATCCAGCATCTTAATGGCAAACCGCACAGACTCGTTCATATTGTCAGCCTTGCTTTCAACGGCGGCGTTGGCCTTCTTAAGGGCGGTTTTCAAAGCGGAACGGTATGCCTTGTTGCGCTCATATCTCTTGCGGTTTACCAACACGCGCTTCGCGGCGGATTTGGTATTCGGCATATCTGCACCTCCTTAATGCAAAATTCACGTATGATTATATTACCACTAACATTTGCGGATTGCAACACTTTTTTTATTCCTATCGATTAGCATAACCCAATAAATTTAAGATAATACTAATTTAAGTAAACCTTTCTGGCATGTATTTTAAAATTCTGGAGGTAACCTTATGCAAATAAGAACCGATTTGGCGCTGGAACAGCACGAACTCAACCCCGAGGTGGAAGGCATAGAGTCAGAGGAAATAACCGTGGGAAAGGCCAAAATCACCCGAATAACCGTTTTAAACGAAAAGGGCGAGCAGGCCATCGGCAAAAAGCGGGGGCGGTACATCACGGTGGAGGTACCCCCATTCTCGGACGATTCAGGCATGGACGAGGACCAGATTACAGCCATCAAAAACGAGCTTGCCAACATGATTCCAAAAGAGGGCGTGGTGCTGGTGGTGGGGCTTGGAAACACAAACATAACCCCCGACGCTTTAGGCCCAAAAACCGCCTCACGGGTGCTCGCCACGCGCCACATAACCCAGGAGTTTGCAAGGTCCATAGGCCTTGAGGGGCTTCGGGGCGTCGCGGTCATAAGCCCCGGGGTGCTCGGCCAGACGGGAATTGAAACCTCCGAAATCATCATGGGTACAATCCAGCGCGTGAACCCCTCGGCGGTAATAGTAATCGACGCCCTTGCCTCAAGAAGGCTTGCGAGGCTCGGCTGCACGGTGCAGATGGCGGACACCGGCATATCCCCCGGCTCAGGCGTGGGCAACGAGCGGGCGGAAATCAGCAAGGACACCTTGGGTGTACCCGTCATCTCAATAGGCGTGCCCACCGTCGTAGACGCCACAACCCTTGCCTACGATTTGCTGGGCGAAAAGCCGCAGCAAAGCCAGCTCGTGGAGCCAAGGGGCGCCAAAATGATTGTAACCCCGCGGGAAATTGATATTCTTATCGATCGGGCGGCGCAGCTTTTGTCACATTCAATAAACTGCGCACTGCAGCCCTCCATAGACCCGGAAGTTCTGCTGTCTTTGGTATAACATGTCCTTCCGCCTTCTAAAATCAGAGGCCGTTGCATAGAATTAATAAAGAGCCTTTGGAAAGAAGGTGGAAGGCATTGCAAAACGAGTATTAGCAGTATTTATTATAACTGCTTTAATAATAACCGCAATAAAATCCAACGCCTTTAACAGCTTTTTTGACACCGCCAAGGATGCGGCAGTCTTCTCGGCGCTGCTTGCGATGCCCGAAGGGTACTACCAAAACATCCGCAAAATGGCGGGCGCCACCGTTTCGGCAGACGACACAATATACAACCCGGAGCCGGAAAACATACCCGAAGACGATATCCTCCAATCCGAACCCGAAACCAGCACGGCGCCCCTGCCCGAAGAGGCGGTGGGCAGAATCATCTCAAGGTTCGTTTCCCCATATTCAGTCAAACTTGCCTACAATAACGTATATGTAAGAAATCTGACCTCAAAGGAAATAGACCTCAAATCCGAACTGGAGGCAGGCCCCGCCCTTCGGCTTAACAGCACAAACGAGCCCCAGGTGCTGATTATTCACACCCACACCACCGAAGGTTTTATGCTTGAGGACAGGGACTACTACACCAACCTCGACGAATCCCGCACAACAGACATGACAAAAAACATAGTCCATATCGGCGAGATAATAAAAAATCAGATAGAAGCCGCGGGCATTTCGGTAATACACGATGTGACATTGCACGACTACCCCTCATACTCGGGCAGCTACAGCCGCTCCGAAAAGACCGTCAGGCAGTACCTTGAAAAATACCCCTCAATCAAAGTGGTGCTGGATATCCACCGGGACGCCATTTCCGCGGGCGGAACCGATAAAGTAAAGCCGGTCAAAGAGATAAACGGCAAAAAGGCGGCGCAGATCATGCTGGTGCTCGGCTGCGAAGACGGCAATGTCACAGGCTTCCCCAACTGGAGGGAGAATCTAAGGCTCGGCCTTAAGGTCCAGCAGCTTTGCGAGGTAAAATACCCGGGGCTTGCCCGCGCCATACACTTTGCGCCCAAAAAATACAACCAGCACCTGTCCACCGGCTCCATGATAATCGAGGTTGGCACCGACGCCAACACGCTTGAAGAGGCAATATATTCGGGGCAGCTTATAGGGAAGGTGCTCGGCAGCGTGCTTAACACGCTAAAACAATAGGAAGTTTAAGGAGGCTGGAAGTTGACACCCCAAAAAATCGAAACCTTTTTCAGGGCCATGTGGATTACCGCCCTGCTGCTTTTCGGGCCCGCGCTGCTGCTGCTTGGCATGGGAATAGCATACCAGAATACAAAGGCAATCGGTTTTGCAGAATACGGCCAAATCGCCGAGGTGCTTAATACCCAAAACGGCTTTGTGCTCCGGCTTTTCGACATGCAGTTTAACTTCAGCTTCCCGGCAAAACTCCAGCAGATTGCGGACGCGGCAATGGTTTCCTTTCCTTGCGCAATACAATACGTTTTTGATTTTCTTATTAATATCCCCCAATATATTAAAACGCTCCTGTCATCGCTGTAAAAATAAAAAACCCCGCCTTCGCGGGGTCTTTTATTTTGTTCTTTTAATTTTACGACATGATAATTCTGCGAATCGCAATAATATCAGTTACGGTAAGGGTGCCCGATTTGTCAAGGTCTCCGTTGAAGAGCTGGACCTCGGTGGGGGTCATCTTCTCCATAATAAACGCGCGTACCGCCACAATATCCGTTACCGTGACCCTGCCGTCTCCGTCAACGTCGCCTGTGGGCTCGGTAAGTTGTGCAAAGTTTATAGTGTACTGCTTAATATACATGCCGCATTTCGAGGTAACCCTGATTGTGGCCTGCTTGGTTTCCTCGTCGGCCTGAGTGATTTCAACATTAGCAAATCTGCTCTTTGCGATGGCGGATTCAATCTCGGGCAGCTGGGACACATAGTCCATATTGATGGTCTTTGAACTAATCTCAATTTCCCTGCCGTCTACGACAATTTTGTCAAGCTCGGCGTTGTTGTAGTCATTCCTAATGGTTTGGGCAATCAGGCCGGACATTAAATCATAACCAAGGCTGCTCGGATGGCAACCGTCGGCGAAATATGGCGCCTTGTTGGACAAAGCGGCTGTCAGGCCGTAAATATCAATCAACTGAGAATCGGTGGCCTCTGCCACTTTGCGCTGAAGCGGAACGACTCCGTTTGCCACGGTGTATTCGTTAATGGTGTCAACCGTATCCTGGTAAACGGTGGGGGAGGTCATGATATAAACTATCGGTTTGGAAGAAAGGTTCTTGTAGATATTAACAAGTTCTGTAAGGTCGGCCTCATAGGTATTCTTGCAGTTACGGTCATTCCAGTTCCTCGGTTTCGAATCGTTGGTACCGAGCATTATAATTACAATATCCGGGTTAAACTCGCGGCTGGCAGTGAATCTTGAGCTGTTCCAGTACGAATTGTCGCCGTTTTTGGTAAGGGTGGTGCCGCTGTGGCCGAAGTTCCTGACGTCATAGTCATACCCGAGCTTTTCCTGCAGGTAGGAGGGGTAGTTAAACGCGGCACTCGTGGCGCCCACACCTTCGGTAATGCTGTCTCCAACGCATGCAACCCTAATCCTCTCACGGGTAAGGCTGGCCAGCGCATTTTCGGCGGCTACCAATTTGTCAAAGTTGGTAACAAGTCTCTTTATGCGGGCGGGCAGCCCTTCATATTTTTGCCTCGCTTCCCAGATTGCCTGCTCATCAGACCTGGATACCGTGTCGGATATCATGTTAATCATGTCAATCACGGTCTGTGCAAGACTTAGCTCTTGCTCGGTGGGCTCAGCATCAGTATATATCTCCACAATGTATACGTTAACGTCGCCATTTTCGGCGGTCACCCTGAATTCCACGGGATTGGTAAAGTCAAGGGCCTCACCGGATACCCTGTCGCAGGTGGCCTTTTCGGAAATTGTAAACACAGGAGCGATGGAAGTAAGATCGGTGCCTTCGGGCACAATAACCTCAATCCGGTCTCCGCTCATGAAAACCTCGCCGTTTTCCACCTCAAAGGTCAGAATATAGTTTTCACGGGATACATACGACGCGTCGCCGTTTTCGCCAACAATAATGGTCATGTTCTCAAAATCCTGGCGCAGGTTCCCGTTGTCATCCACAATCATGGTGCCTATCGGCGCTCCGGTCACGTCTAAAGCCTTGTACGGCTCGCTGTTTGAGAGCTCCGCGAAGGCTTCATAAATACCGCCGATAATCACGTACGCCTTTTTATCCCCGTTTTTGGCCGCAATGTAGGAAGTGCCGTGCGGGCCGTAGAACTTCTGGTAGACAAAATCCCCGTAAGCCCCAACCGCGCTGTCCGCGGGTATTCCGGGGCAGTAGCCGTTGTAGGAGCTTATGGCATAGGCCTCCTGCATTGCCTCCGCCATAAGGGGCATGGCACCCTTGCCGACGGTATTGGTGGATGTGGTTTTGGTGCTCTCTACCGCGGGATTTGTAAACGCCGCGTAGTAGCCCTTGTACATCTGGTAAGTCTTGGTGGTGCCGTCTATCGGGTGGGTAAATGTGAACTCGTTGCTAATAGGTGCGGAAATGTTTGTAAAGGTCTTTGCAAAGTTTGCCCTTAAGGAAAACGCAATCCCTGGATAGGGCGCCACAATCGCGCCCCAAAAGCGGTTTGCATGGCCCCACGGGTTGCCGGTGTTGTCGGTATCCCCATTGTTGGGATCCGCATTCTGGAACTGGGCAGTAACCATATTGCCCCAGGCGCTGAATCCATATAGGGTTCCAAGCCGGTAACCGTTTGCAAGTTGGTCGTTGTACTCCTTATTTATGGCCTGTAAAGTGGCGGCCTTTACCTCGTTTGTGGGAGTCAGCGCCCAATCAGGCGGCGTGCCCTCGTTCCAGACGGCGGGCCACTGGATGTTCAAATCAACCGCTGTGGCGGTAACTGCCGGAAATGCCAACAAAACGGCAAGCAGTACCGCTATAGATTTCTTCATAAGCTTCATAAAATCTCCCCTTTTTGGTAATAAGCCACATCCGCCGATTGTTTAAGTATTATACCGCTTGACCAAAATCTTGTCAATTGTTTAATAAAAATTTAATAAAATCTTGTCTTCATTCCTCCCAATTCCTCTGCTTCGAGTCGTTGGTGCCAAGCATGATAATCACAAAATTACGAGCATTAGCGCAAAAAGTGGTATTATTAAATTTGATTTTGGCAAATCCCATAAGCCTTCCTCCATTCCCATGCTTGTAGGACATTTAGATTATACCATAGTATGCATTAATAGGCAATTATTGTAAAAAATGTTCCATTGGGATGTAGTTCTTTAAGCCTTTAGCACAATATATAGTATATAATAATTATTATTGGAAAAAATTGTTTATCAGCTTGTTCTCCCCGCATACAATCAAAGGTTCGTGCATAGTATCTACTATGAAGCGTACGAGGTGATTGTAGTGAAGGGAGCAGTAGAGGAGCGGGCGGTAGAGCTCGGCGAATACATAATTGAGCACAACGCAACGGTACGCGCCGCTGCCAAAAAGTTTCATATAAGCAAAAGTACGGTACATAAGGATGTCACGGAACGCCTGTACAAAAGCAACCCGCAGCTTTACGCCAAGGTTAAAAAGGTGCTCGAGAAAAACAAAAGGGAAAGGCACATCCGCGGCGGGCTTGCAACCAGGCGCAAATATAAAGGATTTTAATAAATTTGAATCATTCCGGCCCCGCAAAAGGGGCCTTTATGCTTTTATAACTCTGCGACCCTCTACCGCTTTAAGCCTGCGCCTTGATTGCGGCAAAAGATCAAATCCCCAAAAATTTACGCGCCGCCAGCTGGAAGCGCTGCAAGAGCCTTTCCGCAGGCTTCCCCGCCGCGCAAGCGGCTAATATTTTTTAAGCCTTTGCCGGCCAGCCGAAACCCCGTTATCCCTTCCTATATGGCATAAAAAGCCACCGCAATGCGGTGGCTTTTATTTTTGCATGATTTTAAAGCGTGTTACGGCCTTATCCCGAACACCCGCAGCAGCCAGTTGACAGAAAGCCCCATCCAGCCCGCGGCGTCAGGGTCTGCGTCCCCCGTCATCTGCGTGGCAAGGGACAGCCCGTGCGGCCCGTTGGGGTATATGTGCAGCTCAAAGGGAACCTTTGCCTTTGCCAGCGCGCTTGCAAATTTCAAGCTGTCCTCCACGGGCACCACGTCGTCTTTAAATGTGTGGAACAAAAAGGTCTCGGGCGTGTGGGGGCCCACATTTTTGTGGCAGTTTATCAGCCCTAGCACAGTCTCTCTGTCACTGTCCCCAATCAGCCTGTCCAGCGAGCCGTCATTTTCAATCCAGGAGGTGGAAATCACAGGGTACCCCAGGATCAGCGCATTTGGCCTGTTCTCCCCATTATTAATCCCCGTTTTTTGGGCAATAAGCGGGTGGTTCCAAAGGGTACCCAGGCTTGCCGCCAGGTGCCCTCCCGCCGAAAAGCCGCAGACAGCTATCTGGTCGGGAATGATCCCCCACTCTTCGCTGTGCTCCCTTATATACTTCATGGCAACCGACAGCTCGCACAAAGGGTTGGGGAACACCGCCTCGTCCCCAACGGAATAATAGAACACAAAGGCATTAAAACCCGCCGCCACATACTGCATGGCAATTGGGTCGGCCTCGCGCTCAGAGCAGAACTTATACGCCCCGCCGGGGCATACCACAACCGCAGGCCGCTTTTGCCAGCGGGGAATGCTTTTTTCACCCTCGTACAAATAACCGTTTAATACCACGCGGGCTTTTCCGTCAAATTCATGCTTTACAAATTTCATACAGCCATCTCCTTAAGCTCCCGATTTTCCAAATCCAAACAGCTTAAAATTTTCCGCCGCCTTCTTCCACTTTCCAGGCTCGGGCGGTTCGTAACCTTCCTTTAATTCCTGCGGCAGGCTGTCGTAAACTTCCGTAAGGTAATTAAAAGCCTCCATAAATCTAGGCTCGCTGCCGTTTTGCAGATAATAGTTGTAAACCTGGGCATAGCATTTAACCAGCGCGTCGAGATACCGGCTTTTGTTGGTGGATGTGTCAATATTCCCGCAGCGCGCGAGCAGGTCCTTTACCTCCACAACATCCGAGTCGTTAAGCCCCGCCCCTGTGCTGTACGAGGCGTGCCGCTTTACCATTTTGTATACAAGCGCGATTTCCTCGTCAACCTGCTGCTCTGTAAGCATAGTCAAAGGCGCGCTGGAATGGTCGCTGGCTGTGTATACCGGGTCCTGCGAAGTTACCCGTATCTGCTCTTTTTCCCTGCAGGAGCACAAAACCACCGCAAAAAGCAGGCCTAAAATCAGGCATAAAGTCCTTTTCATACCATCACTCCCCGCAGAAAATACCCCTTTTTACAAGCAGGTAAAGTTTCAGAACCGCAGCCTGGGTTTTGGCGTCCTTAATCTCGCCCTTCATTATCATGTCAACAGCGGTCTTCAAAGGCACCTTTTTAAGGTTTAAAAACTCATCCTCGTCAGGGCGGGAATCCCCAAGCTGCAACCCCTTTGCGGCATACATATATATTATTTCATCACAGTACCCGGGCGAGGGGTAAAGCTGTCCAAGGCTTACATATTCATCCGCCACGGCGCCGGTCTCCTCTTCAAGCTCCCGCCTCCCGCACTCAAGCGGGTCCTCGCCGGGGTTAAGCTTGCCCGCCGGCAGTTCCAGTACCTCTTCCATATACGGGTAGCGGAATTGATTTACCATAAGCAGCTCATTGTCTTTAGTCAGTGCCGCCACGCACACGCCGCCGGGGTGCTCGACCACTTCCCTTAAGGCGGGCTTGCCGTTAGGCAGCAGGGCATCATCCACCCTTAAATTTATTATTCTTCCTTTGTAAATATATTCCTGATTCACCGTTTTTTCGGACAAATCCATATCTAAACTCCACAAACCTTTCATAGATATATAATAACCAAAGCTGTTTTCCGAAAGGAGAAAAACCATGCCCGCAAAAGACTATACATACGAGGAATTAAGGGATACAATCCGCCATATGTGCGATGAGTATACCTTTTTAAAGGCCGAAACAATCGGCAAAAGCGTCAGCGGCAGGAATATTTACTGCCTAAAAATCGGCGACGCACCCGAATACGTGCTGTTTGTTGGCGGCTTCGGCGGCCGCGAGCGGATTACCTGCACCCTTTTGCTTGAATACGCCCGCCAGCTTTGCGACGCCTTAAAACACGACAAAACCATTTCGCACTTTAATGCGCGCAAGGCCATGTACGGAAGGGCATTGATGATAGTGCCGCAGGCAAACCCCGACAGCTGCGAAGTGGCAATAAAAGGCGCGACGGGGTGCGGGTATCTGGCGCCCAAAATAAAAAGGCTTTGCTCGGGGGATTTTTCAATCTGGAACTCCAACCTGCGGGGGGTAAACATAAACCACAATTTCGATATTAAATTCAGGCAGGTGCGTGAGCTGGAAAAATCCCGCGGCATATACGGACCCTGCCCAGAGGGTTTTGCCGGCCCCTTCCCCGTTAGTGAGCCCGAAACAGAGGCGTTGGTGAAATTATGCGCCAGCCACAGAATCCGCCACGCCCTTGCCTTCCGCACGGGAGGCGAATCCATATACTGGAGCTTTGAAGACATAAGGCCTGATGATTCCGAAAGAATGGCCGAACTCCTTTCCATATCCGCGGGCTACTCCATGGAGGTGCCCACAGGGCTTATGGGCGATATAGGCTTTAAGGACTTTATTTTAAGCCAATACAACCGCCCGGCCCTTACAGTCTATGTGGGAAAGGGGGATCCCACCATCCTTCAGTTCCCAAAACTTTACGACCGATTGCTGGAGCTTTTAGTCCTCGCCACCTTAATGTAACCAAAAAATATTATAACACAACCACCATAAAAATCCATATAATTATGCGGCCTTTCTTTCTGCTTGAAAAATAAAAGTCTTGGGGCTAAAATAGAATTAATACAGAAAATGTTAATAAAAAATTAATGTTTTCGGCCCGAAATTACATATAATAAAAACCATGGAACCAAGGTAACAAATCAAAAGGAGCGTAAATTTTGTGAAAGGCATCACAGACCGGCTTGCCAAATACAAGCACGCACTGCTTCTTATTTACTATCCCGTGATGATCGGCCAATTCCAATGGCTTGAAAAGCGCAATGCACAGGTCTCCCACCTGATACAAAGCCCTCTGGACGATTTTATACCTTTTGTAAGCATATTTGTGGTCCCCTATGTCTTCTGGTTCGCATATGTGGCGATAACCCTTCTTATCACCGGCCTTAAAGACCGCGGGGAATTTATAAGGGTGCTCATGTCTTTGTATATAGGAATGACCTTCTGCAACTTAATATACTACCTTTTCCCCCACGGCCAGCCATTGAGAGTACCTTTAACCGAAAACGAACCTTTTTTGTTCGATAGGTTGGTCTACTTTATCTACTCCAAAGACACGCCCACCAACTGCGCGCCCTCAATCCACGTGCTTTTTTCGGTCGCCTGCACCATAGGCATTCAGCGCGCAGGCTGTTTCAAAGACAAACCCTGGGTAAAAATTTCTTCACATATTATGAATGTGCTGATCGTCCTGTCCACCATGTTTATAAAACAGCATTCAATAATCGATGTGGCCTTGGGGCTTGCCTTTAGCGTCTTCATTTACCTTTTTGTCTACCACATCGACTGGCCGGCAATGTGGGAGAACTTCCTTTCTAAGGCTAACCTTAAAAAACAGGCGGCAGACCAGATTTAACACAGGCCAACACCTTGTTTTGTGTTTCTTTTTCAAATATAAAACACCGGCTGGAAACAGCCGGTGTTTGTTTTCCGGTAAATAGATAAAGGTAATTATAATCTAAAAAATTTAAATCAAAAACACACTTTTAAAATTGTTGCAAAATAGGCTGGACATATTTTAAATAGCTGGTATTATAAGAAAGAGTACATAAAAGAAAGTGGATGCTATATGATATCTACCGTTAAGGTAAATAGAATTCCCGATATTGTACGATTAACCGGGAAAGATACATTTCTGGCAAAGCCCTGCGGCAGCTATTTTGAACACAATGACATTAAAGTAACCTTTGACAATGCACAGGACACCCTTTCAGTAAGCCTTACCGCGCAGGACACACCCGTTCGCTTTATACAGCTTCGCTGGCACGGGGAGTTTAACGCAGAGGCCAAATTTTTGGGCGACGCAGTCGAGCGTGGCTACGGCAACCTTGAATGGCGCGGCCTTGTGCCCCATCGCCTTATGCCCTGGTATTTTCTTGCCTCCGACAAGAAAGAGACAATGGGCTTCGGGGTCAAAGTGCGCCCCAACGCTTTCGCCTTCTGGATGTGCGACCGGCAGGGCGTGACTCTCTGGCTTGATGTGCGCTGCGGCTCAAAAGGGGTAGTTTTAAATGGCAGGGAACTGCAGCTTGCCAGCATAGTCACCGACCATACGGAAGACAAAGACCCCTTTGATTTTCTTACAGGCTTTTGCGCCAAAATGTGCCAGGACCCGCTTCTGCCGCCCACGCCCATATACGGCAGCAATAACTGGTATTATGCCTACGGCAACAGCTCCCACGAAGAAGTTTTGCAGGACGCCAGGATACTTTCAGAACTCACCCAAGGCCTTGAAAACCGCCCCTACATGGTAATAGACGACTGCTGGCAGCCGCTGGCGCTTACCACCGGCGCGGCGGGAAGGCCCCATGACCACGGCAACAGCCGTTTTCCCGACATGGCAAGGCTCGCGAGCGAAATAAGAGCCCTTGGCGTACGCCCGGGCATTTGGATTCGCCCGCAGCGCACCAGCGAGATGTTCTTGGACCGGCGCCTTCGCTGCGACCGGGACCAGAATTACCTCGATATCACCGAGCCAGAGGCGTTAAAGCTAATAGCCGAGGACGTCAACCGTGTCACCGGAGAATGGGGCTATGAATTTTTAAAGTATGATTTTGTCACATTTGACGCACTGGGAAGATTTTTCTTCAATCCCCTTGACGCAATACATTTACAAAACGGCTGGGCATGGCACGACCGCACCAAAACCAACGCCGAGGCAATAAAGGGAGTATATAAAACAATACTCGACAATTCCAACGGTGCCATAATCCTTGGCTGCAACGTGGTGGGACACCTTGCGGCAGGGCTTGTACACATGCACCGCAGCGGTGATGATACCAGCGGCCACAACTGGGACCGCACCGTGATAATGGGCGTCAATACCCTTGCCTTCAGGCTCGCACAGCACAAAAACTTCTTCCACATCGACGCCGACTGTGTGGGAATTACCGAAAACATAGACTGGGAATACAATAGGCGCTTTTTGAAACTGCTGGCTTTAAGCGGCACCCCGCTGTTTGCGTCCATTAAGCCCAGCGCCCTCACCCAGGACATGAAAGCCGACCTTAAGGAGGCCTTTGAGCTTGCCTCAAGGCAGGAAAACACAATGAAGCCCCTTGACTGGTTCGAAACCTCAATACCCACCAGGTATTTAATCGACGGAAAAGAACACGAGTTTGACTGGATGCTGCCCCACGGCTTCAACGGCTTTTCGGCATAGAAACATTACATATATTCGCAAAAAGGATTGAATTCTGCTTGCCAGAACTCAATCCTTTATTATTTATTACTTTATGAATAAACCCAAGCCAAGTAATGCTGCCCGTTATCTGTGCTTCCCCAAAAAGAAGACCGCCACCGTCCCCGGCCCTGCATGGGCGCCGATTACCGGGCCTATATAGTTTATAATTACCCTTTCGGGTTTAAAATTTGCCTTTACCTGTTTTTCAAGGTACTCTGCGTCCTCAATGCAGTCGGCATGGCTTATAAACACCGTCTGGGGCTCGGTGTCAATATAGGTCTTCTTCATATTTTCAATCAGCGCGTCCAGCGACTGCCGCCTGCCCCTCACCTTGCCAACAGGCTTTAGCTTTCCCTCATCATCCACATGCAGCACCGGCTTTATACCCAAAAAGGTGCCCACTATAGCCTTGGTGGCGGTTAGCCTTCCCCCACGTTTTAAGTGGTTCAGGTCATCTACCGTAAACCAGTGGCAGACCTTAAGGCGGTTCTCCGTCACCCATTCCGCCACCTCATCAATGCTTCTTCCTGAATCGCGAAGCTTTGCGGCATAGTAAACCACCAGGCCCTCCCCCATGGAGGCGCTTTTTGTGTCAATGGTAATAATCTTTCTTTCGGGGTACTGCTCTTTCAGCTGCTGGACCGCCATTACAGATGACTGATAGGTACCGCTTAGCTGAGAGGAAAAGGCAAGTATCAGCACATCTTTGCCCTGTTTAAGTAAAGGTTCAATCAGATCAAGATAGGTAGTACTGTTTACCTGCGCGGTGGAAGCGGTTTTGCCCTCCCGCAGAAGATTGTAAAACTCGGGCGGCTCCAGTTTCCTGTCAAACACATTGTCCG
This sequence comes from Clostridiales bacterium, assembly GCA_012840445.1. Lineage (GTDB taxonomy): Bacteria > Bacillota > Clostridia > Oscillospirales > Acutalibacteraceae > DULI01. The sequence goes on from DULI01000005.1 coordinate 179,189, forward strand.
AAAAAGCCCTGCCCTCAACCGTAAACTCCATAGGTATTACTCTAACATCAAGCTCGCGTATAAGCTGCGCCGTCAAATCGCAGGTGGACTCGGTCACAATCTCAAATCTTGCCATACCAATCCCTCTCAATTCTTTTTAATCGCCAGGGTTATCTAATTAATTATTGACCGCTAACCTCCAAAATATAACGCCTGTTACCTACCATTCCGGTAGATTTATACAGTTTGGTATAATATATAGCATATCGGCGTTATATTCAAGAGGTTTTTTGCATTTTAATAAAAATAATTATAAGGCCCACGATTGCATAGACACAGCGGCAGAATTTGTGTATAATTAGCAAAGAATGGTTTATTTTGATTAAAGGGAAGGTTTCGCATGGAAAAAAGAGAGCTTCTGTACGAAGGAAAGGCAAAGAAGGTCTACAAAACCGACGACCCCGGGCTTTATATTGTCGAATATAAAGACGACGCCACAGCCTTTAACGGCTTAAAAAAAGGTAGCATTGAGGGAAAAGGCGTGGTAAACAACCGCATGTCCAACCTTTTGTTTAAGCTGCTGGCAGGCGCGGGCGTCCCCAACCACTTTGTCGAGGAAATCAACGACCGCGAGACAGTAGTCAAAAAAGTCACCATCATCCCGCTTGAAGTAATCATCCGCAACACCGCCGCCGGCAGTTTCTCAAAGCGCTTTGGCGTGGAAGAGGGAACAAAGCTAAAAAACCCAACAATCGAGTTTTGCTTAAAAGACGACGCTCTGGGCGACCCCATGATAAACGATTACCACATCACCGCCATCGGCGTTGCCACAAGGCAGGAGCTCGACAAAATCGCGCAAATGGCCTTTAAGGTAAACGAGGTTTTAATAGAATTCTTTGAAAAAATCGGCATCGAGCTTATAGACTTTAAACTGGAATTCGGCAAGACCCCCGACGGGGAAATAATCCTGGCCGACGAAATCTCCCCCGACACCTGCCGGCTCTGGGACTTAAAAACCCGCGAAAAGCTTGACAAGGACCGCTTCCGCAGGGACCTTGGAAATGTCGAAGAGGCATACAAAGAGGTATTCAAGCGGCTCGGCTTGCAATAATCCATTTCAAAGGCAGGATTGTATATGGACAAAATTCTGGTTTTGGACTTTGGCGGCCACTACAACCAGCTTGTAGCCAAAGCAGTCAGGGAAAACAATGTGTATTCCGAAATAAAGCCCCACACCGAACCTGTCTGGAAAATTAAAGAGGCAGGCTACAAGGGTATAATCCTCACCGGCGGGCAGGACAGCGTTAATGAGGAGCAGTTTGCCGTCAGCCGCCAGCTTTTCGAACTGGACATCCCCATCCTCGGTATCTGCTACGGCGCCCACCTTATCGCCCACACGCTTGGCGGATTGGTGGAAGCTGGCCCGCAGGAGCAGGGAAAAACCCCTTTGGTGGTGGACACCTCAAGCCAGCTCTTTGACGGGCTTGACAAACATTCTGTCTGCTTCATGAGCCACACCGAACATATAAAACGCGTGCCGGTAGGCTTCAAAATCACCGCAAGGACTGAAGAGTGCGCGGTGGCGGCAATGGAAAACCCGCCAAGCAGGATATACGCCGTTCAGTTCCACCCCGAGCTTGACCAGGAAACAGGCAGGGCAGTAATCAGGAACTTTCTGTATAATATCTGCGGCTGCAAGGGTGAATGGACCATCGACGCCTTTATCGAAAGCACCGTTCAAAGCTTAAAAGAGAAAATCGGCGAAAAAAGGGTGCTTTGCGCCCTATCCGGAGGCGTCGATTCCTCGGTTTCGGCACTTCTGCTTCACAAGGCGGTGGGAGAGCAGCTTACCTGCATATTCGTCGACCACGGGCTGCTTCGCAAGAACGAGCCCGAAGAGGTCACGGCGCTGTTTAAGGAAAAATTCGGCGGCAACTTCATAGCCATCGACGCGCGCCAGAGGTTCTTAAGCAAACTAAAAGGCGTCACCGACCCCGAACAGAAGCGCAAGATCATAGGCGAGGAATTCATCCGCGTATTTGAAGAGGAAGCCCAGAAAATCGGAAAAGTAGACTTTTTGGTACAGGGCACCATATACCCCGACATAATAGAAAGCGGCGTGGGCAACGCCAAATTAGTCAAGAGCCACCACAACGTGGGCGGCCTGCCCGAGCACATCGATTTCGAGGAGATAATCGAACCTCTGCGCGACCTCTTTAAGGATGAGGTGCGCAAAGTGGGGCTCAAGCTTGGCATGCCCGAAAAAATGGTCTACCGCCAGCCCTTCCCCGGCCCCGGCCTGGGCGTTCGGGTTCTCGGCGAAATCACAGAAGAAAAGCTAGAGCTATTAAAAGAGGCCGACGCCATATTCAGGGAAGAAATAGCCAGGGCGGAGCTTGACCGCAGCATTGCCCAGTACTTTGCGGTACTTACCGATATGAAGAGTGTCGGCGTTAAGGACAACCAGCGCACCTACGAGCACACCGTTGTGCTGCGCGCCGTCAACACCACCGACTTCATGACCGCCGACTGGGCGCAAATCCCCTTCGAAGTGTTAAAATCCGCCTCCCTTCGCATTGTAAACGAGGTCAAGGGTATCAACCGCGTGGTCTACGATATCACCCCCAAACCCCCGGGAACGATAGAGTGGGAATAGAATTCACAATGCCACGAAACCCAGTAAACAAGGGTTTTTCGGGGCATTTTGTATTGATGTGCAAGCATTACGCTCCAAGCCTAACAGAAGTCGGGAAATACTCCACCAACTGAAGTATAATTTCACGTCATGAGAAAGATAAAACCTTTCGGGGGAACCTCCAATAACCCGGAAAACATCGCATTTACGGCACTGTGGAATGTGTATATGGGTTAGGAGTAAATTATGACGCAAGTGCCGTTTATTGTGCCAAGCGCCCCAAAACAGGAGTAAAATACTGCAATATTAAAGCCGGTGCCGAGAATCTTGATAAACAGATGACGCAATCTATTTTAACGGCTGCGGCGGAGCAACATACGAAATACGCCGAAAATAATCCGCCGAAATGTTTTTAAAATTAGCCATAAAAAAGGCCTTTTTTTACCTTTTCCTTTTTTTCTTGCACACAAAGCCCTATAAGCGGAAGCTTATAGGGCTTTTTTCATCTCTTTACAAGCAGTGAATTTTCCACCTTGGAAATCCTGCGGCCGAATCGGGGATTTGCATTTAAATCCAGCAAAAAACAGGGCGTTTCAAGCCGGTTAAGTATCTCCCATATTTCATCCGTGTTTTCAAGGGATCTACCCTTTAGAATTAGTTTTGACGCCTTTTGTTTAGAAGTAACCCCTACAACCAAAAGGTCGTGCTCGGAGTATTTTAGTTTTTTGGTGGCTATGTAAACCCTTTTTATACTGGGGATTTTCTCTAGCTCGGCTTTTAATTTCTCGCGCTGTTCCTGCTTAATATCTGCTTCAACAAAATTATCGGTTAAATACAGGTTTTCTGCTTCATCAATCTTTTTTCTGTAAATTTCCGACTGTTCCTCAGCCCAGTCTCTCATCTCTTTCTTTTTATCCTTCATGCCGTTTCTTTCAAGAAACTCCAGAATCACCTGCAAGCCCACATCAATAAAATCGCTGTCCTTTTCAATTGCTAATTTTACCCTTTCAATCCCGCTTTCATCGTCGCGGTTTAAATATATAAGGCCGCTTCTAAAAAGCGCCGGGGCATAATCGCTGTCCCTTTCGAGCATAGATTCATATATTTTAAGCGCCTCGTCGGTTTTTCCAAGGTTTTCATAGGCCATCGCGTTTTCAAGATTTTTTTCGTTATCGTCCGATAACCCAAAAGACTCTGTAAGTTCTTGGCTTTTCTTATAATCGTCAGTGAAATCTTCCCAATGCTCCTTCATGTTTTCAAGCCATTCCAAATTCAAATCATCAACAATTTTGCGTACTACGAGAGAATCCGACTTGTTAAAGTAAACCTCAAAATCAAAATCATCCACGCCGATTTCAACCATTCTTTCCTTAAAGCTTGGGTGGCTGTCAGCTTTGTTGGATATCCGCTTTAAAACCTTTAAAACCTTATTGATTAAAACATCCCTGTTGCGCTCAAAATACTCCAAAAAATTGTCGACAATTAAATCATAAATATTCGTTGGTGCCTTTTCAAAGGCGCGAATATCAAATTTGCTCTCCTCAACAGGCAAATTCAAATAATGGCTTAACACTCCTACCTTCATCAGTGACCTGGCGTATGTTTCCTTGCCGCTGTGTTTCGCCGCCTCCCTGTCCGCCAAAATCTCTTTATTTTTAGAACTGCAAAGCCCTCCAACAACGCCTTGGCGATAATCCCGCGGTTTTGAACATTCTCTAAAATTTTACCCCACCTTATTATAGTGCGGTTGATTTTATTCGAAATATACGTGTCTTTCCTGAACATATGTGAAAATTCGTGAACGAAAATGGACTCCAGTTCTTCGGTAGTAAACAACATCAGAAGATAAAGCCCTACAAACAGCACATTTTCGCTTTTACGCCCAGAGCCCGTAGGGTTTTGGGCAACACCACAGTCCATGCCGCCCATGACTATAATCTTATCAAGTTTCGGCGCGTTTGTTTTTTAACCTTGCTCTTTCTATCGTTTCAAGAATTTCAGGAGCGTTTTCGGCCGTTAATTCATACCCCTCTACCGGCGGATATTTTATGTACAGGGATTTTATAATTGTAAATAACACCCCGAAAAGCCCCGCTACAAATATGCCAAAACCGCCAACGCTGACCTGGGCTTCAATCCCAATGGCAATAATACCTTCAATGGATAAAAAAATTAAAACAAAAAGTAGGATAATATACCTCGTCCCATGCCCCAAAAGCCGTTTGAATTCCTTGTAAAACTGTTTTGGGTCTTCCTCCGACAGGTTGACTAAAGAAAGGAAAAAATCTTTGTCTAACCGTTGTTGGTCTTCAGGGGATTTTTTATACGCTAAACTTAAAAAGAACAAAAGCGCAAAACTTGCAAGTCCCATTACCCCCATTACAAAAGGGATATCTTCTGCTGCACCCGTAAAGGCCATAACAACGCAAAGTACAGCCGAAAACCCTACCAACCCCGCGCTAATAAATATATATTTATCCAACAATCCGGTTCTTGGATTCCTCATTTGTAAATTCTCCTTAAAAAAGTCCGCTTTATACGGCCAATTGCCATTTAATATTATTTTAAACCATGCCTATTCTCAACATAATTATTAGCAATTTATGAAATTGATGGATATAAATTTTATAAACCCAATAGTCAATCCTTCCTTTATAAATTCCTTACTTGATATCGATTTCCGCCTCAACTTAAAAACATAAAAATACAAAAGCAATTTTCCGCCTTAAATTTCCCTTATAGCGGGGAAATTTAAGGCTTTTTTGTATTCTTTGTAAAAATATCACTATCACTTTTTATACACATCGCAAAAATTCTACTTGCATTTTATCCAAATCGTAATTATAATTAATTGGTAATAATTCCAAAAAATGGATAAAACAAAAATTTCTGTTCATACTAAAGCAGGAATACATCCTAAAGCACCCACCCGGTAAAAACTCAAAAAACTTGTTTAATCGGGCGCCCAAAATTCATATACAAATTTTTAAGGAGGAATCAAAAAATGCAAAAGCTTCTCGCATTCCTACTCGCAACCATGCTTGTAATCACACTGCTGCCCGTAACTGCATTTGCTGCGGTCGACGTAACCCTCACAGTTGGCGAAGGCGGATATCCCACAATTCAAGAAGCCATCAACGCCACAGGTCCCGATGCCGGAACCTATACAATTATAGTCAAAGGCGGCAGGCACGGCGGCACTATTCAATTCACACAAAGGCCTAACATCAATATTGTCATCAAGGGTGAGGACGGCGCAACAATCACCGGAAATATGATTATCGACGGTGACGCCCGCGCTAATGGTACCGATACCGTCACCATCAGGGACATCTATTTCGATTACGAAGGCACTGGCACATTTATCATTGACCTGAAAAAGTTGAGCACCAGCACCAAAAACTATTCCTACACCCACAACGTAACAATCGAAAACTGCACCTTTAACGGTAACGGAAGAGGTTTCGCCATCTGCGCCGGGTCTTCAAGCGGAAACACCGCATATAATACCGTTGTAAGAAACTGCGAATTCTACAACCTCGAGGGCGTACTCCAGGCCCGTTGCCAGGGACTTACGCTTGAAAATGTTACCGCCACAGTAGTAGAATGCGGACTTAATCTCTATAACAGCAGCAACATCACACTTAGAAACGTAAAAATCCACGCCGGTTACTATGTCCTTAGATTTGGTGAAAACAGCGGATCCGCCAACAACGGAACCGTTCCTATCGAAAACTGTGACCTTAAGAGCGATTCAATCGACCCACAAAGCAGCGTAATAGTTATCAGGCCCTCCTCTTCAGTCACCATGAACATTACTTCATCCGACATCATGGGCCAAGTATTTAATGCATCATCTCGCAGCGTAAGCATTAATGCAAATGATGTATACTGGAGCAAACGCACCCGCTTCGTAGGTTTTAATAATAATCAGCTTAATTTCGCAAATGACGCGGCAAGCCCCCACTGGTTCACCAACAATGAATACGAGGTCAAGGCCCGCGCCGAAATCGCTTATACAGTTGTGATTACTCCTAGCGTCGACTTTGGCGTAATCCACCGCAGTATGGACAAACAATCAAGACCTTTCCAGGTATCGGTTGTGGACGCCCTTATTGAGGACGGCGCCATGATTACCGTCCAAAATGTCTCCTCAGAAATGTTAATGAGAGACAAAGACGGGCTCGGAAACGAAACCCTTGCGTTTGAGCTGGAGCAGCCGGATGGATACTTCGAGTTCACACAGGAAGACCTGGCAGACGGCGAAGAGACCATCACGACCGCTGTCTCCTGCGAACCGGCAAACTTAAGGGCGGCAGGTTCATATAAAGGCTATATGAATTTCACCATCACCTACGTTCCAGGAGAATAAGACTTAACCATCCCCCATGCCGCTGGCACCGGCGGCAAAAATTCGCAAACAGACCTTTCAGGCTCAATAAGAATAAACAACCAAATATTAAACCAAACAATTTAAAACCGCAGCGGCAGTTATTTATCGCTGCGGTTAGTTTCATCGACTAAATTTTTCATTCAAAAACAGTAAACCTATTCCTCCTGCATAATCATCCTGCGCAGCCCCACAATATCGCTTACCGTCAGCTTCCCGTCATTATTAAGGTCGCCTAACAAAAGCTCTCTCTCCCCCGCGTCGTCATTCATAATGTGCGAGCGCAGTTTTACAATATCGGTAACCGTCAGCCTCCCGTCACCGTTAAGATCTCCTTTTAGCATTGGTATTTCCTTAATGTTGTAAACCTGCACCTCATATATCGTCGGGCCCTTGTTAGCCCCCTCAAGCAGCCCTAAGATATTAAGGCGCACCTTCGTGGATTTTACAGTGTCAAAAAACAGGGCTTTGTTCTCTCCCATTCCCTCGGCGCTTGCGGCAACCTGCCAGCCATTTCCGTCCCAATATTCAATGTTGAACCTGCCAACCCTCGGTCCCCAGGTAACACACTCGCTTAAAACTATCATATTGAACTCGGTCGCACTTCCAAGGTCAATCTCAAGGGTCGCCGACCTTATATGGTCATCGGTCGCCCAGCGGGTGGCGGGGTTGCCGTCCACCGCCTTCGAGCCGTCATACTCAGGGTTATTGAAATAATAATTGCTCGCCACCGCCTTCTTGCCCTTTGCAAGATTATCGGAAAGGTAGCTTTTCTCGGACTGCCTTGGGTCCCCTTCTACGTTCACTACAACAACAGTGTCGTATTCATCGACAGGTGCCTTTGGCAGCTCTATTAAAATATACCCCTCCCCCGCAGCATAGGGTAGCTTTGTGTCATGCCCAAGAATATACACCGAATTGATTTTATTTTCAATCGCCGGCACTATCAGCTTTCCGCTGTCCGGCCAGTCGGTCACATGCAGATACAGCCGCCCCTCTTTCCTGGTGGCAACCCCAAAGGGGAGCCTGCCGCTAAAAGGGCTGGCCTGTGTGCCGTAAATGCTCTCGCCATACTTTTCAAGCCATTCTCCCGCGGCTTTAAGCCTTTCTATACACTCGGCAGGCACAACGCCATTGCTGTCGGGCCCTACATTCAGCAGCATATTCCCGCCTTTGGATGCCGTGTCCGCCAGCGAGGTTATAATCCACCTTACCGACTTCCAGTCGGTATCATGCGCAAGATACCCCCACGAGTTGTTCATTGTAATGCAGCTTTCCCAGTCGTAACCAAGTCCGTCTGCCGGGATTTCCTGCTCGGGCGTGCCAAAATCCCCGTCGGTCTGGCCTCGCTTTCCAATGCGGTTATTAATAATCAGCGACGGTTTCAGGGTCCGAAGGTACCTGTACAAGGCCTTTCCGTCAGCGGTGGTCCACCAATTGTTCCACTCCCCGTCAAACCACAAAATATCCACATCGTAAAACTCAATAAGCTCTCTCAGCTGCGCCTTCATATCCGACAAATACGCCGCCTTGTCGGTTATCACAGCCCCGAGCGAATTCTGCGTCCAATGACGCCAATCCATAATGGAATAATAGCACCCAAAAATAATATCCGCCTTTTTGCATTCCTGCGACAATTTAAGTATCGGGTCCTCGCCCTCATACAAACCGTAGCCAAAAAGGCTAAAATCCCTAAAACCCTTAACCTTTGTGTCATACATGCTGTACCCCTCGTGATGTTTAGAGGTAAACACCATGTATTTTACCCCCGCGCCCTTTGCGTCTTCCACAATCCGCCGCGCGTCGAAATCAGTGGGGTTAAAAGTCGACACCGCCAGCTCCTCATATTCGGTTCGGCTTAAATTCCAGTTGTACATAATCCACTCGCTGTACCCGTTAAATTCCCTGTCAAATCTCTCAAACGGGAAATTGGCGTATACCCCAAAATGTATAAACTGGCCGTACCTTGCATTCCGCCAGGCGCTCATTCGCTCATTCTTCTCTTCCTCAGTCTCGGTCCCGTCAAAGGACGAGATAACCAGCGTATCAAGATTTACCGGCAGTTCATTTTTAGAGACAATGTAAAGGTCATGCACCCCCGTAACCCTTTCAATGCCAGCATAATGCTCGCTAAAATTATACGCGCTGCCGGTCGTATTAACCTCAATAGTGCCAATACGCCGCCCGTTAACGCGGTCAATGCGGATTTCAAGCTGCCCGCTTGCCGTAGATGATGCTACCGCCATCAGCACCTTTGCCTGCCCGTCGCCAAAATCCACCGAGTTATATCTTAAATACCCTCCCTTTTCAAAATTGCCCACCGACGAACCGTCCGGGCCAAGCGTATTTTGCACAACCCCGCTTTTTTCGCTGAATTTATGGGCAGGTATAATTTCATTTACCATAAATCCTTTGTCCTCCCAGAAGTTTATTGTATAAACATTTTCAAGTTTGCCGCTTTTCACCTTTACCAAAGCGCAGCCGGGCAGGCTTTCCGCCTGCGTCACCTCACAGCCTTCCGCCTCAACCGTCGGTATTCCGCCGCCTTTTTCTACTACCACATCGTAGTCAAAGCGAACAGGCGAAAACCCGTCCAAAGGCTTGCCGTTTACGGTAATTTGGCTTGCGACCACATCTTCTCCGGTCTCATTTAATATTTCAACTTCCCTGATAGCGGGGCCCTCTGCATTGCTGCTGTCAAACCTAATCCGCACCTTGTCTGTGCTGACCTTATTAAACACAGTATCAAACAGCCTTAACCTATAGTTTTGCGAATCGGTATAAACGGCGCCTTGTGCAGACCCCTGGGCGGCAGTCTTGAAGCCCTCCCCGTCCCAATACTCGATAACATGTGCAGTTACCCGCTCGCCATGCACAATATCCTCATACACTTTCACGCGGTTAAATGTCGAGACCCGGTTAAGTTCAATAACAACATAGCAGTTTTCCCTGCTTGCGGCCGCCCAGCGCGAATTGTGGGAAAGGTCGCCGTCGGCAAGTTTTGCCCCGCTGAACTCATCCCGTTTCCCGTAAACCGAACTTGCCCGCACCCTTGCCCCCTTTGCAAGGTTGCGGTCAGACAGCACAGGAAAATCCGCATCACCGGCAAAAACCATCTGCCCCGCCAAAACAGCCGTGGCAAGCAGAAAAGCCGCAAGTTTACAAAATATAAAGCAAACAAATTTTGCCCAACGGGTTTTCATGTTATCACCCTTTCAAAACTTGTATAATGTTCATACTTGCCCGCTTTTTGCGCCTAAACACAATTGGCCGATTATTATTTTGTTTAATTATAGCATTGTAATGCCGCCCATACTTGGTGTATAATCATAAAAAGTATAACAATATTCACCTTCTGGAGAGAAAAATGAACAGATTTGCCTATCAAGAGCGCATGCCCCGCGGGACCTTCGATTTTCCAATCGAATTTCATCATGTCGACCGAACACATCCCCGCTACCAAATGCCCTTCCACTGGCATATAGAATACGAATTCCTGTTGGTTTTAAAGGGGCACATGCAGCTGTTTTTAGACGAAAAAGTTTTGAATCTAAACCCCGGCGACGCGGTGCTGATATCCGACGGGGTGGTCCACGGCGCCGTTCCCAAAGACTGCGTCTACCAGTGCATAGTATTGGACTTTTCCCGCTTTTTCGAAGACAGCACTCTCTCGGGAAAAGAAATTCAAAAAATACTGAATCACAATGTAAAGTTAAACGACTACCACGAAAACGGCAGCATATTAAACGGTCTTTTTAAGGACCTGTTCAAAGCCATGGCCGAGGCGCAAGACGGCTATGAATTTATAGTCAAGGGAATCCTGTTTCAAATGGTGGGGCTAATCCTCCGCCACCGCCTTTATTCAGAAACCGGCGCCCCATCCTCGTCAGACCGCATAAAGCGCTTTAAAAAAGTGCTGCGCAAAATAAGGCAGGACTTCGCAAAGCCTTTGAGCCTTAACGATTTGTCAGAGGTACTTGGCGTATCACCCAAATACTTCTGCCGCTTTTTTAAGGAAATGAGCGGCCGCACCCCCATAGATTATCTAAACTACTACCGCATCGAATGCGCCGCCGAACAGCTGCTTTCAACCGACCAGTCAGTCACCGAAATCGCCCTGAACTGCGGTTTTAATGATTTAAGCTACTTTATAAAGACATTTAAAAAATACAAAGGCTATTCCCCCCGCACCTTCCGGCACTCTGACCAAACCCCAAATCCCCCCTTGTAATCAAATACAACACAAAACCCGGCCAGCACACAGTGCCAGCCGGGTTTATATATTTTTATAAATTTACTCCTCGCTCATAATAAGCCGCCTTAAGGCAACTATGTCAGTAACCGTAATCCTGCCCTCCGGGTCTTCGTCCACGTTGGCAGCCCGAATCTGCTGCTCGCTAAGCTCGGTCCTGCCCATAATCGCCGAACGGATCATTACAATATCGGCAACCGTACGCCTGCCATCCAAGTCGACGTCGCCAAGCATCGGCTCCTCTACGGGCTCTTCTCCGGTTTTAAATCCCGAAGCGGTAAGTATACCGTTTTCAAACCTCTGGGCCCCATTCTCAGCGTTGCCCAGCGGCGCGCCGGTTATAGCAAATCTTTCGGCATTGGTATCAGCAAGGGACTTAAACACTTCAGCCAGCTCACCAGCAATTACATAGGCCTGATTCTGCTTCATGCTGTCGTTGCTGCTGGTGGACGACGCCGAAATCCTGTCGGCGGTGTTCACAATCCAGGCAGAGCCGTATGGGCCTGTGAATTCCTGATAGGTCAAATTCCCGTCTTTTACTGCGTTCCCAACCGGTATGCCAAGCGTTAATCCCTGCCACTTGTTAACCTGGCTGTAATTTGCATAGGCATAACGGAAGGTGTTGTTGGTAATATCGGCACTACCCGACGAGCCGGGGAAGTAGTCGATTTTATTAATGGCCACGTTTGTGTTGCCCTGAACCAGCGGCACATCCTCATGCCAGTAGGTGCCCGCCCAGTAAACCTGGTAAACCTTTCCTTCATAAACAAAGGAATTGCCAAGGGCGATCTGCCCAAAATCCTTAAGTCCGAAATAGCCTTTCTGCGAGAAGGCCATTCCCACAAAGGGCACGCCTACCATTGCCCAGTACCTGCCGCCCTGGTTCCACGGGTTCCAGATATTATCGGTCTCGTACCGCAGCCCTGTCGGGTCGGCGTTCCATATATTATTGTCGGTCTGAAGGCTTAGTATCTCGCCCCAGGCGCCGGTATCAAGGTTATACACGCCCGAGGTCTTTCCAAGACAGTAGTCCTGCATTACATACTCATACTTCATTTCGTCCGCCATAGCCTCTACCGTTGCCTGTTTGTCAGCCTCGGTCACCCTGTCGGCATTCAGCCACGGGTATTTTGAATATTTGTTTGTCCAGTTGGCGGGAGAAATGGTAACGGTATAGGCGTCGTACTGCGCCTTAACCGCCGCCTCGGCGGCCACAAGCTTGCCGTAGTTTCCGACATTCGCCTTGTCTTCGGCAGACAGTGCGTCATACATCGCCCTCGCCGCGCGGATTTTGCTGCCATAGCGGTAGTTGTTTTCTTTAATTAAATCTATCGCGTCCTCAACTTTAAAAGCCGGGTCAATGGTGTACATCGTTTCAACCGCCTGCAGCAGTTTATCGTAGTTTGTCACCAGCTCCTTAGCCTCGGCAGACAAAGCCTCATACGCTGCCCGCGCCGCTTTTATATCCGCCTTCTGGCTGCGGGATGTAATTTCGCCCAGCGCCTCAATCATATTCTTAACCGCATCGGCCGCGGCGGCAATCTCTTTAATCTCGTCAAGTTTTGCCTCGGCGGATATTAGCACATCGTAATTTTGCACTACCGCCATCTGCCGCGGCGGCAGGGAATCGTAGCTGCTTCTCGCCTGATTTATCATCTGCTCTTTTTCAAGCGTTACATTGCCAATTCTGGCAATATCCGCAGCAACTTTATGCCCCTTGATATCCTCTTCGGATTCTGCAAAGGTAACGGTATAAAGCTGCGAAAACTCATCATCGGCCGAAACCACCCTGATTTTGGCCACCGCCGGCAGCGGCCCCTCGGCCTGCGTGATTGTAATCTTTTGCTTGTCATTGGCACCTACTGCCGTAATCTGGGGTATCTGCCCATTTGTCACAAGCACGCCGTAGTCGCTAACACCCTCTAACAGCTCAATGCTCTGGCCTCCGGCCTTCAGCTCTTTCAGCTCGGTGCTGAAATAATCGGTAATAAAGTCATAGGCCGCCTTGGCCACAATGGCATAACCCTGATCATTGGGATGCAGGGCGTCGGGCATAAGTTCACGCCAGTTTTCCCAGGTGGTGGGTGTATAAAGGTCAAGTATCGGGCAGCCGTATTCCGCCGCAATCTCGTTCAAAATCGGGATAACATGGTTGGGCACAATGGTCGGCCTTCCGTCTCCCGTATAGACATTGTAAGGATAGCACATAACAACGGTTGGTCTGGTACTAAGATTCAAATACCCCTCAAGCAGGGCCTTGTAGCAGCTTTTAAACTTTTCGGGATAGTTAATATCGGTGCGGTACCAGTTGTCATTGGTGGCGTCATTGGATCCAACGAACATCAAAACCATATCGGGATTGGAGCTCATGCTCAAATTATATTTCGCCGAGCCGTAATACTGGTTGGTACCCGCTCCGAACACAACGGTAGTACCGCTTGCTCCCGCGTTGGTAATCACAAAATCGGGGCCAAGCAAAGCCTGCAGCTGCGCCGGATAGGAGTATTTGGACATATCCGACGCGCCCACGCCCTCCGTGGTACTGCTTCCCACACAGGTAATGCGAATAGGGTCGTTTTTAAGCTGCTGCACCTGCTGCAGCGCGTTTTCCAGCTTCCCATAGTTAGTAACCTGCGTTTTTTGCTGCTGGGTCAGCTTATCGTAATCGGTTTTTGCAAGATTCACCTTTTTCACATCGTTTCTTCCGACAGTATCGGGAATAAGGTCAATTCTCGCCTTAACAAGTTCCACGTCAAAGTCGGCGCCGTCCGCAAGGGCGGGTGTCAACGCCGGCAGCCCCGTGGCAGCCAGCAATAAGGCAAGTATTAATGCGGTGGTTTTCCTTAACAACCTTTTCAAACGTATCACCATTCCTTTATACCCCCACACCCGATTCTGGGTATATTGGGGTTAGTTTATATATTAATTATAAAAGGAATGATTGATACTATCCAATATATAATATGCTATTTATATATATCCTTAAAGGCATCAATCTACAGCCTGCCATACCAATCAATAACAAACTGCTTAAATTTTCTTGCGCTTTCCGGCAAATGGCGGCCTTTATGCCAGGAAATCGCAATGGTGCGCCGGCACCCGCCGCCTTTAATGCGCAGGTATTTAATCTTGCCGGTATGGGCCGACTTCCAGGTCTTTTCGGGTATAAAGGCCACGCCAAGCCCGTTTTCGATAAGCCCCCGCACAGTGGCAGGGTCGTCCGACTCAAAAATAATCTTGGGCAAAAACCCGTGCATGTTGCAGTAAGCGTCGGTAATCCTGCGAAGGGATTTGCCGGAGGTAAGGCCGATAAAACTTTCGTCCTTTAGCAAAGGCAGCTCAATGCTATCTCTGCCCGCCAGCGGGTGGTCAACAGGTAATGCCAGAAGAATCTCCTCGGTAATAAGGGGCGTAAAGTCAAGCCCGTTGTCGTTAAGGGGCAGCGCGGAAATGCACAAATCAAAATCCTGCAGCATGTTTTCGTTGGAATGCTGCACCAGCGAAAAGCTGACCGTCCTGTCAACCTTGCCAAAGGCGGTCAGTATATCAGGCAAAAGCTTGGAGCCCTCCCAGACCGCAAGCCGTATGTTTTTTTTCGCGTTGCTGGAAAGTTCCTGTATCCTTACAACGCCATCCTCCAGATTTCGAAGGGCAACCTCGGCCTTTTCCAAAAACACCTTTCCCGTTTCGTTCAAATACACATGCCTGCCCGCGCGGTCAAAGAGCTTGCAGCCAAGCTCCCGCTCTAAATTTGCTATTGTCTTGCTGATTGAGGACTGCGGAATGGAAAAATACTCCGCCGCCTTGGTAAAATTCTGATACCTTGCCGCCACGCAAAAGTATTTAAGCTGCAAAAGTTCCATCTAAATCCCGCCTTTTCTAAACCAATCATACCACCCCATCCCTTGATTGGCAATAAACCCTCGCTAATTTTTTCAACCTGCTTTTTTGTTTATCCCCGCCCACCGCTTCCGTACTGCAAACCGCCTTTTGCCCATAAAACAAGCCAACTGAATCATCAGTTGGCTTGCAAGATACTAAGCTTTAATTTTGGTAATAATTTAAAATTGAGTTTCGTCTTTATTATATATTGTCTATCCCCTTCCCCCGAACCAATTAAAACTTCATTACTCCTCGCCAAACCGGTAGATGTATATGCCAACACGCATAAGGCGTGTTCCTTGTTGTCAATTTCCACATAAATCGTCTGGCCGTTTTTTATGGAATAAAATTTTTGATAAGGCGTACCTATATCAAATATACATTTGTATCCTGTTAAACATCCCACAAAACTTTTTTGCGTGTCAGCGTAACAGTTCTCATAATTCCACCTAATTTAAAATATATCGCCCTTGCTAACACCCCTACGGCTCCATCACCGTACCAATAAACACCGGCAGCTTGCTTTCATTCTCAATAATGGCAAACACAAACGGCCGGTCAAGCCTTACAGTTTTCTTGACCCATGACGACCCGAGCCCCGTTATTATGGTCGCGGCGGCGGCACTGGTACCCCCCTCGTTAACAATAATACGGGTTTTATGCAGCACCGTATCAACATATATATTCCCGTTATCCAACTTTCCAATTTTACTAAAATCCGCGTCTTTGGAAGAAAAGGCGTCCTTCATGCCAAGGCTTTGCAGCACCCCATTGAGCACAACCGTACAACTGAAATTGAACTTTGGCAAATACGTGTACACCGGTTCCTGCTGCGAATTCTCAATTATTTTTAAAAACCTTTCCCCGGTAAGCCCCTTTACATACTCGTCAAGGGATACCCCTTCGTTGGGCAGCAGCGCCACAAAGCTGTAACCGTTCTCATAGGGCTTAATAAACCCGGTGGCAAGACCGTCATCAAGATATAACTTTTCCTTCGAGTACATAAACTCAGCCATTTTCTTGCCCGACGGGGCGTTAAACTCGCCGGTGGAAACATCCTCTTTGTAGTAGATTTCCTTCCACTTTGCATCAAAGGCGATGGCGTTAATCAGGCACATTACCGTACTGGGGTCAAGAACATCAATCATCTTGTTTATCATTCCATCGGTCTTGTCTTTTACCCATTGGTTAATCTCATCCACCGTCTGGCAGTTGAATATCCTCCTAAAAACCTCTGCGCCGTAATACCGATCATTATTCTGCAAAAAGTCCTTGCCGGCCTCAATGCCGGGTATCAGCCATACGGAGTTAGCCATATCAAGTTTGTAGCCCTCCCCGTTGGGCAAATTCTTTGCATAATTATAAAGGTACTCATTCAACTGCCCCACCGGCATACCAAGCATGCCTTCCATCTGTTCAAGGGTCCGGCCGTCAGCGCCGTTTGCCAGCATGGAAAGGGCCATAATCGCCGACACTGGCGAAACCATCAAATTATCGCCGTCGTAGGATTTTTTAAACAGCTCAAATCGGCTGGGGTATTTATTTCCGATGTTAAACCGCCGTCCTCTTGGATTTTGGTAACAATAAACTTCTCCTGCACCTCATCTTTATCATTGATAAACACATTATTCTGGTTCTCTCGGTCATCCTCTTGGAGGTCATCTTCCTGCTTGCTTTCATTTTCTTCCGACTGATTATCGGGCGATTCTTCTTGCCCGCCCAAACTCTCATTCGCGCAAGGCTCCTCGCCTCTTTCAAGGGCAGGTTCATTTCCATCATGAACCGAAGTGACTTCTGCCAAAGCCCCTTCATCAGCTTGGCCCTTCGCCGCGTTGGCCCTTGTGCAGCCCCCCCATATTAAAGCAGGCTGCAAACGCTAAAACAAGGCTTAACGCCACGGCAACACATCTTGCATATGTGCCTTTACGCATAATATCACTTCCATTCAAAGAATACCTTTGCTACCATTATAATCCAATAGCACAAAAAACGCAAGCGAAATTTAAACATAATGCTGCAAAAAACGCCAAATTCAGAATATTTTTTGTAAAATCTCCTTAAAATCTTGATATTCCAAGAACATTATGGTAAAATATGCATGGTTTTCCTTCCAAAATTTAAGGGGTGCATCAATGAAAAAAATACTCGGGACAAAAAGGGTCCCATTAATACTCACCACCCTTTGGATAGCTCTGCTGCTTTGCATGTTGTTCATGGCCGTATCCTGGGCCAACAAAATATATCCCAAAAACTGCGGCATTTCCCATATGCTAATAGGCTTCCCCGAAGCCCGTATAGATGGCACAACCCACAAGGTCGCAAACTGTTATATCCAAGACGGCTGCCTTTACCTTGAGGTTTTGGCGGCCGGCCAAAATAATGAGCCACAGGCCACCCAAAGCGCAGGCTACACAATACGCTACAAAAACCGCAAATACAGGCCAGATTTAAAGGATAATACCCAAAAGGATTCCACCTACAAATTCCCAATGCCCCATATCGGCTTTAACCGGGACATCACCCTGCCCCTTTACTACGGCGACCAATACATAGCCGACCTGTACCTTAAAGCCACAGACAACATCCTGTCGGACAAATCCGGCATTTTGGCCGCCGAAAAGGACGGGCTTTTGATGTTCGCCGACATAAACCCGAATTTAAAGCCCGACCAACAGACATACCTAACCGAAATGCGCCTTAACGCGGTTTTGCTGGAAGATACCGGGCATCCGCTTGACGCAGATTTTAATACCTATAAGTCATCATTTTACTGGGTATATATCGAAGACTACGAGGGCAACAAATACTTCTACCGCGCCCATCCAATGCTCAGCCAAGTGGATTTGCAGAAACAGCGCCTGCAGGAACGCCACTGCTATTACTTCGACCTTCCCAGGGATTTAAAGGAATATAGAATAGTGGTTCCCAGCATTACATACAAATCAGGCCAAAACGGGATGGTCATCCTCGAAGGCCCGTGGGTGATACCCGTCAAAAAACAGGAATAATACTGGAAAAGGAAGAGGTTATATGAAATTCAGGTTTATATATATGTATATATCCCTGATACTTGCCATACTGCTTATATTTTCCGGTTGCAGCGGCAACTTGGCCTCACCGCAGCCTGGCTCCGATACCGCCAATGGGGCGCCAAGCCCTTTGGGCGATTCCCATGACCCTCAGGAAGGGGAGGAGGACATGCATAAGTTCATCCCCCGCCCCAAAGACCCCGAGGTGTTAAGCAAGGAACAGGAAGACAAAATCAAGGCCGACTATGTTGAATATCTTAAAACCATCCACCCCGGCGACCCGTCGGTCAGTTCCCTAACCGCCGAGGATATAGCCATCACCGAATACCTTGGCACATTCAACGGCGCTGTGGCAATATTCATAACCCCAAAGGATTCCACCTACCCGGACTCAAGCTTTGAGGTAAAAGTCTCAAGGATTACCATCACATTCCCCGCAGGCCCGCCCTTTTATATCTACAAAGACTCTCAGTTCAAAGAAATCAAAGACGCATACGAGGCGGAATGGATAAACCTCTTTGATCTGCGGGACCTGAAATACTTCATAAACGGCGAATAGCACCAAAATCGGGAAACCAGGGCCATAGATTTTGCGGCGCAACACAAACCCGCCCAAAGCGCGCGCAAACTAACTTAAATAGCAATTAAGTTTTTGTCAAACCAAAGTTTAAAGCCGCTCAAAAGGCGCCGCCTTTAAGTATAACTAAACACAAAAACCTGCATTCATGCCAACAAGCCAAACCTATCCTGCTCTATATCCCTAAACAAAAACAGCCGCTTTTCAGTCGGCTGTTTTGCAGCAAAAAACCGGCCGCTTAAAGCGGCCGGTTTTAGTTTTGCTTTTTTATAATTACTGGAGCAGCTGGAGAACGCCCTGCGGCAGGGTGTTGGCCTGAGCCAGCATAACCTGCGAAGCCTGAGCCAGGATGTTGTTCTTGGTCAGTTCCATCATTTCTTTTGCCATGTCAACATCGCGGATGCGGCTTTCAGCAGAGGTCAGGTTCTCGCTGGTGGTTCCGAGGTTGTTGACGGTGTGCTCAAGGCGGTTCTGCAGAGCACCGAGGTCGGCGCGTGTGCCGGAAACGATGTTGATAGCCTCGTCAATCTTTGCTATAGCAGCAGCGGCTTCTTCCTGGGTAGCAACCGAAATGCCGTCTACGCCAATGCCTTTGGAGCTCATGTCGCCAACAGACAGGGTTACCTGCTGGTTGTCAACGCCGTTAGCGCCGATCTGGAAGGTTACGCCCTTGCCAGCAGTGGCAACACTCAGATCATAGGTTGCATCAGAACCACTGGGAGCTGTGCTTCCCTTTACAACGGTAATGACCAGGCCTTCATACTTCTTGGCGTCATTAGCAGTTGCAGTAGCCGGATCAACATTAGCGGTAAAGATTACGGTGTTGCCGTTTTCTACCTTGTCGAAAGTAATTCCGGCAGCGGTTGTAGCGACGGATATATCGTTGGTATCCTCTGCGGCTGTAATTGTAATGCCGGTAGCGCCGGTTCCGAACTTGCCGCCGGACATCGAAACAGCCTTAACACCGGTATCGCTGAAGGAAGTGCTGGATGATACTTCGTATCCGCCCAGAGTGCCGTCGAGCAGGTTAATCTTGTTGAAGTGGGTGGACTCGGCAATCCTGTCTATCTCGTTCTTGAGTGCCTCAACTTCCTTGTTGATGTTGGCGCGGTCAACTTCGTCCTTGTAGGTGCCGTTTGCCGACTGAACAGCCAGCTCACGCATTCTCTGCAGAATAGCATGGGTCTCATTGAGTCCGCCTTCAGCGGTCTGGACTAATGAAATGCCGTCCTGAGCATTGGACTGGGCCTGGTTGAGTCCGCGGATCTGTCCGCGCATTTTCTCGGATATGGCAAGACCTGCAGCGTCGTCGCCGGCACGGTTGATACGGTAACCGGAAGAAAGCTTCTCAAGGTTCTTGCCAATCGCATTATTGTTGCCCATTAACTGTCTGTGTGCATTAAGAGCACTAATGTTGTGTTGAATCCTCATATTTAATCCTCCTGATTATTTTTTTCAGGGAAGAGTCCGTTCTTCCCTTTTTTATATAATGTCTTTGTCAAAACGGGCCCTGGTTTCAACAAAGACACCTTGGACCTTGATCCACTTCATATATCGTCCCTGCCCGACAAAAGTTTAGAATTATTTTCAAAATTTTCTTAAATCAGATAAAAGACTAAAAAATTTGTGCATTTAAACGATATATAAAATGTAATGTCCTGCTTTCTTAACGAAAGGAGAGTTAAGTATGAACTACTACAGCGTTAACAACTATTCATCAATAAAGAGCCGCAAGGGTATCGGCGGGCTTATGTCCGGTCTCGACGTCGATTCGATTGTCGAGCAGCTGACCTTAACCACCCGCACCAAAATCCAAAAACAGCTGCAGCAAAAACAGCTCATTGAATGGAAGCAGGAGGCCTACCGCGAAATTATAAACAAGCTGTCGGCTTTTCAGAATAAATATTTATCCTCCACCAGCTCATCCAACATATTAAAATCCACCTTTTTTAATGTCACCACCATCGAAAACCGCTTTTCAGACTATGTAAAAGTCTCGGGTTCTGCCGCGAACGCCTCCAACATCGTAATCACAAGCATAGACAGGCTCGCCACCAACTCGCAGTATGTTGCGGGCAACAATCTGTCGGCAAAGAGCCTTAATACCGGCGCCATCCGCGAGCAGTGGAGCGACATCTCAGTCGCCGGCCAATCCCTGGAGTTCAAGTACAACGGCAAAACATACTCTATAAGCCTCGACAGCAACTCAGACTTCAAGAAAACCTTTGCAGAACTTTACGCGACCGACCCCGATGTCTACGGCAACCAGTACGGCGAGGCTTTGAACGACACCCAGGCCCTCAACCAGATTGCATACATAATGAATAAAGCGCTCGGCGATTTAAAATCAAAATACGAAGAACTGGCCGATGTGGATTTCAATGTCGAATTCACCCAAGGGGACGGGATTGATTTCTCCTTCACCGCAAACGGCGAGCAGGTGGAGGTAACCGGCGGTTCCTCCGGGTTGTTTGGCGCCCTCGGCTACGAGGCGGGCTCAGGCAGCACACCCGTAAACAGCGTCAATGTCTCGCAGCTTTACCAGATTAAATCCCTCGGGGGCGAGCACAGCGTGCTGGCGGGCGCTTCCATCACCGTCAGCCTTAACGGCGTCGCAAAAGTCCTCACCTTCGAGAAAAACGACATCGACGGCACCTACAACACCGTTGAGGAATTGCGGGACATCCTTCAGGCAAAGCTCGACAAGGCCTTTGGCGCGGGCAAAGTTATTGTAACCCTTAACGACGGTTCGGGGGATTTGGCGAATGGCAGCCTTAGCTTTACCACCGCCGACCCCTATTCGGTATTTCAAATTACAGGCAGCACAAGCTCCGCCGTGCTTTCCGAAACCGGCGCGCTGCGTGTCGGTGCCTTTGAATCCAACAGGGCAAACCTAACGAGAACCCTTGGCCAGTACACGGGCGAAGATGCCGTAAAAAACGGCCTCGCAACGGCGCTTACGGCCAATGCCGACGGAAAGTACAGAATAAGCGTCAACGGCCACATCTTTACTTTTAGCGCCACCAACCAGCTTGGCGACATAATATCAAGGATAAACAACGCCAACATAGGCGTCAAAATAACCTATTCCAGCACTACCGACCGCTACACCATCACCGCGACAGACGGCGGCACCGCGGGCAAAATCGAAATCAAAAACGTCAGTGACTTCGAGGCGGTCGACTCCGAAGGCCGCAAAATCCTGACCGATGAAGGCTACCTCATCGCCGGATACGACGAAAACGGCAACGCTATCCTCGCCACCGACAAGGACGGAAATTATATTATGGGCGGCGCTGTCAGCAACTTAAGCGAAGCCCTGTTTGGCGCATCGGAAATCGGCGCGTCCGCAGGCAACCTTACCACCGTGGGCGAGGACGCGGTACTGCATGTCAGTTTCGACGGAAACCCCGCAAACGCGGTGGAAATAGTGCGCTCCTCCAACAGCTTTGTGCTGGACGATGTAAGCTTTGAGCTCAAAAAGGCAACCACCCCGGATGTGGGAAACATCACCTTTACCGTAAACAACAATACCGACCAGCTTTTCGATAAAATCAAGTCCTTCGTGGATGAATACAACGAAATTATCAGCCTTATTTACAATAAATACTCCGAAAAGCCTGCGGTGGATGAAGACGGCAGGCGCACCTACCTGCCCCTTTCGGAAGAGCAGGCTAAAGAGATGACCCAAGACCAGATAGATAAATGGAACGAAAAGGCTAAGCAGGGGCTGCTGTACGGCGACAGTACCCTCAACTCCCTTTTAATCGAGCTTCGCAGGGCATTAAACGACACTGTGGCAGAACTGTCAACCACCCTTGCCAAAATAGGCATCACAACCGGCTCTCCCGGCAGCTGGACGGTCTCAAACAACAACAGCGGCCAGCTTGTAATCGACGAAGAAAAACTAAGGGCTGCCCTTGCTTCCAACCCGCAGGAGATAATCGACCTGTTTACCCGCCAGGCGGATCCTTCCATTGCAGACAAGCCATACAGTGAATGGACCACCGCCGACGCGCGGGAATTCCACAACACCGCGGGCATAGCCCACAGAATAAAGGTAGCTCTGGACAACGCGGTGGGCACATTTGGCATCACCGGCACACTTATACGGCTCGCGGGCAAACCCAACCACCTTTCCTCCTCTAACAACCTGCTGTCCAGCCAGCTTTCGCAGATTGGCACCGAAATCTCAAGGCTAAGGGACAGGCTAAAATCCGAGGAATCCAGATGGTTTGCCAAGTTCACCATGCTCGAAACCTACCTTAGCAGCATCTCGGCGCAGAGCGAATACCTTTCATCCCTGCTTTACGGGCGGATGTAATAATAACGGAGGTACCACAAATGGCACTTAACCCATACGCAAACTACAAACAGATTTCAATAAGCACCATGTCCCCGGGGGAGCAGGTCGTGCTGCTGTTCAACGAAGCCATCAAAAATATGCGCCTTGGCGCGAAACTGCTGCGGGAGGAAAATTTCGAGGCGGCAGAAAAATGCACCGAAAAAAGCAAACGGATTTTTGATTATTTAATGAAAGCGCTCGACCGCAAATACGAAATCTCCCTCGAGCTGTACAAATTCTACTCGTTTTTCAACCGCGAGATAATCCGCGCCGAAATCCGCAGGGACGCCTCTGTCCTTGAAGCGGTCATCCCGCTTGTGGAAGAAATGCGGGACACCTTTTCCCAGGCAGAAAAGCTCTCGCATATAAATAAAGGAGCCAGAAATGTCAGAAATCTATGAAACGCTGCTTACCTGCATGCAGCAAAAGCTTATTTTCATCACCCAGTTTTCAAACCTTACAAAACAAATGGAGGTCCGAAGCAGGCAGGAAGATATTGACCTCGGCGACCTTCTGCAACGCAGGCAAAATCTGCTCGAGAGAATCGGCAAATGCGACGAGTTGATATCCAAAACCCTGCAGGATTCCGGCTCGCCCCAGCTCCGCGGTATCGTTAGCGGTCTTAGCCTGCCTGAAGGCAGTGGTGATAAAGATCGCCGGCTTTTCGAGCTTGCATGCGAATACTACAGGCTGCTGGAGGAGTCAGTTGCCGGCAACCAGAAGGTGCAAGAACTGATTCAAAAAAGCTATAACGAGGCAAAAGAGGCCTTAAAAACCTTAAGCGCCGACAGAAAACATACAAAAATGTTCAGATAACCACCTTAACAGGTGGTTTTTTTATTCCTTCCTTCATAAATTTAGAATAACCGGGCAAAAGCTTCTCACCGGGAATATAAAAAAATCATATCCTGTAATATCAGAAATAAATGTCCAAAGTTTGTGGAAATTTATATATTCGAATATACGCCTTGTTGCAGCAACGTTGCCCCGTCTTTGTCCCGATTTTGATCCCCTGTATTTTAAAAGAAAGGAGTAAGGACAATGCCAAAAATCTATCTTTCCCCCGCCCGCCATACGCCGGATAACCCCTGCGCATATTCTAAGTCCTGCGGGGAAAACAAGCACAACGACGCGTATCTTGATGAGCTTGAGGTCTACCTTGCCGCCTGCGGCTTCGAATACCGCCGCAACAAGCCGCTTGAGCTGGGTGGCACCATGCAAACCGCAGTAAATGAGAGCAACAGCTGGGGGGCCCACCTGCATTATATAAGCCATACAAACGCTTCAGACGGCACCGCCAAAGGCAGCCGCCCGATAGTGCATCCAACGGGCAACGGCCGAAAATGGGCGGAAATAATCCTAAAACACCGCGCAAAAATCTACCCGTATCCTATGAAAATCAACGAGCGCACTGACCTGTACGAACTCAACGCCACAAAGGCGGTGGCTATTTACGAAGAACATGTCTTCCACGACAACTACGAGGACGCAAAATGGTTTCACGAAAACATGCGGGAGTACGCAAAGCACACCTGCATGGCCCTTTGCGAGATTTTCAGCATGCCCTTTGTGGACCCATACGTGATTTTAGGGGATGTAAATAGAGACAACCGCCTGACCGTTTCCGATGTAATCGCACTTCGCAATCTTATTATGTCTGACAGCTACGACGAAATTGCCGACATGACAAAAGACAAAAGGTTAACCGTTGCCGACATCATTGCTTTAAGGCAGACCATAATGGGTAACTTTCCACAGGAAACTATCCTGAAACCGCCCGCCACACCAAAACCGCCAGCAAACACAAACCCTTACAACAAGCCAGACACTGATTTGAAAATGGGAAGTACAGGCGAAGGGGTGAAATGGGTACAGTTCGAGCTGCAAAGGCGCGGGTATGACATCGGGCCTTCCGGCATAGACGGCATATTCGGCAAATACACCGACCAGGCCGTCCGGCAGTTCCAGAAGGACAACGGCCTTGCAGTAGACGGGATTGTGGGGGCAAAGACACGCTCAAAGCTGGAGGAAGTATAAATGGAAAAATTCAATTGGATAAGCGTCGCGCTGGCGGCCGTAGGCACCTTTTTTAACTACATTTTCGGCGGCTGGGACATATCCCTTGCGGTGCTTGTGGCGTTCATAATCCTGGATTACCTCACAGGCATTCTTACCGCCATAGTCAATAAGTCCCTCTCCTCTGATATCGGTGCCCGCGGCATCGCCAAAAAAGCGCTGATTTTCGTGGTGCTTATAGTCGCGGTGCTGTTGGACAGGCTGCTAAATAATGGCGAATGGATTTTCCGCACCCTTGTGTGCTACTTCTACATCGCCAACGAGGGCATAAGCCTTATAGAAAACGCCGCAAACTTAGGCCTTCCAATACCAAAAAAGCTGCGGGACGTGCTGTATCAGGTAAAAAACGACAACGGCCAAAAATAAAAACCAAACAACTTTCGCACACCAATGCCCCGGCAAAAGCTCAATAACGTGCAAAAATTACGGGCACTGCCTCCGGCAGTGCCCTATGTATTTATTTATTATAAAATCTTAACCGAAAGTTCTTCGAAATTCTTTTCCCTTGTGCGTTTCATAATAAGGAACCAGTCAATAATCGCGAGTATGCCGCAGCAGCCGCCCGTTAAGAGCTTTAATACACCAATCCCTGTATCCCCAATATAAAAGCGGTCAATGCCAAGCCCGCCTAAAAACAGGGATAATACCAACGCAATGGTCGGGTCCTTAAACTCGATTGTGGACAACAGGTTAAATCTGTTTTCGTCAAGGGAATTAAGCTTTTCCCTAACATAAATCATTTTGTCGGCAGGCAGGTATTTCTGGTGCGACATAATAAACATATCAACCCTGTTATTATCCATTAAAAAACCCCCTGTTATTAATACTGTATAATATTTTACTATTAATTAGCCAAATTTTCAACAATTTTTGCTAATTTTTTTAGAAAAATTTTACCCAAATGGAAAAGGCCCTGTTGTCGCACCGTTTCCTGACAAGATCATGAAAACATCGGTTTTGACATTGCTTGCAAGCTGCAACTGGCGGTAAAAACCGATTCCCGTAAAAATCCAAATAATTCCACAGGTGGCCCAGCCCAGGAAAAAGCCGATAATTTTGTCGGTCCACGCCCCGTCAACCATGGCCACGTTAAGCATAGGGCCGTTCTGGTTTATGTTCAGGGTAATCCCCTCGCAAAGCCCCACAATTGTGCTAATTCCTGAATTGTTCTTTTCAATCCTGACTATAACATTGCTCGGCGAGGGCAACATATTCACAAAATAGCCCCTTGTTTGGTACAGCCTCACAAGGCTGTCAACCAGCGCCTGCATGTTAAAGTTTTCGTTCACCTGGAGTTGAAAAAAGCTGTTCAACATAAATTTCCCCCTTTTAATTTACTCCTCATCCTTACCGCAACAGCGTTTATACTTTTTGCCGCTCCCACAGGGGCAGGGCGCGTTTTTGCTAACCTTTCCCTTGCCTCTTACCGTCCTGCGTACCGTACCGTCGCCGCTGGTGGAGGTTTCCTCCGCCACCTTTTCGCGCTTGACATCCTCTTTGCCCCTGACCTGGACCGTTAATATCATTTTCGCGGTCTGCTCTTTTATGGAC
The DNA here is from genome assembly GCA_012840445.1 of Clostridiales bacterium. GTDB lineage: Bacteria > Bacillota > Clostridia > Oscillospirales > Acutalibacteraceae > DULI01. The sequence continues at coordinate 205,905 of DULI01000005.1, forward strand.
TCGTTCATGGCGTTGAACATCTCATAACCCTCGTTGCGGTACTCCACCACAGGGTTGTGCTGGGCATAGGCGCGAAGGTGTATGCCCCGCCGCAGCTCATCCATGGCGTCGATATGGTCCATCCAGTGCGAGTCAACGCTTTTAAGCAGCACCACCCGCTCGATTTCGCGCATAAGCTCGCTGCCAAAGGCCTCCTCGCGCTTTTTGTAAATTTCAAGGGCGCGCTCTTTAAGGGTTTTCGCAATATCCTCTTTTGATGTGTCGGCAAGCTGCTGGGGCGTGAACCTGAAGTCCTCCGCCGTTGTAAGCCATCCCAAAAAGTAGTCCCGCAGCCCTTCCACATTCCAGTTGTCGTGCACCACAGGGTCGGCAAGGTACCTGTCAACTGCCGAGTCAATGGTGTCGTTAATCATCTTCACAACCGAATCGTGCAGGTTTTCGCCGTCAAGCACCCTGTCGCGCTGGGCGTAAATTATCTCCCTCTGCTTGTTCATTACATCGTCAAATTCCAGCACATTCTTGCGAATGGCGAAGTTGCGGGACTCAATCCTGCGCTGGGCCCTTTCAATCGAGCTGGAAAGCATTTTTGTCTCAAGGGGCATGTTCTCGTCAATTTTTAAGGTCTCCATAAGGGAATTTATACGCTCGCCGCCAAACAGGCGCATTAAGTCGTCCTCAAGGGAGATGTAAAACCTCGACTCGCCCGGATCCCCCTGGCGCCCCGAACGTCCGCGAAGCTGGTTGTCAATTCGCCGCGCCTCGTGCCGCTCTGTGCCAATCACAAACAGCCCGCCGGCACGCCTTACCTTCTCGGCCTCTGGCGCTATCTCGGCCTTAAACCTTGCCTCAAGCTCGGCAAAAACCCGCCGCGCCTCCAAAATCTCGGGGTTGTCGGTCTCCCCAAAGGCCGTCGCCTCGGAGATTAACTCCTCGCTGTACCCCATCTTGCGCATTTCGGCCTTTGCCAGATACTCGGGGTTACCCCCAAGCATAATGTCGGTACCGCGCCCCGCCATATTTGTGGCAATGGTAACGGCGCCGGGTTTTCCGGCCTGGGCGATAATTTCAGCCTCCTTTTCATGGTGCTTTGCGTTCAGCACATTATGCGGGATACCGCGCCTTTTAAGCATGTTGCTTAAAATCTCGGATTTTTCAATCGAAATGGTGCCCACAAGCACCGGCTGGCCCTTACTGTGGCACTCGATAATATTCTCGATAACCGCGTTGAATTTGGCCCGCTCGGTTTTATAAACCACATCGGGATGGTCAACCCTTATCATCGGCTTGTTTGTGGGGATTTCCACCACGTCAAGCTTGTAGATCTCCCTGAACTCATCCTCCTCGGTCATGGCGGTACCCGTCATGCCGGCTAGCTTTTTATACATCCTGAAGAAGTTCTGGAAGGTGATTGTGGCAAGCGTCTTGGTCTCGTGGGCGACCTTCACGCCCTCCTTTGCCTCAATTGCCTGGTGAAGCCCGGCGTTGTAGCGCCTGCCGTACATAAGGCGGCCTGTAAACTCATCGACAATGATGACCTCGCCGTCTTTTACGACATAATCCACATCCCGCTTCATAAGCCCATGGGCGCGTATTGCCTGGTTTATGTGGTGGGCAATACTAATGTTTTCGGCGTCGTTTAAGTTTTCAATGCCGAAAAACTCCTCGGCCTTCTTTACGCCCTGGGGGGTAAGGGTGCAGGTGCGTGCCTTCTCGTCCACCACATAGTCGCCGTCAAAATTCTGTTCCTCGTCGGGCAGCTTGTCGTCCATCTCGCGCACCTTCACCATTTTAAGCTGCCTTGCGAACCTGTCGGCCTTCTCGTACAGATCGGTGGATTTGTCCCCCTGCCCCGAAATGATAAGCGGGGTTCTTGCCTCGTCTATAAGTATCGAGTCAACCTCGTCAATAATCGCATAGTGGTGCCCGCGCTGAACTTTGTGCTCCTTGTAAATTACCATGTTGTCGCGCAGGTAATCAAACCCAAGCTCATTATTGGTGCAATAGGTAATGTCGGCATTATACGCCTTCTTTTTGTCCTCCACAGCCATGCCGGGGATAATAAGGCCCACCTGTAGCCCTAAAAATCTGTAAATCTTGCCCATCCATTCCGAGTCGCGCTTTGCAAGGTAGTCGTTTACCGTAACAATGTGCACGCCCTTGCCCTCAAGCGCGTTAAGATAGGCTGGCAGCGTGGCGACCAGGGTCTTGCCTTCACCCGTCTTCATTTCACTGATACGCCCCTGGTGCAGCACGATTCCGCCCAATATCTGCACGGGGAAATGCTTCATGCCCACCACGCGGGCGGCCGCCTCGCGGCAGACGGCGAAGGCGTCGGGCAAGATATCGTCAAGGGTCTTGCCGTTTGCCAGTTCTTCCTTGAACTTGCCCGTCATGGCCCTTAATTCCGCGTCCGAAAACTTTTTGTATTTATTCTCAAGATCTAACACCGCCTGCTGCAGCGGCTTAATCCTCTTTATCTCCCTTTCGCTGTAACTTCCGAACAAAACTTTAAGAATTCCCATTTCTCACACACCTGTAACATATTTTTCCGCATATTACCTGTTTATTATATCACAAACCCCTCAACAAAAAAAAGAACATTTTATTAATATTAATGTTGCGCCTGTCCTAAAATATGCCTATACTATATATATAGTATAAGGGAGGCAAAAGCATGAATGTCGTTTCAATAATAAGCCTGCTAAGCCTTGTCCCCTACCTTATCGTGGCGCTGGCCGCGTACAAAAACGCCGAAGGGTACGAGCGTTTCCGCAGGTCCTTTTCGGCGGCGGTCCTTGGGGGAATCGGGCTTTTGTTTTTCATAATAATAGATTCGGGCGCCGCGCTGCTGGAGGCCAATAACCTTTCGCACTACGCCGAACAGCTTCGCAAACTGTGCGCCTTCATCCTGCTGCTGATACCCGTAAATATAGTGATAATAGCCATCAACTACCTGCTTAAAAAGCCAAAGCCCGCCCTGTTTTTCATAATTTCCGCGGGCGTGTCGATTATAGGCCTTGTGGGAATCTGCCTGTATTCCTTTTTTGCCCAGTCGGTAATTTCAGAGGAATTCTACACAATCCTCCCCTTTGCGATAATCATCTTCCCGCTTATACTCAGTTTCTCCTCCGGCGGCCTGCTGAAATACAACAGCAAATTCTCAAAAGTGGTGCACTGGACGGTGCAGGGCCTTGTGCTTGCCTCCATAATCTGGTTCATAATTTCCGCCGCCGCGGAAAACTGGGATTTCTTTTTGTCCATCGGCCTTGTGGGCATTCTCACGAGGTACGCCTTCGTGATCCTTGCCGCCCTGCTGATTCCCGGCATCCCCTTCGTATTCCTTACGCTCGAAGACCGCAGGCTGAAATAGCCTTCATCTAAAAATTGAAAAATAATGGTTGATTTTTCTTTAACTATATCATATAATATTAAAAATTTTAAAAATTAATCATCTGCACGCCCCAAAGACTGCGAAGGGAAAAAAGACACGTTTTGGCAGCTCCAGAGAGCCGGTGGCTGGTGCGAACCGGTGCTAAGAAGCGTGTGCATAGCTCGTCCCGGAGTCGTCTGCCTGAAATTTTAAGTAGGGCAGAACGCGTAGCTGCGTTATAGGCGATACCTTGTTAGAGGTGTAGAGGGCCCAAGATACGGGCCGAAAAAGGGTGGTACCGCGTGGAGCATTTCCTCGCCCCTTAAGGAGTAATAATACTCCTAAGGGGCGTTTGTTTTTGGGGAGGCAGAGAAAAGGAGGTTTTTTATGAAAGGCTATCAAAAGTACATCCCGTTCAAACCCATCAGTCTGCCCGACCGCGAATGGCCTGCAAAGGTCATAGAAAAGGCGCCCGTCTGGTGCAGCGTGGACCTGCGCGACGGCAACCAGGCGCTGATTGACCCGATGAACATGCAGGAAAAACTCGAATTTTTCAAGGTCCTGTGCGATATTGGCTTTAAGGAGATCGAGGTAGGCTTCCCATCTGCGTCCGAAACCGAGTATGAAACCTGCCGCGAGCTTATCACCGGCGGCCACATCCCGGATGATGTCTGGATCCAGGTACTGGTCCAGGCCCGCCCGCACCTGATTGAAAAGACCTTCAGGGCAATAGAGGGCGCCAAAAACGTCATAGTGCACTTTTACAACTCAACATCCACCCTCCAGCGCAAGGTTGTTTTCAAAAAGGACCAAAAGGGCATAATTGACATCGCCGTAAAGGGCGCCGAGCTTATTAAGAAGCTCACCGACGAGTGCAAAACCTGCGAAAACATCCGCTTTGAATACTCACCCGAAAGCTTCTCCGGCACCGAAGGGGACTTCGCGGTGGAAATCTGCTCCAATGTGCTCGACGTGCTCGAGGCAACCCCCGAAAACCCCGTTATTCTCAACCTTCCCAACACCGTCGAAATGTGCACTCCCAACACCTATGCCGACCAGGTGGAATACTTTATTAAAAATTTGCCAGGCAGGGAGCGCGCCATCATAAGTATCCACCCCCACAACGACAGGGGAACGGGCGTTGCGGCGGCGGAGCTTGCGCTGCTTGCGGGTGCCGAAAGGGTGGAGGGCACCCTGTTTGGCAACGGCGAGCGCACGGGCAATCTGGATATAGTCACCGTGGCCCTTAACATGTACACCCAGGGAATCGACCCAAAACTCGACTTTTCAGATCTTCCCGCCCTTAAGCGCATGTACGAGCGAATCACCAAAATGAAGATAAACGAACGCCACCCCTATGTGGGCGAACTGGTCTTCACCGCCTTCTCGGGCTCCCATCAGGACGCCATCAGCAAGGGATTCGAGTATATGAAGCAGTCCAAATCCCCCTACTGGGAAATCCCCTATCTTCCCATTGACCCTGCCGACATCGGCCGCCAGTACGAGCCGATAATCCGCATAAACTCCCAGTCCGGAAAGGGCGGCGCCGCCTTTATTATGGAGCACGTGTTCGGCTACAAGCTGCCAAAAGAGATGCACCCCGAATTTGGCGCCATGGTCAAGGCAAAATGCGACCAACTGGGCAGGGAGCTTACCAACGAGGAGCTTATGCAGGTTTTCGAAGACGGGTATCTTAACATAGAGGAAAAATACAGGCTTTTAAGCCACAAGCTGTATGAAAGCTCCGAGCACGGCCACGCCATTGTGCATTTCGAAGGGGTAATAGAAATAGACGGAAAGCCCTTCAGCGCCAGCGGCGAGGGCAACGGCCCGATAGACGCATTTTTCAACGCCCTTAGAAAATTGGGTATTGCCGATTATGAGTTTTTATCTTATAATGAACATGCAATTTCTTCCGGCTCAGACTCCAAGGCCATCGCCTATATCCACCTCAGAATCCCGGATGATGGCCATGTCTTCGGCGTCGGGATAGAAAGCAACATATACTACGCCTCAATAAAGGGCGTGCTGAATGCTATCAACCGCGCCGAAAAGCTGAAAGCTTCCATGTCGGGAGGTAACGCATGAATAGCTTCTCTATAACCCTTCTTAAAGGGGACGGTATAGGACCGGAAATCATCAATCAGGCCGTAAGGGTCTTGAACCGCGCGGCCGAAAAATATAACTTTAAGCTTAACTTCACCGAGGCCCCAATCGGCGGGGAGGCAATAGACAAAACCGGCGTCCCGCTGCCCGAGGAAACGGTAAAGGTGTGCAAATCTTCCGACGCTGTGCTGCTTGGCGCAGTGGGCGGATATAAATGGGACAACCTTCCGGGCGGCAAGCGCCCCGAAGCGGGGCTGCTTGGAATCCGCGCGTCATTGGGCCTTTACGCAAACCTTCGGCCCGCCATTGTGTTCGAGCCCTTAAAATCAGCTTCCCCCTTAAAGCCCGAAATAATCGGCGACTCGCTCGACATAATGGTGGTGCGGGAACTCACAGGCGGCATATATTTCGGCAAGCGTGGCCGCACGGTGCAAGACGGTGTCAATGCGGCGTTTGATACAGAAATGTACACCGAAAAAGAGGTTGAAAGAATCGCCCGCAAGGCTTTTGAAATCGCCCGCGCCCGCCGCGGCAAGGTCACATCTGTGGACAAAGCAAACGTGCTTGAATCCTCGCGGCTTTGGCGGGAAATTGTCACTAAAGTCTCAAAGGATTATCCCGATATTACTATTGAGCACATGTACGTGGACAACGCCGCAATGCAGCTGATACGCAACCCGCGCCAGTTTGACGTAATCCTTACATCAAACATGTTTGGCGACATACTGTCAGACGAGGCCTCCATGATAAGCGGCTCAATCGGCATGCTGGCGTCGGCCAGCCTGTCGGACAGCGGCCCCGGGCTTTATGAGCCCATCCACGGTTCGGCGCCGGACATTGCGGGGCAAAACATTGCCAACCCGCTTGCGACAATCCTCTCGGCCGCCATGATGCTCCGTTTCTCCCTCGGCATTCCGCACGTGGCTGACGAAATCGAACGGGTGGTCAAAGACACGCTCAAAACCGCCCGCACGCCGGATATCTGGGCCGAAGGGTACCGGAAGGTCACCACGGACGAGATGGGTGAACTGATAGCCTCAGCCATATAAGTTTAAAAACACGGTATAAAATTTAGCCTTTTGTTTAAAGCTAAATTTATAATAAAAAAGAAAGAGGGGATACTCATGAAAAAGAGTTTATTGGCGTTAATTCTGATGTTCGTCTTTATCTTCGCGTTGGCAGGCTGCCAGAATAACCAGCAAGGCAGCAACGCCAGCGGCAAACTTAAGGACGGCACCTACAGCGCAACCGCTCCTGACTTCAATGCCCAAGGCTATAAGCCGACCGTCGAGGTTGTAATCAAGGACGGCAAGGTCATTTCGGTGTCCATAGACGAGATTAAGGAAGACGGATCCACCAAAAAAGCCCTGTCCGAAAGCGGCCAGTACAAAATGGTAGAGCTTGGCGGCGCCCAGGCCGAATGGCACGAGCAGGTTGCCCTATATGAAAAGGCAGTCGTCGAGCAGGGCGTAGAGAACGTTAAACTCAACGACAAGGGCGCGCCGGACGCAATCTCCGGCTGCACCATCACGGTAAGCGACTACGCCGAACTGATTAAAGAGGCAATAAACAAGGCAAAATAATAAAGGAATACAAAACGGGCAGTCCTCACTGCCCGTTTTAATTTCCCTTAAAATTTCGCTGAATCTATAAGCTCCGCATATCTGCCCCGAATGCTTTGGCGGCGGTTTTGCTTTTTTAAAGCAAAGAGCCCGCCCTTTTCCTATCCGGAATCCGCAACCTTATTTTAAATTTAAAACCAGATTTCCCTCCCGCTCTGTCCTTTCAAGCCCGGAAGTGGTAACCAGCTCTCCGCCCTTTGTAATAAACACCGCCTCGGTATTGGGGATTGTCTCAATCAGCTCCAGCCCCTCGTCAATCCCCAGCACAAAGCAAACGGTGGACAGCGCGTCGGCGTCGGCAGACCGCTCGGCGATAATGGTTACCGAATCAAGCTCGTTCTGCACCGGCATTCCCGTCGCCGGGTCAAGTATGTGGTGGTACAGCGCATCCTCTGTCTTAATATACCTTTGATAAGTCCCGGACGTCACCACCGTCTTATCCTGCACATACAACAGCGCGCAGTAATTGCCGGTTTTATCAAAGGGCTTCTGTATGCCTACCGAAAACTTGCTGCCGTCAGGTTTGGTTCCCAGCGCATACACATTTCCGCCAAGGTTTATAATTGCGCTGCCCACCCCCTTTGACCTTAGAAACTCGGCCACCTTGTCGGCAATGTACCCCTTCGCAATCCCGCCAAGGTCAAGTTTCGTACCCTCCGGCACGGTGACGGTGCCGCCCTCCACCTTCACCTTCCGGTAGTCAATATGCTTTACCGCCTCCTCAAGCTCCTCAGGAGCCGGAATATGCTTTTCCTGCGATGTAAAATCCCAAAGGCTGCTGGCAGGATATATGGTAATGTCAAACCTGCCGTTTGACAGCTGCCCGTAATAAATCCCCTTTAAGATTAGCTCCGCGGTATCCCGGCTTACCGTCTGGGGCTCCCCGCCCGAATTGTTGATTCTGGAAATCTCGCTGTCCTCAATTGTGCGGCTGAACAGCTTCTCATAATCGCGGCACAGGTCGAAAGCCTCTTCCAGCACCTGCCCGCTGCCGCCGTAAATTTTAATGGTCACCACCGTGTCCATCAAAAGCTCGGTTTTTGAATAGCTTTCGGTCTCCTTTCGGCAGCCGGGAAGTATTATCAGCACAAAGCACAGCAACAATATTTTCAGTCTCTTCATAAAATTTGCCTTTCCTTTACTTTAATTCAATTATAGGTAAAAATAACATATTGTCAATTCCTTCTGGACTTATTGCCGATTTTATGTTAAAACGGTTTTAAGCGTAATGCAAAGGAAGAAAATATATGCTAAAAAAAGCCGATATTGCAGCCGCGGCAGCAATACTTCTTGCCGCTTGGCTGATATTCGCCTTTACCTTGCCTAAAAGTAAGCCGGGCAACACCGTCTTGGTAACTGTCGATAAGCAAGAATACGGCCGCTACCCCCTTTCGGAAGACCGGACGGTCGAAATCAAGGGTATCGGTACCAACCTTTTGGTGATTGAAAACGGCAGCGCATATGTTAAAAGTGCCGACTGCCCCGACAAAATCTGCGTAAACCACAAGCCAATTTCCGAGTCGGGCGAGGCCATCGTCTGCCTGCCCAACAAAGTCGTTGTGGAAATAAATTAAGGAGTGCATGGTGTGTCCAAAAAAACCGCGTATCTCGGGCTAATGCTCGCACTGGCCCTTATTTTAAGCTACCTCGAAAGGCTGCTGCCCTTTGATTTCGCAGTACCTGGCATAAAACTCGGCCTTACAAACATCGTCCCCCTTATTTTGCTCTACCGCGACGGCTTTAAATACGCCTTCGGCCTTAATATCGCAAGGATACTGCTTGCAAACCTGCTTTTTGGCAACATTTTTGCCCTGACCTATGCCCTTTCGGGCGGGGTTTTAAGCGTACTCGCCATGGCAATCTCCAAAAAAACAGGGCTTTTCAGCATAACCGGCGTCAGCATGATAGGCGGCACGCTCCACAACGTCGGCCAGCTTGCCGCTGCGCTCATAGTGCTCAGAGCCCCCGCTTTAATTTACTATCTTCCGTTGTTAATGGTAGCCGGCCTTGCCTGCGGCCTGCTTGTAGGATTCACAACCGCCCTGGTTTTAAGGCGGCTTGAAAAGGCGGGTCTGTAATATAAATTTGCAATTTGCTCGGTTGACAAATCGGCTTTCTTGAAGTAAAATTACATAGTGCTAATATTTGTGCCTGTAGCTCAGTAGGATAGAGCGACCGCCTCCTAAGCGGTAGGTCGGAGGTTCGAATCCTCTCAGGCGCGCCAAACCTGCGGTAAAATTTGCCGCAGGTTTTTTATTGCTTTTTAAAAGTTCTAATTATAAACTAATATAAACAATTATTGTATTATTTTGTTAAGTTGTAATATTTTGTTGTATTCTTTTAATTAGTGTATAATCCATAATCCCAGTTTCGCAGGCTGCGCAAGACTAAAAAAATCAACACCAGAAATGTCCGAAATTAGCCATCCGAACAGCCAAAGCAAGCTGACATTTCCAAGGTAAACAATAACTGAATAAATTAACATTAGCCGGCTTAGAGCCGGCTTTTTGCTTTCAGGCTTAAATTTTAGGCAACCCGCAAATTCTTTAAAATTGTATGTTTATAAAGAATCAGCAAATAATAATTAAGGCAAAAGGAGGATAAATATGAAAACAAAACGTTCAGTATCACTGCTTATCTCCGGCATTTTAGCCTTGGCATATCTAATCTATATCATCAGCTACTTCAAAGGCAATATGGCCGGCGCCGAAACGGGCGAAGAATTCCTCGGCGGGACCATTGCCACAGCATTGGTAACCCCGCACATAGTATTTGTGGCTCTCGCCTTCATTTTCAACTGCATCGGCTACTTTGCCAACAAATTCTGGGCGGCACTCACCGGCGGAATCCTATATGTAGTCGGAGGGCTTTTGTTTATCCTTTATTTCCTGTTCGTCGTCCCCTCAATAATTTTAAGCTTCGTTGGCTGCGCAAACCTAAAAAAAATTAACGCCAGAAACTCCAAGCAGCCCTCTGACCATCAGTAATTGCGAACCCTGTTTTTTTACCCGCAGCCACTATAATTTATTGACTTTTTAAAAATTAGAAATATTCATAATTGCCGTACGGTTTCGAGGCATTGCCAATGGCGGTATAAAGCCGTATGCCGAATTGGCGCGCTGCGGCTGACATTGGCATTTTTCCATGCGGCATGTTTAAAACGCTTCAGAACCATAACAAGCCCTATCAAATGATAGGGCCTGTTTTCCTTTATAAACTTTAGCCGCCCGGGATTTCAAAGAACCTGCCAATATAAAATCGCCGCTTGCGCCTCGCAAACGGCGATATAAATTACTCAGAATCTTTTAATAACTCTATTGTCGAAATCATCCCGCCTGTTACGGCATCCGCAACATCCTCATTGTTTTTAACCTTCCAGGATTTTTCATTCTTTTCAAGCTGAAACTCAACCGTCGTGGTAACCATTTTGGCATCATCGGCGCCCACAAGGTCAATAAGCACCTGTTTGCTTTTGGCTTTAAGTTCCTCTTCGCTCAAAGCCTCACCCTCAGGTTTAAACGCGTTTTCCAACGTAAGCGCAAACACTTGGTCCACATATGTTCCAAAAATCTCTTTCATGTCGATCGCAGTCAGCTCCACATCTACAGTCGCGGTGTCACCCTCGGTGGACGAACCCTTAATTTCATAGCTTAACTTCTTAAACATTCTCTTGAAAACTTCCTCATCGTCCATGTCAACTTCGTCGGTGCCGCCGACCAATTCTTCAGCTGTCAGATACTTTGCTATGGTTGCCTGGTCATAAATTTTTATGGCTTCCAAAAGATTTTCTACCGCCCTTTCAGGCTTTTCGGCCCCACAGGCAGTAAGTGACAGGCACAAGCACAATACCAATAATACAGCTAATGCTTTTTTCACTATTATCCTCCTCATATCCCAAAAATTATATATATTATACCCCCATTTGCCGCACCAGTCAAACAAAAAGCGACCATGTGTGGAAGCAAACATACCTCACTGCTTATATCTAACACCTTAAACTTTCAGTTATATCGTGTTTTTTATTCGTATCATAATAAAACCCCAACCCATTATTTTCGCAAATATGCCTGATACTTATATCCACGAAATATTTTGAGGCATAGAATCACCTTTACTCACTATTCATTATTCATCAATTAAAAACAGGCGGCTTTTCGCCGCCTGGAATTCACTTCAAAACACATCCCGACGAAAACCTAACAAAAAAACGGAGTGGGAATTCTCCCACTCCGTTAATTTGTTTTTATTCCACGTCTTGATTCATGATGATTCTGCGGATTGCGATGATGTCAGCAACTGTAATATTGCCATCCGAATCTTGGTCAGCATTGGCAGCCACAAGCCTGATACCCTCAAGCGGTATCCTCTCCATAATGTGGTTGCGTACCGCAATTATGTCGGAAACAGTTACCCTACCGTCGCCGTCAGCATCGCCGAGAACAAACGACCTGATCTCTTCGATCATTTCCTCGATGTATTCGAGATAGTCGTAATTGTCAACTAATGCCTTCTGGCTTGCAGTGAGGTTGTCATATGCCTCTCTTGCCGCAATGGCATAAGGCTCAACCTCGTCAACATTTTCTGGGGTGACATCCGGCGGCAGATCGTCGATCATATCGATTACTTCTCTTGCCGCAACACAGTCGTTGATCATGTTGTAGACAGCAAGCAGTTTTTCGCTATTCGCAACTTGCTGCTTCTGTTCTTCAGACAGCCCGTTATATGCATCCATAAGCTCTTCGACCAGATCCATGTAGTCCTCGAAGTTGTATGGGTCGATATTGTCTGCCTTAGGCAGCTGTTCGATTTCAATCTCGATCCTGGTCGGCTCGTCGTACTCATTAAACTGGCCGTTCTCAATATAGCCGTTCTCGAAGTACTGTTTGCCGTCCTCAGCTTTCCTTATGGGTGCACCGGTAATCACGAATGCTTCCGCCGGAGTTTCAGCAAGCGCGAGCACGGCTTCAAGAATATCGCCGTTTACTACAAACGCATTGCCTATTCCATCGAAGAAGTTCGCAACTTTACCAACGATGTATGCCTCACCGTCAGGCCCTACAAACATCTGGTACGCTATCTGACCATCGCCGGCATACTCAACGTCTCCTGCAGCAATTCCAAGTGTCTTGCCGGCTTCTTTTACGCTCTGGTTATACTCGGCAAAGGCATAGCGGAAGTTGTTGTTGGTTACATCGGTCTGGGAAATGCTGCCCGGGAACAAGTTGACTGTTGTTATGCCAATGTTAGCAAACGGGACTTTCTCTACATCGTCGTGATATTTGTAGAAGTTCCAGAACTGCTGGTATACCTTTCCGTCCATTACAAACTGGTTGCCCAGCAATCCGATATCGCGGTCGGTCTTGGTTGACAGGTAGCCGCTGCAGCTGAACGAAATCCCTACAAAGGGCGCCTGTACAAATGCCCACTGGCGGCCCTCATGGCCCCACGGATTGCCTACGTTGTCGTTGGGCTTGCCTTCAAGCTGCTTCAGCACCCAACCGCCGTTGTGCTCCCTCGTGTCATCAAGCGCGGGTTTTTGAGGATCGTATCCGATGTTGTTGCCGTTCCTATACTGGTAAATAATCTCTTCCTTAACAGCCTGGCGGGTTAACTCTTTCTCTTCTTCTGTGGTGTTCATCATCCACGGCGAGTTGTCAACACCAGAAGTCGGCCATCCGGTTATAGTTACTGTTGCCGCATAAGCTTCAATAATATCTTCAAATGCTTCTTCTGCGGCTACAAGGACGTCATAGTTGGTTACCTGAGCTTTCTGCTGTGCGTTCAGTGAGTCATAAGCATCACGTGCCGCTTTAATCGCCGCTCCGCTCTTATAGTCAACGCTGCCGATGGCGTTGATAAGCTCAATGGTTCCCTCAACATCGGGATCCTCAGGTAGCACAGGAATTAAGAACCGTGCGTTACCAAAGAGCATGTGGTCGAACCAGTTGTTGTCACCGATATAGCTGCGGATGACTATTTCAGTCGTTCCGGCAGGAATATCGCACTCAACAAGTTTTGCGTATCCGTCATGGTGTACTGCGCTGCCAATCAGTGTGCTGCCAGCGTAAACTTCCATGCGGTTCTTGCCATTGTCGCCCCAGTTCGGTGTCCCGTCACGCTTGGTCGACAGGGTGCTGGCGCCAAATTGACGGCCGTAGAGGGTGATGAACTTGGCAGCGCCTGCAGGCACCTCAATCGTCAATGTGCTGTACTCAACGTCGCCCTTCGGCTCTTGGAAGATGCCGTACTCTACCTCGTTGAACTCTTCCTGGCAGTAGGACGGACGCATTGTCTTGCCTTCGTCCTCAAAGGTCGGCTGATCCTTAATAAACCAGAACTTGTTATGGTCCGCGGATACAACAGTCACACTGTCATCGTCGGCATATACAACTTCAAAGCCTTCAGGATCAGGTGTGATCTCCCAAATTCTTGTCTGGGCTGCCCACAGCTTAAGTATATTGGTTACAGCAGCTTTGGCGTCATTGTCCGGCAGTGCCTCGTATGCCGCTATGACTGCCGCAATATCATCTGCATCTGCAAGAGTAATATTCTTGAATTCGGGCAGATTGTCGATAGCCGCAATAACATCGTCTATAGCCTTCTGTCTCTCAAGCTGTGCTATCTTGGCGACAGCGTCGGTCAGTTTCGTACCGGTAGTCTGATCAACCCTGGCCTTCTGGTCTGCGTCAAGTTTGTCGTACTCGGCTTTTGCGGCCATAACCGCATCTTTATCATCAAGTGTCAGTTCTTCTACATCCGGCAGGTCGTTAATCATCTCAATAACCCTGTTGGCCTGCTCATACTTGATATCATCAATCTTCTGCTCGGCAGCTTCGAGTTTAGCAACAACTTCGCTTGGTACAAGCAACTTGTTGTTCAGATTCTCGTAAGCATCGCGTGCCGCGGCAATCTCGTCTTCGTCGTCAAGGGTGATTTCCTCAACGTCCGGAAGAGCCGCGATCATCGCGATAACAATGTCGGCAGCAATCTGATCATCGCCAACGTCGCTGGTATAGAACTTCGAGAATCCGCTGCCGTTAGTAAACAGCTTACCGTTCTCGAAATCCTGAACGGTAAATCCATTGTATTCATACTGGTTGCCGGTAGGTGCGCCGGTAATCACAAATGCGGCAGCAGCTGGAGATTCAGCGCCTTCGCCAAGTTTTATGAAAGCCTGCGCCATATCCTCTACGATTACATATGCGCCCTCGGGTTTGCCGCTGTTCGGGTTAACCGACTGTATGGCTTCCTTGTTTGCAGCAATATATGCTATACCATTCGGTCCTTCGAAGCGCTGGAATACAACTCTCTCATCGTCAGAGTACCTGGCGTCGGCACTAGGCCTGCCTAATACCTTGTTCTCCCACTTGTGGGTCTGGTTGTACAGGGCATATGCGTAACGGAATGTGTTGTTAGTAATGTCGCCTTGACCACCGTTACCCGGGAAGTATCCCCAACTGGTAATACTTACGTTTTTGTTGCCCTTATCAAGCGGGACATCGTCGTGGAATCTTGTGCCATCCCAGAGTATCTGCCATACCTTGCCGTCATATTTAAAGGAATTGCTAAGCGCAATCTGATAGCTGTAACGGGGATTTACCGCAAAGTATCCGCCTTCGGTGAACGCCATACCAACAAACGGTGCCTTAATATGCGCCCACTCGCGGCCCTCATGGCCCCACGGATTGCCTACGTTGTCGTTGGGCTTATCTTCAGATTGAATACCGCATAAACCATCGTAGTTGTCCATGCCTCTGCTTGTATAGTTGCCGACCAGGTAATTGTTAACAACATACTGATATCTCATTTCGTCGGCAATAGCATCGCGCGTAGCCTGTTTTTCCTCATCTGTGGTATTATTGCGGTTGAGCCAAGGCGATTTAGAATATGTGTCATTCCAACCATAAATAATTGGATTATAGTTCTCCGCATAGTTCTTCCATGCAGCTTCAGAAAGCAGAAGAGCGTTATAATTGGTTACATTAGCCTTCTGCTCTACAGTCAGAGCGTCATAAGCCTCTCTTGCTGCCTTAATCTTGTTAATTACGTAGCCGGGAACAGCGTCAAGCTGTCTGTCTATAGCATTAATCAGATTAATAACTTCAGTAGTGGCTTCATCGGGTTCTCCGGCTTCAACCTTAACCTCAGCAAGGTTTTCCTCTGTCAAATCAGCAATTTCACTGTCATCAAGCGCTACATTGTAAATCCTGAAGTCAGCCAAGGAACCTATTAGCAGCGGATCAGGCCAGTATTTGCCGCCGCCGATTAACGCATAACCGTAGGGGTTAAGCTGGGTGGGCCTAAATACCAGGTCATTACGCTCGGCAATCATAACATCATTCAGGTAAACCCTGCCTACAGCGCCGTCCTGTACATATGTAAGCTGTACCCACTCATCGGTCGGCAGTTTGGTCGAAGAGTCGCTTACACGCATTTCTTGATTGGTTTCCTCAGGGCCAACACCGTTGCGGACCGTCATGGAAATTGAATCATTGAATTCATTGCCGGTCTGCGGCATGAACTTCATAACCGCAGCCTTGCCGTTGTCATGCTTCGTTGCGGCCTCAAAAACTGCTCCCCAGGTCTGGCGGTTGCGCAGATAGAGTGTCATGGTAATTGTCAACTGGTCAGAGTGCAGTGCTTCAACCGGAACACTGATTGCGCCGTTGCCAAAGAAGTGGGCAATACCATTTTCAAATACAACGCCCTTGTGATACACAGCACCGTCGTAATTTCCGGCTACGTCGGTAGCGCCGTTTTCAAAGTCATAGTGGAGTACTAAACCGGGCTCAATCTCTGCCGGCTCCTCCTCAACACCAGTGGTTATCCTCAGTTCAGAGAACTGGGCATATAAGCTGCTGGCGGTGTCGGACTTAAATTCGGTAACAACCAGCTTAAAGTAGCTGTAAGCAGTCTCGCAGCCGGTTGTAAAGTATTCCGGCAGATAAACGCAGCGTTCGTCGGGGAACATATAATCAGAAACTTGATGAATTACTTCGTAGTTTTCCCCGTCAACCGAACCATACAATACCCAGGACTTGGGGTCTCGCTCTGGGTTATCGTTGGCGGTAGCCATAGTGTAGAATCTTGGAACTACGGGCTTGTATGTAGAGAAGGTAAGCACAAAATCATATTCGCCCCTGTTCCAGTTTACACCAAGCTTTGTATTAACATTCTCGTCAAACAGCTGTACCGGGCCCTCATCGTTAAATACTGTTTTGGTCTGACGGCCAGTTGTAGCAACAAGAGAAGCCCTGTTAACCAATTTGCTGATGCTTCCCTTTGTGGGGTCGTATTCAGTCTCATCCTGGTTATTTTTAATCGGGATCAAATCGATGTACTGCAACGCTAAATCAAATGTATCGCTGCTTCCGGTCTTCTCTGCGAATTTAAAGGTCAAATCGGTTTTGCCGGTTTCGTCAACATAGAGAACTCCAATAAGCCCGGTCTCGCAGTAACCATTGGTAAGTACATTGTTAAACTCGCCAACATATTCGCCGTTGGCAGAAACTTCAATCCTTGCGCCTTTTTCGCGTCTCTTATGAATAATGTTAACAGCATACCAGCCGGAGGGCGCCTCTAACGGAACGGTCACGGTTTGGTTAAGAGTCGCACCACTAATAAAGGTAACCACAGTGATGTCCCAGGGCGAGGAGGTGTCGCTGCGAGGGTCAACAACTATGCCTTCATCTTTTTGAATCTGGCTTGCAACGGTCTGCACGTCGGTACGAACAACCTGCCCGTCCTGGTCGCCGACATATTGGATCACAAAGGTTGTAGCAGGGATTGTCCCTCCACCGTTGTTAGAAATAATATCAATCGTGTCGGTACCCTGTTGCAGCATAAAGTACCCTTCGGGCCTTGCTATGTACTCATGGAAAGAGTTTTCGTTAAGCCCTGCGGCATTTAACTTAAAGTCAACACCTCTTACCGCATTTTCGGTGCCGGTATTCTTGCCGAATGCCACAGTCGGATTGTTGGAGTGCGGACGATACATCAAAGAAACGCGGTAGAAACCGGTTTTTGGAATATCGTCTAATGTAATGCGGGCATAATCCCCGGCATTAGCGAAAGTCAAATTAACTTCCGATTTGCGCGGGCTTGTGCTGTCATCACTATACGGTGTGGGGTTGGGGGCTGATGTAGTAACCCCTGAAATTTTACCCTCAGCCACAAGATCTTCGATTTCGTAGTATATCGGCTCGCCGATCTCTGGTGTAGGCTCTTGCGCAACCGCTGTAAATATGCCCATCGGGAACATTCCAAGTAAAAGGCATACAGACAACAGCAGCGCAAGCAACCGTTTAGGTGACTTAAATGCTGTTTCTTTCATTGTCTAACCTCCCAAAACGTATTTGGATACACACTTATTTTAACAGTTTGGTTACCAAGAAACAATACATAGACTTGCATAAATCGGCTGCCATGATTTGTGCATTTTACACAATGTTAACCACCTGCTGAATATAGGAAATATGAATAAACACCTCAAACCCCTAATGTCAATGTAAATTATTACCTGAAGTTACAATTAGCAGAAAACTAAAGGCCGAACTTAAAGTTCGGCCTTTAGTTAATTTTCCCATTTGTCTGTATTCGGCTCAATCGTCGTCCCGGTCTTGGTTTTGATTCGTTTTCTTATTATTGTTGCTTTTGCTGGAGCTATCATTTTCTTCGCTGTTATCTTCAGGCTCAGAGGAGCTGGGCGGGCTGCTGCTCGGCTTGCTCGACGATCCGGAACTGCTGGGCGGGACTGATGAACTCTCACCCTGCGACGTGGTAGTGCTTGAAGGCTTAGACGAAGGCCCGGAGGGCTGGCTGGAAGGCGTATCGTCTGCTTTCAGCGTGTTGACGAACACGGTAATCATCGAGTCGGGGCTTACCTTCTGGCCGGCTGCCGGCTCAACATTGACCACCACATCCTTGGGGGCGTTGGCATCATACATGCTGGTCTGCTGAATGTTTTCGGGCAGGAACCCGAGCTCTATAAGTTTTACATACGCCTCGTCAAATGTAAGCCCTTTAAGGTTGGGAACGGCCACCTGCGAAGGGCCAAGGCTTACTCTTACCGAAATTGTGGTACCCTTTGCAACCGGCGTGTCGGCAGCCGGGTACTGCTCGTAAACCACACCGCGGGCGTATTTGTCGTTATAGCTTTTAGATACAATTTCAAATTTGAATATGTCCTTGTAATCGGGGTTATTAAGCACCTGGGCAAACCGCATGCCCACCAGGTCTGGCACGGCGTTAAGCTTTTCGTTTTGGGTATCGACCGCCCGCGACTCAAGCGAGGTAAAGGGTGGCGGCTCAAGCCCGCCGCTGCTTGTCTTGTTTGCGCCGAACAGGTCGTCCTTAAACACCGTAAAGGCAAGCACTATTACAGCCACCACAAGTACGCCGGCAGTAACCAGCGAAGCCATTACTGCATAGTTCCTGCCGCGCGCCTGCTTGCGCTTTGCGGGCGCGGCCTTTGGCTTTGCAATCTGCATTGTGCCCGTGGTGGATTGAATAAGCTCGGCCCTGAACTCGTCTATCGAGCGGGTGCGGTCCTCGGGAAGTATCTGCAGCGCATTGGCAAGGGCGGTAAGCACATGCTCAGGCAGCTGCTTTACTATTTCGGCAGGTATGGTCATGTTGTCGTTGGTAACCCGCTCGGTGGCCTCGGGCGGCGGATTTCCGACTAAAGTCCGGTAAATCGTTGCCGCAACCCCGTACACATCTGTCCAGGGGCCCTGCTGCCCGTCAAATCCGTACTGCTCGATCGCGGCAAAACCCGGGAAAAGCTGGGCTGTCATATCGCTTCTGGCCGTGCGGGCCGCGGCAGTGCAAAAGCCGGTAAGCCTGATTTTCCCGTCCCTGCCCACAAACAGGGTTTCGGGCGATATGCCCCGGTGTATTATATTATTGTTATGTAGGGTCTTAAGCGTGGAAAGCAGCGGCAGAAACAGCGACCTTGCCTGCTCCCATTTAAGGGTTCCGCCGTTGCGCAAAAGAAATTCCCGAAGCGTAATGCCCGAAACGGTTTCGCTGACAAAATAGCCCGTATTGTTGGCTTCAATAATGTCGTATACCGGCAGTATGGTCGGCAGGTCTTTCAGCCTTTCAAGGGTCCTTGCCATCTCCAAAAAGGCCATTATGCCGTCATTATAGCTGAACTCGCAGCCGGGTATAATAACAACCTTCCCATCCACCGACCTTTCACACAGGCCGACAGGGAAATATTCTCTGATTTTTACAACCGCATCCTTTTGATTGTCCCAGCCAAGATAGGTAATACCCTCTCCGTTGCTGTCAAGCACCTTGCCGACAATATAGCGGCCGTCCAGCCAAAATCTTAACGGCAGGCTGGAGGAGTTGCGCGGGCCTTCGTTGTCGAAACCGCATATGGGGCATACGCGTTCGCCGCCATTGTCGTTCATACAACCCATACACAGTCTGCTGGTGTTTTGCATACCTAACATCCCTTTCAGGCCCTAATCTAAGGCCATAAGTTTTTGTTTTAAGGCTAATAAGAATTAAACATATTATATCATCACTGTCAAGGCTAATAAAGTTACAAGTCTGTGTCAAAAGTAACAAAAGAGATTGTCCAAAAAAGAATTCTGATTTAGTAATTAATATGTATATTTGAGCATATATATTACAGCTTTTGCTCGTCCAAAGAAAGCCTGAAACTCTCAAGAAACTCCTCTTTAAAAATCTCAACCTCCTCAAGCCCCATACTGTCGATTGTGCGCAGGGTCTGCCGGTAGGCCACCTCGAACTCCCGGTTGCCCTGTGCCAGCTCCTCTATGCACTTAATCAGCGCAGAGAGCTTGTCAGCCGCCCGCACAAGCGTCTTTATATAATCATCACCACCGCTTAAGGCTTCCTCGTATTCGGGCAAAAGGTCCTGCGACAACATCCCAAGCAGTCTGCCCCTAGCCCCCTGCTCGATTTGCTTATAGGCCTTAATAATTTCGGGATTGTAGTATTTCACCGGCGTGGGCATGTCCCCGGTTATAATTTCGGACACATCGTGAAACATGGCACAAAGCGCCACCTTCGCAGGGTCAACCTCCCTGTTAAGCCGCCTTTTGGCTATTGCCGCCAGAGCGTGGGCGATAAAGGCGGTCTCGAGGGTGTGCTCGCTTAAATTTTCCTGCCGGCTGTTTCGCATAAGCCCCCAGCGGTATATGTACTTCATCCTGAAAAGCATGGCTAAAAAGTGGCTGGCCATTAATTTCACATCCTAAATTCAGTTCATTTTCACAAACTTGGCGCGGTTTTATTGAATATTATACCAATTGCTGTTATAATATCAACATATTTGTGGCAGTTTTGTGCATTAAAACAAACGGAGGTAAAATTTTGGACGAGTCATTAAAACTAAACGAGATAATAAACCACAAAAACGCCTTAAGGGCACTGGGGCTGATCCTTTTCTCCTCGCTGCTTTTAAGGCTGATTGTGGGCGTGGGGTACGTCAACACCATGGACGTCTACTGGTACCGTAGCTGGGCTGTGGACCTGCCCAACGGGCTGTTCGGCGTCTACGCCCGCGCCGAAGAAATCACGCTTGACTATCCGCCCATTTACCTGTATTTCCTCTACCCTCTGGGGCTTATCTACAAGCACACCGGCACCGAAATAGGTACCTTTTTTAATATGTTAATCATGAAGTTCTGGCCCATTGTGTTCGATGTATTATGCTCGCTGCTTTTGTACATAATCTGTAAAAGATACGGCCGCCACATAGGGCTTTTCGCGGCATCCGCCTGGGCATTAAATCCCTCAACCCTCTTTAACTCCTCCATGTGGGGGCAGACCGACGAAATGATGGCCTTTCTACTGCTGCTTGCCTTCTGGCTGCTTGAGGAGGACAGGCCCGTGGCCTCCTGCGTTGCCTTCGCAGTGGCGGGTCTCACCAAATACCAGTCCCTTGTTTTTACCCCTGTCCTACTGCTGGAAATACTCTCCCGCTACGATATAAAACGCTTCTTCAAAGGCATCGGCGCCGCCGCCGCAACGGTGTTTTCGGTATTTCTGCCCTTTATGGCGGGCGCCCGCAACCCGCTTCTGTTTTTCGATGTATATTTCGGCGGTTCGGGCAAATACCCCTACTGCACCCTTAACGCCTTTAACGTCTACGGCATTTTCAAACTCAACTACTCCGACCGGATAAGCGAAAACATAAACTTCATCGGGCCTATCAGCGCCCACAGCTTCGGGGTTTTCATGGTAGTCATGGTTCTGGTGTTGCTTTTGCTGCTATACGCCTATCACGCCAAAACCGGCAAACCCGGCAGCCCCTGGGTGGCATGTTTTATAATCATGCAGTGGGTGTTCATGTTCGCAACCCGCATGCACGAGCGCTACCAGATAATCGTGCTGCCCTTCTTGCTCATGGCGTATATTGCCCACCGCTACAAGGGCTTTTTGCGACTTTATATCGCCCTTACCATTATGACGCTGCTCAACCAGGCCTACCTTCTTTTCTACATGAACAACAGAAACATATTCTATGCCGACTACTACCTCGAAGGCCTGTCTGCCTTTTCCTTTGCTAACCTTCTGCTGTTTGCCTGGTCTGTAGTCGAGTGCATTAAGTTCTATTTCCCTCAGTTTTCCGTAGAATCTGTGATGAATATTTTTAAAAAGCCCAAAGAGGCATAAAATACGGCGGGCCGCACGCCGGGAATATGCGGCCGCAAATCCTGCGATTTACGGAGTAGATCATGAATACTTTTGGCACACCTACACTAAAACCCCAAAAAGAGGAACACTGGCGCACCTTTCTTTACGCTTTGATAGTGGCCACAGCCTTCTTTTTACCCTATATAATAATGGACGAAGGCTATTTCCTTTTCTACGGCGACTTCAATGTCCAGCAGGTACCATTTTACCAGATGTGCCACAGGATGGTGCGTTCAGGGGATATTTTCTGGAACTGGTACACCGACCTTGGGGTTAATTTCATCGGCTCATACAGCTTTTACCTTCTTGGCAGCCCCTTTTTCTGGATTACCATACCCTTCCCCAACTGGATGATACCCTACCTTATGGGGCCGCTGCTTATTTTAAAATTTGCCCTTTCCGCTTTTACGGCCTACTTCTACATCCGCCGATTCACATACAGCCCCAAAACGGCGACATTGTGTTCACTGCTTTATGCTTTTTCAGGCTTTTCGGTATACAACATCTTCTTTAACCACTTCCACGAGGCAATCATTTTCTTCCCGCTCCTGCTGCTGGCGGTGGAGCAGTTCATCACCGAAAACCGCAAGGGCGTGGTGGCTCTTGCTGTTTTCATCTGCGCCGTTTCCAACTACTTTTTCTTCACCGGAATGGTAGTCTTTGTATTTATCTACTGGTTTGTCCGCATGCTCTCCAACTGCTGGCGGCTTACCTTCGGCAAATTCCTGCTGCTGGGGTTCGAGTGCGTGCTGGGCGTGCTGCTCGGCGCCGCAATACTGCTTCCCTCCTTCTACTCGGTCATCCAGAACCCCCGCGTGGACAACATCTCCTACGGCTGGAATGCCATAATGTACGGCAAGGAGCAGATATACCTGAATATCATAGAAGTCTTTTTCTTCCCGCCGGACCTGCCCGCAAGGCCTGTGTTCTTCCCCAACGCCGACGTAAAATGGGCGTCTTTGGGCGGCTGGCTGCCCGTCTTCAGCATGACCGGCGTGTTCGCCTGGATGCAGTCCAAAACCGGGCACTGGCTGCGTCGGCTTATCGGCATACTGATTCTCATGGCGATGGTACCGATATTAAACAGCGCCTTTTACATGTTCAACAGCGCCTACTACGCCAGGTGGTTCTACATGCCGGTACTCATGATGTGCCTTGCGACAGCCATGGCGATAGAGGACCGCAGCGTCAACTGGAACCGCGCCTTTAACTGGACGGCGGGGATTACCGCGGCCTTCGTGCTCGTAATCGGCCTCTTCCCGGCCGAGGTCAAAAACGGCAAAATCACCCGCTACGGCATTTACAGCTACGACAGCAACAACCCCACCTTGTACCTGTCAAGATTCCTTATTGCCAGCATAATCGCGGTGGCGGGGCTTATAATACTCAAACTCATACTCCCCTCAATCCGCAAAAACAAGCCGGCATTTTTCAGGCTCTCAATCTGTTCGGTCTGCATTTTGTCGGTTATTTATGCCACCTACTTTGTGGGAACTGGCAAAACCCATTCGGACAGCGTCAAGGAAATGCTTATTCCGAAATACCTCCAAAGCGAGGTGGAACTGCCGGGAGACCCGCAAAACTACCGCATAGACGTCTACAGCAGCATAGACAACACGGGCATGTTCCTTAAAGCGCCCTGTATAAACAGCTTTCACTCAATAGTGCCAAAATCTATAATGGACTTTTACAAGTTCGTGGGCGAGGAGCGTGGCGTGGCAAGCAGGCCCACCACCAAGTCATACGCCATACGCCCGCTGCTTTCGGTAAAATACCTGCTAAACCCCATACGCAGCGACCCTGTTGATGACCAACGCAATTCCTTCTCCAACAACGGCAAGCCCCGCATGCCCGGCTTTTACTATGTGGGCACAAACGGCGGCTTCCGTGTGTACGAAAACGACAACTACATTCCCTACGGCTTTACCTACGATTACTACATCACCAGAAAGCAGTGCGAGTCTTTAAGCGAGGCGGACCGCGCCAATACCATGCTTAAGGCTATCGTGCTTGACGAGGAGCAGGCCGAGCGGCATAAGGACATCCTTAAAAACCTTGCCGACTACTACAACATCGATCTGGATGATATAAAATCGATTTCGGAACTGCCGAATCTCTCCTTCGACGACGAAACCTTATCCCAGGACTGCAAGGCTAGGGCCGCCACCGCCGCGTACAGCTTCACCCGCGACAACCACGGCTTTACCGCCAAAATCAAGCTCGATAGGGAAAACCTTGTTTTCTTCTCGGTCCCCTATGAAGAGGGCTGGAGCGCCACCGTCAACGGCCAGCCAGCTAAGATCGAGCAGGTCAACATAGGCTTCATGGCAGTGCGCGCCCCCGCGGGGGATGTGGAAATCCGGTTTGACTATACGACTCCCGGCCTTGCAAACGGCATAAAACTCACAATCCTTGGCGCGTTGGTGTTTGCGGCCTACCTGATTCTTTGCTACCTCTACAAGCGCCGCTGGCCCGAAAAATGCCTGCCCGTCAACCCCGAGCGTGAGGAATTAATGAGAAAATGGGAAAAATACGAGCAGGAGGACAGCCGTGCGGCCCTTGAGGAGGCCATGCAGGCGCAGCTTTACGACGGCTATGATTCCTTTGTGATAAAAGACATCCCTGAAGAGGGTTTCATACAAGGGTTTAACATAAACATCGACCCCGACAGCCCCGAAACCCCGGAACCGGGCCAGGGCAAATCCGAGGCACCGGGCGGGCATAACCCCTTCGAAAACCCTGGCCAGGATGACCTTTAATTAACACGGCAGCCGCCTGCCGAAAAAGGCGGCACCCGCAAAATGGCGGTATAGGAGTTAGCCATGTCTTTGCTTTATATTGTAATCCCCTGCTACAACGAGGAAGAGGTCCTGCCCGAAACCGCAAAACGGGTAACCGACAAGCTGCAAAGGCTCATTTCTGCAGGCCTTTGCGATGACAACAGCCGCATCCTCTTTGTGGACGACGGCAGCCGCGACAAAACCTGGGGCATAATCGAGCAGCTGCACTCAGAAAACCCTTTTGTCTGCGGCCTTAAGCTTTCCCGCAACAAGGGGCACCAGAACGCGCTGCTTGCAGGGCTTATGGCGGCTAAGGGCATTTGCGACTGCGCCATTTCCATGGACGCCGACCTGCAGGACGACATAGAGGTGCTGGACGACTTTTTAAAGAAATTTCACGAAGGCTGCGACGTGGTATATGGCGTGCGCAAAAAGCGGGACAAGGACACCTTCTTTAAACGCTTTACCGCCGAAAGCTTTTACAAGCTCATGAACAAAATGGGCGTCGAGGTGGTCTTCAACCACGCGGATTACAGGCTGCTTAGCCGCCGCGCGCTGGAGGGGCTTTCGGAATTCAGCGAGGTAAACCTCTTTTTGCGCGGCATAGTGCCGCTTATAGGATATAAATCGGCCTGCGTCTACTACGACCGCAGCGAGCGCTTTGCGGGCGAATCAAAGTACCCCTTAAAGAAAATGCTGAGCTTCGCACTCGACGGTATCACCTCCTTTAGCATAAAACCCTTAAGAATCATTTCAAACCTTGGTATCATAATCTCTGTGTTCAGCATAGTAGGGCTTTTATACGCCCTAATCTCAAAACTGCTCGGCAACGCGGTCCCCGGCTGGACGGCAATCATTGCCTCGGTCTGGCTGCTTGGCGGCATACAGCTGCTCTGCCTTGGAGTCATCGGCGAGTATATCGGAAAAATCTACAGCGAAACCAAGCGCAGGCCCAAATACTTTGTAGACCGGTTTTTAATAAAATAACCCCCCGCAAATTTATACCGCAGGTTTTGGAATACTAAATAAAACCACAAAACATAAGGCAGCTTTAAGCTGCCTTTTGAAATAGAGGAAGGATATATGCCAAGATTTTTCAATCCCGAAATAAAACAATACCCCGCAATTACAGGTGCCGACGCCGACCACATATCAAAATCCCTTCGGATGAGAAAAGGCGAGAGCCTTACGGTTTGCGACACCAAAGGCACCGATTACCTTTGCGAAATCATCGATTTTAAACCGGGCAAGGTCTTTTTAAAAATATTAAGCTCTGCCCCCACCGTAAGCGAGCCTGGCATTCAGGTCACGCTCTACCAGTGCCTGCCTAAAGCCGACCGGTTCGAATATGTAATCCAAAAATCGGTGGAACTAGGCATCCACCGTATAGTGCCGGTACTCTCCGAGCGTTGCGTCTCCCGCCCCGATAAGGGGGCAGCAGAAAAGAAGCTTTTGCGCTGGCAGCGCATTGCCGACGAAGCGGCGGGGCAGAGCGGGCGCGGAATTCTGCCACAGGTTACAAAACTAATCAGCTTCGAGCAGTGTGTTTCAGAGCTTAAAGCCTATGACCTGCCCCTGCTTTTTTATGAATCGGGCGGCGAGCCTTTAAGAGGCCTTGTTACCCCTGGCTTTGGCACCGCCGCAATCGTCATCGGCCCCGAGGGAGGCTTTTCGGAAAGGGAAGTAGAACTTGCGGTGCAAAACGGCGCTAAAACCGCGACCTTGGGCAAGCGCATCCTCCGCACCGACACAGCGCCCGTGGCGGCCTTAACCGCGCTTTTGCTGCTTACAGGAAATCTTGAGTAAGCCTTTTTGTTGTAATTTTCCTATGGCGTGGTATAATAAAAAAACAGTGCAATATTAAAAGGAGGAAACTTCATGCAGAAGAAAACATTTTACATCACAACCCCTATCTACTACCCGTCAGGCAGGCTTCACATCGGGCATTCATATACCACTGTAGCGGCGGACACCATGGCCCGCTTCAAGCGAATGCAGGGGTATGATGTAATGTTCCTCACCGGCACTGATGAACACGGGCAAAAAATCGAAGAACGCGCCAAGGCCGCCGGCGTTACCCCCAAAGAATTTGTGGACGAAATAGTCAGCGGCATTAAAGATATGTGGAAACTGCTCAACATTTCATACGATAAATTCATCCGCACCACCGACGGCTACCACGTCAGCGCGGTTCAAAAGATATTCAAAAAACTGTATGAACAGGGTGACATATACAAAGGCTCCTACAAGGGGCTATACTGCACCCCCTGCGAGTCCTTCTGGGCCGAAAGCCAGCTGAAAGAAGGCAAATGCCCCGACTGCGGCAGGGACGTCCACTACGCCGAGGAGGAGGCATACTTTTTCAAACTCTCAAAATACGCCGACAGGCTTATTGAATACTACGAATCCCACCCCGACTTTATCCAGCCCGTATCCCGCAAGAACGAAATGATCAATAACTTCATAAAACCGGGGCTAGAGGACCTGTGCGTCTCCCGCACCTCATTCTCATGGGGCATCCCGGTGGATTTTGACCCCGGCCACGTGGTCTATGTCTGGGTAGACGCGCTGTCAAACTACATCACAGCTCTAGGCTACGGCAGCGATGATACGTCAAAATTCGAAAAGTTTTGGCCTGCCGATGTGCATCTTGTCGGCAAGGAAATCGTGCGCTTCCACACAATAATCTGGCCCATCATGCTAATGGCGCTGGGCCTGCCCCTTCCCAAAAAGGTCTTCGGGCACGGCTGGCTGTTATTAGATAACGCCCGCATCGCAAAGTCCAAGGGCAACGGCATAGACCCTGTCGTGCTCTGCAACCGCTACGGCGTCGACGCGGTGCGCTACTTCCTGCTTCGCGAAATCCCCTTTGGGAGTGATGGCAACTTCACGAACGAGGCGCTGATTTCCCGCATAAATTCCGACCTTGCAAACGATCTCGGCAACCTTGTCTCCCGCACCGCCGCAATGGTGGGCAAATACTTTGGCGGAAAACTCCCCGCCGAGCGGGAGCCGGGTGAATATGACGACGAATTAATCGAGCTTGCCACCTCAACCAAAATCCAGGTGGAGAATTACCTTGACAAGCTCGAGTTTTCCTCCGCCCTTGCCGAGATTTTCAAACTCGTCTCCCGCGCCAACAAGTATATCGACCAGACCACCCCGTGGATACTCGCCAAAGACGAGTCTAAGAAAGCCCGCCTGGGCATGGTTTTATATAACCTCTGCGAGTCTATCCGCATAATTTCAATCCTCATCGCCCCCTTCATGCCCGCCACCGCGAAATCCATCCAAAAGGCGCTGGGTGAGCACGAGCACATCTATGAATGGGATAGCGCCAGCATGTTCAGGCTCCTGCCTGCAGGCGCCGAAATTAATAGCGCGGGCGTGCTGTTCCCAAGGATTGACCTACAAAAAGAACTTGAAGAGCTGGAGGCCATGGACAGCGCCCAGCCTGCAGGGGTCACGACAGTAAACCAGATTACCATTGACGAATTTGCAAAAATACAACTTATATCCGCCAAAATACTCGAGTGCGAGCCGGTACCAAAATCCAGCAAACTGCTGAAACTCACGGTAGACGACGGCACCACACGCCGCACGGTGGTCTCAGGCATTGCCAAGTGGTACACGCCCGAAACACTCATTGGCAAAACGGTAATCCTGGTTGCGAACCTTAAGCCTGCGGTGCTGTTTGGAATCGAAAGCCAGGGCATGATACTTGCGGCAACCGTCAACAAGGACGATGTCAGGGTTATCTTTACCGACGCTCCTGCAGGAAGCGTAATCTCATAAAAAAGCGGGCTTTGCCCGCTCTTTTTAAATAAATTCCAAGGTGGTTATATGCAAAAAATAGAACCCCTGGGCGGGAAAATCAAAATATATGTGTCCCAAAACCACACCTTCGGCACCGACGCGGTGCTGCTTGCTGACTTTGCCGCCCCCAAAAAGGCCGACATCGCCCTGGACCTTGGCACCGGCTGCGGCATAATCCCCATGCTCTGGATGCGATCTGACGCCCCAAAACACGTAATCGGCATAGATATTCAAAAGGAAGCCTGCGGCTTAGCAGAGCGTTCTATCGAGCTCTGCGGCGTGGAAGAGCGATTCAAAGTTTTAAACCTTGACCTTCGAAACCCCGAAGGCCTGCCTAAGGGGCATTTTAGCCTTATCACCTGTAACCCGCCATATAAATCCGACGGGGCAGGCATTCAGAACTATAATATATCCCGCCGCATTGCCCGCCACGAAACCGAGTGCAGCCTGGAAGACATAATCAAAACCTCCTCCATGCTGCTTCGCTCAACAGGCAGGCTGTGTCTCTGCCACCGGCCCGAGCGGCTTACCGATATAATGGTACTCATGCGCTCATACAAAATCGAGCCCAAAAGGCTTCGCACGGTCCACCAGCGGCAGGGCTGCGAGCCGTGGCTGATACTCATCGAAGGCAGGCGGGACTCAAAACCGGGGCTGCGTATTGCCCCACCCCTTTATATTGAACATAACGGGCAACTGTCAGAGGAAATGCTAGAAATCTACGGCGACTACAAAACCGGCCATATATAAAGGAGAAAAGACATGCCAGGAAAACTCTATGTCGTGGGCACCCCCATAGGAAACCTTTCCGATTTTTCCCCCCGCGCAATCGAAACTTTGAAGACCGTGGACATAATCGCCGCCGAGGACACCCGCGTCACGGCAAAGCTGCTTAATAAATTCGAGATAAACACCCCGCTTGTTAGCTATCACGAGCACAACCTGCAAAAGCAGGGTCCCTGGCTTGTAAACCGCATTCTGGCGGGGGAGGCCTGCGCGTTAGTCACCGACGCGGGAATGCCCGCAATATCCGACCCGGGCGAGCAGCTGGTGCGGCTTTGCCATGAAAACGGCATCGGGGTGGAATCGGTGCCGGGGCCTTCCGCCCTTGTCACCGCCCTTGCAATCTCGGGCATGCCCTCCAAGCGGTTTTGCTTCGAGGGGTTTTTAAGCCACAGCAGGCCAAGGCGGCTAGAGCACCTCGAATCCCTTAAAAACGAGCCCCGCACCATGATTTTCTACGAAGCCCCCCACAAACTCCCGCAGACACTTAAAGACATGCTGGAGGTGCTGGGGGACCGCAACATCGCAATAGTAAAGGAGCTTACCAAGATCCACGAGGAGGTAACAAGAACCACATTAAGCCTCGCGGCAGCCCAATACGACGGCCAGAAACCCAAAGGCGAATATGTGCTGATTGTCGAGGGCGCCCCGCAGCAGGCAAAACCCGCTGATATCGAAGAGGCCGTGGAGCTTGCCCGCGGATTTATGCAGTCCGGCATGCCGGCGTCGGCCGCGGCAAAAGAGGCGGCAGCGGCTACTGGGCACAAAAAAGGGGAAATATACAGCCGGCTTGTAAAATAAACCTCTTGAATTCAATTAAATATATACAAATTCCGGAACTATATGTTATAATAAATTTTGATTAACTAATTTTTTACCATAACTCTTAAGGAGCATCAAAGTGTTAAAAAGACTATCGGCTGCACTAATGGCTATACTGCTTTGCACGGTCTTTACGGGCTGCAACTTTTTAAGCTCGGACATAGACTCCATGATGCGCCCGCCCAGGCCCACAGGAACCGTCTATGAGGTACAACTGGCGCTCGAGCGGGCGGTAAAGGGGGATTTTGCGCTCAAATACCCCCGCACAGGAAACCACCAGTCGGCCATAGTGTTTAAAGATATAGACAGCGACGGCAAAGAGGAAGCCCTCGCCTTTTACACGACACAAAGCGGCACCGAACGCACCGTCAACATACACATGAACCTTCTAATACAGACAGAGAAGGGCTGGGAGTCGTCCCACGACATCCAGCTGGCAGGCGATGGGGTGGAACAGGTGGATTTTGCCGACCTTGACAACGACGGCAAACCCGAGGTAATAGTCGGCTGGCAGATATACAGCACAATAGACAAGCGGCTTGCCGTCTATTCCATAAATGAGAAAAAAATTGTCCAGAAAATGCAGGAAAAATACTTCCAGTACGCCATAAGCGACCTTGATTTGGACGAATACCCTGAACTTCTTCTCATCACCCAAACGGATGGCAAGGCCGTCGCAAAACTTTTTTCGTTATCAAGCAAAGGCGTGTCCGAAAAGGGCTCCTGCATGCTCGACAACAACGTCACTTCCTATTATACCCCCGTTGTCTCAACGCTCAGAGGCGGCAGGCAACCGGCGGTATACATCGACGCCGCCAAAGGCTCGGACAAAATAATTACCGAACTGATATTTTATGACCAGAACCAGAAAAAATTCAGAAATCCCTTTGTGGACATCAACAGTACCGACAACATCACCCAGCGCAGGGCGCCCGAAATCTGCCGGGACATTGATTCCGACGGCGTAATGGACATTCCCTACACGCTGCCCTTTGGGGGATACGGGGAGCTCTCCGTCGACAACAGCCCCTATTACATCAATTGGCGCAACTACGACGGGCAGACCTTTGAAACCACGCTTACCACCTACATGGACTATTCGGGCGGCTATTATCTGGCCCTTAAGCCCAGCTGGGTAGGCTTTGTAACCTTAACCATCAAGGGTTCTTCCCGCACCTTCTGGCTGTGGGACGCCAAAAACAAAGTAGCCACAAATATGCTGCTTGAAATCCGTATAATACCCGCCGAAAGCTGGCAGAACGAGGCCGAAAAATATTCCGGCTACATTGTGCTCGAGTCAACCGATAATAACGTCTACATCGCAAAACTTGGCGAGAATCTTATCGATTACCAGCTTACCGAAGAAGAATTAAGGGCAAGCTTTCATCTATTAAAAACTTACTAAGGAGCGGACGCTATGAGACGTATTATGGTTGTCGAAGACGAAAAGGCCATACGGGAGTTCGAGGTTATTAACCTCAGCCGCGCGGGCTACGAGGTGATCGAGGCCGCCTCGGGCGAAGAGGCGCTGCAGATTTTCGAGGAGCTTGGCGGCAACATCGACATAGCGGTGCTGGATATCACCATGCCCGGCATGGACGGGTTTGAGCTTTGCAAGGAACTGCGCCGCCGCTCACCAACCTTGGGGATTATAATGCTCACGGCCCGCACCCAGGAAATGGACAAAATAAGCGGGCTTATGATGGGGGCGGACGACTACATAACCAAGCCCTTCAGCCCCTCGGAACTGCTCGCCCGCGTGGACTCGCTCTACCGCAGGGTGGAAATGCAGACCGTGAAACAGGCGCCCAAAATCGAGGAAGAAATTAAGCTTGGGGATTTCACGCTCAACCTGCGCAAGCGTTCGCTGTACAAAAAAGGCAAGATTATTGACCTGACACAGGTGGAATTTCAAATAATCGAATACTTCTTCACCCATCCGGACACGGCGCTCAGCCGTTCCGACATCTTAAACAGGGTGTGGGGAGACAGCTATTACGGCGACGAAAAAATCGTCGACGTTAACATTAGAAGGCTTCGCATGAAGATAGAAGACGAACCCTCCTCGCCGCGCCACCTTGTAACGGTATGGGGAATGGGATACAAATGGGTGAGCGACAGTTAACGACCGGAAAAGAGGACTTTTGCTGTGGAGATGGAAATAAAGGTAAAAGGCATAACCAGGCGATGGCTGCTTAATGTGCTGACTGTATTTATCGGTGTTGTCTGCATGGTGGAAATATTAATCGCAATATTCATCCACCGTTATTTCTACAACAGCGTAAAGGACGCGGCGCTTACCTACAGCCGCTCCTTTACGGTGCTCAGCAACTGCACCAAAAGCGAATTCCCGGCTTTTGCAAAGGAGTTTGCCGAGCGGTTCGAGCACAAGGACCGGCTGGAAATACAAGTCCTTGACACAAACGGCCGTGTAATTGCCAGCACCAGCGGTTTCCTGCCAAAAGAGCAGGAAATGCCCGACTATGAATTGGCGCTTAAATCCTCAAGCAGCAGCGCCACACACTACGGCAAAACCCCCTCGGGCGAAAAGATAATGGCGGGAACCTCCATTCTGCCAGATACCGGCAACGGCTCCAACGGCGCCGTACGCTGGATTGTATCCCTCGAGGCGGTAGACCGCCAGTGTGGCATGCTGGTGGCGCTGTCAATCGCGGTAGGCATAGGCGTCGTAGCCTTCGCCACCATTTCGGGGCTGTATTTTATCCGCTCCATCGTCCACCCAATACAGGAGGTCAGCAACATCGCCCGCAAAATCGCCATGGGCGACTTTAAAGCCCGAATCAAGGTCAAAGACACCGACGAAATCGGCGAGCTTTGCGACTCCATAAACTACATGGCAAGCGAATTGGCGCATGCAGAAAACATGAAAAACGAGTTTATCTCCTCCGTATCCCACGAGCTTCGCACCCCGCTTACCGCCATAAAGGGCTGGGGCGAAACCGTAAAATCGGCGCTAGACAAAGACCCCGCGCTTGTCAACAAGGGGCTTGATATAATCCTTAGCGAGGCGGACCGTTTGTCAAGCCTTGTGGAAGAACTGCTGGATTTTTCCCGCATGCAGTCGGGCCGGCTCTCCATGAACATGAAGCCCATCGACATCCTTGCCGAGCTTGGCGAAGCGGTGCTCATGTATAACGAGTTCGCAAGGCAGCAGAAAATCGAGCTTACCTACATGGAACCTGAGTACCTGCCCCCCGTTTACGGCGACGGCGACAGGTTAAAACAGGTGTTTATAAATATTCTTGACAATGCCATAAAATACACAAACGAAGGCGGCCAAGTGCTTGTAAACGCATACGAGGAGGAAGGGTGCATCCGCATCACTATTTCGGATACGGGTGTGGGGATCCCCGCCGCAGCGCTTGACCGCGTAAAGGAGAAGTTTTTCAAGGCCAATAAAACCGTCAGCGGCTCAGGCATCGGCCTCGCTGTCGCCGACGAGATCGTCAAGCAGCACAACGGCTTTTTGTTTATCGAAAGCAAGGAGAATGTGGGCACCACCGTAACAATAGTGCTGCCGATATACACAGGGGAGGAAGACAAACAGGAATCCTCAACTCCGGTTGTTGATATCCCGCCCACTTCTGTAATCCCCAAAACCGAAGAACTGAAGGAAAGGGAAAACCAATGAAAAAAGCTACCACAATCGGAGGCCAGGCATTAATAGAGGGAATCATGATGAAAGGCCCCGACAAGACGGCGCTGTGCGTCCGCCTTCCCGGAGGGGATATAGATACATCATACATGAACGAAAGGCGGCTCAAAGACAGGTACAAAATTCTGGGGCTTCCGGTAATCCGCGGCAGCGTCGCCTTTGTGGAATCCATGATTTCGGGCTACAAAGCCCTGATGATATCCGCCGAAAAATCCGGCTATGCCGAGCTTGAAGAAGAAAAGGACAAGGACAGCAAAAGCTCAAAGCGCCTGCTTGACGCAATCATGATTATCGCCGCAGTCTTAGGCATATTGCTTGCGGTGGTGCTGTTCACATGGCTCCCGGCATACCTATTCAACCTCATAAACCGCGCCGCGGGTCACAGCATTACCCCACTTCGAACCCTGTTCGAGGGTATAATCAAAATGATAGTATTTATCGGCTACATTGCCGCCGTCTCCCGCATGAAAGACATAAAGCGCATATTCATGTACCACGGCGCCGAGCACAAGGCCATTTTCTGCTACGAAAACGGCGAAGAGCTGACGGTCGAAAATGTCCGCAAAAACCGCCGCTTTCACCCCCGCTGCGGCACTTCCTTCATGATACTCATGCTGATAGTGGGCATCATAGTCTCGGGCTCAATATCCCACTTTTTCCCCTCGGTCGCCGGTCAGTTGTACATCTGGGTGCCCGTAAGGCTTTTGCTAATCCCCTTAATCTGCGGCATTGGGTACGAGCTTATCCGCATCTGCGGCAGGTACGACAACATCCTCACCCGCATAATCGCCGCCCCGGGCCTGTGGCTGCAGCGCATCACCACAAAGGAGCCGGATGACGGCATGATCGAGGTGGCAATCACAGCCCTTATGGCCGTAATCCCCGAGGACCCCAATGCCGACCGCTGGTAATATGAATCTGAAAGAAATATATTTGGATATAAAATCAAAACTCTCATCGGCGGGGATAGAATCCCCCGAATTCGAGGCAAAGCAAATAATCGGGCAGGCCCTTTCGGTACCCGGCCACAAAATCCTCACAGACGGCGGGGAACTCAAAGAGGGCGATGTCAATAAAATATACGAAATGGCAGGCAAACGCGCCTCCCGCTATCCGCTTCAGTATATTTTAAAGCAGTGGGAATTCTACTCACTGCCCTTCAAAGTGGGGGAAGGGGTGCTAATCCCCCGCCCCGACACAGAGATTCTGGTGGAGCGCGCCCTCGGCTGGCTGAAAACTAAAGGCGCCGCCACGGTAATCGATTTGGGCTCGGGCAGCGGCTGTATTGCGGTGGCAATTGCAAAGCACGCAATGCAGGCAAAAGTGTACGCCCTTGAAAAATACCCGCAGGCCTTGAAATACTTAAAACAAAATGTTAAGCTTAACCGCGCAGATGTAACTGTTTTGGAAGGCGACATTTCAAGCCCGCCGGACATGGCCTTCGACTTAATTGTCAGCAACCCGCCCTATATAGAAAGCCGCAAAATAAGCGGGTTAATGCCCGAAGTACGGTTCGAGCCATATACCGCCCTCGACGGCGGGGAGGACGGCCTTATATTCTACCGCACAATCTGCAGCCTGTGGGCAGGAAGGCTGAGTCCCGGCGGCGGCATAATGGTGGAGGTGGGCGAAGGCCAGCACCTCCAGGTGGCGGAACTGTTTAAAGCCGCAGGGCTTATCAACACCGGCTTTTCAACAGACCTTAACGGTATCGTGCGCGTCGTGGAAGGCTTTAAACCATTATAAGGGAAGTGAAACGCATGGCAGAGAGAAAAGTGGATATGGACAAGAAAAAGGCGCTTGAAACCGCCCTTGCAAAGATAGAAAAGGACTTCGGCAAAGGCGCCATAATGAAGCTCGGGCAGAATATGAACATGCAGGTGGACGCAATCCCCACAGGGTCCATCAGCCTCGACATGGCGCTTGGAATAGGCGGCGTGCCCCGCGGAAGGATTGTGGAAATATTCGGCCCTGAATCCTCGGGTAAGACTACCATCGCGCTGCACATAGTGGCAGAGGCACAAAGGCGGGGCGGCGAGGCGGCCTTCATAGACGTGGAACACGCGCTGGACCCTATATACGCCGCAAACCTTGGCGTGGACATAGAATCCCTGCTTGTCTCCCAGCCCGACACGGGCGAACAGGCTTTGGAAATTACCGACGCGCTGGTGCGCTCGGGCGCCATAGACGTGGTTGTGGTCGACTCGGTGGCGGCATTGGTACCCCGCGCCGAAATCGAGGGCAGCATGGGCGACTCTGTCGTGGGCCTGCAGGCAAGGCTTATGTCCCAGGCCATGCGCAAGCTTGCGGGCGCCATTTCCAAGTCCAATTGTGTTGCCATATTCATAAACCAGCTTCGCGAAAAAATCGGCGTCATGTTCGGCAGCAACGAGACCACCACCGGCGGCCGGGCACTCAAATTCTATTCAAGCGTTCGGCTTGACGTGCGCAAAACCGACACAATAAAGGAAGGCTCCGATACGGTGGGCTCCCGCACCCGAGTTAAAGTGGTCAAAAACAAGGTAGCCCCGCCCTTTAAGATTGCCGAGTTTGACATCCTCTACGGCAAGGGCATTTCCCGCATGGGCGAGATAATTGACCTCGGCGTGCAGACCGACATCATCAAAAAATCCGGCTCATGGTTCTCATACAACGAAACCCGCCTCGGCCAGGGCAGGGACAACGTCAAAAAACTGCTGGAGGACAACCCCGAGCTTGCAAGCGAAATCGAATCCAAAATCCGCGAGCAGCTGAAATCCACCTTCTCCCCGGCACTAAAGGCAGAGCCAAGGCCCGAAGCAGCCGAACCCGCCCCCGTGGCAGACACCCCGCCCGCGCCCAAAATTGATATCGACATCACCGTCGATGATTAACCATGAAAATCATAAGCATTACCCCTTGCAAAACCACCGCCGCGGTAAAATTTGATGAATATATCGGCCCTCATGACTTCGGCTGCCGCCTTGATAAGGAGGGGGCCCTTATCCTCGACCTTGAAACGGTGGTGGCGGAAGGCCTGTCCGAAGGCGATGAGATAGATTACAGCAGGCTTGAATCCATAATGCTTAAATCCAACCAGAACAGAGCCTTTCAGGCGGCGCTTCGCCTTATTTCCCGCGGCGACCATTCTGTGGAAGGGCTTAAAAGGAGGCTTGCTCAAAAATACGGCCTCGCGGCTGCGGAATACGCAGTAAATAGGCTTAAGGAACTTAAGTATCTTGACGATGCCGCCTTTGCCGAAAAGCTTGCGGAATACTACCTTTGCCATAAGGCACAGTCGCAAATGCAGGCGGTATACAACATGATGCAAAAGGGCATAGACCGCAAAACCGCGGAAACTGCGGCCGCAAAATTCGCGCCCGACCCTGTCGAGCAAATAAAACGTTTAATTGACACAAAATATAAATTTAAGCTAAACTCAAAAGAAAACATAAACAAAACCAAAGCGGCGCTGCTGCGTAAGGGTTTTGACTACGCGGATATCCGCCGCGCAATAGCAGAGTATACTAAAGAAGAGGAATGAGCATGCCATACAAAATCGGAATGGTGTCTCTTGGCTGCCCCAAAAACCAGGTAGACGCCGAAATAATACTCCGCAAACTCGCAGATGCAGGTTTTGCGATAACGCCACAGGAACAGGAGGCCGACGTAATAATCGTCAACACCTGCGGATTTATAGAAGAAGCCAAAAAGGAGGCAATTGAAAACATCCTCGAGGCCGCGCAATACAAACAGCACGGCAAACTGAAGTCGCTAATCGTCACCGGCTGCCTTGCCGAACGCTACAGGGACGAAATCACCAAAGAAATCCCCGAGGTGGACGTGGTGGTCGGCATCGGCAAAAACAGCGACATAGTAAAGATTGTTAAAGAATCGCTTTCAGGTAAAAATGAAAACTACTACGGTGAAAAAACCGATTTGAATATAGAGGGTGCAAGAATCCTCACCACCCAGCCCTTCTGGGCATACCTTAAAATCGCCGAAGGCTGCGACAACCGCTGTTCCTACTGCGCAATTCCCGCAATTCGCGGGCCATACCGCAGCCGCAGCATGGAAAGCATCCTTTCCGAGGCGGCAGACCTTGCCCAAACGGGAGTTAAAGAACTCATCCTCGTAGCCCAGGACACCACCCGCTACGGCGAGGATCTATACGGCAAAATCATGCTGCCCGGACTTCTCAAGGCCCTTGCTCAGATAGAGGGCATTCACTGGATAAGGATGCTTTACACCTACCCCGACCGCATTACCGATGAACTGCTTGATGTTATGGTAGGAGTGCCCAAAGTGGTACCCTACCTTGACATACCGCTTCAGCATTGCAACAGGGAAATCCTTCGCCGCATGAACCGCCGCGGCGACCGTGTGCAGCTTGAGGCGTTAATACACAAAATTCGCACCCATGTACCGGGTGTGACAATTCGCACAACCCTCATCGCCGGCTTCCCCGGCGAGACCGAACAGCAGTTCGAAGAGCTGTGCGAATTTGTAAAAAGCCAAAGGTTTGACCGCCTTGGCTGTTTTGCATATTCGGCTGAGGAGAATACCCCCGCGGCTGAATTTGGCAATCAGATTGACCCACAGGTCAAACAGAATCGTATGGACATAATAATGAGCGAACAGCTCACCATTGTCCACGAAAAAAACAAATCACGAATCGGCAGTACAACCGAAGTACTGGTCGAAGGTTATGATAGCTATATCAAGTGCTATTTCGGCCGGTCGGCTGCCGAAGCGCCGGAGATCGACGGCAAAATCTTTTTCACCTCGCCCCGCCCATTGGAAATTGGCGGTTTTGTCAACGTGCTTATCAACGACACCCTCGATTACGACCTGCTTGGCGAACTGGCAGAATAGCTAAACTGAAAGGTACGGTTTAAAAATGAATCTTCCTAACAGGCTTACCATACTGCGAATACTAATATCACCACTGTTTTTACTCACCCTTCTCATAGATTTCCCGCATCACCTTTTGGTGGCTTTAATTCTGTTTTTGTCAGCATCTTTAACCGATTTAATCGACGGCAAGATTGCACGAAGCCGGGGGCTTGTGACCGACTTTGGCAAGTTTTTGGACCCCCTGGCAGACAAAATGCTTACTACCGCCGCCTTTTTGGGGTTCCTTGATTTGAATCTGGGCCACGGCATGGTCTGGATAACCTTCATAGTCCTAATCAGGGAATTCCTTATAGTGTCCCTAAGGCTTGTCTCTTCCGGGCAGGGCAGGGTAATCGCCGCAAACATCTGGGGCAAGGCCAAAACGGTCAGCCAGATGGCGGCAATAATACTGGTAATTTTCTCGGAATACCTTATCTCAACCGGAATTACCGCCGATTTCAGCAGCATTATCCGCAGCGTTTGTTCTGCGGTGCTCTGGTTTTCAACGCTGCTTACTATAATTTCAGGAGTGATATACGTAAAAGATAACCGTCAGTTTATCTCAACCCGCAAATAAAAGCTTTATTAAAAATTAATAATCCATGCCCCAACCGTAATTGCCGCACGCTTTTAAAACTTCCTGCCGGCGTTATGGCATATTTTGTTGTGCCTTTTTGGCAGATACGCCTGTGCCGGCAAAACAGCCTCCCTGTTTCATACTTTCCAGAGGTACTTTACATAAACAAAGGGGAAATTAAAATGAAAAAAGTGGTCTTGTTAGACTTCTACGGTACCGTGGTGCACGACAACAAGCTTGTCGTGGACTACATTTGCAACGAGCTGCAAAAAACGGGGGATGGAAGCTGTCACGACGAAATAATTTGCTATTTTAGGAAAAAACTTTTTGACCTTTGTTCGGCATCCTTTGCGCGCAAATTCAGAAAGCAGCGCACACTAATGCTTTCAGCCATTAAACACACCGCCAAACGCTTCCGTTGCACGGCCAACCCGGAATTGCTGGCGGAACACCTTTACAAGTTCCTCGAAGCGCCGCCGGTTTTCGAGGATGCGCTGGAGTTTTTAAACAAATGCCCGCTGCCGGTTGTCATAGTCTCAAACAACGACACGATAGATTTGCAAAAGGCCCTGGCATTCATAAAATACTACCCAAAATACATTGCCACCAGCGAACTGGCAAGGGCATACAAGCCAAACCCGCGCATTTTCGAGTACGCGCTGGAAAGGCTTAATTTAAAGCCTGACGAGGCAATTTACGTCGGCGACAACATAGAATATGATATAAAGGGCGCCAAAAGCGCGGGGCTCACCGCCGTCTGGCTTAACCGCTACAACAAGCTCGCGCCGCCCGAAGCCGATTTTTGCATCTCAAGCCTGCCGGAGCTTCTCACAACCGGCTTGCTTGACTGAAAAACAATGCGCTGATAAGCCTAAATTTCCTCAAAGCTTTGCTTTAAAACAAATCTGCTTAACCGAGAGGGGCGCTTTTATGCTTTTCAAAAACATCAAAGAAGACATCAAAATGGTGCGCGAACGCGACCCGGCCGCCCGGTCGGCGCTTGAAATACTGCTTTTATATCCGGGGCTTAAGGCCGTCAGGATGTACAGGCGCGCCCACTGGCTGCACAACCACGGCTTTAAATTTCTGGCCCGGTGGATTTCCCAGCGCGCGGCAAGGAAAACCGGAATAGAAATACACCCCGGCGCCAAAATCGGAAGAAGGCTGTTTATAGACCACGGCCACGGGGTGGTTATAGGCGAGACCACCGAAATCGGCGACGACGTGCTTATCTACCAGGGTGTGACCCTGGGGGGCACCGGCAAGGACGTGGGCAAACGCCACCCCACCATCGGCAACAACGTAATGATAAGCGCGGGAGCCAAGGTCCTTGGCCCCGTCAAGGTAGGGGACAATTCCCGGATTGCCGCCGGCGCCGTGGTGCTCAAGGACGTTCCCTCCGACAGCACGGTGGTGGGCGTCCCGGCCCGCGTGGTCAAGCGCTACGGCATAAAAGTCCAGCCGCTTGACCAGATTCACGTGCCCGACCCGGTGGCTCAGCAGATTTGCATGCTGGAGCGAAGGATTGCCGAACTTGAGGAAAAAATAAAAGAACTTGAAGGTTCCGAAAAACAGTCACAGGATGTGAATGCATGAAGATTTACAACACGCTGACCAAACAAAAACAGGAGCTTGAAACGGTAACGCCCGGGCATGTGGGCATATACGCCTGCGGCCCCACGGTTTACGACTACATCCATATCGGCAACGCGCGCCCGCTGTGCGTGTTCGACGTGCTGCGCAGATACTTCGAATGGCGGGGTTACAAGGTAACCTTTGTACAAAACTTCACCGATATAGACGACAAACTCATCAACCGCGCAGCGAAAGAAAACACCACTGTGGCCGAGCTTGCCGAAAAATACATCGCCGAATACTTTAAAGACGCCGCTGGCCTCAACATCAAACCCGCCACATTCCATCCCAGGGCCACCGAAAACATCGGCGGGATAATCGGGCTTATCAGCACGCTGATACAAAAGGGCTATGCCTACAAAACCGCCGACGGCGTGTTTTTCAGAACTAATCAATTCGAAGGCTACGGCAAACTCTCCCACCAGTCGCTGGAGGAACTGGAGGCGGGCGCCCGGATTGAGGTGTCGGAAGCCAAGGAAAACCCCATGGACTTCTGCCTTTGGAAGGCGGCAAAGCCCGGGGAGCCATACTGGGAATCCCCCTTTGGCATCGGCCGCCCCGGATGGCACATAGAGTGCTCGGCCATGTCCATGCGGTACCTCGGCAAGACCTTTGATATTCACTGCGGCGGGCAGGACCTGATCTTCCCCCACCACGAAAACGAAATCGCCCAGTCCGAGGCCGCCAACGGCTGCGAGTTTGCCCGCTACTGGATGCACAACGGCTATATAAACATCGACGGAAGCAAAATGTCAAAATCCCTTGGCAACTTTTTCACGGTGCGTGAAATCGCCGAAAAGTACGGCTACGAGCCGATACGTTACCTCATGATTTCGGCGCATTACCGAAGCCCCATAAACTACAGCACCGAAATAATTGAGCAGAGCAAAAACGCGCTAGAACGCCTTTACAACTGCCGCAAGGATTTGGTCTTCGCCATGTCCCACGCGCCCGAAGGCGGGGGCGAGCCTGGCTTTGTGCAAATACGCAGGCAGGAATTCATCGACGCCATGGAGGACGATTTCAATACCTCCGACGCGCTGGCCGCGCTGTTTAACCTTGTAAGGGACATAAACACCCTGATAAAGCAAAACCCCAACCGCGGCGAGTGCAAGGCCTGCCTTGATTTGTTTGATGAGCTTTGCTCGGTGCTGGGGCTTCTTTACAACAAAGAGGACGAGTCCATAGACGCCGAAATCGAGGAGCTGATACAAAAACGCGCCGAAGCGCGCAAGGCAAAGGACTTTGCCACTGCCGACAAAATTCGTGATCAGCTCAAAGAAATGGGAATAATCCTCGAAGACACCCCCCACGGTACCAAATGGAGCAGAACCAAAGATTAACAAACGCATGACATAGATTAAAGCAGGCGCAAATAATAGCGCCTGCTTTTTGTTGCGGCTTTATACAACTCGAAATTTCACCCGGTAAAAACATTAAAGGAGGCATAAAGCCTCCTTTTTTGACCATTGGATAAGATCGGATCAAAGTTATGATAAAATGTATATCATAAAAATCATATTAATTAACAGCATTTTTCTCCGAAAATAAAATTATCTAAACAAATTAATTTTTCCAAAAAAGTTTTCATTCGGAAAATTCCTTTCCCGCCAATCGGGGTCGTATTTTTTGTTATACTTCGAAAAACTCCAGGCTTTTGTATAAACAGAACCCCGGCTCATATGTAATCGGTTGGCAAAATTGTAACTTGCATAATAAACAGCGAAAAAGGAAAGCGTATCGGCAAGAAATTTGTATTCATCCAAAATATATAATTTATGCGTGTATTTATAATCGCTAACACTCAAATAGGTCTCCATTAAAGCGATTTGCTTGTCATTAATATATATCGAAACATAATCAAACGAACCTATCAAGCGGGTGTAACAATGCAAAACCGCGTTATTCAGCTGTATAACATAACAGCTTTTTAAAAACCCGTGCGTCCATAAGTAAATACTGCCATAGGGCATCGTTTCTGTAAAGATTAAAAACCCTTCTTACATTGGCTTTGCCGAACAAATACCTAAAAGGAATGAAATTGACCCATTTGGGAATCTTATGAATCCCTTTAATTGTCGTATCTTGGTTAAATATACTAATAGGCTGAAAACGGCTTATACTTCCGTTTTTGCCCTCAAAACAAAAGCCGTCGTCCCCCTCAATTTCATAAAACTGCTTTATGTTTGATGCGGTTTGGGATATCTTCACTATCATATACCTTCACCACCCAAATCTCAAGATAGCAAGCCACGCTGAAAAATTAAAATATAAAACAAAAATCCTGCCGTTACCGACAGGATTTTGCCCTGGTGGACGCTAAGGGACTCGAACCCCTGACCCCCTGCACGTCAAGCAGATGCTCTACCAGCTGAGCTAAGCGTCCTTGAAAATTGCAAAAATTATTATATAATATAATCAACCAAAATTCAAGTACAAAACCGAATTTAATTT
Organism: Clostridiales bacterium; assembly: GCA_012840445.1. Classification (GTDB taxonomy): domain Bacteria; phylum Bacillota; class Clostridia; order Oscillospirales; family Acutalibacteraceae; genus DULI01. The sequence continues at coordinate 249,097 of DULI01000005.1, forward strand.
CGGAGGATTTTTTATGCAGAACATGGCAGGCAAAACCCCGTCCCAGTCGCGCACCGAGATGGTACAGATAATCTACAGCAGCCACATCAACGGCAGCAAACGCCTGTTTGGCGGCAAACTCATGGAGTGGATCGACACCGTGGGCGCCGTGGTCGCCCGCCGCCATTCGGGCAGGGAGGTCACAACCGTCGCGGTAGACAACCTACAGTTTAAAGAGGGCGTCATGCTCAACAGCACCATTGTAATAATCGGCACCATCACATATACAGGCAACACCTCCATGGAGGTGCGGGTGGACACCTATGTGGAAGGGCTTACGGGCACCCGCCGCAAGGTAAACCAGGCATATTTGGTTTTCGTCGCCCTCGACGAATTCGGACGCCCGACCCCCGTTCCCCCCGTAATCCCCGAGACCGACGAGGAAAAGGCCGAGTACGAGGCGGCAAAACTGCGCCAGGAACTGCGGCTTAAGCGCCGCAAGGAAAATTACTGAAATGAGTATAAAAAAGATATCAAATATTTTAAAAAGCGTAAACATTCACCTTTTTGGCGTGTGCAATTTCGACGATGTTAAGAACAGCCTGATTCCCTGCGCCGCAAAAAACCGCCTGCCAAGGGACCCAAAGCGCGTAATCGTCGCCCTTTTCCCCTACAAAGTGGAAGACACCCCTCCGAAAAATATCTCAAGATACGCCGCCGTGCCCGACTATCATGCAGTCTGCGGCAAAATGCTTGAAAACGCCACAAACAAGCTGAAAACCCTGTTTCCCGAAAACCAATTTGCGTATTTTATAGACAATTCCCCAATACCCGAAGTACAGGCCGCAGTTTTAGCTGGACTTGGCGTCAGGGGCCAAAACGGCCTGCTTATAACCAAGCGCTTTGGCTCATATGTGTTTATTGGCGAAATAGTAACCGATTTGGAGCTTCCCTATACATCATTCAAAGAAGACTGCCCAGGCTGCGGCAGGTGTAAATCAATGTGCCCTACAAAAATGCAGGGCAGGGAAGTGTGCCTTTCCCACATCACCCAAAAGAAAAAAGAGCTGTCTAAAGAGGAGACAACTCTAATCCACAAACACAAAACCCTCTGGGGCTGTGACATCTGCCAGGAATGCTGCCCCTTAAACAAAAAGGCCGAAAAGACATATATAAAGGAATTCATAGAAGGCTACCGCCCGCACTTTGCCCCAGGCGAGGATTCAACCGGCCGCGTCTATGCCTGGCGGGGCGAAAAACCAATTTTTCGCAATTTCAAAATCATAAATCCCGACTAATTTTCCCGCTTTTTGCGCCCCTGCCTTTGGGCTAAAATTTCCCGCAGCAGCATTCTTAAAACCGCCATGGCGGGCACGCCGAACAAAATCCCAACAAAACCGAACAGCCCGCCGCCCACGGTAATGGCAAGCAGCACATATAAGGGTTTCAGCCCCATCTTGTTGCTTACAATCCTCGGCTGTATAATGTTGCCGTCAATTTGCTGGATAATTATAATTGCCGCCGCCACAATCAGCGCGGTAATGCGCTTTCCCGAAAGGAATGTAATAACCATCACAACCGAGCCGCCTATTATGGCGCCAAAATAGGGGATAAGGTTGCATAGCCCCATCAAAATGGCAAGCAGAATGGAATAGGGAACGCCTAGAATCGAAAACACAATGCCCGCCATAATGCTTACCACCAGCGCGTCAAGCAGCTGGCTGAAAATATAGTCGTAAAAGATGTTGCAAATCCTGTCGGTATAATTCTTAATGCCTTGAATCCTGTGCTCGGGCAAAAACAGCGACAGAATATTCCTGCAAACCTTTCGTAGGCTTTCCCGGCTTGCCAGCATATACATGGAAATCACCATGGCCAGCATAAAATCCACAACCGCCGAGCCTACCTTGTAAATCCCCTGCAGGTAATCCAGCATCTTGTCTGTCCTAAAAAACTGTTCAAGCTTCAGGTTTGCCCTAATATCGGATATGTCAAACCCGAAAAGCTTGCCATCCGAATCAATCTTTGAATTTATAAAATTCATTGTGGATTCATAATAGCCCGGCAGCTTGGTAATAAGGTCCTTAAGGCTTAAATACAGCCTTGGTATGGCAAGGGACAAAACCAGCCCCAGGATTATAAGGAAGCTTGCGTAAATATAAATAATAGATAGGATGCGTGCATTTTTGCATAAGAATTTGTTGTCGGCCCGCGAAAGCAGCAACTCTATTTTCACGGCAGGCCTGTACAGGATAAAGGCTATAACAAACCCGATAACAAAGGGCCTTAAAATTTTAAATATAAAGGCAATGCCCTCAAAAATCCACGGCAGGTAATCCAAAAACTTGTAAAAGAGTATAAGCAACGCGAACACCAAAAACACATATAACCATTGCCTTAATTCCGGCTTTTTCAAAAAATTCATACCCGCTTTCCTTTCTGCCGTTTTATACCAGCTATTATACCAGAAATAACGGCCTTGAACAATAAACATAAAGCAAACAAACGGAGATTTATTTATGGAGCAAATATACCATATATATTATACATACTTTTTAGCTGTCTCGCGCTGGCTTCTGCCCCTTTTCGGGCTGATTTTCACCTGCCAGTGGATACGGTGTCTCATGGCGCTGCGCTACCAGCCGGTATCCCTTGGGGCGCTGGTATCCCCCGAGGGCAAACGCTTCCCCCTTACCGCCCACGAATCCTCTGTGGGAGGGGGCAGCACGGCGGATGTGGCAATCCCCTCACTCAACCGGCGCCGCAAATGCGCCGTAATCGTAAAAAAGGACGAATGGTATATCTACAAAACCCTGGCCTCACAGGAGGTAAAGCTCAACGGCCAGCCCATTGACAGGGTAAGCCAACTGGAATTTGGCGACATCCTGCAATTTGGCGACACAGAATACAAATTCATGCCGCCGTCGGCAGGGGACTGTAAACAGAAACCCAAAAAGGCTCAAAAGGCGTCCGCCGGCGCATTGATGTTTTGGCTGATAATCTTCCAAATCGTAATGCTGCTGCAGCTTTTACTTAAATTCTACCCCGAAATACCACCAGGGCTTCCCATAGCATTTCTTTCCCTGTTTTTAATAGAACTTGTATATTTCTTTATAAGAAAGGCCTTTAAAGACCCCAACATACTTGCCGAAATGCAGGCCTTCTTCCTGGTAACCATAGGGCTTGGAATCTGCACCACCGCTGCCCCCGCCACCTTAATAAAACAGGCGGCGGCAGTAGTGCTCGGCTTTTTGGGGTTTGTCGCCCTCTGGCAGCTTTTAAAATCCCCCGACCGGGCTATGAAACTGCGGTATATCTTCGGCGGAGGAGCCGTAGTGCTGCTGATACTCAACCTCATCTTCGGCAAACAGATCTACGGCGCCCGCAACTGGATCGACCTTGGGATTATCACCTTCCAGCCCTCCGAGTTTGTAAAGGTGGCCTTCATCGCGGCAGGCTCCGCAGCGCTCTACCGGCTTCTCGCCACCCGCAACGCCATACTCTTCATGGGCTTCTCGGCCTTTCTACTCGGCTGCCTTGCCCTTATACGCGACTTTGGCGGCCTGCTGATTTTCTTTGTCACAATGATGGTAATCATCTTCCTCCGCACGGGGGACATAAAGACAATAATCGCAATATCCGCCCTGGCTGTAACGGGCGGCGTGGCGCTGATAGTTATTATGCCCCACATATCCAGCCGCTTTAAGGTCTGGCGTCATGTGTGGGAATACGCCAATTCCACAGGCTTTCAGCAGACCCGCACACTTACTGCCGCGGCAAGCGGCGGCCTTCTTGGGGTGGGCGGCGGCAACGGGTACCTTGACCGTGTGGCCGCCTCCGACACCGACCTTGTCTTTGGCATTGTCTGCGAGGAATGGGGGCTTATCCTCGGCCTTTGCGTGCTGGCAAGCTTTATCCTGCTGTCCTTTTACGCCTTTAAATTTGCCCGTAACGCAAAATCAGCATACTATTCCATCGCAGTGTGCGCCACCGCGGCGCTGCTGCTCTTCCAGGCAGCACTTAACATTTTCGGCTCCACCGACATACTGCCGCTTACGGGCGTAACACTTCCCTTTGTAAGCAACGGGGGTACCAGCATGGTGGCAAGCTTCGGACTGCTTTCCTTCTTTAAGGGCTGCGCCGTAAATCAGGGAGGTGCCAGGGTATGAAACAGATAGGGCTTCGCTCGGTAGTTCTGCTGGTGCTTGTGACTTTCTTTGCGGCCTGCGCCGGGTTTTTTATATTTGAATACGCGGTCTTTGGCGACGACTGGGCAAAATTTCCCTCAAACCGCCACCTGTACAACAACGGCAAACTCTTTAAAGCCGGTACAATAACCGACCGCAATGGCACTGTACTTGCTCAGACCATCGACTCTGTCCGCTATTTCAACTCCGACAGGCAGATCAGAATGGCGACAATCCACGCCGTCGGGGACCTGGAGGGCAAGGTATCCACCGGCGCCCACAGCGCCTTCTGGCGCAAGCTCACAGGATATGAACTGCTCAACGGCACCTACAATGTGTCGGGTAGGGGAAACGACATGCAGCTTACCCTCGACGCCAACCTATGCGTTGCCGCCATGAAGGAGCTTGGAAGCTACTCGGGTGCCGTGGGAATTATGAACTACAAAACCGGCGAGATAATCTGCATGGTAAGCACCAAAACCTTCGACCCCAACAACCCGCCAGAGGACAGCACCGACGGTATTTATGTCAACCGCTTGCTTTCGGGCAGATACGCCCCCGGCTCCATATTCAAGCTTGTTACCGCCACCGCCGCGATTGACTATATCCCCGACATTTTCGAGCGGACCTTTACCTGCGAACGTGGCGTTGAAATCGAGGGGGAATGGGTAAGCTGCCTGTACAGGCACGGCAAAATCAATTTCAAGGATGCGCTGACGCAGTCCTGCAATTCTGTCTTCGCCCAGCTTGCGGTCGAACTTGGCAGGGACAAAATGACAAAGACCGCCGAAAAACTTGGGTTCAACAGCACAATAACCGTCGACGGGATAAAGTGCGCCCGCTCTTCCTACGAGGTAAGCGGCGCCCGCAATATAGACCTTGCCTGGTCAGGCATGGGGCAGTACAACGACATCGTCAACCCCATGCAGTACCTCCGCTTTGTGGCTGCAATCGCAAACGGGGGCGTTGCACCCAAACCCACCTTTGTAAAAAGCGTCACCACTCCTTATGGGCTTAACATCAATTTCAAATTTCCCGGCGGCGGCGAGCGTCTCATGAGCAAATCCACCGCAAACACTTTAAGCGACATGATGCGCAACAACGTTCTGCATAACTACGGTGAATCCAATTTTAGAGGGCTAGAGCTTTGCGCCAAAACGGGAACCGCCGAAATCGGCGAACAGCGCCCCCACTCCTGGTTTGTGGGCTTTTCCCGCACCAAGCCCTACGCCTTTGTGGTGGTGGCCGAAAACGCGGGTTCGGGCATTACAGTCGCCGGCAGAATTGCAAGCAGGGTGCTTTCTCAGCTTCCATAATTTTGGGAATTTTATACATCATTTTGCAGATAATAATACTGCAAGCTGCCAAAAACAGTTGACATGTATATGCAATTTACGGTATAATTCAGTAATGATAAGCTGCTTATTCTACGCAAAAATTTAAGCAGCCGAATTTGCAATCCGCCAAAACGGCCCTCCGCACGGCCGCTTTTGGATAAAATTTTCAAGCTGTGCGGAAGAAGGGGGTAAAAAATATGAAAAGAACATATCAGCCTAAAAAACTGCATCGCAAGAAAGTGCACGGTTTCCGCAAAAGAATGGCCACAAGCAACGGCCGCAAGGTACTTTCCCGCCGCAGGGCAAAAGGCAGAAAGCGGCTAACCTATTAAGATTGGCCACAAACACGTGGTCTTTCTTTTTGCATCTTAAAATGCGCCCTGCCAAGAATGGATGATTGTGTTGTCCAAATACACAACCTTAAGGTTTAACAACGAATTCCAAAGGGTATACAGATGGGGGCAGTCATTTGTCCACCCGGCACTTGTAACTTATGTGATGAAAAACCGTGGTTACGGATTGAGAATTGGGATTACAACCAGCAAAAAAATAGGCAAGGCGGTGGAAAGGAACCGCGCAAAGAGGATAATCACCGCCGCGTGGCGCAACCTGCTGCCCGGAGTTTGCGGCTCCTATGATATTGTGTTTGTCGCCCGTACACTGACCACAAAACTTAAAAGCACCGATATAGAGCGAATCATGAAACGCCAGCTTATATCTGCCGGCGCAATAAAGGCTGAAAACCATGAGGTCAGCGTTGATTAAACTGATAAAACTCTATCAAAAGTACATTTCACCCATACTGCCTCCAAGCTGCCGGTTTACTCCGACCTGTTCAAACTACGCTATAGAAGCCATTGCCAAACATGGCGTCATCAAGGGGTTCGGGCTTGCGGCTTGGCGAATTTTGCGCTGCAACCCCTTTTGCAGGGGCGGCTTTGACCCGGTGCCCGAACCTAAAAACAGAAAGAAATAAAACCCGTTCACTTAAAATTACGGAGGAATAGCGGAACTAATGTCCAACATTTTCGATTTGTTAATCAACAGGCCGATGGGCTGGATACTTAACCAACTCAGTAATCTGGTGGGAGGCAACTTCGCACTGGCGGTATTCCTGTTCACGCTGCTTATAAACATTTTGCTCATCCCACTTAGCATAAAAACCCAGAAATCCTCTGCCAAACAGGCAATGTTAAGGCCAAAGCTCGAGCTGCTCAAAAAAAAATACGGCAACGACAGGCTTAAATACAACGAAGAAATGCAAAAACTATATGCGCAGGAGGGTGTTTCCCTTTCTGGCGGCTGCCTGCCGCTGTTTATCCGCCTGCCTATCATGATGGGCATTTACTATGCCGTCAACAACCCGCTTTCAACCCTTTTGAACCTGCCCGCTGAAGTGGTCACCAACGCAAAGGAGCTGTGTACCCAACTTATTGACAGGGCCGCTAGGGAACTGGATGTCGTATACCACGCAAACGAGCTTATAGACAAGGTCCCCGAACTTAAAGCCCTGGAAAACATCAACTTCAATCTCTTTGGCATTAACCTTACCCAAACTCCCGAATTTTCGCTTAATATTTTCGGCGAATTCCAGCTTATTTGGATAATACCGCTGCTGTCCTTCGCCACCGCGATGTTAACCAGTGTCGTCAGCATGTCCGTTCAGAAAAGTACCAACCCCGACGCACCTTCTTTAAAGGGCATGATGCTTACTATGCCTGTAATTTCCCTCATCATCGCCTTTTCTGTTCCGGGTGCCGTGGGCTTTTACTGGGCATGCTCCAACCTTATCGCAGGCACAATTCAGGTAATCCTGCAGTATGTCTACAATGTAAACAAAATAATTGCCACTACACAGGCGCAGACTGTTTTAAAGCGCTATGAAACCGAGCAGATGAAAATAAAAAGAGTACAAAACGGCGAACAATCCTAAATAAATGGACCTGCAAGGTCCGACAGGAGGTCTTTCCTTGATTAAAGAAGCTATTGGTATAGGCGACTCGGTTGAAGAAGCAAAAGAAAATGCCATGTCTCAGCTTAACGTTGAGTATGATGACAATATACAGTTTGAAGTACTCGCAACACCCAAGAAAAAGGTTTTGGGAATTTTCGGCGGCTCACCCGCAAAGGTGCGCGTATTTCTGGAGGTTCCCGACCCTGTTCAACCGAAGAAACCGGCAAGCAAGCAAAAAAGCGCAAAGCCCGCCAAAAGCGAGGCCAAAAACGAAGTTAAAAGCGTAAGCAAAATCGGGTCAACCACTCCCCAGTCCGAACGCGCGGTAAACTACATCAAAGGGGTGCTTAAGGCATTAAATATTGAAAATATCGATATTTCAGTCAGCCCCATTGAGGGCGGCTCCATGATTTCCTTAAACGGTGAAGGGTTAGGTGTAGTAATCGGCCGCAGGGGCGAGACGCTCGATGCCCTGCAGTACCTGACATCCCTTGCCGCAAACGCCGGCGAAAACGATTTTTACAGGATAATCCTCAACATCGGCTCCTACCGCCAGAAGCGGGAGCAGGCATTAAAGAAGCTTGCCCGCCGCGTAGCCGCACAGGTGCTGCGCAGCGGCCGCAGCCGTTCTCTCGAGCCCATGAATCCTTACGAGCGCCGCATCATCCATACCGAGGTGCAGAACATTTCGGGCGTCACATCCAACTCCATTGGCGATGGCGACTCCCGCAGGGTGGTTATAAGCCTTAAAAACGGCGTTAATCCCCGCCAGCAGGGTAACCGCGCCAAAAAGAAAAAAGAGGACCTCGAGAACACCCAGCTGTACGACCGAATTGATAAATAATTCAAAGCCACCGTAAACCGGTGGCTTCTTAAATATCGGGACATAAAAAACAAAAAAGGACGGTTCAGATGAACGCTTCCAATCCTACAATTGCCGCAATCTCAACGCCAATGGGCACGGGCGGCATCGCGGTAATCCGCATCTCCGGCCCGGAGGCAATAGAAATCGCCGGCCGGGTCTTCCGCTCGCCCAAATCCAAAAAACTTTCCGATTTAAAGGGCTACACCGCCCTGTACGGTCACATATTTGATAAGGACAGGCTGGTTGACGAGGCTGTGGCCCTGGTCTTCAGGGCGCCCAACAGCTATACGGGCGAGGACGTGGTAGAGCTGTCGGTCCACGGTGGCGTTTTTGTCGCAAAATCGGCCCTACGCGCAGTCCTCTCGGCAGGCGCTTCCCTTGCCGGACCCGGCGAATTTACCCGCCGCGCCTTTGAAAACGGAAAACTTGACCTGACCCAGGCCGAGGCGGTAATGCAGCTTATTTCCGCCGCCGGCGAGCAGGAGCTCAAAGCCTCCCTTTCAGCCCGCGAGGGCAAGGTCTCCCAGAAAATCGACGAACTTACCAATAAGCTTTTATACTACGCCGCCGAGCTTGCGGCCTATTCCGACTACCCCGACGAGGACATCCCCGAACTTGAGGCCGGCAGCTTCACACAAGGGCTTTTGTCGGTAAAAGAGGGCCTCCAGCGGCTGCTTTCGACCTACGACGCGGGAAGAATACTGCGTGAGGGCATAGACACCGCAATCGTAGGGCGGCCCAATGTGGGCAAATCGACCCTTATGAACCTGCTGTCGGGCTGCCAGCGCTCAATTGTCACCCCCATACCCGGCACCACCCGCGACGTGGTAGAGGAAACTGTGGTCCTGGGCAGCGTAAAACTAAGGCTTGCCGACACCGCCGGGCTGCGCGAATCAGAGGACATAGTGGAAAAAATCGGAGTCGAGCGCACCCGCCAGCGGCTTGAATCAGCAGAACTCATCCTTGCGGTGTTCGACGCCTCCGAAGCCTTGAACCGGCAGGATTTGGAACTTATAAACGAATGCAAACGCCGCCCCTCGGTGGCGATAATCAACAAAACCGACCTGCCAAACAAACTCGGCCGCCATCCCTTTGAGGAGGCTGGGATTACGGTTGTAGAAATCTCGGCAAAAACTGGCAGCGGCCTTGAGGAACTCATCAAGGCCGTAGAGCAGGTCACGGGTATCGCAAAACTGGACACCTCCTCGGCAATCCTTGGCAGCGAGCGCCAGCGCGCCTGCGCCGACAGGGCGCTAAAGCACCTTATTGACGCAATAGACACAATAAACATGGGCTTTACCCTCGACGCAGTTGGCGTATGTATCGACTCCGCACTGGCGGAACTATATTCCCTCACCGGCAAGCGTGTCACAAACGAGGTGGTGGACGAAGTCTTCCGCCGCTTCTGCGTCGGAAAATAACAGGATTTTTCGCTTGAAATATGTATACAATGGGCTTATACTGTAAGACCGGCCAAAAATTTTTAAGGAGGTGGCGAAATGAGCTACTTTGCCGGAAACTACGATGTTGTAGTCATCGGTGCGGGCCACGCGGGAATAGAGGCAGCGGTGGCATCCGCAAGACTCGGTTGCCGCACCGTGATTTTTACCATAAATCTTGATTGGGTGGGGAATCTACCCTGCAACCCCTCTATCGGCGGCACCGCCAAAGGGCATCTTGTCCGCGAAATCGACGCGCTGGGCGGGCAGATGGCTAAGGCGGCGGACGCCAACACAATTCAGATCAGAATGCTTAACCGCGGCAAAGGGCCCGCCGTGCACAGCCTTCGCGCCCAGATAGACCGGCGCAGGTACAGCGGGTATATGAAGCATCTGCTTGAGACACAGGAAAACCTGGAGCTTAAACAGGCCGAAATCGTAAAGCTTTTCCGCGCTGAGGACGGCTGGCATTCCATCACCAAGCTTGGCGCCGAATACATATCCAAAACGGTTATTCTGGCGACAGGCACATTCCTTCGCGGCAGGATTCACGTGGGCGAAGTAAGCTTCGAGGGCGGCCCCGACGGCACCTTTGCCGCTACAGAGCTTTCAAAGAGCCTCATTGACCTTGGCCTTCCCCTTCGCCGCTTTAAAACAGGCACGCCCGCAAGGGTCGACCGCAGGAGCATCGATTTCTCACAGCTTGAGGCCCAGCCGGGGGAAGACAACATCACCCCCTTCAGCTTCAGCACCAAAACCCCTCCGCGAAATCTCGTAGACTGCTATATCGCATACACAAACGAGGAGACCAAAAGAATAATACTAGAAAACCTTCACCGCTCGCCGCTTTATTCGGGTAAAATCGAGGGGGTAGGCCCCCGGTATTGCCCGAGTTTAGAAGACAAAATGGTGCGTTTTGCCGACAAGCAAAGGCACCAGGTGTTCATAGAACCCTGCGGTCTGGACACCGAGGAGATGTACATGCAGGGCATGTCCTCAAGCCTGCCGGAGGACGTGCAGATTGCCTTCTACCGAACCTTAAAGGGACTTGAAAAGGTTAAAATCATGCGTAACGCCTACGCCATAGAATACGACTGCATAGACCCCCTTGCGCTCCACCCCTCATTGGAGGTAATGGGCCAGCCGGGGCTTTTCGGCGCAGGGCAGTTCAACGGCTCATCGGGTTATGAGGAGGCGGCGGCACAAGGCCTCGTTGCCGGTATCAACGCCGCCCGCAAGGTAAAAGGGCAGCCGCCGCTGATACTTAAGCGCTCCTCCTCCTACATCGGCACGCTGATAGACGACCTTGTAACCAAGGGCTGCACCGACCCCTACCGCATGATGACCTCCCGTTCTGAGTACAGATTGCTGCTGCGGCAGGAAAACGCGGACGAAAGGCTTACCCCAATCGGCAGGGAAATCGGCCTTGTTACCGACGAGGACTGGCAGTCTTTCGAAGAGCGGCTAAACCTAAAGCAGCAGGAAATCAACCGGCTTGAAAGCGTCATCCTCCCCCCTTCGGAAGAGCTTAACAGCCTGCTTGTTTCCCGCGGCACGGCGCCCGTCTCAAGCGGCGTAAAGCTTGCCGACCTGCTGCGCCGCCCGCAGATAGACTACCAAAGCCTTGCCCCCTTCGACCCCGAACGCCCCGAACTTCCGCAAATTGTCATTGAAAAGGTGGAAGTGGAGATCAAATACGCAGGGTATATAAAGCGGCAGCAAGCTCAGGTAAACCAGCTTGCAAGGCTTGAAAACCGCACAATCCCCGAGGATATCGACTACTTCAAAATTGAGGGGCTTCGGGCCGAGGCGCAGGAAAAACTCAACCGCATCCGCCCCGTCAGCGTGGGTCAGGCATCGCGCATATCGGGGGTCAACCCCGCCGACATATCGGTGCTGCTTATCTGGCTTGACAAGCTGAAGCGATCTTAACGCCAAACCTCTTTTAAACCAATCAACATCAAAGGAACGTGAACTTAATGCTGCCAAACGAACAGTCCTTTCCCGTTGAATTTATAGCGGACAACTGCCGCGATTTTGGCCTTGAGCTGGACGGGCAGGCTAAACAAAGGCTTTGCTTATACTCCCGATTGCTTATTGAATGGAACCAAAAAATAAACCTCACCGCCATCACGGAACCTGCGGAAATAGCCGAAAAGCATTTTCTGGACAGCTTAATGCTTCTTAAATTCATAAACATCCCCCAAAACGCAAGACTAATAGATGTGGGCACGGGTGCCGGCTTTCCCGGAATGGTGCTTAAAATCGCCCGCCCGGATATAAAGCTTACACTCGTAGACAGCCTTAATAAGCGCGTAACCTTTCTTAAGGAGCTGTCTGCGCATTTGGGGCTTGAAACCGAAATCATTCACGCAAGGGCAGAGGAACTCGGCAGCGGCCCGCTTTACCGTGACAGTTTTGATATCGCAACCGCAAGGGCGGTGGCGCAGCTAAATGTCCTCTGCGAATATTGCCTGCCCTTCGTAAAGCCTGGCGGCAGCTTTTTGGCGCTTAAGGGCCCCGACCCGCAGGAGGAGGTAGACGGCGCCCGCAACGCAATAAAAATATTGTCAGGCGGGCTTTCTGCCATTCACTCGTACGTGCTTCCCGCGTCGGGCGGCAGAACAATAGTTGACATAAAAAAAATATCGCAAACCCCGCCAAAATACCCTAGGGTATCTGCGAAAATTTTAAAAAAACCATTGTAATTTTTCTTTTTTTATTTTAAAAAGGCGAAAAAAATCTTTGGAAAATACTGGATTTGTCCGCCAAAATATTGTATAATGCGGATAACAGGGAAATCAAGTTAACCTAAAGGCAGGAGGGACAAGCTTTGCAACTGCTGCGCAACCGCAACCGGAAACAGGTCCTGCTAAAGCTCCCCATAAGCGCTATCCGCCCGAACCCCTACCAGCCGCGCAAAGAGTTCGACGAGTACGAACTCAGGCAGCTTGCCGAAAGCATTCGGCAAAACGGCCTTCTGCAGCCTTTGTCGGTGCGGGTGATCGGCAGCGGGTATTACGAGCTCATCGCGGGTGAGAGAAGGCTCAGGGCATGCAAGCTTGCGGGGCTAACCGAAGTCCCCTGCCTTTTGCACGAGGTGGACGACCAACAGTCGGCCCTTTTTTCCCTGATAGAAAACCTCCAGCGCAAGGATCTCTCCATGTTCGAGGAGGCCGAAGGGATTTACCGGCTGATTAAACTTTACGGCCTTTCCCAGTTCGAGGCGGCAGAAAAGCTTGGCATGGCGCAGTCCACGCTTGCCAATAAGCTCAGGCTGCTGCGCCTTACTTCTTACCAGCGGGAGCGCATTACCGCTGCCCAGCTCACCGAGCGCCACGCGCGGGCGCTTTTGCGGATTTCCGACCCCGAACTGCGCGACAAGGCGCTGAACACAATCATTGCAGACCAGCTTAACGTCCAGGAATCCGAAGAACTTATCGACTCCATGTTAAACGGACAAACCGAACAATTAAAACCCTCGCCCAAACGCACCCCGATAATTAACGATGTCCGTCTTTTTATAAACAGCATCTCGAAACTGGTGGACTCAATAAAAAAATCGGGCCTGGACGCCAAAACGGTAAAATCCGAAACCGACGAATACATCGAGTACACCGTTACAATCTCAAAACACCCCTCAAAAAAAGTCGTATGATAAAAGCTTTCACAATTTGCCAACCGATTTAACCCATATAAACCTGTTTTCATACTTTGCCTCCTAACTTTTCGCAAGTCTACCCCATCCTCCTCTAATTATTAGCCTATTCCCACCTCTTTCTGCCCACCCATATTCATCCCCATACAAGCAAGAACCGCCTGTACTGCTTTCAGGCGGTTCTTGCTTGTTTTTTTATTTACATCAAACAACGCAGGTTTTTAATATCTTATTTAAAGCGGCGGAGAAGCAAAGGGTTTACAAAGGTGTTGCGCAAACCAATGCAACACTCGGGGTTTTTGCCAATATTTTAGAATACCGCTTACTCTCGCACCAACTGTACGCATAGTATTGCCCGTTTTCTAAAATCGGCAGTCAAAAAATCTGCCGTTGACCCTCGCACCCATCCCTTTATTATACGCACTTTGCAACCACCGCCCTGCCCCAACCCCACCAAATGTCCGTATCCAAAGGCGCCCATTTAACTTTTATGCGCTTTTCTTAAGCCCTTTTGCGCCGGAAAGTCCCCGCAGACTCAGGGCTTATAGCTTCCAGCAATTTCCCGCGCTTTATCCCATCCTTGCCTTACGCATTTTCTTAAGTCCTGCAGCTGCAATTTTGTTGCCGTTTCATGCCCTGTTGTTTTCTGCCGCTTGCCTGCTGGCCCCAAAACAAATCCGCCCCGCAGCCGCGCCCACGTTTACTGCACAAAACCCGCCTTCTGCCCGCTGTAACGGCTACAAAACCCTCTATTTTCCCTTTACCACGGACAGTAGTTTTAACTGCTCTCCACGAACCCTCACATTCCTGCCCCGTAATCCCACCTTGCAATTTTAAGCCGCTAATTCTGCCCTTAGGCCCAATCAGCATTTGCGCCCGATCGTCAATTGCAAAAACCGTCTATTTCGCACCGCGGCACTTACCTGCAAACCGAAACGGTTTGCCTTTATTTTTGCTTTTTGCAGGCTAGCCAAACCGTTATTAAAATATCTGTCGGTTGACGCCCGTCACCCCGAACGTGTCAAATGCAGCTTTTTGCCCTTTAATACCTTGCAGCCAGCAAATACTAACATAGCATTCATTTTTTTGTTGCCAACTTGCTGTCCCACTGTCCCCGCCTTGGCCGAAAAACATTTCGTTTTTCCTCCTCGGTTCTTGCCTTGGTCGCAAACTCGCCGATCCTGCCCCGCGGCTCGCGCCGCTGAACAGCCCCTGCCAATTGTGTCCTCAGCCCCGGTAGGAAATGGCCCTGTGCCTTTTTGCCGCTTAAACGGCTGCTTTTCATCGCCAATCCGCGGCAAGTATTTCGACCGTTTTAGTCGGGCGCCCGAAGCCGCCAAATTGCTAAACCCACTTTTTTGGCGTTTTGGTTCGGAATGTTTCACGTGAAACATTCTGGAGGGGCTGGCTGATTGTTTCACGTGAAACACTTCCGGGTGAGAATAAAATGTTTCACGTGAAACATTTAAAATTAAAATATCAATTGTTTCACGTGAAACAATTTTCAGAGTCAGCATAGAACCCGCAGCGCCGCCAAGTGGCAAAAAATTTACCTTAAGTTGAATAAGTATTCTGAGTTTATTGAACCCACAAATTTATTGTGCTATAATGTTCCATATGAATTGACAAATTTTCCATAGCCTTTTAGGTATTCAAATACGAAGGGAGCAGGGATTTGGGCAAAATAATATCAATTGTGAACCAAAAAGGCGGGGTTGGGAAAACCACCACAGCGGTAAACCTTTCCGCCGCAATGGGCGAAGCAGGCCAAAAGGTGCTGCTTGTGGACGCCGACCCGCAAGGAAACACCACCAGCGGCTACGGCATAAACAAGCGAAGCCCCGCGTTTTCTACATATAACCTGCTTGTGGGTACAGGCCAGATACAGCAGGCTATAATAAAAACCAAATTTAAAAATGTGGATATTGTTCCCTCCAACATGGACCTTGCCGGGGCGGAGATTGAGCTTATTGAAATCGAACGCCGGGAAGGGCAGCTTAAAAGGGCTTTGGCGCCCGTGCGGGAGGAGTACGACTTTGTTTTTATCGACTGCCCGCCATCACTTGGGCTTATAACCCTTAACGCGCTGACCGCCAGTGACACATTTTTGGTGCCCATCCAGTGCGAGTACTATGCCCTCGAGGGTTTGTCGCAGCTGATGGCCACCGTTCGGCAGGTGAAGCAGCGGTACAACCCAACGCTTGATCTCGAAGGCGTGCTGCTTACAATGTACGACGGAAGGCTTAACCTTACCCAGCAGGTGGTGGCGGAGGTCAAGCGGTTTTTCGCAAACAAGCTTTATTCGACAGTTATACCCCGCGCAGTAAGGCTTTCGGAGGCCCCAAGCTTCGGCATGCCGATACAGTACTACGACCGCCACTCCAAGGGCACCGAGGCATACAACGATCTCGCCCGGGAAATACTCAAAAATAACAGGAGGTAACCCTATGGCAAAAAAAATCGGAGGTTTGGGACGGGGGCTTGAGTCGCTGTTTACCGAAAATACTGCCGAGCAGCAGTCGCCTGTTAATCTGAGGCTTACCGACATTGAGCCAAACCGCAGCCAGCCCCGCAAGGATTTTGACGAAGAGGCACTTTCTGATCTTGCCGACAGCATTTCAAAGCACGGGCTTTTGCAGCCGCTGCTTGTGCGCCCTTTGCCAAACGGTACCTACCAGATTGTGGCGGGCGAACGGCGCTGGCGGGCAAGCCGTATGGCAGGGCTGGACACCGTTCCCGCCATTGTAAAGGAGATGACCGACCAGGAGGCGCTGGAGGTAGCGCTGATTGAAAACCTGCAAAGAGAAGATTTGAATCCTGTGGAAGAGGCGCTGGGTTACCGCACGCTGATTGAAGAATACGGCATGACCCAGGAAATGGTGGCCGAACGGGTGGGCAAGTCACGCTCTGCGGTGGCCAATGCCCTGAGGCTTTTGGCCTTGAGCGATGACATACTGCAGCTTGTAAAGGAAAACAAAATATCCGCCGGGCACGCGAGGGCGCTGCTTTCCCTTGAGGGGGAACTGCTTAAAAAAGGGGTTGAGCTTGCCCTCAAGGGTGCGCCGGTGCGGGTGATTGAACGGTTTGCGAAACTTTCCAAGCAAGCCAGGAAAGAACCGGCGGCAAAGGACCGCTTTTACAGCGAGGCCGAACTGGCGCTGTCATCCGAGCTTGGCCGCAAGGTTAAAATCAGCGCCAGCAAAAACAAGGGCGTTTTGCAGATAGAGTTTTACAACAAGGAAGACCTGTCCGAGATTATAGACAGGATTACGGGAGTTAACTGGTAACATTAAATAAACGAAGGGAAGAAGATTTATGCTGGATATAAAAGTGATAAAAAACGACCCTGATCGGGTCAAAGCCGCCATGCGCAGCCGCAATATGGACCTTGATGAGACTATTGACCGGTTATTGGAGCTTGACAGCCGGCGCCGGGAGCTTAAGACAAATGTCGAGGAACTGCGGGCGCGGCAGAACAAGGCTTCTAAGGACATACCCCGCATAAAGAAGGAAGGGGGAGATGTCGAAGCGGTTTTGAATGAAATGAAGCAGATTTCCGATACGGTAAAGAAGCTGTCGGATGAGCTTGGCAGCATTGAGGATGAGATAAACCGCCTTATGTTTAATATCCCGAACATTCCACACAGCAGCGTGCCCGTGGGCAAGGACGACAGCGACAACGTGGAAATCCGCCGCTTTGGCACGCCCACCGAGTTTCCCTTTGAGCCAAAGGCCCATTGGGACATTGGCGCAGAGCTGGGCATTCTGGACCCCGAGACTGCGGCAAAGGTTACGGGCGCGCGCTTCCACTTCTACAAAGGCCTTGGGGCACGGCTTGAGCGGGCGATTGTAAACTTCTTTTTGGACACCCATACAAAACACGGCTACACCGAAGTGTTCCCGCCCTTTATTGCCAACCGCGATTCCATGACCGCAACTGGGCAGCTCCCCAAATTTGAGGAGGACGCCTTTAAGCTTGCCAACAACGAAGACTATTTTCTTATCCCCACCGCCGAGGTGCCTGTGACCAACATGCACCGTGATGAGATTCTGGATGGCAGCAAACTTCCGATTAAGTACTGCGCCTATTCGGCATGTTTCAGGGCCGAGGCGGGAAGCGCCGGCAGAGACACAAGGGGGCTTATCAGACAGCACCAGTTTAACAAGGTGGAGCTGGTTAAATTTGCCAGCCCGGAGAATTCCTATGATGAGCTGGAGAGCCTTACCGCCGACGCCGAACGGGTGCTACAGTTGCTCGGCCTTCCATACCGCGTGGTATGCCTTTGCACGGGGGATTTGGGCTTTTCCTCGGCAAAAACCTATGACATTGAGGTTTGGATGCCCTCTTACGGCAGGTACCTTGAAATTTCGAGCTGTTCCAACTTTGAGGACTTCCAGGCCCGCCGCGGCATGATACGCTTTAAAGCCGACATTAAGGACAAACCAAGGCTTGTGCATACCCTTAACGGCTCGGGAGTGGCTGTAGGCCGCACGGTGGCGGCAATACTTGAAAACTACCAGAACGCCGACGGCAGCGTTACGGTGCCCGAAGTGCTGGTACCTTACATGGGCTGCGGAAAAATCACAAAAAACGGTTGATGCGCATGGGCTTGCAAGGAATGGGATTTTATTCGGACCGGATGATAATACGCAGTTACGATATAGACCAGAGCCGGCAGCTTCGCCTGTCTTCGCTGCTTAAAATCCAGCAGGAGATAGGCGAACTGCACCTGCGCGCCATAGGACTTCCCCACGACTTCATGGTGGATGAACTGGGCCTTGCCTTTGTGTTCACCCGCCTTAACTCGGTTATATACCGCCGCCCCAGAATGGGGGAGGAGGTTAAAGCCAGCACTTGGTGCCCTGGGGTCAGGGGGCTTACTTTCTACCGCTGTTACCGCCTTGAGGACAAAGAGGGCAACATACTTATAGACAGCATGGCATCGGTGGTGACCGTGGACGCTAAAGAACATAAAATAAAAAGGCCAGAGAGCATTCCCTGTTTTTCGGAATTCGAGTACCGACCCGATATTGCGTCCACCTGCCAAAAGCCTGAAAAAATTAAGCTGCCTGATACTTTTGACGCGGAATTTACGCGGCAGGTGATGTATTCGGACACCGATTTTAACATGCATCTGAACAACACGGTTTATGCCGATATTATCTGCGACTACATGCCCGGCGGCATGGCGGGAAAGGAAATTGGCTTTTTCAGTTTAAGCTTTATATCCGAAGCCCGAGAGGGGCAGGTGCTTAAAATACTTGCAGCAAAACGCGATGAGGGCGCATATTTTGCCGGCGAGTGCGAGGGCAGGCGCTGTTTTGAGGCATTCTGCCGGTTTAAGGGCAGTGAATAAAATAACCGCCCGCGGACAAAATTAACTATTGACAAAAGCTTAAGCAATTATTATAATATAACTCGCTGCTATTGTCGTGGCGGTATAGCTCAGTTGGCTAGAGCATTCGGTTCATACCCGAAGTGTCGTTGGTTCGAATCCGACTACCGCTACCAACTCCGCCACGCGGCGGAGTATACGGCCCGGTGGTCAAGCGGTCAAGACACCGCCCTTTCACGGCGGCAACACGGGTTCGATTCCCGTCCGGGTCACCATGAACCTGCATACGTTATGTATGCAGGTTTTTTTGTTGCAAACTTTTATTAACCCAAGCGTCTGGCAGAAAATAAAATAAATATATAATAATGTTATAGGCAAACCCGCTGAGGTGAAAATATATAAACGTTTTGCATTAAGGACCGCATGCTATGAAGGCATGCGGTTTTTTTATTTTAGTAACAGTTAGTGTTTTACCGGATTTTGTAAATTTTGTTTGTGACATATTGTTATTGCTATCGGCATTATTCACAACGAAAGTGCAATTTAATTGGAATTTCCCACAAAGTTTCAGTAAAGGGTTGTAATTGTGCAAAAAACTAAGGGGCTGCTTATATTTGGATAAACGAATTTTCAGTATTTTTGATATAATTAACTCAAAATTATAAGGAGGTATTAGTTAATGAAGATTAACCGGATTGTTTCTTTGGTCCTGGCTGTTGCCATGTGCCTATCTGCACTTGTATTCAGCATACCCGCAGCAGCCGAGACCATTCAAACGGCCGTTAACGCAGAAATAACTAAACAGGGCAACACCTGGACGCTGGAAAACGCAGGTATTAGCGCCGCGCTTGCCTTTGAAAACGGCAGCTTAAAACTAACAAGCCTTTACAACAAGGCTGCGGGCAAGGAATACCTGACGGGGAATGCCGCCGACAACTATCTGTTCTCGTATTTATACGGGGAGTATAAATCTGAGAATTTTGAGACTGTAAAGTCAGATGACGGCAACTGGGTGCTTGGCGACTCTGAAATCTCTGTGATTGACATGATTGAGGAAGCCGGCAAGGATCCAACCCCGGTTGGAAAAAAAGTGTCAATAGTTATAACCAATCAGCAGAAAATGCTGCAGGTAACGGTTATATTTGAAATTTACGACGGGGTGGCGGGTATCCGCTATTACACAAAGGTTAAGAACTTGTCTGACAAGGAAATGACCATTAAAGAGGCGGATGTTATTTCACTTAACCTGCCCAATGACCCGCACAACATCCACTATTCGCAGATTGAAACCATGGAATGGGCTTCTTCCACAGGGCCGCTTCCCAAAAACACAGGTAGAAACGCTGTGTGTTTGTATGACAGCGGCGACGGCTGGTGGATGATGCCCGAGGTAAACTGGAAAACCCAGATCGGTCCCAAAAACAAGCAGAATCCAAAGCACAACGACCCGAGCAACCTTGGCAAAAACCCTGAGTTTGCTTCGATTTCTGCCTGGAGTGGCGACAACAAGGTAAAGGTTTCTACCAACCCGCAGTCGGTCCAGCTGACGCTTTTCGCGGGCGAGGAGTTTGACTATATCCCCGTTAATATTAATGTATTCAAGGGCGATATAGTCGACGGAAAAATGTGCGCAGAGGAGCACTTCAGGAAGCGCTTTAAGTTCCACCACACCACCACTATTTTGAACACCAACGACTGGGACTACATAAACAAGCGTTCGTTCGAGTATTTCCGCGATGTGATTATTCCAAAGGCCAAAATTGCCAATGCCGACATGATTATGTTGGACGACCTCTGGAACACCACACGCGACAGTATCGTGGCCAAACCCTCTCTTAGAAGTCTTGAGGAGTTTTCCGAAATGGTTAAAAGCCAGGGCTTTATGCTGGGGCTTTGGTTTAACCTTGCGGGGGACGACCATATGCAGGGCCGCGACCTTGCCGACCCGGTAAAGCTCGCTGAGAAGATTGGGCATATTGAGACCCTTATTACCGAATACGGTATGGACCACCAGATGATTGACCTTACCGAGTACTGGCAGAATGTGGATGAGACCTCCTATTCCCACCCTGACGACAATGTCTACCGCAAAAATGTTATGGTGCGCAACGCGCTGAACGAACTGGTAAGGAAATATCCCAACTATCTTGTTAAGTTTACAAACGAAATTGATATTTACCCCACCCAGGGCAACCGCAACAACGGCCTGCTTCACATGATTGACAACGGCTGGTTGGTTGTAAACGGTGGCCTTGGAGCCGGGCTGCCCTGCGTTGCCACCTCCTTCGGTTACCTGCCCCTTAACGCCCAGTATTACGGCGGCGGGGTTACCGGCAATATGGCAGAATACTATTCTTTCATGGCTGCCCGCAACATTAAGCTGTACACCGACCCCGGTACCCAGTGGACCGATTGGGGCACCGAACTGCTTGGCATATTCAACACATGGAGAAAGAGCCCACGCATAAAGGCGCTGACCGACAACTCGGTTGTAAGGCCGGCCTATTTAGGGCCCGGCTGGGACAGCCCCAAAGCAAGCGACTGGAATATTCGCGGGCCATATGCCTGGATGTATGTTTCAGAAGACAAGAACGACGCGCTGATGATTGCCACCACCATTGACAAGAATAAAAAGCAGGTTATAAATACCGATGTAAGGTGGCTTGACCCCGCGAAGACTTATGTGGTATCCGATGTCACCCTTGACAACAACGGACTGTTTAGCCTTGCATACCTGGGCACTTACAGCGGCGCGGACCTTGTAAGCAATGGATTTGACGCTGACCTTAATTCCTCCTTGTCGGGCGGAAAGGCTTACTATTTCAAGGCCGTAGAAGAGGACAATATGCTGGTGGCTTACGCTGATGAAAAAGTTCACAGCTACACAGCAGAACAGAACGGCAACAGCCTTACCGTTACGGTTACAGGAAATGCGGGAGATACCGCTGCGTTTATAGTTGCCAACGCCGCCAATAACACCGGCCGCGTGGTAAAAGTCACCATCGGTGAAGACGGCAGCCGCACGGTTGTAATTCCCGCGGAAAAATTAAGGGCCCCCAAAAAGACTTCTTTTGAGGATCCCATCGCGCCGATAAGGTATGAGTTTGAGGATTTGGTTGAAAACAACAAGATTGAATACAATCCCGATAACAATACCGACAACAGATTTACCGGCAACAATACCGACTCCAACCCCAGTGGCGGAAAATACAGCTTTGTATACTATGGTGCCGATAATAACTACATTAATGTAAAGATTGACGCACCCGCCACCGGTAAATATAAGGTATCATTTGCCGGAAAGACCAACGAAAACGCCGCCATGGGAGCGATTGGTCAAAACGGTGAACCGATATCCAAATTTTACGAGTTTTGCACAACGCCTCTTAATGTGTTTAGAACCGTAAGCTGTGATTTGGAATTGCAAAAGGGTGAAAATATTATTCAGATTTTCGCCAAGAGAGGCGCTACCAAATCTACGAGCATATCCCTGCGTCTTGACTATGTCGAAATACAAGCCATTGTCGCAGCTGATCCGGTTGTGATTGAAGCAGAGGACATTTTTGGCCAGCTTGAATTCTCAAATAAGAATTTGGCAAGCGTAAAGGAGTTTTCGGGAGTAAGCTTTGTTGACTACAATTCGCCTGCTGCCGCAGAGTGGATAAAGGTCCCGGTAACTTCCGATAAACCCAACAGCTACACGGTTGCCGTAAACTACAAGACCGGCCCGCAATACGGGCAGATCCAGCTGTTTATCGGCGGCAAGAAGCAGGGCGCAGTATTTGACCAGTACAGCCCCTCTGAAGGATTTGGCAAGGCGCAGCTTGGAACCATTACATTTGATAAGGCCGGCACGATGCTGCTTGAATTCCTGATTATCGGCCGCCATAAGGACAACACCCGGGGCTTTGCCGCAAACCTTGACAGCATTGAGCTGATTTCCGAGCCCTCGGTTTACGCCAAGTCTTACGGCGACGCTGTGGTAAGCGGCAGCACGGTTGATTTGAAGGAGATTCTTAGCGCTATTAACCTGCAGGAAAAATACAATAATGCCGGCAGCCTGATTTTTGAAGTCTTTACCGAAACCGACTTTGACGTTGCCGAAATTGATGAGAACGGAGTGCTTACCGCCAACAATGCCGGTACCGCGGTAGTACGCGTTTATAACAAGTATAACCAAATGGCGTATGCCGATTATACATTGACTGTAATTCAAGAAGGCACCGAGCAGGCGGTTATTAATGCCATTAAGGCAATAAACCAAATCGGCAAAGTGGAATACACCGAAAAATGCCTTGAGGCAATTACCGCGGCGGAGGAGGCTTACAACAAGCTTTCGCAGCAGCAAAAATCCAAGGTGACAAACTACTCACTGCTGGTTACCGCGCGGCGCGAATATGAACTGCTGAAAGTAGAAGACCAAGAATCCAAGATTCCGCAGGCGGTGGTATATGTTGAGGATACCGACTATATTGCCGACCTTGGAAGCACCATTAAGAAAAACACCTGCCCGAGCGGCAGCCACGTGATTAAGTTTACCTCCGACCAGCAACCCTTTGAGCATGGCTTTGGATTTGAGCCGGCTGGGAAGGACGGTTCGGTTGTAGGTACCATGTTGATACCCATTCCCGCAGGTGCAACCCACTTCTCGGCACATGTTGGTGTTGACTATGCTCAATCCGACCCAAGTTCGGAATACGACCAGCAGAATGTGGTGACCTTTAGAATCAACGGTGTTGAGGTATTCAAGACCGAAAGGATTCTCAAAAACATTGAAAATGGTGTGGAAGTCGACAAATCGCAGTATGTCGAGTTTGAAATTCCGTCCGATGCCGACTGGCTGCTAATAGAAAACGACACCGGTACCAACAACATCTGTGATCATGTAATCTTTGCCGATGCCAAGTTCTTTAACAAACCGGTAGTAGAAGTTATTGAAAAGATTGCGGTAATCACCCCAGAAAACGTAAATGTCAGCGCCTATTCCAAAGAGATTGCCGACAGGCTGGTGGCCGCGGAAGAGGCTTACTACGCCCTCTCTCCCGAACTGAGGCGCATGGTTACCAACCTTGACAAGATGTTGACCTCCAGAACCATGCTTGCGCTGTTCGGTATGAACGGAACGGGCGAAAATGACCCGGGCCTTAAGCAGACCGATCCGGAGGCCGCAGCGAGGGTTGAGAATGTAAACAACCTGATTTCCCAAATCCCGCCGGTTGACGAGGTAACCAGCGAGCACAAGGCTATTGTTGAAGCAGCCTACGAGGCATACAACGAATTGAGCGATACAGAAAAGACCTATGTAAGCGAGATTCACAATATGATACTGGCGGTTGAGAAGCTGCAGGGCGAGCCGCCGATTGAGATAATAATCGGCGACGCCGACGGTGACGGAAGGGTAACGGTATCTGACATTGTGGCTGTTCGCAACCACATTATGGACAGAATCAAGCTTTCCGGCAACGCTTTGCTGGCGGCCAACGCCGACCAAGACGCGGAGGGCAATATCACCGTTGCAGATATTATCGCCATACGCAGGATAATTATGAACCAGTATTAATAACGCATAAAAAACGGAGTGGGAAACCACTCCGTTTTTTGTCTGGCAATATGAGTTTTGGATTGGGATGAAGGTAATTTTGTGTGGCGGTTTTGCTTTATAAAATACCCATGAGGAGGGCAAACGGGGTATTTAAAGCATAGGGCATGTTGGCCAGCCGGGATTTTTGTCAGGGTTTTCAAATTGGGCCAAAGTATAATATATATGTTTTTATAGTACAAATAGTTTACGTTTAGGTAAATGAAAAAGATCGTTTTAGACGGCGCGGTGGAGGATTGCCGCCATGACGGTGATGTCATCCTCGTGGCCGTCGCTTCTTCTTCTACGTGCCGCCTCGGCGATGTGGTCGGCAAGCTCCTGGGCGGTGCCGTCCCGCCAGGCTTCGAGTTCGGCGTATATCCAGTCCAGCCCCTCTGTGATGGCGCCGTCGGAAAGCATTAGCACTATGTCGCCGGCATTAAGGGACACCATCGCCTTGTCGAAGCCGATATCCCGGATTATGCCCGCAGGAAGGGAGGAGCTTTCGGCCTTGCCAACCCTGCCGCTGCGCCTGACCAATGTGGGGGCTGCCCCTGCCTTGTAGAGTTCCACCTTTCCCGTGTAAAGGTCAATACTTGCGATATCAATAGTAGCAAGCGACTCGTCGGTGGATTTAAACAGCATTGCCGAATTTACTATTCTGAGGGAGCAGTCAAAACCGAATCCTGCCTTTAAGAGCCTGCTCATAAGCCCCGCCGCCATGGCGCCGTCCACCGCCGCGCGGCCGCCGTTTCCCATACCGTCGCTGATTATCATAATGGAATGGCCTTTGCCGTCGCTGAAATAGGAATAGGCGTCGCCACACATACGGTTTCTGGTGCAGGAAAGCTGGGACACGCCGTATTCTACCGAATAGACCGCCCGTTCGCAGAGGGTGATGAAGACTTCGCCCGACACCTCATTAATGCAGGGCGGGTCGAATTCACGCTCGCAGACGCCAGAGACCTGCCGCAGGATATGCACGCGGTTTAAGGTTATGTCCTTGGCGTTGCGGATTCTGATTTCCACCGCCATACGCCCGTATTTGTCAAGTACGCAGGCGCAGTCGGAGGTAATTATCCCGATGTCTTTAAGGGCCTGCACTATCCTGCCCGCGGTGTCGGTGTCGTACCTTTGTGCGTGTTCGAATTCCTCGGAAAGGTCATACAGCATGTTGGAGATTCCGTCGAACTGGTCGGATACGACCGAGCGTACCTCTTTTATGCGGTTTTCTGCCGACTGCTTTGAGATATAATCCGAAAAATGGGTAAACAGCGAGCGGCCGACACTGCTAAGCCGCAGGCACTTTGAGGCAAACTCCTCCGGGGCTGCCGTTTCTGCCTCGTATATGCCCTGTTTTATGGCTTTGGTCATCTCCAAAAGTGCAGAAAGGGTGGCGGCCCTGTCGGTCTCCCAACAGTTTATTCTAAGCGTACAGCCTTTGCAGGCGTCCTGCTCGACACATCTTAAAACATCGTCAAAATCGGGGGCATTGATACGGCGCAGCCTTTCTGCCACCTCCTCGACGGTTTGGGAGACATCGCTTAAGGCGTTTGCGGCAAACTCAAGCCGCATAACGAGGGATTTCCTAAGCCCGTCAAGGCGGGGCAGCTGCACGGGCGGGGCGAAAACTTCGGCAAGCATTATGCCAAGCCTGCGGGGAAGGAACAGGAATATTACAGATGAGGCAAGGACCTCGAGCATTAGCGAGAGCACGCCCATGTCCACGCCCGCAAGGATTAAGACAAGCCCGCCGGAAAGTACAAACGCCAGCGCGGAGCCGAGTTTTCCAAGTTGAGAAAACAGCCCCGCGCAAAGCCCCCCGAAGGCGAACACGCCTATCGCAAACAGGAAACTGCGGTCAGAAAGGGCTATTACAAATCCCGAACAAATGCCCGCCACAGCGCCTGCCTGTTCCTTGCCGAACCTTGCCGCCGCAAGCACCATGACAAGAGCGCAGATGCGGCCTAAAGACAGTTCGCCGATATGTATGGGTATAAGGCCCATTAGCAGTATGCTTATTAAAATCACGACGCTTGCAAGCTCGGTGCCCGAAAGGCCCAGCCTGTTGTGGCGCCTTATCCTGACCGCGCGGTGGATGAAATACGCCCCGCCGCCAGTCAGTATGCTTTCGGCTGCCACAAGCACAACGGCTGAGGGCGAACCGGTTGAGGCAATGGCGGCGGCGCCCGTTACCGCCGAGGTGACCAGACCAATCCCTGCCGAAAATAGGGGTATGTCGGAAAGCCTTCTAAACCCCTGCAGCAACATTTTTATTGAAAGTACTGCAAATATCGCAGTTATATACCTGAACGCGCCGATTCCGCCAACCGGCAGGAAGTATCCGCAAAAGGCGCCGATACCGGCGGCCAGTGCGTAGAATTTCGGCAGCCCTGCGGTGAACATCAACCCCAAAGGCAGCATCTGGTCCATTACCGGCGTGCGGGCAAGGATAAATCCCCCGGTAAAGGCAAGGATGTAAAACGTCAATGCAAGAATGTTGTTATGTATACCTGCAGCCTCACCCAGTCTCCCCAGTCTTGCCGTTTCCTTCAACAAAACCACCACCAAAAGATTGTTTGTCCATGGTATTATAAGCCCGGTGGTGTAAAATATTTTGTCAAAGCGTATTGTAAGATTTTGGTAATAGATGGTGTTTATGTAAACTTAAAAATTTTCCTCGAAAAAATCGCCCAAAAAACAACAACATAAAGTATATTTCAATTTGAAAGGTACTATATATGCGTATATAAAATGTCGAACGATTTTTTAAGGTTTTATGTAGACAACCTGCCTGTGAATTACAGGAAAGGGTTTTGGTGGTATTTGACAAAATCATTGCAAAATTTGGAGAATAGTGGTATTATTAGTATAAAATTATTTGAAGGGAGCGGTTTTATGAAGGGCAACCAGAAACTTATTGATGTGCTGAACGACCTGCTTGCCGATGAGCTGACAGCCATAAACCAGTACATCGTACACGCGGAGATGTGCGAGGGCTGGGGTTACGGAAAACTGCACGAGCATTTTGAAAAGCGCTCGATTACCGAAATGAGGCATGCCGAGAAGCTTATTTCAAGGATTTTGTTCCTTGAGGGTGTGCCGAGGGTTGACAAGCTTAACAAACTGCATATTGGCAGCGATGTTTTAAAACAGCTTGAAAACGACCGCCTGGCTGAAGAGGGGGCAATAAAGGCCTACAATGAGGCAATTGCCTTTGCGGACGAGGTAAAAGACCACGCCACCCGCGACTTTTTGGTTGAGATACTAAAAGATGAGGACAAGCATATTGACGAAATCGAGGAATTGTTGGACCAGATAGATCAGATGTCCATGCCAATGTTTCTTACGACCCAGGTGGAATAAAAAATACATAACTAAAAAAGGCACAGCCGTTGGCTGTGCCTTTTTTAGTTATAATATTTTACTCGTCCCCCAAATAAAAGTCGTTGTTAATGTCCGGGAAGGGGAAGGGATTGTTGTTTTCGGGCAATTCGGGTTCCAAATTCTTAAGGCTGAAATACTCAAGCAAGAAGGCCACGATAAACAGGCCGAGGGCCACATCTGCGGGGTTGGGAAGGGTCTGGATGTGGAGCACATTTCCCATGCCGGCGAATATCAGGAAAAAGCGCGGCAGGGTACCCAAGAAGCAGAAAAGCACGGCAAGAAGGCCCGAGGCAAAGAGTATCCTTATATTAAAATTTGAAAGCATGCCGTTGAAAATTTTGCCCAACCACAAAAAGAAAAGGGTAAGGGAAATGAGCATGCCTGTTTCCAGCAGGTTATCCGAAATATTGGCCATGCCGGTGTACCGCATAAAAACCACAATCAGCTTGTAGGCCATGGTTACTACCGGTATGACAGTAAAGGCGCTTGGAATTTTGATTGGGTAAAGCTGGGAAAGCCCGTACAACACAAAAAAAACGGCACAGAGCAAGAGTAGAAGGGAATAGATCGCAATTGCCACAGGTTCGTCGTAACGGTGGCTGGCGGCAATCTCGTAAAGCTGGCCGGCAGCGGTTAAAAAAGAGAAGACCGCCAAAGGCTTGGAACCTGCGGGAAGCCTAACAGGGAAGCGGTCGGAAGTAAAAGCGAAACAGCCAATGAGCAGCATGATTATTAAAAACATGATATTTAAGAAAACGCCGGTCTTTTCAAAATCACGCTTAATAAAACCTGTTTCGGTTTCTATCATATATAAAAGCTGTACCAACCTTGTTATAATTGAAACCGCGGTACAGACGAAAAATAGAGCCCACGTTGATTTATATCTCAACTTTACACCCTCTTCGGCATGTTTTTGTGTTTTTGTGCATATTTATGGACAAGGAGTGGAAATTAAAAGATACTTTATTATTGTATTTCAATGGCAGGAAAAAGTCAATAATATCACTTTTTCTGAAAGGAAGGAAAATTTTTGAAAAATTTATATTTACTTTTGACAGTGGTTTTATTCTTAAGCATGATATTGATACCCTTAACCGCCCTTCCCGATACAAAAAAGGAACCGCCGCCTGCCACATCCCTGCCCGATGTTACATTGAAGGACGACAAATTCCTGGTACTTATGGAAGATACGCAGAAGGTTGAGGAAATTGACGCGCGGGAATATATTTTCGGCGTGCTTGCCTGTGAGATGTCCATGAAATACCACGAGGAGGCGTTAAAGGCACAGGCGGTGGCAGCCTACACCTTTGCCTGCCGGAGGAGGCAGGAGCGCTTATCCAACCCACAGCAGGCCTATGACATAACAAGCAGCTCACAGCTTGACCAGGGTTACATAACAAGACAGCAGGCAAATGAAAAATGGGGGGAGAATGCGAAAGAGTATACCGAAAAGCTTGAGAAGGTGATAGATTCGGTGGACGGGTACATTATAGTATATGACGGACAGCCGATTTTAGCAGCCTATCACGCAATTTCGGGCGGCAAGACCGAGGCTGCCGAAAATGTGTGGGGCACGGCTTTCCCTTACCTGCAGCCGGTGGAGAGCATTGGGGATATGCTGTCCCCCGGGTATTTGAGCGAGGTGAAGGTAACGGCGGAGGAATTCAAAACCGCCATGCAGCCGCTTGGCGTGGAGCTTGAGGGCGACCCCGCGGGGTGGGTGGGTGAGCCGGAGCGCAGCCAGTCGGGCACCGTGCTGAAAATCAAAATCGGCGGGAAGGAGTTTACAGGAAAGGATATACGCCAGGCCTTTTCGCTCCGTTCGGCAAACTTTGACCTTGCGTACAGTGAAGGCGGGTTTGCCTTTACGGTGCGGGGGTACGGGCACGGTGTTGGCATGTCTCAGTACGGCGCAAATTACATGGCCCAGCAGGGAAGCACCTTTCTGGAGATTCTAAGCTGGTATTACCCAGGCTGCCAGCTAATAAATCAGAAGCAGAAACAGTAAACAACCGCCCGAAAGGGCGGTTTTAAATTTTAAAATGTTTAGCAGCCTACAGGCAACGGGCGCTCAAAGAAACTGCTTAACAGTTTACAATTTCAAAGGAAGGGCAATAAAAAGCCTTTGGAAGGCAAAAAACATCCGCATAAGGCCTGCCTTATGCGGATGGGTAAGTATTTTAATATTCAGACTGCCAGACGGGGAAGAAGCCGTATTTTAAGACCTGCCGCAATTTCTCCCGCGAGCGCTTGAGGTGGCGTGAGATGGTTGACTTGTTTACCCCCTGTTGCAGAGCAATCTGGGAAACCGTTTTGTTGTTGAAGTAAAACTCCTCCACAATCTGCCGCTGCCGCTCGGTTAGCTCGTTTTCTATAGCCCTTGACAACGCCCTTTTGAGCATTTCAATCTGCCTGCGGTTGTCCCCGCAGGACATGTCCTTGTACATCCACGGCAGCCTGTCGCCGAAGATGTCAATGCTGAAACTTGTCCGTGCCATCTTACTCCTCCTTTTTATAATTGATTAAATACTCTCCGATGCGTTTGCATTCCAGTGCCGCAGCGTACAGCAGGTTTATCCTTCGCTTGAGTTCTTGCTGCTCGTCCGCACAAAGGTTTTTCAAGCAGGGGGTGAGTTTCCTTATCCTCCTTCTTACCAAATTGCTCTGCCATAAATACTCAAGGCCAAGTTCGTAAAGTGTCATGCTTTCCAAATCCTTTCCTTAAGTTTGGAAAACCCGATTTGGCTTTTTCGCGGCAGCAGCATTTATATTTTCATTTGACCGGCCAAACTACTTATGATATTATGTTAATTGTAATATACCATATTTTTCCAACAATTTCAATGAATTTAATTCACAAATTACACATTTTGTGTGTATTTTGTTTACTTGCATTGAAGTTGCATTTGCAAATTGTGAATATTGTACACAAATCTTTACAATAATTTTATAATATGGTATACTAATAATCAAATTTTTCAAAATTTGGATTTTCCTGTTAGCGAGGTATGGTAAGGACATGAATCACATGGGTTACAGGCTAAAACTTCTGAGGGAATCGAGAAACCTTACACAGGCGCAGCTAGCAAAAATTCTTAATGTTTCCACCAGCGCTGTGGGGATGTACGAACAGGGAAGACGCACGCCTGACCGCAAAATGCTGCTTAAATACAGCAAATTCTTTAATGTTACCACCGATTATATTATTGGGACGGTTGAAGGGCCCTTCGAGATTGAAAAGCTTATCGACTATTTTAAGAACAACGCGCTACTGTGCAATGGTGTGACCTGTAACGGGGTGTTTTTAAACCGAGAGGAGGCCGAAAGGATTTTCGACGCCATGCTTGCCGCCGCAAAAACAGCCACGGGAAATCTGCAGGCCGCGTTTTAGCCTTTAAAATTAACGCAAAAAAACCCGCTGTTGCATATTTTTTTGCAACAGCGGGTTAAAATTTACAATTTATTCATCTTCGCCTGTTTCGTCGGCGGCATCCACGTCCCCTGCGTCGGGCTCGGGCTGTTCGGGTTTGGCGGTTTCGGCCTCCTCGTCGTGTGGGGAACGGGCGACGGTCAGCACCTTTTCGCCCTCCTGTACCCGCATTACCCTGACGCCTTTTGCCGGGCGGGAGAATATGCTGATTTCGCTGACGGGTATCCTGATAATCACCGCGTCGGTGGAAATTATGATGACGTCGTCGTCTTCGTCCACTACTTTAATGGCTGCGACGTCGCCGTAGAGTTCGGTCTTGTAGTTTATAAGCCCTTTGCCGCCCCTGCTTTGTAATCTATAGTCCGAAAGGCTGCTGCGGCGGCCGTAGCCCGTTTCGGTAACCGTAAGCAGGGTGGCGTCTTCGCGGCAGACCGACATGCCGATTACCTCGTCGCCCTCATTTAATTTAATGGCCCGAACGCCGCGGGCGGTTCTGCCCATTGGGCGCACGTCATTTTCATTAAAGCGTATGGCCATGCCCTTCTTTGTGGCGACTATGAGGTCGTCGTCGCCAGAGGTCAGCCTTACCCAGCAAAGCTCGTCGCCCTCCTCAAGTTCAATAGCGATAACGCCGGTTTTGCGGGTGTTTTTAAACTGGCTTAAATGCGTGCGCTTAATAATTCCCTTTGAGGTGACCATGCAGACATAGCTGGTTTCCGAATACTCGCTGACGGGGAGTATAACGTTGATTTTTTCGTCCGGCATAAGGGGCAGCAGGTTTATAATGTTCATGCCGCGGGAGGTCCTGCTTCCTTCGGGGATTTCATAGGCGTTAAGGTGGTAAACGCGGCCGAGATTGCTAAACAGCATTACATGGTCGTGGGAGGAACAGGTGTACATGCTTTCGACAAAGTCGTCTTCCCTTGTGGACATGCCGATAATGCCCCTTCCACCCCTGTGCTGGCTGCTGTATGTGTCGGAGGGAAGGCGTTTTATATATCCCATCTGGGTTTTGGTGATTATGCATTCCTCTTCGGGGATTAAATCCTCTATGTCAACCTCGCCCGAGACGGCGGTGATTTCGGTGCGCCGCTCGTCGGCGAATTTGTCGCGTATATTCAGCGCCTCGGTTTTTACTATATCTAGCACTTTATTGTGGTCGGCAAGGATTGCCTCCAGCTCTTCGATGAGTTTAAGCTTCTCTGCAAGCTCTTCCTCGATTTTCTGCCGCTCAAGGCCGCTGAGCCTTCCCAAAGGCATCTGGACGATAGCGGTGGTTTGAACATCGTCAAGGCCAAACCTTTCGGAGAGTTTCTCCTTACTGTCGGGGATGGATTTGGAGGAGCGGATTATTTTAATAACCTCGTCTATAAAATCTATGGCAATTTTCAGGCCCTCGAGGATATGGGCCCGTTCCTTTGCCTTATTAAGGTCAAACTGGGTGCGGCGGACCACAATGTCGCACTGGTGGTCGATGTAGTGCTTAAGGATTTGCTTAAGGGTTAATATCTTGGGTTCGCCGTCCACAAGGGCGAGCATTATAATCCCGAAGGTAACCTGAAGCTGGGTGGAGGAGAAGAGGTTGTTCAAGACAACCTGCGGGTTTGCGCCCTTCTTTACATCTATTACTATGCGGATTCCCTCGCGGTTGGAGTAGTCCACAATGTCGTCAAGGCCATCAATGGCTTTGTTGTTGATTAAGTCGGCAATGGATTTGACAAGGTTCTGCTTGTTTACCATGTAGGGGATTTCGGTGATTACGATCTGGTAGCGGCCGTTGGATGCCTCTTCGATCTCGGTGCGGGCCCTTACTATTATCCTGCCCCTGCCGGTTGAATAAGCCTCCCGGATACCCTCGCGGCCCATAATCAGGGCGCCGGTGGGGAAATCGGGGCCTTTTATGAATTTACTTAACTCATCGAGCGTGGCGTCGGGGTGGTCGATAAGGTAGCACATGCCGTCCACCACTTCGGCAAGGTTGTGGGGCGGTATGTTTGTCGCCATTCCGACCGCGATGCCCGAGGAGCCGTTGACCAGAAGATTGGGGAACCTAGAGGGCAGGACTTTGGGTTCTTTAAGGCGGTCGTCGTAGTTGGAGATAAAGTCCACAGTTTCCTTGTCGATATCCTCAAGCATGTGAAGTGCGATTTTGCTGAGCCTCGCCTCGGTGTACCTGTACGCGGCGGCGGGGTAGCCGTCGATTGAGCCGAAGTTGCCGTGGCCGTCTACCAGCACATAGCGCAGCGAAAAGTCCTGCGCCATGCGCACAAGCGCATCGTAAACGCTGGCGTCGCCATGGGGGTGGTAGCGGCCCAGCACCGCGCCGACCGTGTCGGCACACTTGCGGTAGGGCTTGTCCGGCGTGAGGCTGTTCTCGTACATGGTATATAGTATCCTGCGGTGAACAGGCTTCAAGCCGTCCCTGACATCCGGAAGGGCGCGGCTTACGATTACCGACATGGAATAATCAAGAAAGCTCTTTTTAACCTCGTCCACTATTTCGACTGGTATTACGTTTTTTTCGTTATTCAAGGGATTCACCTATTTTCCTTAAGACTATTATTTGCTGTTTACCTGCGTGGTTCCGTATTTTAAATACTTTTCCGCTTTTTGCAGGTCGGGACCGCCGAAACATCTCTTGGGGATTATGAGCACGAAGTTGTTTGAAACCTTAAGCAGGAACAGCTTTTCATCCTGTATCATTTCGATTGACCGGTCAAGCGGGATTACATTTCCCTCCTGGTCGGCGTTGATGCAGTATTTAAGCTCCTTTTCGTTGAGGGTTATACTGAATACCCCAAGGTCCCGGAATTTCTCGATTAATTTTTTCTGATTTTTTGCGGGGTAGACCCACGCAAATACCATAAGAAATACGCATAAGGCGGCAAAAAAGTAGTTGGCCACGTTGCGGGGGTCGGAAAGGATGTTTCCGACGAACAGCACAAATCCGATTAAAGCGAGAATATTCTGAAGCACGCTTCGGCTGACATGGCTTTTTAGAATACTCGCTTGGTAAAGCCCCCGGCTGACTTCATCGGACGTAAGCGTGAAGTTAACAGTGATTTGCTCCTCCATTCAAAACCATTCCCCTATATCTCAGATTTATATGTCAAGGTTTGATACGTTTTTGGCGTTCTCCTCTATAAACTGCCGGCGGGGTTCCACCTCGTCGCCCATGAGCATTGTGAATACCCGGTCGGCCTCTTCTGCATCCTTCATTGTTACCTTGAGAATAGTTCTGAATTCTGGGTCCATGGTTGTTTCCCAGAGCTGCTCGGCGTCCATCTCGCCAAGACCCTTATACCGCTGGACCTCAGCGTTGCCGCCAAGCTGCTGGATGTATTTGTCCCTTTCAATATCCGAAAATGCGTAGAAATGCTGTTTTCCGCGGCTTACCCTGTAAAGGGGCGGCTGGGCCAGATACACATGCCCGTGTTCGATGAGTTTTGGCATGTACCTGAAAAAGAAGGTAAGAAGAAGTGTGCGGATGTGGGCGCCGTCAACGTCGGCGTCGGCCATGATGATTACCTTGCCGTAGCGGAGTTTGCTGATATCGAAGTTTTCCCCGATACCGGTGCCCAACGCCATGATGACGGGAGCCAGCTTTTCGTTGCTAAATACTTTATCCGGCCTTGCTTTTTCCACGTTGAGCATTTTACCCCAAAGGGGAAGTATTGCCTGATAATTCCTGTCCCTTCCGTTTTTGGCCGAGCCTCCCGCAGAGTCTCCCTCTACAATGTAAAGCTCGGTGATATTCGGATCGTTTGATATGCAGTCGGCAAGCTTGTCGGGCATCCTCACCTTATTAAGCCCGTTTTTGCTGCGCTGCAGCTCCCTTGCCTTTTGTGCCGCCTCGCGGGCGTTAAAGGCGGAAATTGCCTTATCAAGTATTGCCTTTGCCACCGAGGGGTTTTCCTCGAGATAAGACATCAGCTGGTCGCTGACAAGCCTGTTTACGAGGGTTCCCATTGAGGTGTTGCCGAGCTTGGTCTTAGTCTGACCCTCGAACTGAGCTTCTTTAAGTTTTACGCTGATGACCGCAATCAAGCCTTCGCTTATATCTTCGCCCTTGAGCTTCGGGTCGCTGTCTTTTAAGTATTTAAACCTTTTGGCGTAGCTGTTTATGGTCCTGTAAAGCGCGTTTTTGAAGGCCGTTTCGTGGGTACCGCCGTCGGTTGTGCGGATGTTGTTGGCAAAGCTGATTATATTTGTGTCGTACCCAGTGTTATACAGCAGGGCCACTTCCGCCATGCTGTCATCCTGGCTGGTTGAAAGGTAAATAACTCCGTCGTGAAGCCTTTCCTTCCGGCTTTTTTCAAGCAGAAATTCTGCGTAGGATTTAATCCCGCCCTCGAAATGCAGGTTGTCCTCCCGGTTGCCGAAGCCTTCGCGGGTGTCTTTAAGGATTATTTTAAGCCCAGCGTTAAGGAAGGCCTGCTCCCTTAGGCGGTTAAGCAATGTGTCGTAGTCGTATTGAGTGGTTTCGGTGAAAATCAGCGGGTCTGCCTTGTAGGTGACCGTGGTACCCCGTTTATCGGTTTTGCCGATTACCTCAAGCTCGGTTACCGGATTGCCGCGCTCGAAACGCTGGCGGTAGATGTTCTGGCCGTCCCTTACCTCTACCTCCATCCATACGGACAGGGCGTTTACCACCGCGGCGCCAACGCCATGGAGCCCGCCGCTTACCTTATAGCCGCTGCCGCCAAACTTGCCTCCGGCGTGAAGCTTTGTGAAAACCACCGTGACCGCGGGAATGCCGAGTTTCGGGGAAATTCCCACAGGGATGCCGCGGCCGTTGTCGGTAACCCTGACCACGTCGTCGTCAAACAGTTCGACAACTATTTCATCGCAGTAGCCGGCCAAAGCTTCATCTATTGAATTGTCGACTATTTCGTATACCAAATGGTGAAGGCCGCGTTCGCCCGTGGAGCCTATATACATGCCAGGGCGTTTGCGCACAGCCTCAAGGCCTTCTAAAACCTGTATGGAACTTGCGTCATAGCTTTCGGTAACACGGGTATTTATATCCATATTGTCCATTCCATTCTCCGTTCATGCAATGTGTATTCTATAATCAAACCGACCTTTTAAGAAGGGTGGTTGAAGATATCTGCGAAATGTAAACCGTTTGCCCGCCGTCCTTTTTTTTGCACACAACAAAGGATTTGGGAAGCTGGTCGGTGATGTTTTTGACCTGGCCAGCCATTTGGGCTTTTGATAGAAATTCCCTTGTAGTTTTGGATATAGTGGAGGTGTCCAGGTCGAAAATGCCAACTATCTCGTCCATTTTTACCACTATATCCTGTCCCAGATGAAGATACAAACCAAATTACCTCTCTATCCTTCGCAAAGCCTGCCGCCCTGCATGTAAAATACTTTGCCGTTTATCAGCTTGGTTATGGGGGAGGGGTCGCAGCAGGTTATAAGCACCTGCCAACCCTTGATGTGATTAAGTATATAGTCCTGGCGGACGGTATCCAGCTCGCTCATGACATCGTCCAGAAGAGCCACAGGCTGCTCGCCGGTTATCTGCTTTATAATCTGCGCTTCGGCAAGCTTTAAGGCGAGCACCACCGACCTTTGCTGGCCCTGGGAGCCGTATTTGCCGGCCTTTGTTCCGCTGATTTCAAACTCAAGGTCGTCCCTGTGGGGGCCAACCGAGGTTGTCCCGCTTAAAATGTCCTGCTGGCGGCGGGATTCAAGAGCTTCGGCCAGGTCGCTTTCGGTGAAAAGCCCCTCTTTTCTCACGTATTCGATAGACAGCCTTTCCTTTTTTCCCGAAATGTTGTGGTAAATTTCGGGCGCGGTGCTGTTAAGGATTTCGATATACCTTGAGCGGTAGTTCATTATCACAGCGCCGCTTCTTGCGATTTCCCGCTCGAAGGCTTCCAGTGTATTGCAGTCTGCCGCGCGCTCGCGGGCCTTTTTAAGAAGCAGATTCCTTTGCGACACGGCGCGGTTGTACTGCCTTAAGACCTCTATATATCCCGGCCATAGCTGGCCGATTGCAAGGTCCAAAAACCTCCGCCGCTCTGACGGGCCGTCTTTAATCAAAGACAAATGGTCAGGGGAGAAGATTACGGCGTAAAACTCTCCAGCAAGCTTTGAGGGAAGGGCAAGCTTTATGCCGTTTAGTTCTGCCTGACGGCGGGGGGTAAAGATGATTCTGGCGGTTTGTTCCCGGCCGTGGGCCGTAAAATCCATGGCTATATGCGCGCTTTCGCACCCAAAGCTTACAAGTTCCGTATCTTTGGCTCCGCGAAAGCTCTTGGCACCCGTAAAAAGCCAGATACACTCAAGCAGGTTTGTCTTTCCCTGGGCGTTTTGGCCGTAGATTATATTAACCCCGCTGTCGGCTTCAAGTTCGATTTCCTTTAGGTTCCTGAAATTGTGTGCCGTAAGCCTTTTTACAGTCATTCAATCACAAACCTGGCGTCTTTGTATTCCACGCTATCCCCCGGGTAGAGTTTTTTTCCACGCATGGTGCAGACTTCTCCGTTTACCTTGACATTTCCGGACTGGATTTCCAGTTTTGCCTGCCCACCGGTGGAAACGGCTGCTGTGAGTTTCAGCAAAGAATCAAGTTTTATATATTCGCCCTTGATTTTTACCCTTTCAGTTTTCATTTCTTATCCTCATTGGCATTATCATATACAAAAACTCGTTTCCTTCCACAGGCTCAATAATCATGGGGGCGAGGGGGCCGTTGAATTTCATGACTATTTCGTCTGCCTCCACCGCCCTTAAGGCGTCCAGCAAGAAGCGGCTGTTAAAGCCGATATTGAGTTCCTCCCCTTCAAATGCCACGGGGCAGCTGTCCTGGGATTTGCCGAGGGTTGAAACGCAGCTTAAAAGCATTTCCTCCTCGTTAATCGTGCAGCGCACGGGGGTTTTTATACGGTCGCTGATGATAAGGGATATGCGTTCTACCGTGTTGGCAAGCTCGCTACAGTTAACCTTTACTTTAGTTGTGGTCTGCTCGGGGATTATGGACTGGTATTTGAGGAATTCGCCCTCAAGCAGCCTTGAGATGAGCACATAGCCCGAAATCTCAAAGCTTACGTGCCGCCTGCCGACCTTTATGTTTATATTTTCAACCTCTTCGCCGATGATTTTGACAGCCTCGCCGATTGCCTTGCCAGAGACTACGAAGGAAAGCTGTTTGTCGTTGACAATCGGTTCCTGCCGCACCGCAAGGCGGAAGCCGTCCACCGCCACAAGGCGAAGCAGGTTGGGTTCAGCTTCAAACAGTATGCCGGTATGTACCGGTTTTGCGTCATTTTGGGCGACGGCGAATATGGTTTCCCTAACCATGTTTTTTAAGACGTCGCTCGGCAGGGTTATCTGGACCCCGTCGTTGTTGGAGGGCATTTCGGGAAACTCGCTGGAGGCAATACCCATAATATCGAAGCTGGCGCTGCCGCTTTTTATGTGGCACATGAGCCGTTCGTCAACGGAAATGTCGATTGTGTCCTGCGGCATGCTGCGGATTATATCTCCAAAAAGTTTCGCGTTTACTATGATGTCGCCGTCTTCATAGCCCTTAATGTCCAGGGTTTTGGTCATGCCAAGCTCGAGGTTATAAGCGTACATTGTAAGTTTGTTGCCTTCGGCGGAAAGGAGTATCCCTTCAAGGGCCGGTATGGTGGATTTGACTGCCACCGCACGGGAGAAATGGGATACCGCTTCGCATAATTTTTGCCTGTCAACCGAAAATTTCATTTTTGAGGCTCCTTGTCTTTGTATAAATAAAATATATTTCAATAGTCTTATTAGCGGGTGTTAAAAATGTGGGAAAGTGGAAGGTCTGCTTAAAAGGTAAGGGTTTTGGGATTTTTAGGGGTTGGGATTATTTATTGAATAATTGTGGAAAAAAATCTTTTTAAAGGGGTTTTGGACATGGGTGTTTAAAAGTGTTTGTTAATTGAGGTTAAAATGTTGAAAAGTCTTGGCTTTATGTAAACAAAGCGCAACCTTGGTTTTTTGTGTATTATGAATACATTTGTTGAAGGTTTTTGATTATATCCTCCACAATCCTGCGCTCGTGGGAGTTTGTCTTTAAGGTTTCCTCCACCTTGTCTATTGCGTAAAGCACCGTGGTGTGGTCCTTGTTAAAGCTTTTGCCTATTGCCGAATAGGACATTTGTGTAAGCTCGCGGGTGATATACATTGCCACAAACCGTACAAATGGAAGGGGGGAATGGCGCTTTGAGGAGCGGATGTCGTTTTCGCTTACCGAATAGGTGCGGGCCACCTCCGCTA
This sequence comes from Clostridiales bacterium, assembly GCA_012840445.1. Classification (GTDB taxonomy): domain Bacteria; phylum Bacillota; class Clostridia; order Oscillospirales; family Acutalibacteraceae; genus DULI01. The sequence goes on from DULI01000005.1 coordinate 288,509, forward strand.
TTATTTTGTCCACAGTGATGGGGTCGGGCATTGTGTCGTTCTTTATGTCTTTTATAAAGTTTTGCACAACTGTAATTGTGGGTTCGCCGTGCTGGATTTTTATATAGGCCTGAAGCTTCTTAACCACGCCCTCCAGCTGGCGGGTGTTCATTTTTATCTGCTCGGCGATGTAGTAGGTGATGTTTTCATCAAGGGTGATGCCAAGCAGCTCCGCCTTTTGGCGGATGATCCCTACCCTGGTTTCAAAATCGGGAGGGGCGATGTCTGCAAGCAGGCCGCTTTCAAACCTTGAGCGAATGCGCTCGTCAAGGGTTTTTATATCCTTGGGCGGTCGGTCGGAGGACAGTACCATCTGCTTGTTGTTCTGATAAAGGGTATTGAAGGTATTGAAGAATTCCTCCTGGGTGGATTCCTTGCCCGCTATGAACTGAATGTCGTCCACAAGCAGCACGTCCACCGTCCTGAAGCGGTTGTGGAACTGCTGCATTGTGCCCTGATGGATTGCCTCAATCAGCGCGTTGGTAAAATCCTCGCCTCGGACGTATTCAATCCTTTTTTCGGGAAATTTTTTGGATATGTGGTTGGTAATGGCAAGCAGCAGGTGGGTTTTGCCCACACCCGAGTTGCCGTATATAAAAAGAGGGTTGTAGACAACCGAGGGGTTTTCGGCCACTGCCAAAGACGCTGCGTGGGCAAAGCGGTTGGAGGAGCCCACCACGAAGTTTTCGAATGTGTATATTGAATGGGGGTCAGAGGGCGCCTGCTGGGGCTCGTTTGCCTGGTTTTCCACAACAAGCCTTACCTCCACGGGGAAGCCGAGCACCGAATTGAAACAGTCTTTAAGCAGTTGTTTGTAGTTTTTCTCCACAACGTCCCGCTTAAACTCATTTGAAAGGGCGAGCACCACTTCTCCGCTGTTGAGTTCTATTGGGGTTATTACCTTTATCCATACGTTAAAGCCGGCTTCAGATATAGATTTTCGGCATTCCTCGCAGACTGCCGACCATACGTCAGCTAGCGAATTCATATTATCAACCTTTCGTTTGCTTCTTAAATTGCCTAAAATAGAATTTAAGCGGGTATTTTAAGCGTCTGAAACGCCGCCTGCACCCGCAATTTGCCTACAAAACAGCACATTTATTTCATATATATTTTAACATATTTTATGGATTTTTTCAACAAAATAAGGCCTAAAAAGGCCTGTAAAACGCAGATTTTTTAAGCTTTGAAGAAGTTTTTAGCCGCAGTTATGTCCAATTCAATCTGGGCGGTTAAATCGGCGATATTTTGGAATTTACGCTCTTCCCGAAGATAAGCAATAAGCTCGATTTTTACCCATTTTCCGTATAAATCCCCGTCAAAATCCATTATGAAAGTTTCGCTTGTCATGTGGTTTGATCCGAATGTGGGCTTAAAGCCGATATTTGTAACCGACGGCAGAGCCTTGCCGTTTGCATGGGTGATTGTGACATATACGCCCAGCTTTGGCACCACAAAGTTTTCGGGAAGGTTTTGGTTTATTGTGGGAAAGCCAAGTATCCTCCCCCTGCCGTCGCCATCTAAAACTGGCGAGCTGAAGGAAAAATTGCGGCCGAGCATGGCGTTTGCCTTTTCGATTTCGCCTGATTTTATGAGTTTTCTTATGAGTGTGGAGGAGACGGCGTGGGATCCCATTTTGACCGCCGGTACCACTTCTATGGGTATTGAGTTTTTACTTCCGAATACATAAAGGTCGTCGGCGCAGCCTGAAGCCTTCCTGCCGAACCTGAAATTATACCCGCAGACCAGCATACTTATGTTGTATTTGTTTATAAGGAAAGTTAGAAACTCTGTAGGGGATAGGTTCTTTATGTCCTTAAAATCAAGAAGGATAAGCCGCTTTACGCCAAGCTGGGCAAGCAGGGCTTTTTTGGTTTCAAGGTCCATTAAAAGTTCGGGGGATGTATTTTGAAGCAGCTGCCTTGGGTGTTGTTTAAAGGACACGACGGCGGGGACAAGCCCCAAAGGATTGTTGACCGCGGTTTCGATGACCTTGCGGTGGCCAATGTGCAGCCCGTCGAACATTCCCAAGGCGGCCGACAGTTTTTCTGACATATGTTTCACCCTTTTCCGATGCCGGGCCGGTCTATTTTCTGTATAAGGCACTTTATTTTCAAAAGGCCGTTTTCGGTATCTATCTGCCCCATGCCTACGAAGCTGCCGGCGCAATACACCCTTGCGAAACCCTCGTTTTCGCCTTTTATGTTTACGCGGTTTAAAAAGAGGGCGCCGCCGTTTGTAAATCGGACAGCCTGCGGCAGGGTTATATCTGCCCTTGGGTATTTTAATACCGCTTTGTCGCTCGGCAGCAGGTATTTTTCTATGCCGTTTTGGCGTATGTTTTCTAGCGAAACGCAGTCGCTTATGTTAAAGCCTGCCGACATGGTTCTGCGGAGGGTTGTGAGAACCGCGCCGCAGCCGAGGTATTCGCCGATGTCGTTTATAAGCGTGCGTATATATGTGCCTTTTGAGCAGTGAATATCAAGCAGGTATTCCTTTTCCCCCTGACGGCCGATTATGTCAAGGCTGTATATTGTGACCTTTCTTGCAGGGCGCTCTATTTCAAGGCCTTTGCGCGCCAGTTTGTAAAGCCTTACCCCCTCCACCTTTACTGCAGAGTACATAGGAGGGGTCTGCAGGATTTCGCCCCTGAAGTTTTCAAGGGCTTTTTCAAACTGCTGTGGGGAAATATTGAGGTCTGACTCACTTATTACCTTTCCGGTTATGTCCTGGGTGTCGGTGGAGATACCAAGCCTTATCCCCGCGGTATACCGTTTGTCCTCGTCGGTTAAAAATGAGGATAGCGCGGTGGCGCGGCCGATTAAAACGGGCAGGACACCCGTGGCCATGGGATCGAGGGTTCCGGTGTGGCCTGCCTTGATTTTGCCTGTGAGTTTTCTTATTTCCGCAACAGCCCCGAAGGAGGTTATGCCTGCCGGTTTGTCTAGCAGTATCAGACCGTGCATTGGGCTTCCTCCAATGCCTGTTTTATGGAGCCGAGTATCCTGGATTTTACATCCTCTAGGGGGCCCTTTAATTCGCAGCCCGCAGCCCGGGCGTGGCCTCCGCCCCCCAGCCTGCGGCAGATGGATGATGCGTCAAGGGGGGCATGGGTGCGGATGCTTATTTTATATACCTGAGGTAATTTTTCCTTTATAGTGACGCCCGCGACTATGCCTTCCACAGCGCGGGAAATTGAGGTAATGCCCTCCAGTTCGTCGTCGGTACAGCCCGATTTGTCTATCATGGCTTTGGTGACGGTGATTATCGAGCATTTGCCGCCAAAGTAGTATTCCATGTCCTCCAGCGCCATGCGCTCAAGTTCAAGGCGCTGGCGGGATTTTGTGTCGAACATTATGCGGTTGATTTCGGACGAGTCTATTCCGGTGTTAATCAGCTCTGCCGCAATAAGGTGGGTTTTTGCGGTGGTGTTTGAATATTTAAAGCAGCCGGTGTCGGTGGAGATGCCGGTATAAAGCGCCAAGGCAATGTTTTTGTCAATTTCCACGCCCAGCCGCTTTATGATGTCGTATATGCATTCGCAGGTGGCGGCGGCGTCCGGGTCAAGCATCAGGTAAGAAGCGTAGCCTGTGTTGGAAATGTGGTGGTCTATGCAAAGCTCTATTTTGTCCCCGTATTCTTCCTCAAGGCCGCCCAAAAGCTTTGTGTCTGCCAGATCCACCGCGATTATTGTCCTGCCAACGAACTCCTGATCTGCGGCGGTTTTTGTAAAGTAGAAGTATTTTTGGGGTATCGGGTCGGGGCAGAGAACCTTTGCGCGCTTGTTCATTTTTTGCAACGCAAGGCAAAGCCCGAAGCCTGCCCCCAAAGCGTCACCGTCGGGAGAGGCGTGGGTAAGGATTACAAATAAATCGCGCTCCTGCAAAAATTTGCAGACAAAGTCGATATTCACCGGAAGACTTTTATAGTCCATATATTCTACCCTTCGCATACTTATTGATCGTCTTTTAGGGAATTGAGTATGTCCATTATGTGCGCGCTGTGGGCGATTGAGTCGTCGGCTATGAACTTAAGCTCGGGCATTTTGCGGAGTTTAAGCCTTTTGGACAGCTCGCGCTTAATAAACCCTTCGGCGCTGGCAAGGCCCTTGACAGATGACAATGTAGCTTCCGTTCCTTCTATGGAGCTGATATATACTCTGGCAAGGGACAGGTCGCTGCTGACATCCACCTTGACAATGCTTAAAAGCTTGCTGACCCTAGGGTCCTTAATGGACGGCAAGATGGATGCCAGTTCCCTTTGGATATCCGACGCAATGCGGTCGGTTTTGTATCCCGGCATGGCAAGCCCTCCTTAAAATAAACTCATTCCCTGTATTCTTCTATTATAAAGGCCTCGAAAACATCGCCGACTTTTATGTCGTTGAATTTTTCAAGCCCGATTCCGCATTCGTAACCCTGCGCCACTTCCCTTACGTCGTCCTTAAAGCGGCGAAGTGATGCTACCTTGTCCTCGGCAATGACTATGCCGTCCCTAACCACGCGGATCTGGCAGTTTCTTGAGACCTTGCCGCTTGTAACATAACAGCCGGCAATGGTGCCAACGCTTGAAATTTTGTAGGTTTCGCGCACTTCGACCTGGCCAAGCACAACCTCGCGGTATTTGGGTGAGAGCATACCCTTCATTGCCGATTCGATTTCTTCTATACAGTCGTATATTACACGGTAGGTGCGGATTTCCACATCGTTGTGCTCGGCAAACTCGCGGGCGACATGGTCCGGCCGGACGTTAAAGCCCACAATTATGGCTCCGGAGGTGTCGGCAAGCATGACGTCCGACTCATTTATAGCGCCGACGCCGCCGTGGATTACCTGCACGCGTACCTCTTCGTTGCTGAGTTTCTCAAGGCTTTCGCGCAGCGCCTCGACAGAGCCCTGCACGTCGGCCTTGACTATAAGTTTGAGCACCTTCATCTCGCCCTGCTGAAGCTGGGAGAACAGGTTATCCAGGGAAACCTTTTGCGAGGACTTAAACTGCTCTTCCTTGGCCTTTTCCTTGCGCTGTTCAACAAGCTTGTGGGCAAGGCGTTCGTCAGTTACGGCGTCGAACTGCTCGCCGGCGACAGGCACCTCGTCAAGCCCCATGATTTCTACCGGGACAGAGGGGCCTGCCTCCTTTACCACGACGCCGTTTTCGTTGGTCATGACGCGAACGCGGCCAACCGAGGTTCCGGCTACCACAATGTCGCCCGTGCGCAGCGTGCCCTTTTGCACAAGCACCGTGGCGACGGGTCCGCGGCCTTTATCGAGCTTGGCTTCGATTACCACGCCCCTGGCGCGGCGGTCGGGGTTGGCCTTAAGCTCCATCATCTCTGCCACAAGCAGGATGCTCTCAAGCAATTTGTCCAACCCCTCGCCGGTTTTTGCCGAAACGGGGACGCAGATGGTATCGCCGCCCCATTCCTCGGGCACGAGAGAGTGTTCGGTAAGCTGCTGTTTTACCCGTTCGGGGTTGGCGTCCGGTTTGTCAATTTTGTTTATGGCGACTATGATTTCAACACCGGCATCCTTGGCGTGGTTTATCGCCTCTACGGTCTGGGGCATTATGCCGTCGTCTGCCGCCACCACAAGAACCGCGATGTCGGTAATCTGGGCACCTCTTTTGCGCATGGAGGTAAAGGCGGCGTGGCCGGGAGTGTCGAGGAAGGTTATATCCTGGTCGCCGTAGCGCACGCGGTAGGCTCCGATATGCTGGGTGATTCCGCCCGCCTCCGAAGCGGTGACGCTTGAATGCCTTATGGCGTCAAGGAGTGAAGTTTTTCCGTGGTCGACATGGCCCATTACCACGACAACCGGGCTGCGGGGTTTGAGGTTCTCGGGAGTATCCTCGGTGTCGTCGATTATTTGGTCTTCGATGGTGACAACGACGGCACGCTCTATAACGCCGCCAAGTTCGGTTACCACCAGCTCCGCTGTGTCGTAGTCTATGACTTGATTGACGTTTGCCATAACGCCAAGGCTAAGCAGCACCTTTATAACCTCGCTGGAGGTTTTCTTAAGGGCTGCGGCAAGCTCGCCCACCGTGATTTCGTCGCCCACCGTGACCTTAATGGGGGTTTTCTTTATCTTTTCAAGCTGTAAACGCCTTAGTTTATCGGCTTCGGTTTCCTTCTTTGAGGAGTGGGTCTTACGGTAGTCGGATTTCTGCCTTATTTTCTGCTTGCGCTGGATATTATCCCCGAAGACGTGGGCGGGGGCTATATCCTCGTATTTTTCGTCGTATTTATCAAGGTCTATCTGAACAGAACGGGTGTCTATGCGGCGGACTTCGGTATGGGTCTTGGGAGTGGGTTTGTCTTGTGCCTGCTTTTTGGCGGGTTTTTTTGCCGCCCTTTGCTGTTCCGCCTTTTTGTCCTTTGTATCCTTTGTATCCTTTGTTTCCCTTGTTTCCTTCTTTGGCGCCTTTTCCTCGGATGCCTTTGAAGGCTGTTGAGCGGGCTCCGGTTCTTTGGCAGTTTCCGGCTCCTTGTCCGGTTCTGCCTTTTTGGCCTGTGCGAAGTATTCGTCAAAGCTTTCCACCTGGTTTCTTTGGGTCAGCACGTCGAACAGCACGTTAAGTTCCTCTTCGGTGAGCGCCGTCATGCTCTTTTTGGGCTCTTCGAAGAATTCCGAAAGTATATTTATAAGATCCTTGGATTTCATGTCGAAATCCTTTGCGACCTCGTGGACGCGGTATTTGATTAGCATATGTTAAATTCCCCCTCTGATTTGCGGGCCTGGGCGATGGATTCAAGCACCGCATCCGCAAAGTTGCTGTCGTTTACCGATACGGTACCGGCCCTTGCCCCGATGGCGTTGGAAAGTGTGTTTATGTCGTATGATGTTCTGATGACCTTGATACTTGAAGTCTGGGAAATGTATACAAGTTCCTTTTCGGTTTTTGGCGAAATATCACTTGCAATAAGTACAAGCCGGGCTTTTTTGCGTTTTATGCTATCGCTCACAGCCTCGAAGCCCACCGAGAGTTTGCCCGCGCGGCGGGCAATTCCTAAGAGGGACAGGGCTTTGTCACCCATTGTTTTTGAGTTCCTCCTCTATAGAAGCGTACACATCTTCGGGCACCTTGGCTTTGAGCGTCTTTTCAATCCGCTTTGATTTGACCGCGAGCCTGAAACACTCGGAGTTTTTGCAGATATATGCCCCCCTGCCCGACGCGCGCCCGGTCAAATCCAGGAATATGTCGCCCTCTTTGGTCCTGACTACCCTGACAAGCTCGCGTTTGGGTTTATGTTCACCGCAGCCGGTGCACATACGCATAGGCAGTTTTTTCGGTCGCATATCAAATCTCCTTACATGTATGGATTATTCAGCCTCGCCGGTGTAGAACCCGCTTTCGGGATGTATGTCTATCTTCCAGCCCGTAAGCCTTGCCGCAAGCCGCACGTTCTGGCCCTTGTTGCCTATGGCGAGGGAAAGCTGGGTATCAGGTACGGTGACCTTGCAGCTCTTGTGCGTTGTGGGGTCGATTTCCACCGACAGCACCTTTGCAGGGGAGAGTGCCTCGGCTATAAACTCCTGCGGGTCGTCGGAATATTTGACTATATCAATCTTTTCGCCGCCAAGTTCCTCAACAATTTTATTGACGCGAAGCCCCTTCTGGCCGATGCAGGCGCCAATGGGGTCCACCTCCGGGTCGGAGGAGTAGACGGCAATTTTGGTGCGGGAGCCCGCCTGGCGGGAGATTGCCTTTATTTCCACCGTGCCGTCGAAGATTTCGGGCACCTCCATTTCAAAAAGGCGCTTGACAAGGCCGGGGTGGGTGCGGGATATCATGATTTTGGGGCCTTTGTCGCCCTCTTTTACATCCACCACGTAAACTTTAATATGGTCTCCCTCGTGCAGTTCCTCGTCGGGAAGCTGTTCGGCGCGCGGGAGCACCGCCTCCGAGCGCCCTATCTGCAGGGTGGCGTTGCCGGTTTTGGGGTCGATGCGCGTGACCACGGCGGAAAGCAACTCTTTGTTTTTGCTTTGGAATTCCTGCAGTGTCTGCTGCCGTTCGGCCTCGCGGATGCCCTGCCTTATTACGTGTTTTGCGGTTTGAGCTACTATTCTGCCGAACTGCTTTGTGTCAAGGTGGATATCCACGTAATCCCCCTCCTTGGCGGAAGGGTTATATTGCGCTGCTTCTGTGGGCAGGATTTCGGTATAGGGGTCGGTTATGTTATCCACCACTTTTTTGCGGACATATACCGCCAGCTTTTCGTTTTCGAAATCTATGTCACAGTGGACTATGTCGCGCCCACCAAAGTTTTTCCTTGCTGCGATTATAATGGCGTTCTTTATTTTTTCGGCAAGGTAATTGCGGTTGATGCCCTTTTCGTTTTCCATCTGCCGTAAGGCTTCGAAAAATTCTGTTTGATTCATATAGATGAAAACCTCCATAGCCTTTTAGGCCAGTTTATTATATTAATAGTCGTCGTCAAGCTTAACAAAGGAGACGGCTGATTTTTCTAAATTTACAATCCCGTCCTCCGTTTCAATCCCGATGGTTTTGCCGTCGTATGACGCGAGATTGCCCTTTATCTCCCTTTTGCCGTCGGCAGCCTTGTACAGGCGGGCTATTACCGGGCTGCCCATGAGCTGGTGAAAATGCTCGTCTCTTGTAAGCCGCCGCCCAAGTCCGGGGGAGGAGACTTCAAGGTAATAGGAATGGCTGATAGGGTCGTGCTGGTCAAGCAGCGGGTCGATTGCGTTGTTCATGTTGACGCAGTCGTCTATGGTAACGCCGCCGTCCTTGTCGATAAATATCCTCAGGTACCAGGACGCGCCCTCCTTTACAAACTGCACATCCCAGAGCCGAAGGCCCAAATCTTGCGCTATGGGTTCGGCAAGGGACCTTACTAAATCGGTGATTTTGCTGCTCATAGATTCTCTCCTAAAATGATTTCGGTGCAAATAAAACATAAAGAGCGGGTTGCCCCACTCTTTTTGGTACACATCTTTACAGTATTTTAGCATACATTCCGGATAATTGCAACCCCAAAGCTGCTAAATTTACGCAAAATTTGCAGCCTATTCCTCCATCTGCCTGCCAAGGAATCCTGCCGCGACCTGCGCGAGTTTAATGTCGGAGTCTGTAGGCGTTGCGGGTGTTTCGTTATGAAGCAGCACAACAGCGCCGATTACGTCGCCAGCGGCGATGATGGGCACGGCAACCGCCACGTTGTATCCGGTTCCCTCAAGGGCGGTTATCTTCTTGACGTCGTCTGCCCGGGTTGTGACGGTGGTGCGGGATTCCATGATGTCCTCAAGATGCGGGGAAACCCTGCGCTCGAGAACCTCTTTCTTGGAGATGCCCGCAGCGGCAATGCAGTGGTCGCGGTCGCAGATGATTACCGGATAGTCGGTGCCCTTGATTAACACTTCGGCGTACTGGGTGGCAAACATGGACAACTCGCCGATGGGAGAATATTTCTTAAAGATGACCTCTCCATCGTTGTCGGTGTATATCTCAAGCGGGTCACCCTCACGGATTCTCATGGTTCTGCGGATTTCTTTGGGTATAACAACACGACCGAGGTCGTCAATTCGTCTTACAATACCAGTTGCCTTCATACATTTTACACCTCGTTATAATTTTTTATAAGTTTTGTCCCTATTATTATCCACAGGTTTTAAAGGTATATACTACATTTTTTCAGGTTATATCTGGCAAGATGTATGTGTATTTTTTACTTTTAAATAATGCGGGGATAAAAAATTTGTGATATGAAGGCGGTATATAAATCCACGCCCCTGAGTGAGGGGCGACAGGAGATCTTCTCAATCCAGGACGATTTGATAAAATTTCAATCCACGCCCCTGAGTGAGGGGCGAC
>DULI01000024.1 GCA_012840445.1 Clostridiales bacterium
CTGGAAACCGGTTTTCATAGCTCTCTTTATTCATCACAGTGGAATGCTACGACGTATCATGCCCGACAACGGTCTAAGGAATGACGAATCTGAGAGGTTCATAGCGTTGCTGTAAAGTAGTCCTGTCGAAAGTGTGAACTGTTGTAGTTCTTGAAGAATTTCCTATCTTGTGCTAGCATTGAGGTACAAATGCTCATCTAGGAGATGCGTCGTATAAGCACTACAATAAGTTAGTGAAGCAAGTGCAAGAACCAAGTATAGCTCGTTTGCAACGGAGATTTAGAGTGGTGGGACCGGCGTGGCTTTGAGCTATGTGGGATTTGCTGGAAATTGAGGTCGAGCGATGAAAACAAGAATAGGGCGACGATTACTTGATATATTTGGGATTTTGATAAGCGTATTGTTGGTAGTTGTTTTCTGCATGGGGAATTTTGTTCCACATTTCTGGATTATTGTCAGTTTAGCAGGCATCATTTGGCTGTTATGGGCAGTTGTTAACCCACTGTATGCATCCAGCGTATTCATGTTTGTTATTTTTAACATGCCTAGTCGTGCCTCTGTATATGCCTTTCCTGTAGAAGGTTATGCAAATAGAGGTGCTATTTTTCTGCATGATTGTATGTGGGTATGTTTAATGTTATCTATCTGCATACTCCTATTCTTAGAGTATAAGAAAGGTGCACGTAAGTATTCGCTTGCATTGCCTAGCGTTTCTTATTTTATAGCCCCATTTGTTTTTCTTTCAGTTGTTTTGCCTTTCATTGGTGTTGTTGAGTTTGGGTGGCCTATCCACTTCACTGCACCGGGGATAAGATTTGTTCAGTGGAGTTCTATCGCATTGATTTGGTCATATCTTTGTTCTAGATATGGTCGGAATCGAGTCATGGAAACACTGTTTATGTTAATGAGTGTGAGCTGTTTTTCCCAGGCTCTATACTCTTTGTTTCAGTTTATGGTTGTATACAGGGGTTGGCCCAATTATCTAACCTATTTTGATTATTTATATGCCAGTGTTTATCCGAAGAATTATTTTGTACTTGGTAGATGCACAGGTTTGGACGTCATACCGGCGGGGCTTGGCATACGAGGGACAATATTCTTGGCATGGATTTTGGGACTTATTTTGGTTAAGACGAACACAGATATAAAACAAGCCCTTTTGGTAATTGTTTGTTCTGTCTAGATGGTATTGTGTTGTGGGTCACGAACGACACTTTTGGGTGCCCTTGCTGTAATAATAGCATTTTTGATATTGTCCTTATTGGGAATGAATCGTACTCGACTTTATCGTCTATTCTTAGTGGTTTCTGTAGTTATTGTTGTTTTGTGTTTAGGATGGTTTTACTTAAGTCGCCACTCCGTGCTCTTGATCGAAAGATTTGCCGATGTAGTAGATCTTTTCAGAGCTAGCAGTGATTTAGATCCTAGTTTAGAAAATCGCATTCAGACTTGGCAAGTTTCTTTAGAATACCTTTCAAAACATCCATTGGGATCTATGGTAGCTCCAACGTATGCACTTTCTGTTCCGGTGGACAACTCTTATATCTATAGCCTTGCTCAGGGGTGAATTTTGTATCTATTTTCTTTTTTATTGTTTATCTTTGGTCTTTTTGTTGGCGCAAGGAAGATGCTTTACATTGAAGAGAGTGCCACTAGAGCACTGGCATGTTTTTCCATTTTTGTTGTGGTGATGTTAGTTTTTGACTCGTTTGGCGAGAATATGATCTCGAATGTAAGTGTGCTTGCTCTTCTTTTCTGCATTATGGGTATTCTTTTTCCAATAGTTCGATCTGCTGATTAGTTTTTTGGCAAACAGCAATCGCATAGAGTATTACGGGTAGTATTCTATGATCTCAAAGTACTCTTAGGGTTAATCAAGAGATTTAATTTCTTGGTTCAGCTACCTTTTGGCGCGTAGGAACATACAGATTAGGTATAAGGAGGCAAGGGAATTCAGAATTTTCAGAGACATTGCATAGTACTTTCTGATATAATACAATGAAGAAGGATTTTGACGTTCCTGATTGGGTTTAGGGGTGATCAGAGTGAAAGTTTTGTTGAATGCTAATACGTCTTTTTACATTGAAACATTCAGAAAAGGTTTGATTTATGCACTTAAGAGAAGAGGTTACGAACCCATAGTTGTCGCACCTGAAGATGAGTTTACGGATGGTTTTCGGTACGAAGTGTCTTTTTATACGGTTAACAATTTAAGGAGGAGCTCCATCAACCCAGTCCATGACTTAAATCTACTTGCTGAGTATTTACATCTTTTTAGGAGGGTTAGGCCAGATATTATAGTTAATTTTACGATAAAGCCAAATGTTTACGGAAGTATAGCTGCAAGACGTTTGCGCATACCATGTATTAGCGTTGTTTCTGGTCTGGGTTATGCTTTTATGCAAGATTCTTTTTTGAAGAGAATCGCTTCTTTCTTGTACAAAATAGGTACTTCAAGTAACGATTATGTTATTTTTGAGAATGAGGATGATCTAAACTCTTTTGTATCTGAAGGTATAATTGATTCTTCGAAAGCCGTACTTGTAGACGGAGCTGGTGTTGATCTGGAGTTTTTTGTACCTCCGTCCGCTACCGAACAAGTTGAATCCTTGAAAGCCAATGTTTTTCTATACATGGGAAGACTTCTATGGGATAAAGGATTGCACGAGTTGGTTGAAGCAACTCGCTTCTTGAAGGAAGAGGGGCTTTCCTTTGAGGTTTGGCTAGTTGGGGCTATAGATGTTAACAATAAGAGTGGTATACCAGAAAATGTTGTCAAAATTTGGGAGAATGAGGGTTTAATAAAATATCTTGGCTACGTTAAAGATGTCAGAAACCTAATATCTAAAGCTTCTTGTGTAATACTACCTTCTCATAGGGAAGGTATTCCGAGGTCTTTGTTGGAAGCTATGGCTATGGGAAAACCTATAATAACCACACAGGTACCTGGCTGTAGGGAGACCGTATGCCATGGAGTCAACGGATTCCTTGCAGAGCCTAATAATCCCGAGAGTTTAGCAGCTGCAATGAAAGCATTCTTGAGTTTGTCAGTCCAACGCAAAATTGAGATGGGAATTCAGTCTCGCTCTATGGCAGAAAAGCGGTTTGATGAAAAGAAAGTCATCGAGAAATACTTAGAAGTGATAGAAGCTGTATACGGTACGTATGGCAAAAAGATACATAAAACAGCTCTGTACAAAGATCAGATCGGTGACCAAAATAATGAAAAAGACTGAACCATAGTTCTATAAGGAGTGCCTATCTAAAAAAACGATGGGTTTCAAGCTTTATCGGTTGCACTGCTTCTTGACCTTCATGTGAGACATTGTAAATGATAAGCTCCGGGTTTGTCATGGTTGCGGTATGGAATACTTCATCGACGTTATTAGAATATGTGGGTAACTTGCGGAACAAAGAAAGAACAGTATGAAAGTAAAACTCTCTTGAGTGTGGGTTATGCGCGTCTGACGCAATGAAGTGACATAGCCCTTCTTCTAGGAGCTTAAAAGCAAATCGCTGAATCTGCTTGCCAAACTTTCCCGCAATGCTACCTGCAGTAATCTGGAAATAAACTCCCATATCACAGAGTTTTCTTAGCTTGGGTAAGTCAGCAGGCGTGAAAGATCGCTCTGGATGTGCAAGAATAACTTGGTAACCTGCGAGTTCGAGATCATACACTTGATTGTAGACGAAATCGCCTAGCACCCCCGACGTGATTTCCACCAAGATAAAATCAGATCCGGC
>DULI01000006.1 GCA_012840445.1 Clostridiales bacterium
TAGAGTGTCGCTGACTTCTTAGCTCCACTCAAAGTTCTTTCCGGGTACTCTCAGTATCGTTGCCTAATTTTCAAGGTCCATTCAAAAGCGCCCTCCGTCAGAGCGCCTGATTATAATAGCAAATCTGCACACAGTTGTCAAGTATTATTTTTAAAAATTTTTAAAAGCTTTAAGCGGTCATATTATAACCCTTTTTAACGTTACTTATTACTTTGGGCGAAAAGATTTTAACACAAAAACGTCAAAGCATAAAACCTCAAAAACTGGAAACACTTACAGTGTGCAAATACGCCAAGGGGGATTGCGCATGAATTTAAAAAAGGTTAATAACAACACAAAAAAGGTTATTATATCTTTTATATGTATTTTATTAGTGTTCGGTATGATGTACTGCACAGCTGAAGCGCTATCCAAAATGGGTTCACGGGGCGCCGAGGTGAGACAAATTCAAACCAGATTGAAGAACTGGGGATACTATAAAGGCAATATAGACGGAATTTACGGAATACAGACACGAAATGCGGTAATTGAATTTCAACGGAAAAATGGGCTTAAGGTGGACGGTATTGCCGGCCCGCAAACTTTAGCAGCCATTGGGCTTCCTACTGGGACCACCTCGGCTAACCAAGGCTCCTCTGACTTTAATTTGTTGGCCCGCATTATATCCGCCGAAGCCAGAGGCGAACCGTACATTGGTCAGGTTGCGGTCGGCGCGGTTATCCTTAACCGGGTTGAGCACCCCTCCTTCCCAGATACTATCGCCGGAGTAATTTATCAGCCCGGTGCGTTCACCTGCATTGTGGACGGTCAGTTTAATCAACCGGTCGCGGACAGCGCCTACCGCGCCGCAAGGGACGCCCTGAACGGCTGGGACCCCAGCGGCGGATCTATCTACTACTACAACCCGAATACAGCCACCAGCTCCTGGATACGAAGAAGGCCGGTGGTAAAAACCATTGGAACGCATGTTTTTTGTAAATAAACAAGTATAGCCGTCGGTATTACCGATGGCTATATTACATTATATAATAGCAGGCATATACTGTTAATTAATTTTATGTTAATAAAACGAATAAAGGTCAGTTAAGGTCAATAAGTTTAACAATAAATTAACATTTTGCCTATTGACATTGCAGTTTTGCTTATGGTAAATTATAGACAGTTAGCACTCGGCTCTAAAGAGTGCTAAACCCCTATGAAAGGATACTTAATTGTGGAACTGTCAGGCAGAAAAAAGGACATACTTTTATCAATAATCAACCTATATATTGAATCTGGTGAGCCGGTCAGTTCTAAGGCGCTTAGCGCATATATGGACCTAGGATTGTCGCCGGCTACACTCAGAAACGAAATGAGCGAGCTGTGCGAAATGGGGTATTTGGAGCAGCCGCACACTTCGGCCGGAAGGGTGCCCACAAGCCTTGGCTTGAAGGTTTATGTTAACAGGCTGATTAACAAGATCGAATTGCCATACAAATTGAGGTTAATAATTGATTCCGGCCTTGAAGAGGCTGCTAGCAAGCCCGACCGGATTCCGTCAATTGCAAGCCAGATTCTTGCGGATATTACCGGGCTGCCATCTCTGTTCACCACCCAATCCAACAAGAGTGCTTTTATTAAGAAGCTCGAATTCCTCCCCATGAGCAAAAAGGCGCTGCTTATAGTACTCATAACTTCCGATGGAACTGCCAAAAGCAGAATTATCCGCACAAATATGGATTTGACTCATGCAGTTTATGAAAGATTGGAAAACATAATCAATAACGATATTATCGGGGAAGAACTAGCGGAGTTCAGCCAGGCTTTCATGCAGGGGCTTGTGGCAGGCACAGGCGAGTTTGGATTTCCTCTGCTCCCAATTCTCTCAGCAATTTTAGAAATGATAAATGAAATACAGGAATCCCAGATAAACATAAACGGGGAATCCAAACTGTTTGACTATTTTAGCAATTACAAAGAGGTCCAGTCGGTAAAACAGCTTGCAAGACTTATTTCTGAAAGGGAAGCAATTCTATCCATAATTGAATCCTTAACCAAACCGATTGATGTAATCTTTGGCGAGGAAACCTCAATAGATGCATTAAAACCATCCAGTATGGTGGTTGCAAAATACAAGGCCGGTAACAAGGAACTTGGCCGCCTCGGGGTAATCGGCCCTACGAGAATGGCTTATAAGCAGGTTATACCAAGCATTGAGTATTTAGCCTCCCGGCTTAGCCACCTGCTTACCCAAGCAATGAAAGACATGGAGGATTGATTTGATTTGGCGAATAAGGCTAAAAACGTAACTCAAGGGTTTTCGCCGGAAGTTGAAACAAAAGAAAAAAACACTGAACAGAATACTGTTCAAAATGACGGAGTTAATACCACCGTCAGCCAGCAAGAAACATCCGGAAAATGCGAAATCGAAAAAAGCGAACTTGACAGGCTAATTCAAGAGCTTAAGCAAAAAGAGGATATGCTGCTTAGGCTTGCTGCCGAGTACGATAACTACAAAAAGCGCACAGAGCGCGAACGCGAGGCGTTAGCCGAATATGTCAAGGCCAATATTATAAAACTTTTGCTTCCCACGCTCGACAACACCGAACGTGCCTTGGCCTCTGACCCGTCATCACCTGATTATATAAAAGGTATTGAACTTATTTTAAAGCAGTTTAAAGAGGTTTTAACCGGTTTGGGGCTTTCGGAAATCCAGGCCGAAGGCCAGCAGTTTAACCCCGAGTTGCACGAGGCGGTAATGCATATAGAAGACGATTCTTTTGGGGAAAACACTGTTGTCAAAGTACTTCAAAAGGGTTATAAAGTGGGCGGGACAGTTATACGCCCAGCCATGGTGCAGGTTGCAAATTAATAAGCAAATTTATTCTATTTAATATATTGGAGGAATCATAATTTATGGGAAAAATTATTGGAATTGACTTGGGAACTACAAACTCCTGTGTAGCTGTCATTGAAGGCGGTGAGCCGGTAGTTATTCCCAACGCCGAAGGTTCAAGAACCACACCTTCGGTTGTTGCATTTTCCAAAACAGGCGAAAGGCTTGTAGGCCAGGTTGCAAAACGCCAGGCAATCACTAACCCGGACCGTACGATTATATCCATAAAAAGGGAAATGGGCTCCGACTACAAGGTAGATATTGACGGAAAAAAATACACGCCCCAGGAAATTTCGGCAATTATCCTGCAGAAACTTAAAGCCGATGCCGAAGCCTATTTGGGCGAGCCTGTAACCGAGGCGGTAATTACAGTTCCGGCTTATTTTACCGACTCACAGCGTCAAGCAACCAAAGACGCCGGTAAGATTGCCGGTCTTGAGGTAAAGCGTATCATAAACGAGCCTACCGCCGCGGCGCTGGCCTATGGCCTTGACAAGGAAGAGGATCAGAAAATCATGGTTTACGACCTTGGCGGCGGTACATTTGACGTTTCCATAATCGAAATGGGCGACGGCGTTCAGGAAGTGCTTGCAACCGCCGGTAATAACCGCCTCGGCGGCGATGACTTCGACCAGCGGATTATGGACTGGATCATTGATACTTTTAAAAATGAAAACGGCATTGATTTAAGGTCCGATAAAATGGCCATGCAGCGTATTAAAGAGGCTGCCGAAAAGGCAAAGATAGACCTTTCTAGCATGACCACAACCGAGATTAATCTTCCCTTTATCTCGGCTGATGCAAGCGGCCCAAAACACTTTGAGGCAACGCTGACAAGGGCCAAATTTAACGAGATGACGTCAGACCTTGTAGAGTCCACAATGGGCCCGGTTCGCCAAGCGCTTAGCGACGCTGGCCTGAAACCCTCTGATATAGATAAGGTATTGCTGGTAGGTGGTTCGACCAGAATACCAGCTGTCCAGGAAGCCGTTAAGAAATTCATGGGAAAGGACCCCTTTAAAGGCATTAATCCTGATGAGTGTGTTGCTCTCGGCGCCGCAATTCAAGGCGGTGTATTGGGAGGGGATGTAAAGGGTTTACTGCTGCTCGACGTTACTCCTCTCTCTCTTGGTATCGAAACTTTAGGCGGCATATTTACCAAGATTATTGAACGCAACACCACCATTCCCACCAAGAAGAGCCAGATATTCTCCACTGCGGCCGATGGGCAGACTTCGGTTGAAATCCATGTGCTACAGGGTGAGAGGGAATTTGCCAAGGATAACAAAACCCTCGGAATCTTCCGCCTTGACGGAATCCCGCCGGCGCCCCGCGGCGTACCTCAGATAGAGGTTACTTTTGACATCGACGCCAACGGAATTGTCCATGTTTCGGCAAAGGATTTGGGAACCGGCAAAGAGCAGTCGATTACCATAACCTCCAGTTCCAATATGTCCAAGGAAGATATAGAACGCGCCATCAAAGAGGCTGAACAATATGCTGCAGAAGACAAAAAACGCCGAGAAGAGGTAGACCTGCGCAACAATGCCGATCAGATGATTTACCAGACCCAAAAAACGCTTGCAGATTTTGGCGACAAACTTAGCGAAGACGAAAAGAAGGAAATAAACGGCGCTATAGATGCGCTTAAAGAAGCGCTTAAAGGTTCGGATACAGCTAAAATAAAGTCAGCCCAAGAAGAACTGCAGAAAAAGATTTTTGCGGTATCCGAGAAGATATACAAGGCGACTGCCGAAGAGAAAAATTCAGGCAGCAATACACAGGACGATTCCAAAAAAGATTCAACAGTGTACGAAGCCGATTACAAGGATGTTGACGAGGATAAAAAGTAAACTGTTTAATTTGCGGAATGGCCAGCCGCCATTCCGCAAATCTTCGTTTATTTGATTGGCTAATCCAAGGAGAGTGCTATTTTGGCTGAAAAAAGGGACTACTACGAGGTGCTGGGTGTAGAACGCGGCGCCAGTGAGGAAGAAATAAAAAAAGCCTACCGCAAGGCCGCAAAAAAATATCACCCGGACCTTAATCCAGGCGATAAGGAAGCCGAGAAGAAATTTAAAGAAGTAAATGAAGCCTACGCTGTGCTTTCCGACCCCGAAAAACGTGCGCGATATGACCGGTTCGGCCATGCAGGTGTTGACCCGAACAGCGCTGCTGGAGCGGGATCGGGATTTAGCGGTTTTGATTTTGACTTTGGAGATATTGGGGACATTTTCAGCTCATTCTTTGGCGGAGGTTTTGGAAGCCGATCCTCTAATCCCAACGCGCCCAGGCGAGGGTCTGATACTTCTGCCACTGTTGCGTTGTCCTTTGAAGAAGCCGCAAAAGGTTGTAAAAAGACCGTAGACATTTCGCGGGTTGAAAACTGCCCCGAATGCGGCGGAAGCGGCGCCCGCAAGGGTACCACCCCCGTAACCTGTCCTAACTGCAACGGTTCCGGACATGTAAAATTCACACAGCGGACACCTTTTGGAATTATGCAGACCCAGCGCATATGCGACAGGTGCGGCGGCAAAGGAACCATAATTGAAAAGCCCTGCCACAAATGCGCCGGCAAAGGCAGGGTGAGGGTAACCAAAGCACAGACCGTAGATATTCCCGCAGGTATAGACGATGGACAGGTCATAAAACTGCGCGGAGGTGGGGACGAGGGTATTAACGGCGGTCCTCCTGGGGACCTTCACATCACAGTATCGGTCCGCCCCCATCCGATTTTCGAGCGCAACGGCTACGATGTTTACTGCGAAATACCCATTACCTTTGTCCAGGCCTGCCTCGGGGCAGAAATTGTGGTACCTACTCTGGACGGAAAGGTTAAATTCACAGTCCACGAAGGTACCCAGCCGGGCGATGAATTCAAATTGAAAGGCAAGGGTATTCAAAGGCTCAATGGTTTAGGCCGGGGTGATCAATATGTTAAAATACTTGTTGAGATACCCAAGAACCTCACCGAAAAACAGAAGGAAATTCTGCGTGCGTTTGATTCGATAACCGGAGATGCAAACTATAAAAAGCGCAGAAATTTCTTTGGCAAAATCAGAGATTTTTTGGACGAAAACTGACATATAAATAATTTATAGCACATTATTTGACGAATGGGTTGAAAATTTTCTTGTATCAACATATTGTATGTGCAATCTACACAATTATAGTTAACCATAAAAAAACGGGCTGCCAATTTTGAATGGCAGCCCGATATTTTTTATATTACTTTAGATTGCTAATCGCCTGTATGCAACTGGAACAGATATTGTGACCTTTGTAATTGGAGATTTCTTTCAGTTCTCCACAAAATATACAGCTAGGTTGATATTTCTTAAGGATAATTGCGTCATCTTCAACAAAAATTTCGAAGAAATCTTTGTTATCTTCAACATTATATTGCCTGCGCAACTCCTTAGGTATCACTATTCGACCTAGTTCGTCAACCTTTCTTAGCATACCTGTAGCTTTCATACATGCACCTCCTAAAATAGCATTTCAACTATCCCATCCTTATATTTGCATAAATAATATAACCGATTTATCAAAATATGTCAACACTTTTTTTACAATATTTTACTATATTTTATACATAATCCCTTTTTTCTAAACATATTATTCTATTGGCAAAGTTTCCAAGATTAAAAAAGGAGAACTGAAATGCTCAACTATATATGGGCCGGACTAATTCTTATATCTCTCATATTCGGAATTGTAAACGGGCGTATTGATGAGGTAACCAATGCACTTTATAGCGGCGCCAATAATGCCGTTAATGCCTGCATAACCCTTGCGGGGGTCATGTCGGTTTGGGGAGGATTTATAAAGATAGCCGAAAATTCGGGAGCAACGGCTATAATTGGCAGAATGTTGTCGCCGCTGATTAGGCTATTGTTCCCAACTCTAAAAAAGGGAGGTAAGGCGGCAAACGCTATTTCAATGAACATGGCGGCCAACATGCTGGGGCTTGGAAACGCTGCAACGCCGCTCGGCATAGAGGCGATGAAACAGCTGCAGGCCGAGAACCCTGATAAAACTGTTGCCAGCGACAATATGGTAACCTTTGTGGTTCTAAACACGGCTTCAATTCAGATAATTCCCACTACTATATCGGCTCTGCGCTCAAGATACGGAGCATCAAACCCCATGGATATATTGCCGCTCATACTAATTACCTCGCTGCTTGCTCTTGCCGTAGGGCTTACGGTAAATTTTCTGTTCATCCTAGGGACTAAAGGTGCAAGAGT
Organism: Clostridiales bacterium; assembly: GCA_012840445.1. Classification (GTDB taxonomy): domain Bacteria; phylum Bacillota; class Clostridia; order Oscillospirales; family Acutalibacteraceae; genus DULI01. The sequence continues at coordinate 7,126 of DULI01000006.1, forward strand.
TTGGAGTCGTAAAACGAAACTTGAAAGAGTGGTAATATAAATGGGGTTAATATCAGTATATGCATTGCCGGCCATTTTAATTGTTTTTATAGGTTTAGGATTAATTAAAGGTGTAAAAATTTTTGACAGTTTTCTTGAAGGTGCCTTTGACGGGCTTAAAACTTTATTAAAAATCGCCCCGTCAATCATCGGGCTTATAACTGCCGTCGAAATGTTTAAAGCCTCGGGGGCTTTAGACCTGTTGACATATGCCCTGTCTCCGATGGCAAGGCTTGTTCATATGCCGCCCGAGGTTATACCAATGGCGCTGCTGCGGCCAATATCCGGCGGCGGTTCAATCGCCCTGCTCGACCGCATGCTCGCAACATACGGAGCAGAGTCTAAAATAGGACTTATATGCTCGGTTATGTGCGGTTCTACGGAGACAACCTTCTATACAATAACAGTATATTATGGCGCCTGCGGTGTGGTTAAAACCCGCCACACGGTAATAGCCGCCCTAATGGCCGACGCTGCAGCAGCCCTGTTTAGTACCTTAATTGTCAATATTTTTACCTCATTTTAAGTCTTTCAGCAACGGGTTCTGCTTATCTTTATCTGACAACAATATCTCCATTCCCTCTTCAATAGGCCACTTAATTCCCACATCCGGGTCATCCCATCTAAGCCCGCCTTCGTCCTCGGGATGATAAAAGTCATCGCATTTGTAAACAAACTCGGCCTCTTCAGACAACACCAAAAAGCCGTGAGCGAAGTGCTTGGGTATGAATAACTGGCGCTTGTTTTCCTCAGACAGATAGACACCTACCCATTTGCCGTATGTGGGGCTGCCCTTTCTTAAATCAACTGCCACATCAAATACCTCTCCCTTAATAACACGGACAAGCTTTGCCTGGGAATAGGTCTTTTGAAAATGCAGCCCGCGCAGCACACCTTTTCGCGATTTTGACTGGTTATCCTGCACAAAAACGGTGTCAATGCCTGCCTTTTTAAATTCGTTGTAATTATAAGTTTCCATAAAGTATCCCCTGTAGTCGCTAAACACGGTGGGTTCAATAATAAAGACGCCCTCTATTTCGGTCTTTATAAAATTAAACTTTGCCATATTGGCCCTCCCAAAATAAATTTGAAAAGCCATATATCCCAAGATACATGGCTTGTATTTTTACCTGTTGGAATACATTTTTTCGTAGTACTTCTGGTATTCCCCGCTGGTAACATGCTCAACCCAATCCCGGTTTTCGAGATACCACTTAATGGTCTTAACTATTCCCTTTTCAAAGGGGGTTTCGGGATACCATCCAAGTTCGTTCTTAATTTTTTCGGGATCTATGCCATACCGCCGGTCGTGCCCTTTGCGGTCCTTGACATGGCGGATTAAATGCTCGCCTACCGTGTCATCCACGTTTTCTTTTATATAATTTATAATTGTCTTTACAATAAACAGGTTTGTGCGCTCGTTATGCCCTCCGATATTGTAAACCTCGCCTGCTTTCCCGCCGCTTATAACCATGTCGATCGCCTTGCAATGGTCTTCCACATAAAGCCAGTCGCGTATCTGCATTCCGTCCCCGTAAACAGGCAATTCCTTGTGATTAAGCACATTGTTTATCATTAGAGGGATTAATTTTTCGGGAAACTGATAGGGTCCGTAGTTGTTTGAGCAGCGGGTAATGTTCATTGGCAGTTTGTAGGTGTCATGGTACGCCTTAACGAAAAGGTCTGCCGACGCCTTGCTGGAAGAATAGGGCGAATGCGGATCCAGCGGGGTGGTTTCGGTAAAGTAGCCTTCAGGCCCTAATGAGCCGTACACCTCATCTGTTGAAACCTGCAAAAATTTAACGCCGGGTTTGTAAACATCGTCGCCAACTGACCATGCAGCCCTGGCGCAGTTTAGCAGGTTAACGGTGCCTAATACATTGGTTTTAACAAATATATCAGGGTCGCTTATACTGCGGTCAACATGGCTTTCCGCGGCAAAATTGACCACATAATCAACCTCGTTTTCGGAAAACAGTTTATTAATTGCCTGCCTGTCACAGATATCGGCCTGCACAAAGCTGTATCTGGGGTCGTTTTCCACCGATTTTAAGTTTTCAAGGTTGCCAGCATATGTCAGCGCGTCAACGTTGATAATTTTTATGTCTTTGTGCTTTTTAAGCATGTAAATAATAAAATTCGAGCCAATAAACCCGGCGCCGCCGGTCACCAAATAGGTTTTCATTATACTTCCTCCAGATTTTTTATATACATTTCAAGGGCAGCCTGCCAGTCCCTCATCTCATCGCCGACGGTGCATTTAAGCATAAGGTTCTCAAGCGATGAGTATGCCGGCCTCCTTGCCGGCCGTGGGTACTCCTCTGTTGTGCAGGGGTTAACCTCGCAGGGAATATTGCTTAGTCCAACTATCCTTTTTGCGAAATCATACCAGGTGCACTCGCCATTTCCGGTACAGTGGTAAATCCCGTATTCATCTGTCAGGGCAAGCTTTAAAATATGATGGGCAAGGTCGTTGGCATTGGTGGGATTTCCCCTTTGGTCGTTGACCACCATAAGGCTTCCCTTTTCCCTTGCGGCCCTTATAATAGTTTTAACAAAATTTTTGCCCTCATATCCATAAAGCCAGGCGGTTCGCACTATGAAACAGCGTGTAGAGAAAGCCAAGACATACTCTTCGCCCAGCCGTTTGGATTTTCCGTATATGCTCTGCGGATTGCAAATATCCCATTCAACATAAGGCCTGTTAGCGTCACCCGCAAACACATAGTCGGTAGAGATGTGTATAAGCTTCGAGCCATACTTTTCGGCAGCCACCGCAAGATTTCGTGGGCCTATGGCGTTGACCTTCATGGCCGTAACAAAATCTGTCTCGCAGGCGTCCACATTGGTCATGGCAGCGCAGTTAATAACCACGTCGGGTTTTACCGAACCCACAAGCTTCATGACCTGCTGCATATCGCTGATATCATGCTCTATGTCGACTGCCGTTACCTCGGCGGTTTTGTAAATTTGGTCAATCTCTCCGATTTCGCTTTTCCCAGCTTTTAATATTCTTTGAATCTCGCTGCCAAGCTGACCTTTGGCACCGGTAATGAGTATTTTCATTCTCTCACCTAATTATCATGCTTCCTGGGCAATTTTAAACAGATATTGCCCATATTCTGTGGTTTTCAGTTTCTCCGCATGTTTAAGCAGGCATTCCCTGTCAATAAAGCCCTTCCTATATGCAATCTCTTCAATACAGGCTATGTAAAGACCTTGCCTTGTCTGCACCGCCTCTACAAAATTGGCGGCTGCCAGCAGGGAACGGTGGGTGCCCGTATCCAGCCATGCCATTCCCCTGCCAAACAGTTCTACCTTTAATTTGCCCATTTTAAGGTATTCGAGGTTGACAGAGGTAATCTCAAGTTCTCCCCTTGCCGAAGGCTTGATTTGCTTTGCAATCTCCTTTACCTCATTGTCATAGAAGTACAGCCCCGGCACAGCGTAGTTGGATTTTGGGTTTTTGGGCTTTTCCTCGAGGGAAATAACATTCCAGTCCTCGTCAAATTCAACAACGCCAAAATCGGACGGATTGCTAACATGATAGCCGAAAATGGTAGCCCCGATTTTTCTTGAAGCGGCATTCTCAAGTCTTTTGGTAAAGCCGTAGCCGTAGAAAATGTTGTCACCCAGCACCAGGCATACATTGTCGTTACCAATAAAATCGGCGCCGATTATAAAGGCGTCAGCCAACCCTCTTGGTGTTTCCTGCACCGCATAATCAAAGCTCAAGCCGATCTGCGAGCCGTCTCCCAAAAGCTCTTTATACATCGGCAGGTCCCGGGGCGTGGAAATAATAAGTACTTCCCTTATGCCCGCAAGCATCAGGGTTGAAAGCGGGTAATAAATCATGGGTTTATCGTATACCGTCAGCATCTGCTTGGATACGGCTATGGTCGAAGGGTAAAGCCTTGTTCCGGCACCGCCCGCTAAGATAATACCTTTCATATTGTATACCTTCCTTATTTTTTTCTAAACCATTTTAGATAATACTTTACTATTGACCGGACATGTATCATGAAATATTTAAAGCTTTTATAGCTAGCACGCTCCCAAAGGTGAATAACCGACACACAGGGATAAAACACAACCCTTCCAAACTGCTTTGCCCTTTTGGTTAAATCGGCATCTTCCAGATACATAAAAAAACGGTCGTCAAAGCCGTTTAATTGCTTAAAGGCATCGGTTCTTATAAACATAAAACATCCGGTGCAAAAATCTATATCCAAGGGCTGTTTTATCTCCACATTCTGCATGGTGTATTCAGCGCGAAGGTTTTTAAAAATTTTACCGAACTTCTGCAGCTTGCCGCCAATTAGGTATTTAATTCTTGGCTCCCGTTTGGGCAAATGCTGTTCGGTACCGTCCTGGTTTAAAACCTTGGGAGTCACCATCACAATGTCTGGGTGCTCGTTCAAAAAAGCGGCCAAATCCGAGATAACATCCGAATCCAAAATAATATCCGGGTTGATAATTACATGATATTCAGAATCTATAAGCTCCAAAACCTTATTGTGCGCCCATCCGAAACCGCCGTTAATTTGGTTCCGGATTACCTTTACCTGCGGGAATTCCCGCTCTATAAAATCGGCTGTTTTGTCAGTGGAGGCGTTGTCGGATATATAAAGGGTCAGATCAACGCCCTTTGTGTTGTCCAATATGGAACGCACTGTACGTTCGATCTTGTCCATGCTGTTATAGGTTACTATGCAGGCAGAAACTTTAGTATCCGGCATAACGCCGCACTACCTTTCAGAAAAAATGAATCACACTATTAACGCCATATTATTTTACCATTTATATATAAAAAAAGCAATAGCGGGCTATTTTGCCGCTGTTGTGTTTTGGCGCCTGAGTGTTTTTATTTGCATTTTTGTATTTTTGTCAACCTTGTTAGATTCTGCGATTTTCTGCAAAGCCTTGTTATATGTCCAGTCGTCCAGCGAGCAGTTTTTTAAGTATTGTAATGTCTCTTGAGGAAACTCAATAAAGCAGAACGACAAAAGCCACGCCACCGCCATTTTCACATAATAACCGCCCTTTGCCTTATTACAGGCATCGAATATCAAATCTAAATTCTCCCGGGTTAAATATTTGGACAGTAAGATAACCAATGCAAATCTGGTTTCAAACTCAAAACCCGGAAGAAATGACAGCGCAAACTCCAGAAACTTTTCCTTGTCCTGTTTCCTTATTTTAATGCTTGTGGCAAAGGTATCGCAAACCGCCCAGTTGTTAATCCTGGGAACATAATTCCGGCAGAAATCCATAAGCTTTTCTATTGTAAGTTTAGAATAACAGGCAATCAAACCCTCAAGCAACAGCGTTTCATGATATTCGCCTTGGCAAACTTCCAAGAAATTGCGCAAAATTGCCCTTTGCTATTTCCTTTGATATATTGCGTAATACCGGCATCCTGACACCAAGGATATTTTGCTCCCCAGGTATTAAACGCTGCATAAATTCCTTATATTTGGGATCTGCAGAAATCTTTAGCTCTGTCAAAAATTCTTCATAATCACTTTGGGACCAATGGGTCCTGCAAAGCTGCATAATACCACCCTCATACAAAAAGCCGCGGCAAATATGCTGCGGCTATTTAAGTTTTCTTCGTTTGATTTTAATGCCCGCGGCGTCCTGCTCACTTTTTCTAAGTAGATCCCTAATAAAGGAAATGATGATTAACACAACAGCCACCGCCGCGGCAATTATTATTATGGCAGTAATAATAATCTGAATAACCGTATTCCCGTCAAGTATGTCGAAGAGCGGCTTATTCTGTTCGATAACAAGGGTGTTTACCACCGACCTTGCCTCATCCACACTATTACTGTCAAGCTGATTTGAGAGGTTGTTATAGTAAACAACAGCATAATAATTGCCGTTCTGGATTGTGACATACTGTAAAAAACAGAAGCCGTCAGCCTCAACCCGTATTTCATAAAACGGCTGGCTGTTTACGTCAATATAATTCCAGCCTTTTAAAGACTCTTCAGGTATTTCGGAAATCAGGGCGCTTATTGCATTATAGGCCGAATCAGTGTCAAGGTTTTTAAGGGTCACAATTTCTTTGGAAAAATCAGTTTGCCAGGTTTTGATTTGAAACTGCCTGTCATTGCGCTGGGTTGCTGCAAATGCAATCATGTTGCTGTTCTGCATGTGCTGCTTAAAGGAATTTACCGAATGATGCAGGTGTTCTATGAACTCACTGTGTTTTCGCAACGTGTCAGGTGTAATTACAGTATATTCATCGGGAAACTGAATGGAAAGTTTGTGTTCCTTAATATTTAGCGGGCTGGCGGTTACAGCAACAGTAAAAAGCGCAAGAACCAAACACAGCATAATTGGTAGCTTTAATTTCATTACCACACCCGCCTTTTTTGTTTATATAAAACCATTCTGCCGCCTTGCCGCAGTAACGGTGTTTTGCATCAATACGGCTATTGTCATTGGGCCTACCCCGCCTGGAACAGGCGTAATGGCAGAAGATATTGGCTCTACCGCCTTAAAGTCTACATCCCCCGTAATCTTGCCGTCCTCAAGCCGGTTCATGCCGACATCAATCACAACCGTACCGGGCTTTACCATATCTGCCGTTACAAAATTGGCCTTACCCACCGCCGCCACCAGGATATCCGCGGTACGGGTTATTTCCTTTAAATTCCGAGTTTTGGAATGGCAAATAGTCACGGTGGCATTTTTATGAAGCATAAGCATTGCCATAGGCTTGCCCACGATATTCGAGCGGCCAATTACCACACAGTGCTTTCCTTCAACATCTATATCGCAATAGCGCAGCATTTCCATAATGCCCGCCGGGGTGCAGGGCAGGAAATCAAAGTTGCCTATCATAATCCGCCCCACATTCATGGGATGAAAGGCATCCACATCCTTGTTTGGCGAAATCGAATTAATAACTTTTTCCTCGTCAAGGTGTGGCGGCAGAGGAAGTTGACATAATATTCCGTTTATATCGCTGCGGTTATTAAGGCTGGAGATTAGTGCCAACAACTCCTCCTGGGTCACATCATTGGGAAGCGCATGCTCCTCTGAATATATCCCCAGCTGTTCGCAGGCTTTTTTCTTGTTGTTTACATAAATCCGCGAAGCGGGGTCCCCTTCCACAATAATAACTGCAAGGCCCGGGGTTATCCCCTTGGATTTCAGTTCTTCCACCTGGGCCTTAACCCGCTCCTTAAATGCTGCTGAAATTTCCTTTCCGTCTATTATCCTTGCCATGTTAACTCTCCATTCTCTATGTAATTACCCGACAAAAGGTCGGGACATACCTTAAGGCCAGCCGGGACATAAATTAGTCTTCGGCTTCTCCCTTATTTTCGCTGTAGTAAATGGTGGGGTCGTATGTGTTTTCCCCTAAATCATCCGTTCGCTCGGCCTCAATGCCTCCCATTGCATTAAGAAACTGTTCTGCGGCATTCTCGTCAAGATTATCCAAAATGTCGCTGTCGTCGGCATCTTCCGAAGGCTCGTCGGTCCATGCACCGTAGCCTTTGTCTTCGCCGCTGCCCGTACCCTCGTCTTTCATAATGTTTTCATCTGTAATATCATGGGTATCAGTATCCGCATTCAGCTGTATACCCTCAAATAAAGGAGTGTATTCCTGCTGGGATTCGTTCTTAAGCTTTATAAGAATAATCCCTATTGCAAGGCTGCAGCCCGCAAACAATAGTAAAGACAGCCATTTAGAGACCCTAAAGTCGCCAATCATGAGGCTGTCGGTCCTAAGGCCCTCAATAAAGAACCTTCCAATCCCATACAACGCTCCGTACATTAAAAACAGTTCCCCCTTAAATTTTCTGCGGCGGCTTAAGGTATGTAGGATAATAAATCCAATTAAGCACCATACCGACTCATACAAAAAACAGGGGTGAACTAGCCCGTAGCCGTATTCCTCCTGGATCCTGTTGCTGGTCATTCCCCACCAGGAGCTGTTGGTAAAGGTACCATATGCCTCCTGATTGAAAAAGTTGCCCCAGCGGCCTATTGCTTGTCCAATAAAGAACCCTATAGCACCCAGGTCAAAAAGGTCTAACATATTTATTTTTCTGATTTTGCACATCAAAGCAGCGCTTAAAAAGGCTCCAATTACTCCGCCGTAAATCGCCATTCCACCGCTATGAATATCAAAAAATCCGGCAATGCTTTCAGTTTTAACGCCGTCAAAAAGCAGATAATATGCCCTCGCGCAAATTATTGAAACAGGGGTGGAAACCAGAATTACGTCAATAACCTTGTCGGGGTTAAGCTCGAAGGATTTGGCCCGTTTCATGGCATACAAAATAGCAAGGCCAAATCCCAGGGAAATCAGTATACCATACCAGTAAATATCCCAGCCGCCTGCTATTGGCAGCGAAAAGGCCACCGGCTTTATGTCAAACTCAAGCCCGAACAATGTCACATGGTAAACCGTATCTGCCATATTAACACTCCTTATACCAACAGTAATGAGGTTAAACCAATTTTAATTCGGGGATATTACCGACAAAGCCATATACTTTTCATCGAAGGCCTCCAGCCGATTAATTACGTCTTCTATTTTGGTATTGCGAATAATCTCAATGGTATCATACAAATCATTGCCATTTATGGCGCAGTCGGTAATCTCGTAGCCTATATTTTCAACATCGTTAAATACCATAACTGCCGCCCCGTACAGCTTGCGGCGAATACCCTCAAAAAGTTTCTGGTCTATGCCTTCGGTTTTAAGCCGTTTTATTTCGCTGTTTATTTCCTCTGCCACCCGTTTCGGGTCGCTTGACTCACCCTTAATTATAGACGCGGCATACCCGAAGCCCGCAAAGTATTCAAGACCGATATTTTCATTAATAAGCCCCTCGTCAACCAATTTTTTAAACAAGGGTGACGCTTTATCCATTAAAACCATAAGCAAAAACAGCGTATGGATTCTGATATCCAGCGGCTTGATTTCAGCGCCACACTCATCCTTATACCCTAAACAAAACAACGGCTGTGATACGGGAAGTTTTTGATCAATGTAATGCTTTACCACTTCCCTCGGTTCCGAAAATCCGCTGCGCTCGATTTCTACGGGCTCTGATTCCTTCAAAGAGGACTCGATTTGTTTTAGGGTCTTATCAATATCCACGTTGCCGACAACGCAGATGAACATGTTGCTAAGATTATAAAAGGTATAGTAGCAGTCATAAAGCAGCCTGTCGGTAATCTGGGCAATGGATTCAACAGTTCCCGCAATGTTTATTTTTACCGAATGGTTTTTATACAGCGCCGATAACAGGTTGAAAAACACGCACCAGTTGGCGTTGTCTTCGTACATCCGGATTTCCTGCCCGATTATGCCCTGTTCCTTCTGAACAGTCTCCTTGGTAAAATAGGGTGACTGGACAAAATCCAGCAGAATGTCAAGGTTTTCCTCAAAGCGGTCCGAGCAGGAGAACAGATAGCAGGTGCGGTCAAAACTTGTGTAGGCATTCGCATAGGCGCCGGTTTTGGCATAGCGGGAAAAGGCATCGCCGTCCTCGCTCTCAAAAAGCTTGTGCTCAAGAAAATGGGCAATGCCGGCCGGTACTTCTATCCATTCCCCTTTGTCTTTTTTAAATTTGCTGTCAACCGAGCCGTATTTGGTTCCAAAAACAGCATAGGCGGTTGAATAGTCTGGTTTGGGGCAGATATATACTGTCAAGCCGCTTTTGTGCTCGGCTTTTACATACATTTCGCCAAGATGGTCATTTCTGTATTCGGTAACAGTCATATCAATCCATGCCTTTCAAAATTATTTCACATTCGTTGGGGACAAAATGTAGACGGTATCAAGTTTTACGCCCTGTGCCGCCGTGATTACATCTTCTCTGTTAACCGTTTTTACCTTTTGTGCCAGCTCATCCGGAGACCAGGGCTGGCGGTCAAAAACGCGGTCGGTATACCAACGGTCGATGTGCTCAGGCACATCCAGCACGCTTGTAAAATAATTGGAAAGACTCTTTAAAGACGATTCTAGCTCCGAATCCTCAAATTGCCCTTTTTTCATAATCTCTAGCTGGTTTAATATTTCTTCCTTTGCCCTTGTCACATTGTTAATGTCAACGCCTGACTGCACGAATATAAGCCCCTTGCGGCGGTTGGCACTTGCCGAGCAATAGTAGCAAAGGCTAAGTTTTTCGCGCACATTTGTAAACAGCCTTGAATAAGGCCCGCCGCCGTACACATCGTTCATGACAAGCAGCGGCAATGTTTCCTCGTCGGAACCAGACTGCCCGGTCCTAAAGCCCATAACCAGCTTGCCCTGCGTTACATCCATTTCCTCGGTTACTTCTAGGGGATTTTCGGGGGCAGCGCCTGTACTGTTGCCCGGCAAAGCGGCGTTTTCGCGCCTTATTGCCGAAAAGGCGGACTTGAACCTTTCCCAAATACCGTCGGGCAGCGTGCTGCCGATAATATTAATCCTGATATACGCCGACCTTAATGCCCGTTCCCAGGCGTTATAAACATCATCATCGTTAAGCTCTTTAGCGCTTTCGGCGGTTCCGTATTTTGGAATGCCAAAGGGCTCATCTTTGCACATTAACGCCTCGCATCTTGCCAGAGCATATCGGCGCTTGTCGTTAATCTCTCCCTCAATTCTCTCAAGCAGCAGCCTTTTTTCACGCTCAACAACGTCGCTTTTAAAGCTGCCGTCGTCTAATGCCGGGTTAAAAATCAGTCCGGCGAGCAATACCGCAGCTTCATTTACTACGTCGCTGCCGTCCAGGGTATATTTGTTATCAATGACATTTATAGAAAGCTTCAGTACCTGGCTGTCGCCCAGTTTATATGCATCTGCCCGTAGCCTTGCACCATACAGCTCGTTAAGCTTCTGGTTAAGGCTTGTAAAATCCGGGTATTCCCCGCTCGAGCTTGCAAGGCAGTAAGGCAGTATTGCATTAGAGGACACCGTATCCCAGCTTAATCCCTGATAAAAGTTTACCGAAATCTGGGTGGTCTTGAAACGCGGATTTTTAATAAACAGCCCTTCAACCCCTGGGGCTATATCCACAATCTGCGGCATTGCCAGTCCTCCTTGAAAGTTCACAAGCTTAATTTCCTAAAAATTATAACATAATGTCACATATAACGCCAGATTGTTGGTAAAAATTTTACTTAAATTTTGGCAGGATTATTTACAACCGTAACCTGTGCGGAATGCTTGCCTTCCATCAATCTTATGCTGTCGGTTCTCTGTCCGTCGAAAATTATCTTTTCTTCATCCCCCACAAATACATCTATTAACAAGTCGCAACCGTCCATAACTATACGCACGCTGTATTCTTTAATCCCCGATGGCAGGTGCGGGTCTACTTTTACGGTATCCCCCTCTATGGAAATGCCGAGCATTGTTTTCAGTATTGTACGGTAGAACAATCCACCAGAGCCGGTATACAGGCTCCAGCCGCCTCGGCCTGCCCTGTCGACTGATGAGTAGATATCGGCGGCAATGGCATAGGGCTCGAGTTTGTAACGCTCTGCCCTCTCAGGAGTTTCAGATATTGTAACAGGGGAAATCATTTTAAGCAGTTCATATGCCCTGTCTGCCTTGCCGTGCAAGAACAATGCGACAATATACCAAATTGCACCGTGGGTATACTGCCCACCGTTTTCCCGAACGCCCGGCATATATCCCCTAATATAACCCGAGTCAAATTTATCAAACGGCGGGGTAAAAAGCTTAATAATGCCGTGATTTTTATCTACCAACAGATCTTCTGCCGCCTGCAGCGCCATGTCAATTCTTTCTTTGTCCTGCATTCTGGACAGCACAGCAAAGGCCTGCGGCAGTATATCTATTTGCATTTCAGCGTTTTTGGGGTGCCCAAGCGGGCTTCCGTCGTCCATAAACGCTCTGACATACCAGTTTCCTGCCCAGGCGTTTTTGTCAACTGCAGATTTTAGCTCTTTGGCGCGGGCAAGCAAATCTTCCCTGGTATCTACATCCCCCTTGTACTCTGCAAGCTCTGCCATTTCTTCAAAAACTATTGCGGCAAACTGTGCAAGCCATACGCTTTCCCCTTCTCCCTCCTCGCCGACCTTTGAAAGTCCGTCGTTCCAGTCGCAGCTGCCAATCAGCGGCAGTCCGTGCCGACCTAATTTTACGGTATTAATTGCCCTTAGGCAGTGCTCATAAATGCTGGCCTTTTTGTCCCCCAGTACCGGCGCGAAAAACCTCTGTTTTTCATCCTTTTCCAATACCGGTGCGGACAGGAAACCTACTTCCATATCCAATATCGAATAGTCTTTGGTGCGCTTTATATATCTGTAAACGGCATAGGGTAGCCACAGCATATCGTCCGAGCATCGGGTACGCACGCCTACATCGCCTGTTGGCAGCGGGTGCCACCAGTGCAGCACGTCGCCCTCTTCGAACTGATGGGCAGCGCAGCGAAGTATATGCTCCTTTGCCTTCTGCGGATTCCAAATCATTAGTGCGCAGATATCCTGAAGCTGATCCCTGTATCCAAACGCTCCGCCACACTGATAGAATCCTGTGCGCCCGTTTATGCGGCAGTCTTCAATTTGAGCCGGCAGCCAGTGATTAAACAAAAGATTAAGCCCCTCATCGGGTGTATTTATTTCAATTCGGTTTTGCGCTTTTTGTTCCGGTACAGCCTCTATTACTGATGATAGGGCTTCCCTTTCCTGGGCAAATCCGAAAATAAACTGGATATTTTCATCCCTTTTGGGAGGCAGGCGCCTTTTGACGATAACTGCCGCGCACGGGTCAACCAGCGGGCACAATGTTCTGTTATCCCATCTGCCGCAAAGGAAAGACGCCCTGTCGCAACAATAGCCATCTGCCCCGCCCTTGGCGGTCAAAATTGCATAACCGGGCACTGCGGTGTTAAACCCGTTTTTCAAAACCAGCGCGTTATTCTCCCATCTGGATATAATTTGCCGGGAGCCGCTGCGGTTAATTCCCAAAACCGGCTCGGTGTAATAAGCGATTTCCATGTCCTTTTCCCCTTCCGAATGAAGGTTTACATCAATTCTTTTCGACATACCAACAACGGTTACCGAAACGGTATAGGAAATTCCCTCTATTTCACCCCTGTATAAAGCCTGACCCCGCTTAAAGGTAGCCTCAGAGCCGTAAATCATGTCATAATACCGGTCCCCCACTTTTATTATTAACAGTTCTCCGCGGTTGTCGGTACGGGTGTCGTTATACCAGGGGGTAAGTTTGTTCTCGCGGCTGTTTAACGCCCAGGTATAGCCCAAAGCGCTGTCGGACACAAGCGTGCCGAAATGTTCATTTGCTATTACAATACACCAGGGCAGCGGCGGTTTTTTGGTAATGGTAATGCTGTCGCCGTGAAATACCCCATTTGTTACTGCATATCCTTGAATCTCCCTTTGGGTATAACTTGCCGGCAAAAAGTTTACTGGCCTGAACTCCGGCACGATCTCTGCAATGCTTGTGGGGGTTTTAGGCGCAATATACCTTGCGGCAGCGTAAAGCGATTCCACTTCCGGCCCCCTGCCCTCTAAATTGATAAACCTGATACCGCCGTTCATATCAAGCAGCATGTGCTGGCCTTCTCTAAGCACCAGCTCCCTGCCGGCGGCAATTATCTTCTCGGCCTCCTCTGCAGGTTTTCTGAAGGTTACAACAAGGTCGACCACAATACCCCAGCGCCGTAATTTTTTGTGAAGCTTAATATAGGGAATTGCCCTGTCCAGATCGGCGGCGTTGTTAACCTCAATTAAAATTATTGGGTAATCGCCCGAAATGGATAGGCTCCAAAGCCCGTGCACACCCATGGTGTTGTTGCAGCTGGCATCCCGCCGCTCATCATTATCCCCACAGGCAAACAGAAGTTTTGGGAGAATTACTTCAGAAAGCCTTGACTCTATGCTGCCGTCAAACAGCGGCGCATTGGCCACATTGTGAGCCGTCCTGCGGCAGTCAATCAGCCTTGATACTACTTCCTCGCTTGAACGCCCTGCAGTAAGCAGCATAGTGTACTCCTTTTTCGATTTCGGCGCAAGGTTCATTTTTATTCTGATCGCTGCGCAGGTGTCGGGTATGCCTGCACCCTTTTTTAGCTCAATATTCTTTCTCAGCAGCGACATAACGCCCTCAGGCCGAGTGAGTATTTTTTCGCGGTCAAGCTCGTATTCAAAATCAACTTCTTCTGCAAACCCCAGCGCCAAATAAACGCTCGAATTTTCGCCCTCCCGCGGGCGCCGGGAGAATACCAGCGTATTTGTTACATTCCTGTACTCCCCATGAACAAAAAGTCTTGAGAATGCCGGGTGTGCCGAATCATCTTCATTTCGCGCAAGGGACGGTTCCATATATATTAGCAGGCTTACCTCTTTTGGTTTGTTTGTAATGTTTTTTAAGGTAAAACGCCTTATTTCACAGGGCAGCAGTTCGTGCACCTGCACCTTCATAAAGGCCTCTATCCCGGCACTTTCACAGAAGAAATCGGCGCTGTTTTTGGTAAACTCCACTTCGTATTTATTGTCCTCATCATATTTTGGCGCCTTTGTTATTGAAAAGGTCTTTTCCCCGGCATCCACTATTGCAAAGACGCCTAACGGCCGCCTTAGCAAATCGTCGCTGCGCCGCAGCACATCGACACCCTGGCAGCTGCTGATACTTGCTCCCACATCAGTAATGGCTACACTCCATTCCGAATTGGACAAAAAGTGTACTCTTGGTCTTGTTGGGTTGATATTATCAAAGATTTCCGTCTCCATAACCTTCCTTCCCGGTTTTTCTGGTACATCCTGCATAATATGGTGGTTATGCACAACCGCGCCGGATGGTATCTTTTCTTCAAGCAACTCCTTTGCAGCTTGCATGCCATCGGCATTCATAAACCTTTTTTGCATTATATTGTCATGAAGTACATTGAGGATTGAAAGAAAACTCATTCCCACATGGTGTGCCATGTAGTTCTTAATTATGGCAAATTTGGCTCCCACCCTTGAACTTGTAAAATCCACCGCCTCATAAAATCCGAATCTTCCGGTCATCCCCATGCTTTCCAATCTTTCAAGGTTTTTTAATGCCGCATGGGGGGCTATAGAAAGCGCTAAGAAGGATGAGTAGGGTGAGACGACATATTCGTTGTCAAGCCCTCTTTTTAACCCCAGCCTTGCTATTCCATGAGCTTTGTACTGGTAGTTGAGCATATTGTCAAAGGCGTAATAGGCGCTCTCGCTGCAACCCCACGGCGCGCGAAGCTTGGAAGCCCGTTTGCGCTGGGTATATAGGCAGAACATAAGCGCCTCGGAGCAAAGGGAATTTGGCCGGATAGGCAGCAGAAGCTGTGGCATAAAGTATTCAAACATTGTCCCCGTCCAGGAGGCAAGACCAATATACCCGTCCTGCCGCACAAGCAGCCTACCCAAAGCCGCCCAGTGGTTTACCGGAACCTGGCGCCTTGCTATGGCAAAATAGCTTGTCATGCGCGCCTCGCTCATAAGCAGGTCATAAAAAGATGTGGTAAGTGTGTCGTTTTCTAGGTCGTAACCTATGTGGAACAATTTGCGTTTTCGGTTATACAGCGGCTTTAGGTCGGTTTCGTCAATTATTTTTTTAATCCGCCTTATTAAGTTATTAATTTCATCCGATTCGGTTTTATACTCGCGCAGTCCCTCCATAAGGGCCGTGAGGCAGCAAACAAAATTACCCGAATCAACAGTTGAGACTATACGCGGCCTTAAAGGTTCAAGGGTCCTTGTGTCATACCAGTTGATTAGGTTTCCGTGCCATTTTTCCAATTTTTCAATTGTATCGAGACTTTTGGAAATTCGGAGAACCATGGTTTCGGTATCAATAAACCCGAAATCCCTCGCTGCAAGCGTGCACAAAAACATAAGGCCGATATTGGTAGGCGATGTCCTGTGCGCCACCGCAAAAACCGGCGACTCCTGGATGTTATCGGGCGGCAGATAGTTGTCCGAAGCCTTGCAAAGCTGTTCATAATATCCCCACATCGACGCGGCATATGAGCGCAGCTTCTCTTTTTCCCTTTGGGACAGCTTTACTTTCCGTTTTACGGTTTCTTTTCTTGTAAAGTACACAACAAAGGGCTCGATAACAGCCAGAAGCGAGGCCGCATAAACAAACCAGCCGTATCCAAAAACAAACAGCAATATGCCTCCCAGAACAGAAGGCCAGCATTTTACAAGCACAGTGGCGAAACCCTGTTCGGCCGTTTCCCTGTCGGCCGCGGTAACCCACTCAAGCAGGTTTTTCTTGCTGAATAACTGCCGGAAAACTGCTCTTATTATCGCGTCAAGGCTTACATATGCCGTCTGCAGCAGGATTACCATAAACATAAAGGCCTGAGCCAATGCGGTACCCATCGCAGGCATTACCCTTGAGTGGTATTTGCGCGTAAGCATCTGGAAACCGCCGGTAAACAATATGGTAAGTGCGGCAAACACACCGGGGGCGGCCTGGCTTTGCAGCGCCGTTTCGGCTAGAAACTCGCCGGCAAATCGCAGAGGTATTGCAAGAAACAGGCAAATTGCAGCCATAACAGGGGTTAAGGAGCGGCGTATGTTGTCGAATATCATATATCTGCACACGCCGGGCAGGGGGTTCTTAACCTTGCCGTTTTGTGTCGGAATTTTGGAAAACAGCCACCTTATATTCTGCCAGTCGCCCCTTATCCAGCGGTGAAGCCGGGAAAGATATGACATAACACCAAGGGGGCAGCTGTCGGTAAACTCCACATCCGACAAATAGCCGCAGCGCAACACCGAGCCCTCCAAAATATCGTGGCTCAATATCAGCTCATCGGGCAAGAAGGAGGTCATACAGGCATAAAAAGCGTCCACATTCACAAGCCCCTTGCCCGCGAAATTCGAGCGCCCGAACAAATCCTGATATATGTCCCCCGACAGGGTGTCATACACCGTTACCCCGCCGGCTCCTGACATAATCCGTGTAAAAGCCGTCTTATCGGCACTTTCCAAACCCGTGCTTATTCTTGGCGCCAAAATCCCGTAACCCTCAACTACTATTGACTTTTCATGGTCTATTACAGGTTGGCATAGCGGGTGGGCGGCAACCGAAACCATGTTCAGCGCCGCGTCCATCGGCATTACCGTATCCGAATCAAGCAAAATCAAATACTTTACTTTTTTTAAAAAGTTCTCGCTATCTTCTAGCACCAGAAAGTTTGATTTCTGGGTTTTAATGTATTTTACAAGTTCGGTAATAGCGCCCCGCTTGCGCTCATATCCGGCATATGCCCCCTGGGTGTTGATATACGAGCGCTTCCTTACCACAAGAATGAATCTATTGTTATATTTTTTATTCATAGCGGCTATTTTTCGTTTCAGCACCTTAACAGCCGCATCATCCTCCGGAAGGTAGGGCTTATCCGCCTGCTTAAGGTCCGCCAGCAGGCAAACTTTTATTGCCCCTTCCCCGTTGGTCCTTGCAAGCTGCAAAAGGGAGTTGCATACCTCGTCGGCCTTTTCGGGAGACGGCACTAGCCTTGACACCACAATCAATGTAGCTTCCGATTCCGGAATTGCGCCCTCAAATTCCATGCGCGGCATTCTTCTGACCTTTATCCCCCGCTCGGCTATAATTTCAATCAGCGGCCTCCATGCCTCAATCAGCGGCAGATAAATAATTGGGACAAGCCACCAGACATCAAGATACATGGATATTGCCACCGAAAGCAAAAAAGGCAGGGTTAGTTTCAGGAAAATCAGCGCAGCACCCCTTTGCCGCGCAAGCCTTTCGGCTTTTGGGTTGTAGTAAATCCAATATCCCACATGGCGCTGGCGGCCATCACATTTACATGCTTTGTCTATGAGCTGGCTCGCATATTCGTATTCAGAAATTTTTAATTTTCTGGCATTTTCGGCACAAATTTTCCTGTATTCCCACCGCGTCTGTTCGTCCATTCTGGGGTAAACCTTAGCGGGATCGGTCATGAGTATCTTTTCAAGGCTGCAATATTCTGTGATGTATACGCTAAAATCGATATTTTTTAAGTTGTGAATACCCCCAATTGCCTTAGCTATCAAATCGGTTGAATTGTCTTTCACTGCCCTGCAGGCCATATTAAGATAGGCTATGTGCAGCATGACATTCAGATATTCAAAGTCCTCGGTTGTCAGGCTGTCTCCTTTATCTGTAAGCAGCCTGTCAAGGGATTGGGTCAAATCGTCGGACTCGGCAGCCTCTTTGCAAATATAATACACATACGGCAAATCTTCCCCATAAACCTGTTTTGCGGTTCTCAAGCGCCGAAGGGCAAACCGAATTTCCCTTTCAACCAGGTTGTAATTGTCAAGCAGCCATTCGCTAATGGGAAATTTATTATCAAAAGCATTATTATAAGCCCTTTTTAAAAAAGCCAAATCGGTTTTCGCCTGTTTACAAAGCAGCTTTATCGATTTGTTCATATTAAACCCCCTGCTATTTGCAATAGCATATGGAATAGTTTTTCCAACCTGCCGCCTGTTAATACAAGATTGGCTGCGCGGCATTTTGGATTTATGTAAAACAACAGAGGGTACAAAAATATTTAAACCTAAAGGGTAAACACGTACAAAAACACTATTGCCTTGCAGTCTCGTAAATGATACAATTTTAATGAATTTTGTGGCCGAATTGTAAAGTGGAGGATAATATGGTAAAAAGATTGTTTGTCGAAAAAAAACCGGGATTTGACATAGAGGCTAAAAATCTGCTGCAGGACTTAAAAGACAGCCTTGGCATTACTGCAATCCAGCAGCTGAGAATCTTTAACCGATACGATGTCGAAGGCCTGTCTGATGAGGATTTCCTGCTTTCCCGAAACACCATTTTTTCCGAACCTAATGTGGACACAGTATACGACGAAGAGTTGGATTTGCCAGATGAATGGAATGTCTTTGCGGTCGAATTGCTTCCCGGTCAGTACGACCAGCGGGCAGATTCGGCAGCTCAGTGCATACAGCTGCTAACCCAGGGCGAACGCCCCAAAGTAGTGTTTGCGCGCGTTATTGCCCTGAAAGGCGATATTAGTATTCCGGAACTTGAAAAAATCAAAAAATATTTGGTAAACCCTGTTGATTCCCAGCTGGCTTCAATGGAAAAGCCGGCAACCCTTACGCGGGAACTTCCTCCTCCTGAGGATGTTAAAATCATTGAAGGTTTTATAAATATGGACGATTCCGAGATAGCGGAGTTTCATCAGAAAATGGGTTTTGCTATGTCAATAGCCGACCTTTGCTTTTGCAGGGATTATTTTAAATCGGAAAACCGCAACCCGTATGAAACCGAGCTGAAAGTAATTGACACATATTGGTCCGACCACTGCCGCCACACAACTTTTAATACAAAAATCGAAAATATCGAGATTGAAAAAGGCAAATTAAGCAAAGCTATCGAAGAGGCGCTTAAGGCTTATTTACTGGCCCGAGAGGAAACCGTCAGGACTGACAAGGACATCACCCTTATGGACATGGCGACCATGGGTATGCGCCTGCTTAAAAAACGCGGACTCATCCCCGACCTTGACGAGTCGGACGAAATTAACGCCTGTTCAATCCAGGTACCGGTTGAAATAGATGGCAGGCATGAAATATATCTTGTCCAGTTTAAAAACGAAACGCACAACCACCCCACCGAAATTGAGCCCTTTGGCGGGGCTGCCACCTGCCTTGGCGGCGCCATACGCGACCCGCTGTCAGGAAGGGCATATGTCTACCAGGCCATGAGGGTTACAGGTAGCGGAGACCCGACCGTCCCGTTTGAAAAAACGCTGCCGGGTAAACTCTCCCAAAAGACCATAACCACCGGCGCCGCCAAAGGATATTCCTCTTACGGCAACCAGGTCGGGCTTGCCACCGGGCAGGTTGTAGAGCTGTACCACCCGGGTTATGTGGCAAAGCGCTTGGAAATAGGCGCTGTAATTGGGGCCTCCCCCAAAAACAATGTCGTACGCGGCGTCCCGTCGCCCGGGGATGTAATTGTCCTTCTTGGCGGCCGCACCGGAAGGGATGGCTGCGGCGGTGCCACAGGCTCCTCAAAGGCGCATGATTTAAGCTCGATTGAAACCTGCGGTGCCGAGGTGCAAAAGGGCAACCCTCCCACCGAAAGAAAACTGCAGCGGCTTTTCAGAAATCCTGAGGCCTCAAGGCTGATTAAGCGCTGCAACGACTTCGGAGCAGGCGGAGTATGCGTTGCAATCGGCGAACTTGCGGACGGCCTTAATATTAATCTTGACCTAATTCCCAAAAAATATGAGGGTTTAAACGGAACAGAACTTGCAATTTCCGAATCACAGGAAAGAATGGCAGTTGTATTGGCCGCAAAAGATGTTGACAAATTCATAAAACTCGCCGCTGAGGAAAACCTCGAGGCAACCCCAGTTGCAACGGTCAGCAGCAATCGCAGGTTACATATGACCTGGCGCGGCAGGACTATTGTGGATATAAGCCGCGACTTTTTAAACACCAACGGAGTTACACAGACCGCCAATGCAAAAATTACTGCGGTTGACCCAAATAACAACTACCGCGACAAGGTACCCTCAAGCCTTGAAGCTCTTGATACCGCCGACGCATTTATAGAAAACCTTAAAAGGCTTGAAGTATGCTGCCAGAAAGGGCTTGTGGAACGTTTTGACTCAAGCATTGGCGCCGGCACTGTACTAATGCCCTTCGGCGGCAAATACCAGCTAACCCCCGAAGAGGCGATGGTGGCCAAAATCCCGGTCGAAAATGGTCAGACCGATACTGCTACCGCCATGAGCTACGGCTTTATTCCCGCATTGACCGAGTTTAGCCCCTTCCACGGATCTGCTTTTGCCGTTATGGAGTCTTTAGCAAAGCTCGCCGCTGTGGGGGCCAATCCTTCCAAGGCTCGGCTTACTTTCCAGGAATATTTTGAAAAACTGTACGATAAACCTGAACGCTGGGGCAAGGTATCAGCAGCACTGCTCGGTGCCTTTATGGCGCAGCGCGAGATGGGCGTGCCCTCAATCGGTGGAAAGGATTCCATGTCGGGAAGCTTTGAAAACCTGGACGTCCCCCCAACACTTGTCAGCTTTGCCGTGGGAATTACTAGTGCAGCAAAAACAGGCAGCGCCGCGCTAAAGAAAAGCGGCAGCACGATTGTTTTGCTGCCACTGCCTGTTGATAATGAAACTCTGATGCCCGACTTTAGGCAGGCTAAACGGTTGTTTGACAAGGTGTCAGACATGGTAGCCGGCGGCAGGATACTGTCTGCCTCGGTGGTAAAAGAGGGCGGAGCCGCTGCCTGTGTTGCCAAAATGGCATTTGGCAACCGAATTGGCGTTGATTTCGCAACAAATGACAAAAAGATACTGTTTGCACCTTTAGCAGCCTCCTTTGTGGTTGAAGTCGAAGACACAAGCGAGTTTTCCGAATTTAACCACATAATACTCGGCAAGACTAATTCAGACGGTGTCTTTAATATAGGCGGCAGGCAAATCCCAATTGATACTGCAATTGAAGCCTGGTGCTCAACCCTCGAACCCATATTCCCACAAAAAACCGGCTTTAAAGTAAAAATGGAACCTGAAGTTCCTGAATATACACGAAAACCCACTTTAAGCCCTGCTATAAAAACCGCAAAACCGCGCGTATTCATCCCCGTATTCCCCGGCACCAACTGTGAATACGATACCGCCAGGGCCTTCGAAGAGGCAGGGGCAGAAACCAATATTTTTGTAATCAAAAACCTCACGCCCACGGATATTGAGGAATCCATTAAAAAGATGGCGGAAGCCATAGATGACAGCCAGATTATTATGATACCCGGCGGGTTTTCCGGTGGTGACGAGCCGGACGGTTCGGGAAAATTTATAGCAACGGTATTCAGGCACGAGAGAATTAAGCAGGCGGTCGAAAACCTGCTGAATGTGCGTGACGGGCTGATATTGGGTATTTGCAACGGGTTCCAGGCGTTAATTAAACTCGGGCTTGTCCCATACGGCGAAATTCGCGAGCAAAAACCGGACGACCCGACCCTTACCTTCAACACGCTTGGCCGCCACGTTTCAAAAATGGTATATACAAAAATAACCTCAGTAAAATCGCCCTGGCTTTACTTCTGCGAGCCCGGCGAAATCTATACCATTCCTGTTTCCCACGGCGAAGGCAGGTTTATCGCCGACGACAAAATGCTGAAAACCCTTATCGCCAACGGGCAAATCGCCACGCAATATGTCGACCTTGATGGCAATCCCACCGACGATATTGAATTTAACCCCAACGGCTCGATTTGCGCTATAGAGGGCATTACATCCCCCGACGGCAGGGTTTTTGGCAAGATGGGACACAGCGAGCGCAAAGGGACAAACTGTTACAAAAACGTACCCGGAAGTAAAGACCAGAAACTGTTTGAATCGGGTGTTAGATACTTTAAGTAGGGAAGGCTATTTAGATGAAATACCTTATATTACTCTGTGACGGAATGGCCGATTATCCTGTGCCGGAACTTGGCGGCAAGACCCCCATGGAGGCTGCAAACAAGCCCAATATGGACAGGCTTGCAAAGTCGGCTGAAATTGGCCTTGTTAAGACGGTTGGCGAAGGGTTAAAACCCGGAAGCGATGTGGCCAACCTTACAATTATGGGCTATGACCCGGGCACCTGCTATACCGGACGCTCGCCCCTTGAGGCTGCAAGTATTGGAATTGACCTTGACGAAAACGATCTGGCGCTCAGGTGTAATTTGGTTACCTTGTCGGAAGATAACGAATACAGTCAGAAAACAATGGTAGACTACTGCGCTGGCGATATTCACACAGCCGAGGCGGCAGTGCTTATTGACCATATCAACCAAAACCTCGGAAGCGAAAAATACCGCTTTTACCCTGGCGTCAGCTATCGCCACTGCCTTGTTATAAAGGGAGGGCTAGACAATTTAAGGGATCTTACCCCTCCCCATGATATCAGCGGCCAGAAGATTGCGGATTATATTAATTCCGAGGGGCCCGAGCGCATACTCTACCAAATGATGGAGAAAAGCTTTTCGCTGCTGTCAGACCACCCCGTAAATATTGAGCGAAAAAGCAAAGGGCTAAACCCCGCAAATTCAATCTGGCTTTGGGGTGCAGGCAAAAAGCCGCGGCTTGACAACTTCTTTGATAAATACAATGTCAAGGCCGGCGTCGTCTCTGCCGTTGATTTGATTAAAGGTATTGGCGTTTGCGCAGGCATGGAGGTCGCAAATGTAGAGGGTGCCACAGGCTATATAGACACAAACTTCAACGGCAAGGCACAAGCCGCTATTAACATGCTTAAAAATGGTTGCGACCTTGTATACCTTCATTTAGAAGCCCCTGACGAGTGCGGGCACAGGGGGGAAATACAAAACAAGGTGAAATCCATAGAACTAATTGACCAAAAGGTCTTAGCACCGGTACTTGAAGCGCTGGAAACCTTTGATGACTATAAAATAATGATCATGCCCGACCACCCCACCCCGTTGTCAACCAAAACCCATTCAGGCGAACCTGTTCCCTATCTTATCTATCAGAAATCAAGGGAATATCAGGGGTCTGGCTGCTTCAGCGAGAAAACTGCCAAAGCTGCTGGGCGGTATATCGAAAAGGGCTATGAACTAATGGGCATGTTTTTAAGCCGGTAAAAAAGTGCCCTCTTGAAAAAACTTTCAAGAGGGCAATATATATTTACATCCCTTAAATTAGCGTCTAGTAATTTAAGGACATGCATTTCCTTATGTTTACATCTATGTATAATTATACTAATTTTCTTAAATTTGTAAATATTTAAAATGAAATTGGTTAATTTTTACTGTAATTTTTTATTGTTTTAAAAAATTTTTGTAATATTTGGCAGAGGTTGCCTTATGCGATTATTTGTTGCAATACGCTTTACCCCTGAAGTGCAAAATACATTAATTGACTGCATAAAAGAGCTTAAAAGTAGTTCCCTTTCCGGGAATTTTACAAGGCCGGAAAACCTCCATCTTACTCTCGCATTTATCGGCGAAACCAGCAACCTGAATGCCGCAAAAAAATGTATGGACGCTATATCCTGCGGCAAATTCGATATCACCCTAAAAGGTTTTGGAAGGTTTGGAGATCTTTGGTGGGTAGGCCTTGCCGAAAATCCAAAGCTTAGCATGCTTGTAAAAGATTTGCAACAAAGGCTTCGCGATTGCGGTTTTAACATATCCACCCGCCCTTTTAGGCCACATATCACCATAGCTCGGGAGGTTAAAACAGTTTCAGACCAAATACATCTTAATGTTCCTAACATTTCTATGACTGTGGACAGAATCTCCCTGATGAAATCCGAGCGGATCGAGGGTAAACTTATTTATACCCAACTGTATGCAAAGCATTTGTAACCGAATTTAAGAGAACTGAAATTTAAGTATTGATTTTTAAAACCATATATGTTATTATACTCTAGCGGCTAAAAGCCGGCTTAAAATGTTAGCGCTGTTAGCTCAGTTGGATAGAGTGTTTGGCTACGAACCAAAAGGTCGGGGGTTCGAATCCCTCACAGCGCACCATTAAAGCCCTTGAGGACTCAAAACCAGTCTTCAAGGGCTTTTTGTATATTTATAACTATGTAATTCACGCCTATACGATTATTGCAGGCTGGCCGCTGACTGCTGGTATTGTAAACACAATATCCTCAGTTACCATTGAAATAGGTATGTGGTTAAGCACCATACTGAGTTTACCTACAAACTCATTATTGCTGTCGGGCTTTCCTGTGAAAATATGAAATACTTTTTTGTCCATGGCGTGTTTTACAATGCTTTTAACCGGGTTGTCGCTGTAATATATAATAATCTCCGAACCAGTTTTTCTCGAAAGGTTGTAAAGGCATTTCATATCCCTTGCCCTGTTCTCTGCCGTTTGTTTCTTGGGCTGTATGGTTATAACCTCCAGCTCGGCATCCATGCGGGATGCCATTTTTTTGGCCGCGTTGATTATCCTCTCACACGACATCTGTGCAGTAACGCACGCCAGCACTACAGAGGATTTGCTCATTAATCATGCTCCCTTCTAAGGAGATTATTGCATATTTATAATACAATAATATTGTTGAAAAAAATGAAATAATTAATGTACGAATTATGAATTTAAAGAAATTATTTTGACGAAATCTTATAGTTTTACTCACTGTTTGCTGTATTTATTCTGCCGTTATTGAAAAATATATTATCACCCCGTATAATCAAAATTTTTAACCGTTGACCATAATAATTTATGCAAAACACAGTAAGTCCTAAAACAACATTTAAAACTTTTTGGGTTCAAAAAATGGCTTGGGGAAAATTACCCAAGCCATTAAATTCTACTCTATACCTAGCATTTTTTTAATGTCCGCTTTCGAAATTAGGCCTACGTTCTGGTTTGCTACCTTCCCGTTTTTAAAAACTATCAGGGTAGGAATGCTCATAACATTAAACTGGTATGCCAGTTCCGGCTGCGCGTCCACGTCCACCTTGCCCACCTTGACAACGCCGTCAAGCTCGTCTGCCAGTTCTTCAATTGTGGGGGCAATCATGCGGCAGGGCCCGCACCAGGCAGCCCAGAAATCCACAAGCACCGGAATATCGGATTTTATAACTTCCTCTTCAAAATTTTCTTTTGTAATTTCTATTGCCATTTTTACTTCCCCTTTTTTAATATTTTTGCTTTTTTGATTATATCAACAGCCGCCAAAGCGCCGTCTGCGACCGCCTTGGCTATCTGGGACAGGCCGCCTATCGCATCCCCGGCGGCATATAGGCCCTCTAAATTTGTCATGTAATTTGAATCTACAATTATTTTGTCATTATCGGTCAGAACACCGATTTTAGTGGCAAAATCAGCTGCCGATGCGGTGCCAATGGCCACAAACACGCCATCCACAGGGTATTCGCCCTTATCAGTAGTGATTTTCTCTACTCGGTCCTGGCCGTTTATTGAAAGGATTTTATCGGTCACAATTTTAAGACCCGATTCAAACTTATCGGTGGTAATTGGCATCTGGTTGGTAAATACCGTAATATCCTCGGTAAACCGCCTTAATTCCTCAAGCTCTGCCGCAGCATAGTCGCCGCTGCCTATCAAGGCAAGCTTCTTGCCTCTAAAAAAGAAACCGTCGCAGATTGCGCAAAAGCTGATTCCTTTACCCTTAAAGCGTTCAAATCCGGGGATGTTTATCCCGGTCCTTTTTTTGCCGGTAGCAAGCAACACCAGGTTGGCTTCATATGTGTTTTCTGGGGTTTTTACTTCAAACCGCTCATTTTTCGCTATACTCACAACCTCTTGGTTGAGTATTTCCACGCCAAGCCTTTCGGCCTGTTTAATCCCGTTTTCAACAAGCTCTTTTCCACTGATTGTTCGCTCAAACCCGTAATAGTTGTCGATTTTGTCAGCGGTACCAAGAGCTCCGTAATCCTTTCCAATAACTAAAACATCAAGGCCGGCCCTTTTTATATACAACGCGGCTGAAATTCCTGCCGGGCCTTTGCCTATGATTATAACATCTCTCATCAAAATCCCCTTTCAGCCAACCCTTCTTTTACCTATATTATACCTTTATTTTACCAAGGTTACAACAAAATAATAATATTTATTAAAATACACCTGGCCTTAAACACCAAAGATAATTAAATATAATATAAAAGCAGGCTCAAATGGCCTGCTTTTTTTAGTTTATATCGCACTGCTGGTTATTCTCCTGGGTATTGGCTCTGTTATTTCTCTGATTATTATTCTGGCCGTTATCCCGTTTATTCTGGGCATTTCGGTTGTTGCAATTATTTTTATTTTTTGCCATTAGTTCACCTCTTTTCTTTTACAAATATTATTAGCTGTTAATGGATTTCTATACATAAAATCTTAAGCATAAAACTTATAACAAAAAATCCATTGCAGATATTGGTTGATACCTGCAAGGCAGTTGCGGCACATTTCACTATTGCCTAAAACCAAGCATAATATGGTATGAATTAACAAATAAAGGTTGTGATAGCTTGGTAATATATACTGTAAGACCGGGCGACTCAATATACCAGGTTGCCCGAAGATACAATGTGACTCCTGAAGCCATTGCCGAAACTAACGGAATCGACCTTGCTGACAGTTTGGTCGTTGGGCAAAGCATTATTATCAGGACCGACACCTCAACTCATACAGTAAACCGCGGAGAATCGCTATATCTGATTGCAAGGCAATACAATGTATCACTCGACCAGCTGCTTGCAGCCAACCCGCAAATTTCAAGTCCGTATATAATACAACCCGGTCAGACTATTAATATTCCCGCACAGGCAGAGAATTTAGGTACCATTGATGTAAACGGATACGCATATCCCAATATTTCAATGTCGGTACTTGAGTCAACCCTGCCACATCTTACATATCTCAGTATTTTCAGCTACCATGTAAGGCCGGACGGCAGCCTGTCGCAGATAAACGACACCCCGCTGATAAACGCGGCAAGGCAGCGGCGTGTGGCCCCTTTAATGGTAATTACAAATATTGACGACGAAGAGGGTTTCAGCAGCGACCTCGCACGTACTATTCTTCGCAGCCAAACCGTGCAAGACAACCTTATTAACAATGTAATAAGCACCATCCGCAGTAAAAATTATGTAGGAGTGGATGTGGATTTCGAGTATATCTACCCCGACGACCGCCAAAACTACAACAACTTCCTGCAAAGGCTTTCCGACCGGCTGCGCCCCAACGGATACACACTGACAACCGCCATAGCCCCAAAAATCCGCGCCGACCAGCCCGGCACACTGTACGAAGCCCACGACTACGACTTCCACGGCCAAATCGCCGACCATGTAATTATAATGACGTATGAATGGGGCTTTACCTTCGGTCCGCCTTTGCCTGTTGCTCCAATTAATGAGGTGCGCAGGGTATTGAACTACGCCGTAACTGCAATTCCCCCAGAGAAGATACTCATGGGCATGCCCAACTACGGCTATAACTGGCGGCTGCCATACGTCCCTGGAACCGCCGCCCAAACAATTACCAATCAGGGCGCCGTTAACCTTGCCCGGCGCGAGGGTGCGGAAATTATGTATAATACCCAGTCCCAGGCCCCATTCTTTGAATACTACGACGATCAGGCGCAAAGGCATATTGTATGGTTTGACGATGCAAGAAGCATCAACGCAAGGCTTCGCCTTGTCAACGAATACGGTTTAGGTGGATTAAGCTACTGGACCATCAACAACTATTTCCCTGCCCAATGGGTAATACTTGAAAATCTATATAATGTCAATAAAATCTTATAAAACTGAGTCTTCCGCATTAAACAGAAAAGTTCTTGGACTCAAGCAAAAGAGATAATTTGTTAAACAAGCACGAAAAACCCCGCCGGATGGCAGGGTTTTAACGTTTTTCTTCAATTTTCCTCTGTGGAATATTTGAACCTTTCGGTTATATCCTGCAACCTCTTGGCCTGCAAATTCAACTGGTCGCTGGCCGCAGCACTCTCTTCGGCTGTCGCCGAGTTGTTCTGGGTAACCTTGGCTATCTCTTCGGTACCAATGGCAATGCTCTTGAGCTGAACGGTCCTGTTTCTGGAGGATTCCGAAACCTCGGAAATCGCCTTGTTGGTCTTGCCGGCCGCTTCTATAATATCCTTGAAGGCCATAGCAGTTGAATCAGCCAGGGCCTTGCCCTTTTCTACCGCGGCAAGGGTGGTTTCTATAAGTGTCTGTGTCTGGGCCGCAGCTTCGGCACTCTTTTGGGCAAGATTTCTTACCTCGTCGGCTACAACGCTGAAACCGGCGCCCACCTTTCCGGCTTTGGCGGCCTCGATAGCTGCATTAAGCGCAAGAATATTGGTCTGGAATGCAATCTCGTCTATTTCTTTGATTATGCCACTAATCTTCTTGGAAGCATCATCGATTTCGCTCATGGCAGCAAGCATATTCTGTACTTCGCGGCTGCCAATTTCAAGTTTGGCATCAGCGTTCTTGCTGTATTCGTCAGCCATCTGAAGGTTCTTATCATCCTCTGTGGTCTGCTGCAGAAGCGCCTCAATTGACGCGGACAACTGCTCGGATGCGGCCGCCTGTTCGGTGCTGCCGGTAGCCAGAGCAGCAGCCCCTCTGGACACTTCATTTGAGCAGGCCGAGACTTCTTCGGAAGCCTTCTTAATTTCAAGCAGTACATCAGAAATGGATTTGCGCATCTTAACAATGGCGTCGTTTATCATCTGGAAGTCGCCGGTAAATTCAGCCAGCTCATAGTTACTGAAATCGTTATGCGCCATTCTATCCAATGCCTTAATAATTTCGCTTATGTACTTCCTCATATTGTTGGCGGCAGTTTCTACCGACCTTGCCATAAGCCCAATCTCGGTTGAATTGTTAACCTTAATGCTGAATTCCTTGTCAGACCCGATATTCAAATCGCCCTTGGCCAATTGTTCCGCAACTTTGGAGGTTTGGACAACGGGATCGACTAGGAAGGATTGTGTTACCTTAAAGGCAGACATCATCAGAATAAAGCAAATTACAATAGTAACCAAAATCAGGATAAGTATTAATCTTAAAACCGTTAAGCTCCTTTCAGAGCTGTCCTTTCCGGCAAATATAGCACCCACGACATTGTCATCTACATCCTTAAGCGGCACATAAGCGCAATCCATTTTCTCGCCGGCAATTCTAATGCTGGTCAAATAAGGCTCGCCTTTTTCGAGTACGGTTTTGGCAATTTTAGAACTTAATTTGCTACCGACTTTATGTTTGTCTCCGCCATCTTTTACCGAGGTATTGGTCAGCACATCGTTGCTGAATATGGATACTTCATATTCGGTTCTTTCTTTATGGTTGTTTACAATTTTAGGTTGATCAAGCCTGTACCCTAAAATTACGCAGCCAGACGTGGAGTTGTCAACCTTAACCTTAGCAGCTGCAAGTATTCCGTAATTACAGCCTAAACCCTGGACAAATCCCGACTGGGTTTTGCCTTTGAGCGCTTCAGTTATCAAATCGGACTTAATTGTATATTCACCTACCGGAGTGCTGGAATGCAAAATATTTCCGTTTGAGTCGGTAAGTATAATAAAGTCAGCTATAACCAGACTGTTTTTAATCTGCTCCTGAAGGTGCTTTTTAGTGACATTGTCAACCTTACCGTTGACTAAAATTATGGTATATTGGGACGCTGCCACGTTTTCAACCTCTGTGATGAGGCTTATCTGCTTGTCAAGCAGTTCGTTGGCGAAAACTGTGGCAGACGCCTTTGTGGCGTCAAGTACATTGGTTTTAACCAGGTTTGTCATAATGGGAACGGTAACAGACAAAATTATAACCGCTAACACCAAACAAAGTGTAAATACGGCTGCCCTTACGACATTTCCAATTTTCATATGGTTAAGCCGGCTTAAAAGTTTCGTTTTGTTTTTTGCTTTCTGGCCGGCTTTTTGGGGGTTAATTTTTTTAACGACATCTGCTTTAGTCTTTTTCATTAAAGGCCATCCTCCATACAAAAACAAAATGAAAAATATATGCTCTATTATTATATCGACCAAATTCGCGGTTTAATTAGCAAATTTTATTTTATAAATATAATTTAGACAAAAGGTATATATAATACATAATGTAGAATAGAAATATTAAAACGCAATATATACAAAAGAAAAACTTTTAAATATAATTATTAAAATTCTGTTGACAAAAAAATAACAAAATGGTATACTTTAATTGGTTAGAAGAAGCTAACCGCTTTTTAATGGCGGTAAGTTAGCATGCGCTAACTGCTTGCTTAAAAACTACAACCATACTCACGGAGGATTCTGTATGGCAACTTTAAGGGACGCAAGATGCGGCCAGACAGTTAGGGTAAAAAGGCTTCACGGCGCAGGCCCCGTAAAGCGCAGAATGATGGAAATGGGCATTACCAAAGGGGCAGAGGTATTCGTCAGAAAATACGCGCCTTTGGGCGACCCCATTGAAATCAACGTGCGCGGCTATGAACTTGCTATCAGGAAATCCGACGCACAAATGGTCGAGATTGAGCCTGAATTTTCTTAATTTTTTTAATGGCCATGAGTTAGCATAGACTAACCAGTTTCAGGAGGTAAGCGATGTCAATAAAAATTGCGCTGGCGGGAAATCCCAACAGCGGAAAGACCACGCTGTTTAACGCGCTAACGGGCTCAAACCAGTTCGTGGGAAACTGGCCTGGAGTTACGGTCGAGAAAAAGGAAGGAAAGCTTAAAGGCCATAACGATGTAATTGTCACCGATCTTCCCGGTATATACTCCCTTTCCCCCTATACTCTCGAAGAGGTAATTGCGCGGAATTACTTAATAAATGAATGCCCCGATGTTATTCTTAATATCGTCGACGGCACCAACCTTGAACGCAACCTGTTTTTAACCACACAGCTTTTGGAACTTGGTATCCCTGTAGTTGTCGCCATAAACATGATGGATATAGTACAAAAAAGCGGCGATAAAATAGACACCAAAAAGCTGTCACATTTGCTCGGCTGCCCTGTAGTGGAGATTTCGGCATCCAAAGGCACCGGCATTATCGAGGCAACAAAAACCGCAATATCCGAGGCGAAAAGCAGAAACACACCTTCTCCGGCGTTAAAATTTCCCGAAAAGATAGAAAATGCTTTGCAAATAATCGAAAATACGCTTGGCGGCAGAGTGCCGGAAAATCAGAAGCGTTTTTTTGCCGTAAAGCTGTTTGAGCGGGATTCAAAAATATCCACGCTCATCAGCAATCCTCCCGATGTTGAACATATAATCTCAAAAACTGAATCTGAATTCGACGAGGACAGCGAAAGCATTATCACCAACGAGCGATATGCATATATAACCTCATTTATTAAGGACTGTTACATAACAAAAGCCAAATTCAAAACCACAACATCTGACAAAATCGACAAGGTGCTTACCAACCGTTGGTTGGCGCTCCCGATTTTCGCGGTGATTATGTTTATTGTCTATTTTGTGTCGGTAACTACGGTAGGAACCATTGCCACCGACTGGGCAAACAACGGGGTTTTTGGCGACGGCTGGTACCTGCTTGGCATCGGTTCTTCGGGTTTTAAAGAGGCTGACTTGCATTATCAAGCAGAGCAGGCCAAAATTGACGCATTTTTGGAAGCGGCTGCAAGCCATGGCATTGATACTGAAGTGATAACCGAAACCCTCCAAACTGAAAAGCCCGACGAGGCGGCAATAAAAAAATTTATGAATCGGGCTGAAACCGCTGGAGTTACTGCACGGCTTGAAACAGATGATGAAACCCTGTTAATAACCGCCAAGGACTTTGGAAACGCACTTAAAACCTCCCGGCCAGATCCTTCCGACTACGGGATTTGGGTGCCTGGAGTGCCGGCAATAGTTGAAGGCTTACTTAAAAAAATCGGCACCGCGGAGTGGCTGAACGGACTTATACTTGACGGAATTGTCGCGGGCGTAGGAGCGGTTCTTGGGTTTGTGCCCCAGATGCTTGTGTTGTTTTTATTCCTTGCCTTTTTAGAGGCGTGCGGTTACATGGCGCGCGTGGCATTTATTATGGACAGGGTTTTCCGCAAATTTGGCCTGTCGGGCAGGTCGTTTATCCCGCTTCTTGTAGGTTCGGGCTGTGGCGTACCGGGTATTATGGCATCACGCACAATTGAAAACGACCGCGACCGCAAAATTACAATTATTACCACCACATTCATACCCTGCGGCGCAAAACTGCCCATTATCGCGCTAATTGCGGGCGCCATGTTCGGTGGGGCCTGGTGGGTTGCGCCAAGCGCCTATTTTGTAGGAATTTCGGCAATTGTAATTTCGGGTATTATTCTTAAGAAAACCAGACTGTTTACGGGGGATGTTTCCCCCTTTGTCATGGAACTGCCGGCATATCGTCTGCCAGCCCTTTCAAATGTGCTGCGCAGCATGTGGGAACGCAGCTGGTCATTCATTAAAAAAGCGGGCACAGTAATACTGCTTTGCTCAATACTTGTATGGTTTGCCTCCAATTTCGGTATTGTGGACGGGCATTTTACAATGGTGGATGATTTGTCACATGGATTCCTCGCCAAACTCGGCGGCATTCTGGCCCCCATTTTCGCCCCTCTGGGCTGGGGCAATTGGCAGGCGTCAGTCGCTACCATTGCTGGCCTTATCGCAAAGGAGAATGTGGTCGGCACCTTCGGTGTTTTGTATGGATTTGCAGAGGTGGCCGAGGATGGGACCGAAATCTGGAATGCTTTATCCTCCAGCTTCACCGCGATTTCGGCATATTCCTTTCTTGTATTCAACCTGCTGTGCGCCCCCTGCTTTGCCGCAATGGGAGCAATAAGGCGCGAGATGAACAACGCTAAATGGTTTTGGTTTGCAATTGGCTACCAAACATTGTTTGCGTATGCGGTTTCCATGTGCATATATCAGTTCGGCAGCCTGTTTGCGGGCAACGGTTTCGGACTCGGCACGCTGGCAGCATTCATTGTGGCAGCAGTTGTACTTTACATGCTTATACGCCCGACATGTAGAAATAAGAATCAAAATGCGTACTCTGTTTGCATAGATATAAAGTAAATATAAATTCAGGAGGCGGCCTATGTTAACCTTTTTAGCCCAAAATCTCGCAACTATCGTTGTGGGTATAATACTTTTAGCCATTGTGGTATTGATTATCCGAAAACTTATAAAAGACAAAAAATCCGGCAAATCCTGTTCCAGCTGCCCCGGGAACTGCCAAAGCTGTCCCGGCACAATATACGATAAAAAGTAAATTTAAAGCCAGCGAATGAATTCGTTGGCTTTTTTTATCCGGTTTCTACGCGTGGTCAAATAACAGATTTTACATTGCAAATTCTGTATTCTTTTGGTAGAATAATTAAAAAATTTATTA
Source organism: Clostridiales bacterium (assembly GCA_012840445.1). Lineage (GTDB taxonomy): Bacteria > Bacillota > Clostridia > Oscillospirales > Acutalibacteraceae > DULI01. Next base: position 41,006 of record DULI01000006.1, read on the forward strand.
GGATATGGCTGCTATGAATAACTACAGAAATTTCTACGAAACCCCACAGCTTTTCTTTCACCACGCCATCGACTATAATCCTTTGCCAGAAGACTTCCAAATGCATCTGCATATACACTATGAAATCTATTGCCTTATTTCAGGCGGCGTAAACTATGTTGTGGAAAACAGAGAATACCCTTTAAAGCCCGGAAGCATTCTGCTTATTCGCCCCATGGAATACCATATGGCAAAAATTTTAAATAGTGATAAATACGAAAGGTACTGTGTTATATTTCCGGGAGAAATACTGGATTTTGTTGACCCGCAGCAAAAACTGCTTGTTCCCTTCAACTCACGCCAATTCGGCAAACCGAACATTTTTACACCCAGCGACTTTTCAGGCGATCATCCCATTGAACTGTTCAAAGCAATGTGTGTAAATGATCCTTCGCCCGAAACTAAGCGTACCGCAATACTTTCCAACCTATATGCCCTACTCTGGGAATTGCTAAGGGCTTATGAAAACAAGGAAAAAGAAAAGGAAAATTCAACACACAGCTTGACCGACCAGATACTTATGTATATAAACAGTCACCTGTTTGACGACATTTCAATTCAGAGCATTAGCGAACGGTTTTTTATAAGCCCGTCATACCTGCACCGGCTAATAAAAAATTCCGTTGGAACATCGGTGTGGAAGTATATAATGTTAAAACGCCTGTCTGTTGCGCAAAACGAAATACAAAACGGCAGTGCAGCAATAGAAGTCTCCAGGAAGTGCGGATTTAAAGACTACTCAGCGTTCTATCGCGCATACATAAAGCAATATGGGATATCCCCCACCAATGATCGTATTTCAAATATAAAAGATGAAAAATAACGTTTTAATGGCCTGTCAAAAAGATAGGCCATTTTTATTTAATATTGCAGTAGTATTAGTTCATTATTTGCAATGAATTTATGTAATGATTTACAATAGACATAAGTCGAATATTTTGTTAACATATATATAAATATTTAGTAATTAACTAAATATTATGGGGGAATTGTATAATCATCTATTCTACTGCCTAAACATATTCCAACAAAAAACTATTAAGAAAAGGAGAGAATCTTATGCGAAAAGCTAAGCCGATTGCTAAGCAGCTAACAGGGCTTTTGCTCGCCGTCTGCCTGTTGTTGTCAAGCTTTCAGGCAGCTTTCTTGGTCAGAGCTGCGGATGTAATAATTGACCTGCCAAATTATCCTGACATCCGCCTGCCCGATGTCACGCTTGAAAACGGCCTGCTTTGGTACAAACTGGACGAAACCTCTGGCAAGGCCCAGAACTCAATTCCCGGAGACCTTCCCCGGGCCGCGAACGAGCAGTATGGCGACTGGCGGCCCAACGCCGGCGTCCATGGCGGCGCATTCCAGTTTGGCGGTGGCAACTACCACCATATCGGAATCACCAAAGACAGGGATTCGAGCGACACATTTTTAAAGGATACATACACAGAGGAAACGGTGGCTTTCTGGTTCAAACCCGAAAGGCTCGACAATATCCAAATGCTGTATGCCCAGGGAGACCGGATTGGCGGTCTAGCCGTACGCCTCAACGGAGGAATGTTGCAAGTGAGCGTATCAACAAGCCCCGATTCAGTAACCAGCAGTCCTATCATTTTAGACGACGTCGATGTCTCGGGTTCCCTTAACAAATGGACCCATGTAACGGTTACATTTGGCAATAGTCTTGCGAGCGTCTACGTAAATGGGGAATTTAAGACCAGCAAAACAACACCCTATCCCGCAATGGGAAGGACCGACAGGTCAACCACCATTGGAAACAACCATTCCCGCGCCAACGTATGGGATGACGGGAGCAGTACCCGTGAATTCAAAGGTTTCATGGATGACCTGCGCATTTACAAAACGGTAGTCACACCCCAGATTGCCATTCGGGCATTTGACACCTTCGAGGATAAATATGTGCTCGCCGGAACCGAGCAGAGCGAACTGAATCTGCCCAATACTCTTACCGCATATTTAAGCAGCGAAAAGAGTATCACCGTTCCGGTAACAGCTTGGGTATCTGAACCTGTTTACGACAAAAACACACCCAATGTATATACCTTTACTCCTACACTAGAACTACCTTCTAATATAATCCTTGGGGAAAGCAATGCTACCATAAAGGTCACAGTATTATCAGACCCCGACGCAGACCCTGAACTGGTGGCAGCCAAACCCAAGGCCGAAAATGCACTGGCAGAATTCACCGCAAATGAATTTACAACGGCTGAAGATATAATTAATTTAATAACCAACGCAATTGCCAATCCAAATATCACGGTAAGTTGGGAAAGCGAGCCGGTAATTACCAAGCCCGACGGTATGACCGACGGCAGCATTGTCGGAAAAATCCTTCTCACAAAGGGTTCCAAGTCCGAAACCGTTGATGTAAATATACCTGTCTACGGTGTAGATGGCGGACTGCGCCTGCGGTATGAATTTGATGACGGCAAGGCTAACGACATTTCGGGTAATGACCGCCACGGTGCTACCTACGGCACATTGAAGGACGCCGACGGTATACACGGCAAGGCCATGTATTTCAGCGGTGGATATGTCCATATGCCATCAGATGTAATACAGGATCTTACGAATTTCTCCATCTCGGTATGGATTAACCCGCTTTCCGATTTCCAATACGCCCGCGTATGGGATATTGGTTCGGGCGAAACCAATTTCTTAAACCTTTGGCTGAGGGATGATACTCAGCGCAAATATTCCACCAACTTCCGTATCAATGAAACTTCTACCACAAGAGTCACTGCGGAACAGGCAACTTTCAAAACCGGAACCTGGGTGAACCTTACCGTAACCTATGATGAAAGCGATAATGGGCGGCTTACCCTTTATGAAAACGGTAATGTTTTAGTTTCTAAACAGACTAACAGAAAGCTCTCCACTTTAGGGCCTGCCACAAATGCCCTTTTAGGCTGGAGCCAGATGAAAAACGACTATGACTATCATGGTTATATGGATGACTTCCGTATATATGATAGAACTTTAACCCCTGAAGAAATAAACAAAATTGTAGACGAAGGTATCGAGAGCCTGTTAAATAAAACGGCTGAAAAATTGGACATTGCGGAATTTAACGGCTTTAAACACCTTACCGGCGTGGTTCAGAACCTGTCACTACCCAAGGCAAGTGACATATTGTACAGCGGCGCGAATATTACCTGGCAATCAAGCGATACTTCAGTAATTTCCAACACTGGCGTAATTGCAGATGTCTCCACTGATTCCACAGCCACCCTTACCGCGACACTTACCCGCGGCGGCAAAACGGTAACCAAGGAATTTCAGGTAACGGTCAAGGCCGACCGCACCATTAACCCCGATCCGGTACCTGATGTTATTACGGTACCCGGACTGTATCCGGACCTGCCCAGTAGAATATCTGCCAACAACGGCCAGGCAAGCGTAAAGGTAACCTGGGAAACACCCGATCCTAAGCAGTACGCTGGTGCGGGTGAGTTTACCCTTGAGGGCACTGCGGACGGCAAAAAGGTAACTGTTAAGGTAAAGGTAGATGGCACCCTGTTTACCAATCCTATCATTGGTCCCGCTTCCCCCGACCCATTCTTCTATTATAAGGACGGATATTATTACTATGTTCGCTCCAGCTATGCGGGGCTGACAGTATCAAAAGCAAAAAGAATTCAGGACATCGGCCAGGTTCCGCGTGTTGTTGTATACTCAAATTCCACTGCACCGGCCGAAATTAGAAGAAACTGGTGGGCACCAGAAATCCACTTCCTTGATGGCAACTGGTACATTTACTGGTCAGCCAACGACGGAAATTCCATAAACCACCGCGTGTACGTGTTAGAGTCTACCGATCCTAACGACGCTCAAGCACCATATGTATTAAAAGGAAGACTTTCTCCCACAAAATATAATGAAACCACTGGCGAGTGGGAGGTCGACCCCGCACAGGATATGTGGTCGATAGACGGCACCGTGTTTGAAAACAAGGACGGGCGCAGATATTTCCTGTGGTCTGGGTACGACGGCTCGCCAGGCAACTACCAAAAGATATTTATCGCCGAAATGCTCAATCCTTGGACTCTCAAAGGTGGCCGCACACTTATAGCCGAAGCCTTATTGCCCTATGAAATCCGAGGTGGAGGATATAGGCTGGCTGAAGGCCCGCAGGTTATTACCAAAGGCAACAAGGTTCATGTGCTGTACTCGGTCTGCCAGGCCAACTACGACTGGTATTCGCTCGGCCTGCTGACCGCCGATGCGGATTCAAATCTTTTAGACAGCGCCTCGTGGACCAAAAACCCCGGCCCGGTATTTACCAAGTCCAACAACTCTGATGACGAAAGCTTTGCAACCGGTCATGCCATGGTGGTTCAGTCACCCGACGGCACCGAACACTGGCTGATTTACCATGCTTATACCGAAGGCAACACAACAGACCATATGGGCGACATGGAAGGTCGCAGCACCCGTGCAGTAAAGATTTCCTGGGACGGTGATATGCCTGTATTCGGCAATCCTGTATCATTTAGCGAAATGATTAAGCAGCCTTCCGGCACACCAGATGCTGTAGCCTTAAAATATGAGGCGGAAACCGCAACCCTTGCAGGCGGTGCCACAGTCGTAAATATAAAACGCGCATCAGGTCGCAAGATTGTTACAAACATTACCCAAAATGCCAGTGTAACATTTAATGTCGATGTTCCTGTTGCAGGTCGTTATCTAATCAGCCTCATAGGAAATTCCCGCGCTTCATCTGGTCACACCGGATACCAAAAGGTAACTATCAATGGTGTTGACTACAAGATCCAGTTCACGGGTAACAACGCAAATGTCAATAATAAGTTCACACCTTCCAACTGGCCCGACGCCGACCAGCTTGGAAAAGGGCTGTATGTTGACCTGCCGAAGGGAGAAAGCACCATTACAGTCACATATCATCCCGACGCCACTGCTATGTGCGATCTGGATTATCTCTACTTATTAGTGGATGAGGATTACTCCATCAGCCTTGATAAATCGACACTGTCCCTGAAAGAAGGAGAAACCGATACTCTTGTTGCAACAATCACACCGACAGGTTCCATAGTAAAATGGAGCTCTTCTGACGAAAGAATCGCCACTGTAGACCAGAACGGAACCGTAACCGCCGTATCCCCCGGAACGGCTATTATCACGGCAGAACTGCCGGACGGCAGCAAAGCAGAGTGTACGGTTATTGTATCAGTAAAAGGCGAACTGCAGCTTGGCGATATAAACGGGGATGGGAAACTGACGGTAGTGGATATCGTCGCACTGCGCGCAGCGATTATGGAAACTCTTGAACTAACCGAAGAACAGCGCAGAGTTGCCAATGTGGATCAAGATCCCGACAACCGGCTGACCGTGGCAGACATAGTTGCCTTAAGACGTCTTATTATGGAATCTAATTAGCGAATAACCTCCCATTTGGGCAGTTGCCGCATTAAAACAGGCCGCTATAAAAGCGGCCTGTTTTTTAATATATTTAATAAGGTATGTTCATTGCCTTCCCATAATTATGTTTACTATAATTACAAGCCCATATTTTGCCCTTCTTGCTCATAAAAAATGCCCAGAACCATATCAGAAGGCTTTCAGCAAGTTGTTCCAAGCAAAATACTCGCAGGTAAATATTTGCGAATATAATGCCGGTGTATTGTTTGTTGTATAAACAAAAAAAAACGGCATTTTTTAAATTGCCGTTCTTTGGTGCGGTTGAAGGGACTTGAACCCCCACGAGCGCAATGCCCACTAGACCCTGAATCTAGCGCGTCTGCCAATTCCGCCACAACCGCAGATATATATGATAATTATTTTCAAAGCAAAGAATATTATAACTGTTCATAATAAAAAAGTCAAGCACATTATATGGATAATGTGTTTTATGCAGCCCACACTCACAATACAAATGTGCAAAAGCAAGCCTGCAGATTTTCAGTCTGCTGATCTCATATAATATTTTAATTATCGCCTTTATAGGGGAGCTACTTTACAAATAAAGGAACCCATACTTGGTTAGAGTCCTTGAAGCTCCAATTGCCGGCGGGCAAACCAAGTATTGTTGGTAGCCTATATATTTTAGTAATAACGGCAACAATAAAACTTTGCAGGATACTACACGAAAGGTGGTAAATGCCGCAAAAGGATAAGTACAGGCAGCATGCTTTGCAAATTATATACTATTTAAACAAAGCCTCCATTTTGGAAGGGATAATGCTGAAAATTAGCTGTGAAAGCCACATGCTTCGGTACTTTTTGTCAAATGTATATCCTTCCTCGTATTTTAAGACCATATCTAGGCTTGGTACTTGATTATTGGCCATATAATAGTTAATATAGTCGCCCAGCAAAAGCAGGCATTTGCTTATTATGTCGGATCTTTTATCGTCGCCGAAGTACCAGCTTCCGGCGGGTTCTAAGTTTTCATTTATAGTATTTGTATAGCTTCCGGTACGGCTTTTTATGTATGTAGCCAGGTTATTATCCTTATTGATAATATTTTTTAGAAATGCATTTGCCGCGGCTGGCGTTGAGGAAGCAGAGCAGCAAAAACACTTTTATAAATATCTGTTCTTCAGTATTTTCAGGGATTTGTTTTTGAAATGCTTTAAGGTAGAGTTTGTTTGATGACTTTAATATATTTTTAACTAATATGTAATCTCTGTACTTATTTATTAATTGATGCAAACTATTTATGCTTACCAGGAAGATTTCGGAAAAATAAGAATCTTTGGCATTTATTGAATCTGAAAAGATAAGAAAATATTATTGAAATAGGACATTTTAGCCCCTCCTCAATGACGTTATTAATGACCCTCTTTTGTTCTAAAATTTTGTTGATTGTTTCTTGTATCCATTAAGTTTATACTGTTGTTAAAAACCTTTTTGCCACTGATTCCCATTATTCAACAAGCAACATTTTAATTCCATCTTTCCGCCGTTTTGACAACTTTATACACTTATTATATAATATGGCAATTTTTTGTCAATCAACATAAAATTTCCGCATAATACGACAATTAATGCGCAAAACACAAAAGGGCCTTTTTCAAAGGCCCTTTAAAAATAGATTAATTCTTTTATTTATGATACCTGCTTCCCTCGGCAATGGTAAAAGCCCGGTAAATTTGCTCAAGCAGCATTATTCGTGCTAACTGGTGCGGAAAGGTCATGTCGGACATGGAAAGCCTTATATCCGAGCGCTGTTTTACCTTGCCCGACAGCCCGTACGATCCGCCTATTATAAATGTCATCCCGCTGTATCCGTTTACAGCCGTATTGGTTATAAGTTCCGACAGTTTTTCGCTTGTATATCTGACACCCTCGATACAAAGGGAAATAACTTTTGCGCCCGCAGGAATTTTCTTTAGAATTCTTTCCCCTTCGCTTTCCAGCGCGGCAGCTATCTGCCCGTCTGTAGGCTTTGGGGGAAGTTTCTGCGGCTCCATTTCCACTATTTCAAGGTTGCAGTACCCGCCAAGCCGCTTACAGTACTCATCCGACGCATCTTTCAAATATTTCTCTTTAAGTTTTCCCACCGCAATAATCGTTACTTTAAGCATAAACCCTATCCTACAAAACCAGCACTTTGTTGCCGCTGGGCTTTGCCACATACAGTATGTAGTCAATATCCTCTTTAAAACCGCCGTCGATTAATGACGCCCGGGCAGTTGTCCTCGCAAGCTCCGGATGATTGTTCTCGCGGCTTAGATGCCCCAAAACAATCCTCGTGGTCCCTGACCTTACCAGCCCGCACAGTTCGGCCGCGCAGGCCACGTTGGAAAGGTGGCCGCTGTCGGATAAAATCCGCTGTTTAATGATATATGGATATGGCCCGTTTTGCAGCATCATTATGTCGTGGTTGGATTCGAGCAATACCAAATCGCAGCCTAAAAGGGACTGCCTCACAGTATCGCTTACATAGCCCAAATCGGTGCAGACAGCCATTTTCCTGCCGTCAGGTGTCTTTACTATAAAACCGCTTGAGCCCTCGCAGTCATGCGAGGTATCAAACCTTGAAATTTCCATACCCGCCACCGAAACGCTGTCTTCAAAAACCCTAAGATCAATACTTTCGCCAACATCGTTCCTTAATAACATCGCTTCGACGGTTTTATCAGACGCAAAAACCGGTATTTTCGCCCTGCTTGCAAACACCCGCAAGCCCTTAATATGGTCTGTGTGCTCATGGGTTACAAATATAGCCTTTATTGTCGTTAAATCTATCTCGCGCTCCAGCAAGGCCTTTTCTATCCGTTTGGCGCTGACCCCCGCGTCAATCAAAATTCCGCCGCCGGATGCGCCTATATATGTACAGTTTCCGGTACTACCGCTAAAAAGCGTACAAAATCTCGACATAGCTTAATCCCGTCTTTATTTATTAATATTAATTATTATAACAAAAAAGGCCAAGACCCAAAAGACCTTGACCAACTTTTTTATAATGCTGTCTTCTGCAAAGCTGCATTTGGAGCCTTTATCCGTTTTATGCTTGCGCCTAAACCCGAGAGCTTTTCGACTATATCCTCATATCCCCTGTCTATATGCTCGACGCATTCAATCTCAGTCATGCCTTTAGCCATAAGCCCGGCAATTACAAGGGCGGCACCGGCACGAAGGTCGGTAGCATATACCGGCGCGGGATTTAAGCGTTTTACCCCGCTAATAACAGCTACCTTGCCGTCTACCTGTATATTAGCCCCCATTAAGGTCAACTGGTCAACATATTTAAAGCGGTTGTCCCACACGCCTTCAGTGATAATACTCGTCCCGTCCGCGACCGACAAAAAAGTGGTCATCTGGGGTTGCATATCGGTGGGAAAACCGGGATGGGGCATGGTTTTAACATTGCACTTTTTCGGGCGGCCTTTGCTCTGAACACGCACTGCCTCATCGTATACAGTAACAGTTGCTCCGGCTTCCTCAAGCTTGGCAGAAATAGCCTCCAGGTGCTTTGGAATTACATTTTTAATAAGCACATTGCCACCCGTGGCCGCCGCAGCTACCATATAAGTTCCGGCCTCAATCTGGTCGGGAATAATGCTGTAGGTAGTGCCGCGCAAAGTGTTTACGCCGCGGATTTTAATAACGTCGGTACCGGCTCCCATAATATCTGCGCCCATCGAGTTTAAAAAGTTTGCAAGGTCGACAATATGGGGCTCCTTTGCAGCGTTTTCTATAACAGTCATGCCTTTTGCCTTAACAGCGGCCAGCATGATGTTGATTGTGGCACCCACAGACACCACATCAAGGTAAACCGAGCTTCCTGTCAGCCGGTCGGCCCGCGCGTCCACCATTCCGTTGTCAATTGTAACCTTTGCGCCCAAAGCCTCGAATCCTTTAATGTGCTGGTCAATTGGGCGCACTCCAAAATCGCAGCCTCCTGGGGGTGCAATGCGCGCCTTATTAAATCTTCCCAGCATGGCACCGATAAAATAGCAGCTGGCCCTCATGCGTTTGGTCAAATCAGAGGGTATGGTATGGGCATATATATTAGTCGGGTCAATCTCAATGGTGTTTTTGTTAATAACCTTGATATTGGCACCGAGTTCATACATTATTCTAATTATTGCCGCGACATCCGATATGTTTGGCAAATTTTCAATACGGCACACACCGTCTGACAGCATTATGGCGGGAATAATAGCAACCGCCGCATTTTTAGCGCCGCTGATGGATACTTCGCCTTTAAGCGGTCTGCCTCCATCTATAATAAACTTTTCCAAATTCGGCACTCCCCAAAATTAAACTTCATAAATATTATTGGCTTTAACTTAAAAATTAAATACCGAACATTTATGAAATATTTATCCTTAATAAATTGATTTATTAACCATCCCCCATTATACATTCATTTTGTATCAATGTCAAATTGTGTTTATGAAACTTAACTTTTTATGAAATAAAACGATAATATTGTAAAATATGCTATAATAGTATTATCATTATTTTTTGCTTAGGACGATGTTTTATGAAAAACTGCCTGTACTGCGGCCGCGACACCAAAAGCGATCTTAATATATGCGAATCCTGCAAGCAAAAGCTTCTGGCGGCTGACATGCCGAACAATCATCAACCCAGCCAAAATGACCCGCAAAAGGGTACAGAACAAAATAAGCGGGTGATTATTAAATTTAAAAAGAACCTTGCGGTGCTTACGGCATTTGCGGCCCCTTTGATATTTATAATCCTGATTATATCATTTTCCTATGTCAAAAAACCATACGCTCTGGTGCTTGAAGAATATTTTGACGGTCTTAAAACTGCAGACGCCGCCAAAATAATCAACACCTACCCTGAAAGCTATATAGGCCAGCTTGAACATATTTCCGAAAACCTTCATGAAATTATAGAAAAAAACATAGAGGAGAACTTAAAAAGGCAAGAGCAGGAGTTGGGAAGCGACATCTATTTAAGCTATAAGATAATCAGGGCTGAAAAATCCGATGACCGAGCCCTTGCGCAAATACAAGACACACTCAAAAACGACTATAATCTTGAAGAGATATCGGACGCATATAACATCGAGCTTGAAATTACAGCAAAAAGCTCCAATAACAGCAAAAGTTTCAACAGCACGGTAGAAATCATTAAAATTGACGACCGCTGGTACATATCGCCCACAACAAGTTTTGTCCTGTTTTTTGACGATAAATAAAATACAAGTCCGGCATTACTGCCGGACTTTTTTATTCCTGTTTTTTGTCACTGTAAAAATCATCTTCAATCTCAATTGTGGTCTCACTCAGACCCGAACGCCTGGTCCAGATAGTCTCATCCAGCTTGTTTATCGAACGGTTGTCAACAAGCGCGGCGTCGCGCAGCATTTTAGGGGTTACTTTCATAACTTTTTTAAACAGCCGGTTAAAATACTGCTGGGAGTTTATACCCACGCTGTTTGCAATATCAATAATCGACATGTTGGTGCGCACAAGCAGTTCATACGCCTTTTTCATCCTGACCTCGGTCAGAAAATCTACAATAGATATGCCACATTCCTTTTTGAAAATCCGCTGCAGATATGCCGGATGTATATGTATATAGTCGGCAATATCGCTAATACGGATTTCATGGTAGTAGTTGCGAAGTATATATTCCTTTGCAGCCTCCACATAGTCAGCCCTCGTACCGGTTGACCTTGTAAAAGCAAGTTTTGCAACCGTAATAATCAGTTGGGCAAGCCACATATCCAGCGATAAGCTTGGCTTTAAGTCCTTGGCCAGTTCCACAACCGAAAAAAGTACCCTGTACAGCTCGCCGCTGTCCTTAATGCGGAGGTATTCTTTTTTCTGCGCAAAAAAGGCCCTTAACTCCTCGCAGTTTTCATAAATTGACTTGAAATCGGGGGTTACCTTGTCAACCTTTTCAAACACAAACTCGACATTTAAAACAATACATCCCCTTGAGTTGTCAATCGTAAGCGCATGGGGAAATGAATAGTCAATAAAGATAAAATCCCCGGACAATAGCTTAATATTTTCCTTTTGGGAGCGGATTATGCACTCGCCCCTTACGACATACATAATCTCAATGCGCTTATGTATGTGTTGGCGCATGTCGTATTTTTTCCACTCGTTGTAATAACAGGATTGTACCGTCGGACGCCATCCCGGTTCAAGCAGTCTTTCATCATAGATGCTGTATATCTCCATAACTATTACCTACTTAACCAAATTTGAATCAACCGAGCAATGGTTTGCGGTGTGGTATTAAACAAAACGCAGTGCCTGTTCGATATCGGCTATTATATCGCCGACATATTCAATTCCAACCGACATGCGGATAAGATCGGGCGACACCCCTGCTTCCAGCATCTGCTCATCGGTCAGCTGGCGGTGTGTGGTGCTTGCAGGATGCAGCACCGATGTGCGGGCATCGGCAACGTGAATTACACACGCCGCAAGTTTCAAATTCTCCATAAAGGTTTCCGCAGCCTCCCTGCCTCCCTTAATGCCGAAGGATATTACGCCGCAGGTGCCGTTTGGCAGATATTTTTTAACCAGCGGGGCGTATTTGCTGTCCTCAAGACCGGGGTAGTTGACCCAGGCGATTTTTTTGTTTCCATTCAGGTATTTCGCAACGGAGGTTGCATTCTCCACATGGCATTTTATCCTCAAATGCAGCGTCTCAAGGCCAAGATTGAGCAAAAAGGCATTTGTGGGGCTTATCTGCATGCCCATATCCCTCATCATCTGAAGCCGCGCCTTGGCAATAAACGCCGCTTTGCCGAAGTGCTCGGTGAAAATCACGCCGTGGTATGAATTATCGGGCGTGCAAAGCTGAGGGAACTTGTCATTCTGCGTCCAGTCGAAATTCCCTGAATCCACCACAATGCCGCCCAAAGACACCGCATGCCCGTCAAGGTATTTGGATGTGGAATGAATCACGATATCGGCGCCAAATTCAATCGGCCGACAGTTTATGGGGGTCGCAAAGGTGTTGTCCACAATAAGCGGTATGCTGTTTTTGTGTGCCACTTTAGCAAACCTTTCGATATCTAGTATGGTCAGCGCAGGATTGGCTATAGTCTCTCCGAAAATTAACTTGGTATTTGGCCTTATTGCCGACTCAATTTCTTCTTCGCTTGAATCGGGCGATATAAAAGTGGTTTCAATTCCTAACTGCCTTAAGGTTACGCTAAACAGATTGTACGTGCCGCCGTAAATCGAGTTGGAGGAAACAATGTGGTCACCTTTTCTGCACAGCGTCAGCACCGCCGCAGTGGTCGCTGCCTGGCCGGAGGAGGTTAGCATGGCGCCTATCCCGCCCTCAAGATCGGCAATTTTGCGTTCCACAGCTTCTATTGTCGGGTTACTGATTCTGGTATAAAAATGCCCGCTCTTTTTAAGATCGAACATATCGCCCAGAATTTCGGCATCGCTGTACTTAAATGTCGTGCTCTGGAATATAGGAAGCACACGTGACTGCCCGGTCTCAGGCTCCCAGCCGCCTTGAACACATTTGGTATTAATATGGCTCATAGTTCCACACTTCCAATCTAAAATTTATGTCTGCGGCACCGAGGCGCCAAAGTCTCCGGCGGCAGGCTTGTCATCAAAAACAGGCTCAACCGCGTCATCCGGCATTTTGCGAACAATGGCTATCGGGGTCTGTTCAGCCGATTGGCACAAGGGATTGTCCTTGAAAATTTGTCGTACCATCCTAAGTTCAATATCCCTGCGCGATTTCCCAAGTATTTCTACTCCCAAATCATTGGCATCTACAATAACCACGTCGCACCCCAAATATTCAGACAGCTCCTTTGCCACCTTGTTGGGTTTCAGCGGAGCAAGTTTTGCATATTTGTTATAGGGTGGTATTACATATTCCCCCGGCCCGTCGATTGCCCTCGCACGGTTTCCCACAACCCTGTAAAACACCCCTCTTATTCCAAAAGGTTTGGTAATCGCTGCGCAAAAAGCCCCAAACAGTATTAACGGCACACCTATGTCTCTTAAGGCCAATTCCATGGTATATGGGCTGCCAAGGCCGATACCGTAGGGGGATTTGTAAACAAATCTAACTAAAAATCTTGCCAGCCAGGAGGGTTTAATTTCAGAAATAGGAAACGCTCTGCCCTGGCTTATGGCCACCATTTTTTCGCTTAAAAATATGCTGTCTCCGGGCTGAAGATAGGGCCTTACATATTTATCCATTATTTCCTTCAGGTCGTCTCCTTTAACGACCAGATGGGTCCTAACTGGGAACCGCGCAAACTTGCCGTAGTCAGTATCTATCAGCAGTTTTTTGTCCGGATTTGGTTTCAAACAGGAAATGTCCGTAATATTCTGGCTCATTTTATTACTTCCTTTATATTAAAATCTAATGAAAAATCTTTTCTATGGCTTTCTGGCTTTCCTTTTCAAGGAACACAATAAGCCGGTCGCCGGGTAACAGCACAGTGTCGCCTCGGGGGATCTCCAACCTACCGTTTCGCGTCAAAGACACAATAATGCAGTTTCTCGGAAGGCCAAGTTCCGACAGCTTATGGCCACTGTACCTCCAGTTCTTCGGAACCACCAGTTCAATAATTTCGGATTCTCCGTTGTTAAGCGTCAAAAGCATCCTGAAACCGGAAGTGTCCACTTCCATTTCAATAAGGTCGGTTATCAGTTTGGTGCTGCAGACCACAATATCCGCGCCCAGCATCTTCATTATATCAATATTTTTGGGATTATTGGCCCTTGCAATTACTTTTTTTATGTTAAACCTGTGTTTTCCCAGCTCGCATGCGACAATATTGTCCTGGTCGGTACCGGTTACCGCAAGCAGTACATCCGCCTTGTCGGCTCCCGCTTTGGACAGGGATTCCACGGTAGTGCCGTCAGAACAAATCACCGGCACATCCAGCAGATTGGCAATATGCTCGCAACGGTCGTGGTTACGCTCTATAAGTTTTACATCCATGCCGCGCTGCATTAATGTTTTTGTGGCGAAATAACCCAGCTTGCCACCGCCTACAATTATTACCCTCATTTTTCCCTACCGCCTTTTGCAATTTGCTTCAGTCAACAATACTGGTGAAAACCACCTTTTCGTTTTCCCTAAGTATATAATCAGGGTCCAGTGCCAACTGCAAATCGCCGCTACTGTCCACTATGCCAAAAACCATTTCACCCTCAAAAACGGGTATTTCGTGCAGTTTTAGGCCTATCCAGTGCTTGTCGGCGCGCACAGTAAAAATGGCGGTATGGGTTCCAAATGAAACCGTCTGGGAATGAGTCTGCCCAAGGATAGAATTCAATACCGCACCCTCGGTGATTTTGGTGGGACAAACCGTCGCCATTCCAAGATGTTCAAACACATCCTCCCTTGACGGGTCGGCAATAACCGATATCACTCGGGGGACCTTATATAAAAGAGTTGCTGTTTGGGAGATTACAATATTAAGATTATCATCAGTTGTCGCAGCAACCACAGCATCGCTCGAATTAATGCCCGCTTCCTCCAAAACCTCGGTGTCCAGGGGTATGCCTGTCACCGTAATACCGGAAAAATCATCGCTTAAATTGTCAAAACAGGAAGGGTTATCATCAACTATAGATACATAATGGCCCAGCCGGCTAAGTACCGAGGCTAACATTGCACCAACCGGGCTGCAGCCAATTATTAGCACATTCATAATATTCCCCCATGAAAAGCGAAAATAAACCCTACCTTTTTAATATTTATAATTATTAAATTATATCACACCGATACAAATTTTCAACATTCCGTAGAAACTCAAGACAACAATCTGCCGTAATTTTCCCGTCCTGCATGTCCCTTCAGGCTTTTGGCTTTGCCCGTAAGAATAAGAAGTGCAACTTGGTCACACAATACCGATATCCAATTGGCCACTATATGCGAAAAGATAACGGCATACTCGGTAATTCCTTTGTACCTGAGGGACATAACAATAACCGCAATAACAACGCCGTATATAACCCTGCCGATTGAAGTTTTGGGGCTTAAGGTCACGTTCCCGGCAATGAATATGGCTGCAAACATATATGAAGAAGCGGAAATCTCACATAAAATCGAATACAGCGCCCCGCTGCCGGTGCGGTTAAATATCACCGCGATTACAGCGGCAGCAAAAATCATGGACATTGTAACCTGCCAGGCAACCGCCCTTCTGTAAAACAAAAATACCATAACCGCCGCCATAACTATTATGCAGGTTGTCCCCATTCCGCCCGGTACCCTTCCGGTCAGAATCTGGACCATATCAAACTGGGGCTTAATTTTAAGCTGCAGGCTCTGGGCGATGGATTGGGAGGTGGCAAAACTAAACTCGCTTTTGAAAATCGGAAAACTGTTGAAAAACCCTACCATTGGGTAGGTGTCCATTTTTCCGGGAGCGATAGACAGCATAAACAGCCACCCGATAACCGGCGGGCTAAACAAATTTTCATAGAATTCATTCATTACAACATCTATTATTACAACCGAAAAAACACTGCCCAATGCCGGCAACCACCAGGGTACGGTTACGGGGCACAGCAAAGCCAGAATTAGTCCTGTAATTGCCGGCTGCAAACCGGCGGAAAACCCACGGCCCTTTACAAAATTGCCGGCACATTGGGCCAGCCAGCCCGCAAGCATGCTGAGGGTACTGATAAACAGTACCCTCAGCCCGTTTTGGACAATTGATATTATCACAAGGGGCAAAAGGGAGACCAAAATATCGCTGTAAAGCGTATTGACCGTATCCTCACAGTGAATGAAGGGTGCCGCATTTGGTTTACGCATTATATGCAATCTCCTTTTTATAGTCATATGCCTTTTTGCGGCAATATTTCATAATCTCTGTCACCGGTTGGCATGACGGACAAATATAGGAGCAGCAACCGCAACCAATACAACTGGCGGCGCCAAGCTGCGAAACCCTGGCGAAATCCTCCTGCTTTACCGCACCCATTATATAATAGGGGTTAAGCCCTACGGGGCAGACCGAACCGCATCTGCCGCAGCCTATGCAGCTAACCGTTTTATATTCGCGCGTTTTAACCAATGGCGTCAGCGCGGTTTGCGAAACATAAAGCGGTGAATCAAGTGCAGCCGTTTTGCCAGTCATAATGCCTCCGGCAATAACCCTTTCGATTGTGCCAAAAGCCTGGCACTGTTCAAGCAGTGTTTTTATTGGTGTGCCAAACGGCACTTCTATGTTGCCAGGTTCCGCGATACCCTCTCCCCAAACGGTTACAACCACAGAAACCTGGGGCAAACCATAGGCAGCGGCCTGGTATATCGCTCTTAAAGCCTGCACCCCTATCATTACCCCGTTTACCCTCTCGCAAAAACCTTTAACCGCCGGGGTGGACGGGTATTTGCCTTTCACGTTGACTATCTGTATCCCTTGAAGATTATCTGTAAACAGCTTTGCATTTCTATAGTTTTTCTTTATGCACAGATATTTTTGCTCACAGCCGAGGGCATGGGCTACCAAATTCAACCCTGCTGCCACTTCGTTGGCGAAATTAAGCAAAACGGCGGTAGATGCCGCGGTAAAAGGCTGGTCGTCAACCCCGTAGGCAATAACGGCTTGGACCTCACGGTTTTTAAGGTCTTCCAATTTTTTAAACAGTCTTACCCCATCTACCTCATCAATTACTGCCGACTTTCTAACCATTTCTATTAATGAATCAAAATCATATTCGGGCAACTGCTCTTTAAATGGGCGCTCAATTTGCGGGCTCTCGCTTGTTTTTACCACGCCGCATGGCACCTTTCCAATTCCCGGAATTCTTAACAGTTCGGTTGAAATGAACTCCCCGTCAAAAGGCGAATAAACATACAGTCCTTTTTTATTGGATTGGGCTATTAACTGATATTTGCTTATCAGCTCATTAGGACCGACTTTCAAATACATTTCATCGTCACCCAAAGCCGCAAGAGGAATTCTAGCAAATTCAGGACGAGCCGAATTCTTTATCTCGGTGTTAATATTGACTTTTTGATAAAATTTTACGCCTTTTCTGGCAAAAATGAACATCCTTTTTTCACCTCTTGCATACAGGCTGTCCCAATAATATTATAGTATAAAAGGCCCTTTTCCGGCGCGGCATTTGTGCTAGTAAAGGTTCCTAAAAACTTTCATACACCTTAAGGAGGTGCCGCCGGTGACCATACATTTAGAGGAACCCTGGCGACTCAGAGTAACATTAAGCGCAAAAGAATTGTTAGACTACCAATTAACCTTTGACGACCTAGATTACAACTGTCCTGAAACCAGAAAGATATTAGGTTTGCTGATTCAAGCCGCCGCAGAACAGACCAATTTCAATATTGACCAAGGCAAACTGCTAATTGAAGTTTTTCCGGGTCAGGCAGGCGGGTGTACGATTTATTTCACCAAGATTGGAACGCCTTGCAAAAAACAGCGACGGTTAAAGATTAAAAAGTCCACTCCGTCAGTCGTTCCCTACATATTTGAATTTGCTTCAAGCGGGGATATGCTTTCGGCAGTGGAACAGCTTTACATGCGAAACGAGTTCAGAGACTTAAAAAGCAAACTATATTTGTTAGACGGCAAATACCGGCTTATTATCTACCCCGACACCGACGAAAACTTCACCGTTGTGCTTGGCGAGTTCGCCGAGGCGGTTTACCGCAAAAATATAGCTACCGCCTACACAACCGAATACGGAAAGCTTTTAGCAGGAGATAACGCTATTAAAAAAATTGGAAAGGCTTTGGCCGTAAATTAATCATCAATGGATTTCAGTTCTTTTACCGTTTCCTGCATATTCTGCGCGTTAAACAGATAGCTTCCAACAACCAGAACCGTGGCCCCGGCGTCAACTGCCAGCCGGGCGGTCTGTCCGTTTATACCGCCGTCTATTTCCAATTCAATATCAAGACCTCTTTTAATGCTTTCGGCCTTTAAAATTCTTAATTTTTCAAGCGCCGAAGGCATAAATGTTTGTCCCCCAAAACCCGGTTCGACCGACATTACCAGAATCATGTCGGCAAGCTCAAGATACGGGAAAATCTCGCGCGGGTCAGTTTTAGGTTTTATTGTAAGGCAGGATTTTACACCAAACCCCTTTATCTCTTTCAGGGTCTCTGCAACCGGTGACCCGGCTTCATAATGAAATCCCAGCCAGTCCGAAACTTCGGCGAACTCCTTAATATATCTATGTGGGCGATCTATCATCAAATGCACATCCAGCGGCAGGCTGGTGTGCTTTTTTATTGACCTTATAACCGGAAGCCCGAAGGATATGTTTGGGACAAAAATCCCGTCCATGACATCAAGATGAAGCATATCCGCCCCGGCCGCCTCCAATTCTTTAAGGGAGGCGGCAAGCTCCAAAAAATCAGCCGTTAAAACCGACGGGGAAATTTTAATCAAAAAATCCACCTCTTGCCCTTAATTTACTAATATTTTAAATGAAAGCTGAATAAAGTTCAACTGAAATCAAAAACAATTGCTGCAGGAACCATGGGCTTGAACTGTAAGTCCTATCAAGTTTTATTGCATTTTTGCAAAGCACGAAAGAGAATCCTTTTTAACTAGTCACGGTAAATAATGAAATATTCTGCCTTGCCATATTTATATTCACATAAAAAAACAGAGCATATTTAACTACTCAAATATACTCTGTTTTAGTCTATAAACCTTTAATCTGCTGTCATTGTGGGGTCCGGAACCTCCAGACCATTAATGAGGTTTTGGGCATAGGTTAAAATCTTGTCAATTTTAGCTGATGTTACCAACCCCAAAGTATTTCCGTTCGTGGTGATTAAGTACCGCCTGTCGGAATATCTGTAAAAATCCAGAACAATCGGTTCTCTGCTGGTATCTGTTAAGGTCACGGTAATTGTAGCAACGTGCTCTCCTGAAGGAGGTTCGGTTTTAAACTCCATTGGGGATATTGTCAATAGATGCAGATAAAAATTTCTGAACTGGTCGGCATTTACCGGAATATCACCTGAACGAACCTCCAAAATTGAGGTTGAATCATCTGCGGTTTTGTGGGTCAGTTTAAATGTGATATCCTGGTTGCCCGATTTGACCCTTAAATTATCCACGGTCGTAATATCTTCCATCAAGACAACCGGGCTGAAAAAGTCTACAGGCTTGCTCTCGGCAAACCCCAGAGACGAGGTCGAAAGCTTATAGATTACCGGCACGTCGTTGACCATGGCGGCATAATAGGAGTTTTCAGCCTTGCTGGCCTTTATAACAACCGTTTGTTCGCCGACCTTAAAGGTAATCACAGCTTCCGGTTTGTCAAGCTTATATTCTTTTATCTGGTCAGCTGTGGGATGGAGCACATACGCTCCATCGGCTATAAGCCCCGATGCCACTACGCTTAGCACATTCGAAAAGGTTTCCTCGGTTACATTCTGCTTTACAGGTTCCACCAAAAAATATGGCACCATTGTGTTGTAGGGATTGGGAATAAACTTCATACGCTGTGGGAAGTTGGTCCCTTCGAATGTGACATAGTCAAACTTCACCAATTTGTTGTTTACATCAAAATACTGCGAATTTGCGTCGGTTTTCTCGATAGGAGAAACCATATTAATGTCTGCAAAATGGGTCCTGTCAACATTAAAATTGCCAACGGTTGACGTATCAAGCAGGTAGACCTTGTCATCCGTTGAAATCTTTGCATAGCTTCCCGAATTGTCAGGCGCCACATTTCCAATACTCAGCGTGTAACTATTCTGGCTGTCGATGCACTCCACATTAATTACGGTAAGCGGATTGTCAAGCCCGTAATCAGCATCGGTTTCACCCATGGTGCGCACAGCATAAACCTTGGCCGCCCTCTGCACGGTGGACAGGGTGGAGTAAGTATCAATTAAATTTTTGTCCACACCTTCAATATACCAGTCTCTACCGGTATCAGAAGCCTGGCTGTCCTGCTCGGGATAAAGTATAAAATTATCATATACATTTTTTATCGTAATCCTAGAAATATCATCAACCGACACTTCGGTCAGCAGTATTTGCCCCACAGTATCCGAGCTTGCATCATCGCCGGCATCGGGTATAAATTTAACAACCAGAAACAGCGCCGCAACCAATACCACCAAAACCGCAAAGGAAACAATAATATTGCGCACGGTCTTGTTGGTGGCAGGCCTCTTATCCTTATATACAGGCTTTGAAAAAATTGTGGAGTTTTGGAATTCGGAATTTAAGTCTTCCCCGTCTTCATTTATAAGGCTGTCCAGCTGATTGCCCGGCTGTTCGGGAGTATCAGGCTCCATCTTTGGACGGTCCTGTTCGGGGAGATTGCTCATCGGTTTTTCCTCCTAATCCAGACTACAACGGCTATCACAATAATCGTAACCGGCACCACGGCCAGTAAGACAACCGTCATTACAATTACGTTAGTCTTGGTTACCCTGTCAGCAAAACTTTCGTTGGTAATAGATTTGGTCACAAAAGTAATATCGCTGTCAGCTCTCCCGGTAATGCTGTTGGCAGTAGCCAGAACTATTTCGAGATTAGCAACCATGCTGTACTGCGTCCAGTTGGAATTTATCAAATCGGTGCTTGCGAAGGCAACCAGATAGCTGCTTACCTGTGAAAAGTCTGGTTTATTAATAGTATCTTTGGAAAGTATGGCAGCGTCATACTGAGATGTCTGGGCATTCTCACCAGGTTCCCAGTCTTCGCCCGCATCTTTTGGCTGTACAACCACTGAGTTGCTGGTGGTCATAAGCCTTGTGGTGGTGCGGTTGCCCTGTGACTCAAATCCTACCGACATTGGAACTGTGCCGCTGCTGACATAAACCACACCGGTAAGGTTGTTCGCCGCTTTCGTAAAATCGGTCTTGCTGTTGTTAAGACCTATGGTTGTGGGCACGCCCAGGTAGTTGTTTGGATTGGTCTCGTAAACGGTGCCCTCCGAAATTATAATGCCCCATTCCTCAAGGAAATCGTAAAGATTAGGCAACTGCGGCGATGCCGGGCTTGCAAAGAACATCATGGCCTTGCCACGCTCGCCGTTATTGCTTAAAAACTTCTCAATACGGTCAAGCTCCTGAACCGAAAGGTCGCTGTTGGGTGCGGCAAGTATAATTAGGTCAAGGTCAGACGGGATGTCATTTGAAATAAGGTCGTTTATTTCGACAAATTCATAGTTATTATTCTCCATATTGGACTTTAAGGTATCAGTATAGTCCTGGGCAGTATGTGCAGTAATAATACCGGCCTTTGTTGTTTTGTCGGAGGTAACGGTATATATCGCCGAAGTAACTGCCGTTTCAACCTTCGAACCGGAAATTTCGTAATTGGTGTATCCCATCGCGGCATACATGCCTGTTGGATCTCTCTTTTCAAACAGGTCTTCAAAATTTAACACCTTGTATCTGTGGACATTTTGACCATCCCGCACAAAATTGCTTTCAACCAGTATATCGCCATAATTGATTTCTACATTTGAATATTTAGAGATAATATTGGCAAACGACGGTTCCTGAGGGTCTGCAAAGGAAAGATTTATTTTTTCATTGTATTTGGGATAGTCGGTCAAAAGTTTAAGTGTCTGCGGAAAATACTTTCCATAGGGATCGGTATTAGATTCAGTAGGATCAACTGTATTGTAATAGGCCCGCGCCATATAATTCATCATGCCGTTGGTAAAAGCCTCTTCGGGCGCACAAACAATAATTGAAACCTCTCGGGTAAGCTTTTTTAAATATTGGCGGTTTTCTTCGCTTATGGTATTGATTTTTTGCGCCGAAAGATCTATATCCAGTGGAAAACGTTCGGCAAGCGCAGTAGCTAATATATTAATCACAATAACTGCCACAATAAAAAGTGCAGTAAACACGGTTGCCAAGGCACCGTGTTTTAGCGCAGCCTTATTTTTTATCTTCTTCCGGGGCTGAATATCATTTATTTTGTTATCTTTCATGGCTCCAGCCTCCTTTATGCCCATCTCTTCTTCTCAAGCATACGTACCGTCAAAAACAGGAACACGGCAGCAAAGCTTAAGAAAAAGACCACATTAGAATAGTCGAATATTCCGTTTGTAAAGGCCTCGTACCTTCCAAGAAACGACACCCAATCAGCAATCTTCTTGACTATGCTGATATTAATAATTTCCGCAAAAGTGTCTAGCAGCATAACAAACAACGAAATGGCAAAACTCGCGACTGCGGCCACCATCTGGCTTTCGGTAAGCGAGGATACAAAAATTCCTATAGAAATCAGCGCACTTCCAAGCAGCAAAATCCCAAGAAGGTTGCCAAAGTATACTATCCAGTTGGGGGAAACATAGGCGGATATAATTAGCTGAAAAACCAAAGTGCCCGAAAACCCAATCAGAAATACAACCATCGCGGCAAAAAACTTGCCAAGAACTATAGAGCTTAGCCTAATCGGCGCAGTAAGCAGAGCCTGGTCGACCTTAAGGCGCTTGTCCTCAGACATAAGCCGCATGGTAAGAATGGGTATTACAAACAATACGATTGAAAACATCTGAGAAAACACAAAGGACAAATCCGGGCTTCCCAATGAATACTGGAAAGAGAAAAAGTAGCCCGAGAACAACAAAAACAACACAATAACCACATAGCCTATGGGGGAAACAAAATAAGCCCTTATTTCACGCTTGAAAATAGCTAACATTATACTTCCTCCTTATCCTTCAAAGTCTGGCCGCTGTCGGGTTCTTGATTGTCGGTTGATAAGGATAATGCTTCTTCCTGGCTTTTTTCCGCACTTTCATCCGATTCAGCCGCCTGGCCACTTAAAGCCTCGGATTTTGTTTCGTTCACGGGTTTAAACAACTGCTTATTGTTTTCGGCATTATCCATTAAGCGGAGGAAGATTTGCTCAAGTGTCAGCTCGTTGGATTTAAACATCAGCAGTGGCCAGTGGCGCTGTGCAAGGCGCTCAAATATAATTGGCCTTATATCGCGCGCGTTTTCAAAAGGTTCAATTATATATTCAAATACACCCTTTTCCCTGGCTCCAAGGCAGGTTACCGCTTTCACTCCGGGTACAGTTTTTAGCAGGTTTGCAACATCGGCTCTCGGCCCTGCAATACGCGCTGTAAGTGAATGGTCGGTTGAAAGGTTGCGCGAAAGGTTTTCCGGGGTATCGTCTGCTATTATACGCCCTTTTGCAATAATGATAACCCTCTCGCACACCGCCTGTACTTCAGACAGTATGTGGGAACTTAAAATAACGGTGTGGTTTTTGCCAAGCTGTTTAATTAAATTCCTGATTTCAATAATCTGCTGCGGGTCAAGGCCGACGGTAGGCTCATCGAGGATTAGCACATCGGGATTGCCTATCAGCGCCTGCGCAATTCCAACCCTCTGGCGGTAACCTTTGGAAAGGTTTCTGATTAAGCGGTTATAAACATTTTCAATTCTCACTAACCGGCATATTTCCTCAATATGGGGTTTTCTTGGGAATCTAACCTTTTTTAAGTCAAAAATAAAATTAAGGTATTCCTTGACGGTCATCTCAAGGTATAACGGCGGATGTTCCGGCAGGTATCCTATCCTTTTCTTTGCCTGGTCCGGGTTTTCAAGAATATCGTAACCGTCAATTTTTACCGTTCCTGAAGTAGATGAAAGGTAACCGGTAATTATATTCATGGTGGTGGATTTTCCGGCACCGTTGGGGCCAAGAAATCCCAAAATTTCGCCGTCATTAACCGTAAAGCTTACATCATCTACCGCCAGAATATTGCCGTACCTTTTGTACAGATGCTCAACTTCAATCATTTGTATCACCATTTCTGCCTTTTGCCGGCATTTAATTTAAGCATAAATTTAAAACCATTTTATCAGATAATGATAAAATATTTGTGAACCTTCTCTTAATAATGCTTGTCATATATTAGAATATTATACACTAAAAAACAGGTAAAATAAAGTTTATTTTCCTTAAAACTCGCATGATAACTGCTAATCCATGGTTGACTTAAAATTGACCGCAATATACAATAAGTTTATATACGACCATATGAAAGGTGATGTTTATGGCTGAAATTAGGCCCTTTAAAGCACTGAGATTTACCGAAAAAGCCGGTGATATTAAAGAGCTTTGTTGCCCTCCTTATGACGTAATCAGCGAAGAACAGCGCAAGGCATTTCTTGCCGCGAACCCATATAATGTAATCCGCCTTGAGCTTCCCAAAGAAGGGGGCGACCCATACAAAGAAGCGGCAAGCACCCTTGACAAATGGCTAGAAGGCGGCATTATGGCTGTCGATAAGATTCCTAGCATTTACATCTATGAAGAAGCCTTTAAGGTAAAAGGGCGCGAATATAGTATTAAGGGGTTTATCTGCCGCGTAAAGCTGGAGGAGTTCTCCAAAGGGGTAATTCTCCCCCACGAAGAAACTCTTTCCAAAGCCAAAGCCGACCGTTTCAATCTCATGTGCTCCACCGGCTGCAATTTCAGCCAGATCTATGCATTGTATAACGATGAAAACGGCGACACCTTTAGTATTATAGACAAACTCTCAAAATCTTCCCCCCATCAGGAGTTTTGTGACAATGACGGGGTGACCCACAGGCTTTGGATAGTGCCCGAAAACGAGGAAGTAAGGCTTATCTGCCGTCAGTTTGAAAACCGCCGGCTTTACATTGCCGACGGCCACCACAGGTATGAAACGGCGCTTAATTACCGCAACCATTTAAGGCAAAACGGAATACAAAACGAAAACGCCGACTATGTCATGATGATGCTCGTGGATATTAACAACCCCGGGCTTGTGGTTTTCCCCACACATAGAATTGTCCGAGACCTTGAGTCGTTTGATACCGACAGGATTTTGGCCGAATGTCAGGAGTACTTTGAAATCGAAAAGATTTCAGAAAATTCAATAGAGCAAAAACTGTCAGAACAGTACGGCAATCACAAAAAGGCGTTTGTGTATTTTGACAATATAAATTACTACCTGCTTACCTTAAAGGACCTGTCTGTAATGGAAAAACTACTGCCTGGCAAAAGCCAGGCACTCCGCGGGCTTGACGTATCCATCCTTCATACACTGATACTTGAAAAGATATTCGGGATAGACGCCGAAAACATGGCAAAGCAGATTAACCTTACCTACACAAGGGTTGAACGCGAAGCAATAGAGGCAGTAAGAAGCGGCATCGCCAACTGCGCATTTCTGCTTAACCCCACCCGGGTTGATGAAATTGCAGCGGTGGCAGCCGCAGGCGAAAAAATGCCGCAAAAATCCACCTACTTTTACCCCAAGCTCATAACCGGACTTGTAATGAACAAGATATTATAAACTTTAGATAATTAAATTGAGGATGGTAATTATGGACTATACTTTTTCCGACCGTGTATCTCAACTAAAACCCTCCGCAATACGTGAAATCTTGAAATTCACATCAGTTCCGGGCATTATTCCCTTTGCGGCGGGCAATCCCGCTCCCGAGGCATTCCCGGTGGAGGAGATTCAGAAACTTTCGCAGGAGATTTTAAGTCAGAACCCAATCCTTGCGCTTCAGTATTCCATAACCGAAGGGTATACGCCCTTGAGGGAACACCTTGAAACTTATATGAAGCAAAAACACAACACAGGCCGCGATTTTGACAATATAATCATAACCGCGGGCGCCCAGCAGGTTATGGACCTGTCGGCAAAAGCATTGTGTAACGAGCACGACACAGTCATTTGCGAAAACCCGAGTTTCATCGGTTCCTTAAATGCCTTCCGTTCTTACAACCTCAAGCTTTGCGGCATAGAGGTTGAGGAAGACGGCATGAACATGGAGAAACTCGAGCAGGCCCTTAAAACTGAGCAAAACGTTAGGTTCATCTACACTATCCCCAACTTCCAGAACCCCTCTGGCGTTACAATGTCCTTTGAAAAACGCAAACAGATGTATCAGCTTGCCAAAAAGTACAACGTAATTATCATTGAAGACAACCCCTACGGTGACATACGCTTCTCCGGCCAGGATATTCCCACTATTAAAAGCCTTGACGAAGACGGTATTGTCATATATGCCGGCAGTTTTTCAAAGGTCCTATCACCGGGGCTGCGTGTTGGATTTTGCATAGCACCCGAGCAGATTATTTCAAAGCTTGTGGTCTGCAAGCAGGTCAGCGATGTTCATACAGGAATATTCAATCAGATTCTGGCCTATGAATTCATGACCCGCTGCAACTATGAATCGCATCTTGAGCGCATCAGAAGCATTTACAGGCACAAAGCCCGGCTTATGATGGATTTGATTGAACAGCACCTCACCCCGTATGTTACATACACAAAGGTAGAGGGGGGGTTGTTCACCTGGTGCCGCCTGCCTGATAGCGTGGATATGCTACAGTTTTGCAAAGCGGCAATCGACAAGGGGGTTGCTGTGGTACCCGGTACCGCTTTCTGCATGAGTGCAGACGAGCCAAGCCAGTGCTTCAGGCTCAATTACTCCACCCCCACCGACGAGCAGATTGTCAAAGGCCTGGAGTTATTAGGCCAGACCATAAAATCCATCATTTAAGGTTAGGAGACAAGGTTATGAACGATATAACTAACAATACAGCCGAAATCAAAAAAAGGGTCTTAAGCGCTGTCCAGCCCAGCGGCATGCTGACGCTCGGCAATTATCTTGGGGCACTTAAAAACTGGGTAAGTATGCAGGACGAATACGATTGTTTTTACGCGGTGGCCGACCTTCATGCCATAACCGTCCGGCAAAAACCGGCAGACCTCAGGGCTCAAATCTATTCCACCTGCGCGCTTTTGCTGTCAGTCGGCCTTGACCCTCAAAAATCCACCCTGTTTATACAGTCGCATGTAGGCGCCCACACAAAACTATCCTGGGTGCTTGGTTGCTACACCCAGTTTGGCGAACTTTCCCGCATGACCCAGTTTAAGGACAAATCGGCAAAGCACGCTGACAATATAAACCTCGGGCTTTTTGCCTATCCCACATTAATGGCAGCAGACATTTTGTTATACCAGCCCGATTACGTTCCGGTAGGCTCCGACCAGAAGCAGCACCTGGAGCTTTGCCGTGACATAGCCGATAGGATGAATAACCTTTACGACAACCTGTTTAAAATTCCCGAGCCTTTTATTCCCAAAATTGCCGCGCGCGTTATGTCCCTTCAGGACCCCACCAAAAAGATGTCAAAATCGGACGAAAATATAAACGCCTGGGTTGCCATTGTAGACAAACCAGACGATATAATGCGCAAATTCAAACGCGCCGTAACAGATTCAGACACAAAAGTATGTATTGGCGAAGGAAAGGACGGTATTAATAACCTGATCGGCATATATTCGGCAATAACCGGCAAAACTGCCGAGCAGATAGAGGCCGAGTTTGAAGGAAAAGGCTACGGCGACTTCAAAAAGGCTGTCGGCGAGGCGGTGGTCGAAGAACTAAGACCGATAAGGGAAACATACGAAAAGCTGATCAAGGACAAGTCATACCTTGAGGAAGTATATAAATCCGGCGCCCAAAAGGCAGAATATGTGGCCTCGCGTACTGTCAACAAAGTAATGAAAAAACTTGGGTTTGTGCTTTAATTTTTATACTTCTTGTATTCAAGCACCCCATCCATCCAGGAAATGCGCCTTTTCAGAAAATTCTTAAGGTGCGCAATTTCCTCTTCGTAGGTGAATTTTGATTCCCTGCGTCTTAACTCTGTGTGCATCATGGCGTCGGGCCACACCTTGAAATTCTCTATTCGGGATTTCTCAATATACTTGCTCATTTGGTCTATGTTGGTAAAAATACTGTCTATTATACCCTCATTCCTAATCTGTGCCCAGCGCTGTCTTACTTTCTCCATAAATGTCTTATCATAGGTCAGTTCATGATACCACGGGGCCTGGCTGACATGCCAGCCCACAGGGTTTTCGGTACGGTCTCCCGTTATCTGGTTGCCCATGCAGGTGTCATAATCCCAGATAGGCCCCATGTGGATTATCCCGGCGTTGTCCATGTAAAAGTAGCAGCTTGTGACGAATTTGGAGTCATAGTTCTTGACAAGTTCGTTCAGGATATACCAGTTGACAAAAGAATCCACATCTATATGCTTTGAATATTCATTATACCCACGTCTAAGGGATGCTTCGGCATCCTTTATTTTATTTATCAGGTATTCTTTCACGGTACCTGATATTATGTCCTCTCCAGGCTCTTTAAAGGTGATATGAACCTTCATGGGGGTATCGTAATAGTTGTCGTTGAAATGATTGTGGCGGGAGTCTATTTCACACAGCACACCACTGTTTCCAAGGTCAACACGGTTCTTGCCAATCTCTATCTTTTCGGTAAGCAGGTAATTTCCCCGATATTCGCCGTTAATATACAGATCGACAAAACGGCATTCGGGGGTAAATTCTAGCCCCATATCTCTTCCAAGGGTCAGGGTAAGGTAATTCCGCAAAAGGGTTTTGTCCCAGTAGTTTGCAAGCAGTACCCAGTTTTTTGCGCTTCCCATTCCAAGCAGGTCGGTGCTCTGTTCCAGTTTTATTGCATAGGGTTTTTTGGGATGAGTCCACGTCGAATTGCCCCGGCCTTTAATGCGAATTTTCTGGTCGGAAATATTCATTCTGCCGCCTGTAAGCGAATACGTCCCGTCGATATAATCAAATATATTTATATGATCAATAGTATTTTTACCGCTAAGTGTTATTGACAGTACCGGTATAGAATTATCCGAAGTACTGTCAGAGTCGATATCTTCCGGCATATCGCATGAAGCCAAATTCAGTACAGCACACACAAGCAGCAGGGCCGCTATTAATCTTAAAACCTTCATTTCCTCATCCCTATACTAAAATCAAATATATGCGCAGTTTCATGCTATCACATATATTTTTGCAAGTCAACAAATATAATCGAAACATTCAGACAATCCCTAATACATAATATATTATGTATCAAATAAACTTTAAAGGGGTTTTAAGTATATATGAGCGGAATTGCCGGAGCTGTAAATTTTCACAACATATTCGAGGAATCGGTTTTTGCGTCGATGCTTAAAGTGCTAAAACAAAGGGGCCCCGACCAACAGGGGATATACAGCAGCGATTTTGTGCGGCTTGTTAATGCGCGTCTTGCGGTTATAGACCAAGAGCACGGCAGGCAGCCAATACATACGGTGTCCGACGGCAATGAATACGTTTTGGTAATGGACGGCAGGATATTCAACGCAAACGAAATAAGAAACAGACTGCGTTCCCTCGGTCACACATTTGAGGGTTATTCGGATGCGGAGGTGGCGCTGAAATCCTACATCGAGTGGGGGGGAAACTGCCTTCACGAGCTTAACGGTGTATTTGCGTTTGCCCTTTGGGACAAGAAACTTGAAAGGCTCTTTTTTGCCCGCGACCGAATTGGGGTAAAACCATTCTTTTATTCAATTACCGAAGATGGTTTTGTGTTTGGCTCGGAAATAAAGGTACTGCTAAAACACCCCGAAATTAAGCCCGAAATTGACATAAACTCAGTTGCCGAAATAATACTAATCGGCCCTGGCAGAACCCCCGGATACGGGGTTTTCATAAATGTAAAGGAGCTGCTGCCCGGCCACTTCGGATATTATTCACGAGATGGCCTGGAAATTAAAAAATACTGGGAGCTTACCGACCGCGAACACACAGACAGCCTTGATGATACGGTTGAAAAGGTGCGCTTCCTTGTGAACGACTCCGTAAAGCGGCAGCTTAGTTCCGATGTTCAGGTCTGCACCTTTTTGTCAGGCGGGCTTGATTCAAGCATCATCTCTGCCATCGCTGACAAAGAGGCGGTCAAAAACGGCTGGAAGCTTCATACCTTTTCGCTGGACTATGTGGATAACGAAAAATACTTTAAGTCTAGCAAATTTCAGCCAAACTCCGACCGGGAATATATTTTTAAGATGAGCCGCCACCTTAACGCCGAACATCATTTTGTGGAAATAGATACCCCCGAGCTTGCCGACGCGCTTTATGCGGCGGTTGACGCCAGGGATTTGCCCGGTATGGCGGATGTGGATTCCTCCCTGTATTTGCTCTCCAAAGAGGTCAAAAAATACGCTACCGTCGCCCTCTCGGGCGAATGCTCCGACGAAATTTTCGGCGGTTATTTGTGGTATCGCGACCCCACCTTAAGGCAGGTAAAAGGCTTCCCATGGGCCCAGTCGGCCGAATACCGCGCCAAATTCCTGCATAATGACCTGAAAGGCCTGATAGATCCGCAAAGTTATATTGAAGAAAAATACCTGTCCACTATTAAAGATGTGTCAAAATTGCCCGGAATTTCCGAGAGCGAGGGCAGGCTTAGGGAACTGGTGGTACTGAATTTCAAGTGGTTTATGCAGACCCTTATTGACCGCAGCGACCGGATGTGTTCCCTTGCGGGGCTTGAGGTAAGGGTACCCTACTGCGACTACCGTATTGCCGAATATCTTTATTCGGTTCCGTGGGAATATAAATACTACAATAATTATGAAAAAGGGCTGCTACGCAAGGCCTTAGAAGGGCTGCGGCCTGACGAGGTTTTGTGGCGCAAGAAAAGCCCCTTCCCCAAGACCCACAACCCCTCATATCTCAAGGAAGTGACCAAAAGGATGAAAGAAATAATCGAAGACAGCAGCCAGCCCATACACCAAATAGTCGACATGCATGCCCTTATCGACTTAATCAATACGGATAATCCCCAGCCATGGTATGGCCAGCTGATGACCACCCCACAAACAATCGCATACTTTTTACAGGTCAACTACTGGCTAAAAGCGTATAACATTTCAATAGTGTAAATTAAAAAGCAGCCCTAAGGCTGCTTTTTATATATTTTCTTTCTTTAAAAACTTTTCTATAAATATGTTTACAAGATATGGGTCAAACTGTTTGCCCGAGTTTAGCTCAAATCCCTTGATTATCTGCTCCCGACTTAACGAATTCCGATACGGACGGTCGCTTGACATTGCATCGTAACTGTCAGCAATGGCGACAATCCTTGCATATAGCGGTATCTGGTCACCTTTAAGCCTTCTTGGATACCCTGTCCCGTCATACCGTTCGTGGTGGCAGTAAATATTTTCGGCAATACATTCCAGCCCATCAACGCTGCGCAGTATCCGGTATCCCAATTCCGGGTGGCTGCGAATTTCCTCCCACTCCTTAACAGTTAGGGAGGTATTTTTATTTATGGTATCCTCGGAAATGCCAATTTTGCCAATATCGTGAAGCATTCCTATTCTTTCAATAAAATTAAGCTCATGCTCGTTAAAATCAAGCAGCTGCCCGAATTTCCGGCAAATAGACGCAACTTTGTGCGAATGCACCTGCACCAATCGGTTTTTTTCATACAGCGAGCGGATAAGAATATCCAGCGCCGAACTTCTTAAGCTGTTAGAATGCAGTATCTTGTTGCAGAACATGTTGTCTTCGGCCTTTTTGATTACCCCCCTTATGTCCTGTGTGGGGGTACACTTGCAGGAAATGCCTATAGACACAGACACGCTGCGGTTTTCAATCTTTATAGCTTTTATTCTTTTGTTAATCCCGTCTATAATGCTCTCGGCAGTAAGCTGGACGGTGGAAGGCATTAAAATAAGTATGTCATCCCCGCCCATTCTGAAACAGTAGTCGCTGCTGCGTATTTCCTGCTGGACTATTCCGGCAACCTGTTTCAAAACATTGTCGCCGCTAATATACCCATATAAATCATTAATGATTTTAATGCCGTCCACATTAATCGACACAGCGGTTATTGGAAGATTGTCCGGGTTATCTATCTGGTCCAATACGGTTGAGTAATACTGCCGGGAATACAGCCCGGTAAGCAAATCGTACTGCAATCCCCTCAAAAAGTTCAGATCCGCCGGAGCGGGTGTTACAAGCTGGCAGCACAAAAACGCCTCGCCGCCGCTGTTTACTATACTGCACATAAAATCAGCCTCGAGTCTGCCGTTGGCTGATTTTAAGTCCGCACGTATAACAAGTTTGCTTATATTTGAAGGGTATGTAAACAGGTTCATTATCTGCGCATAACTGTCGGTTAAATTTTGCAGATAACCATTGTAGCCCTTGAATCCTGTGCCAACAAGCTCATCAAAGCTTTTATTTGTCAGACATATTCTGCCCAGACGGTCTATTACTATAAAAGGCAAAGCCGACTCAAAAAAAATATTCCTAAAATATTTCCGTTCCGCTTCTATTTCAACGACACTTTTTAATACCTCAAGAGCGGTATCTTCCAGATTGTTTTTATGTAAATCAATCCTTTTCAACAATTCTTCGGTGGAAAGATTTGCTAGTGCGTCTATATTTATACTGCAATTGCCGATAGCGCGCGATATTTTAAGCAACTGGCTTTCGTTATCATGCACACAAATCTCTCCTTTCCAAAGAAAATCAAAAAATTGGTACATTGGTACAATATTCTAGGAAATTTTCCTTACAATTATCTCATAATCTACATAAATTGTCAATTATTTAAATCAAAATGTTAAAAACTCACACAAATTTCCGTGAAATTTTTAGAGAAATGTCCAAAGCTTTTACCGAATGGGTCAGAGCACCGATAGAGATTATGTCAACCCCTGTTTCGGCAACTTCCCTTAAAGATTCGTCAGTAATTCCTCCCGACGCCTCAACCAGCGCCCTAGAGCCTACAATCTCCACTGCCTGCCGCATGGTTTCGCAGTCCATGTTGTCCAGCATAATCACATCAGCGCCGGCTTTCAGGGCTTCGCGCACCTCGTCAAGGTTTCGGGTCTCTACCTCTATCTTTACCATGTGGCCTGCCTTTTCTCTAAGCTTTTCGACCGCCCTGGCAATGCCCCCGCAAGCGTCAATGTGGTTATCTTTTATCATTGCCGCGTCCGAAAGGTTAAACCGGTGGTTTTTGCCTCCACCGCACACCACGGCATACTTCTGTAGTACTCTCAGTCCTGGCAGGGGTTTCCTTGTGTCAGCAATTACAGCCTTTGTCCCCTCAACAAGCTTTACCGCTTTATGAGTAGCGGTGGCAACACCCGACAGGTGCTGAACAAAATTCAAAGCGGTACGCTCGCCTTTTAATATGCTGCGGGTGTTTCCCCTGACTTGTGCTATAATATCCCCTTTTTTTATTTCATCACCGTCATTTTTATGCTTTTCAAATTCAATATTGCTGTCCAAAAGTTTAAGGACGCGCAGTGCAATGTCAATCCCGCAGAGTATCCCGTCGGATTTTGCCAGAAAATCAGCAGTAGACACACTTGTCTCCTCAATTAAATAATCGGTCGTAATGTCTAAAAAGTTTATATCTTCATTCAGCGCAGTTTTAATAATTTGGTCAATATAAAGATTTGTCAATGGTGTACAACCTCCCTTAAAATTATTCCCGCCACCGTAGCAAGGTTTTTGGCCTCGCAGTAATCAACTGTTATTGCAAATTTATATCTTTTCAGACGATTTTCAATTTCACTGACCTGTACAAGCCCCCGTTCGGCCGCATCAAGATCGGGCAACACAAAATATGCCCGCTGCATAATCTCCCTCACTGTGGTTCGGGTCCCAACAGGCAGCGGCGCCCCGTCATAATCCCGGACAGGGGGGCTACCTGCAAGGTTTCCGTCAGATCTAGCCCTAATCATAATATCCTGCGCAGCCCGCCTCCCGAATACCAGCGCTTCAAGCAGGGAATTGGATGCCAGCCTGTTTTTGCCGTGCACACCCGTATGGGAACATTCGCCAACGGCATACAGCCTGTCCACCCTAGTCCTTGCGTTAAGGTCCACATCTATACCGCCCATCAAATAATGCTGGCATGGGAATACGGGTATCGGCTGTTTGGTAATATCCACTCCCTCATTTAGGCAGTGGGCGTAAATTGTCGGAAAGCGCTTCTTTATATACTCCGGGTTTCTAAAGGTAATATCAAGATAAAACCGCTCGTTTCCGGTACGGCGGGATTCAAGAATTATGGCTTTGGACACAACATCCCTCGGGGCCAGCTCCTCACGCTCATCATACCGGTGCATAAACCTTTCCTTGTCGCTGTTAAGCAGCACTGCACCCTCGCCCCTTACCGCCTCGCTTATCAAAAACCGCTCACGGCCAGGTTCGGCAAAGGCGGTGGGGTGGAACTGAACATAATGTAAATTTTTAATCTTGGCCCCAAGCTCGTACGCCAAGGCAACCCCGTCGCCCGTTGCGATTTTGGAGTTCGTGGTATATTTATATACCCTGCCAATCCCTCCGGTGGCCAAGATCACATAAGGCGCGGCTACTACAGAAAACACGCCGTCTTTTAATATAGTCGCGTAAAACCCCCCCTGGGTTTCGTCAAGAAAGCAAACAAAGGCATTTTCTACTATTTCAATGTTTTCTTTCTGTCTAACAGCTTCAATTAAAACGCGCATTAACTCCTGGCCGGTGGCGTCCTTATAGTGGACAATCCTCCTGCGACTGTGGCCACCTTCAAGGGTCATGTTAAGCTGGTCGCCAGACTTGTCAAATCTTGCCCCAAGCTCAATCATTTTGCGGACATCCGAAGGGCCCTCCTCCACCAAAACCTTGACAGCCTCCGGACGATTTTCATATCCCCCCGCCACCATGGTATCTTTATAATGGCATTCGAAGCTGTCGGTTTCGGTATCAAGTACTGCCGCGACACCGCCTTGCGCCAGCGAGCTGTTGCAAAGTGAAAGCTCCCGCTTGGCCGCCACCAGCACATTGACATTGCTGTCAAAATTCAGTGCGGCATAAAGCCCCGCAACTCCCCCGCCGACAATTATGACATCATATTTGTCACGCATTAATTAGCGCCTCCGAATTAAAAAACCAATTCTATCTGTTAAAATGTTATTTTACCATAATTTTATCAACTATTAAAGCTGCTTTTAAAAAACTTAAAAAAACGACCGTCAAACGGTCGTTCTATTATATTATAATTCTTCGTTTTTCTGCGGCCGATCGGTATATCAAGCACAGCAGTTTTTGCGTTTTTATGGCTTCGTCAAGCCCCTGCCTTACGGTTTCACCAATCTGATCTTCGTAAAACTCCTTTATCTGAAGATAGTGGGAACATCCCCAAACCGGCTTGCACTTATTAAATTTAATATCATCTATATCATGAGAAGTCAAAACGCTACCGTCTTTAAATTTAATTGTGCCCTTTTCCCCTTCAATACGGGCAAATGCGTTTTCAAAATACATTTCAATGCGTACCGGGGTATCAAGCACAAAATTATTTGTAAAGTAAAAAAGTGCCTTTGACCCGTTGTCAAAACCAATACAGCCTTCCGCCGTATCTTCCACCTCTATGTCGGCGCCGGTCCTTTTGGCGGTGGAAGCCTCCACGGTACTTACCTCATGGGGTATCAGCCAGCGGATTAGGTCCAGCGTGTGTATCGCCTGATTTATCAGCACGCCGCCTCCCTCGGTGGCAAGTTTCCCACGCCAGTCGGCCGAAAGATAATAATCGGCATTCCTACACCAGGCAAGACTGCACTTTGCCCCCAGAAAACTTCCAAGTTTGCCGCTTTGTATATGCTCCTTGACAAACACAGAACCTGGGTTGTAGCGGTTTTGAAAAATTACGCCAAGCTTTCTGCCGCACCTTTCGGCAGCCTGCCGCATTTTGCACGCGTCTTCGAAGCTGATGGAAATGGGTTTTTCACACAGCACATCAACGTAATTTTCCAGCGCATATACCGCGACAGGATAATGAAGGTAATGGGGCAAGCAAATATGCACGGCCGAAAGGGCCTCCCTTTTAATCATTTCCTTATAATCGGAATAGGCTCTTCCGCCGTATTTTTGGGAAGCCCTTTCAGCCCGTGCATAGTCAATATCACAAAATGCAGCAATTTCAACCTGCTCAATATGCTGCAGCGACTGGGCGTGGACATCGTAAATATTGCCGCAGCCTATTATCCCAACCTTTGTTTTACTCAACAATAACTCCCCGATACATATTTAGATATCGACAGCAACCGAATGACCGGTTTCGGCCGATTTAAAGGCCGCTTCAATTACCTTCATAACGCGAAGCAGCTGGCCGGGCTTAACAAACAGTTCTTCCTTGTTGTCTATTGCGGCGGCGACATTTCTGTAAAAGTTTACCCAATCGCCCTCTGCTTTTTCTATCTTATATTCCGACAATGTCTCTTTGGGACGGGGCGCCATGGTGCGGGTTGGGCCCGCTTTGGTCTGCACCACTTCAGGTTCCCATTCCATGCCTATCTCAGAGGAATGGACCACCGTTCCGTTGCAGTCCCAATCATTAATAATCAGCGACCCCTTTGTGCCGTTTACATACCAGCGCGGCTTAGGTTTCAGGCAGTATGTACCCACCTCAAGTTGGGCGGTTAGACCGCTTTCAAAACGCAAAATAAGCTTAAAATAGTCATCGACTTCCTGGGTCTTAACCGACACAAGCTGACAGTGCACATCCACTACCTTCTGGTCAATCATCAGCATAATCTGGTCAATCAGGTGAATTCCCCAGTCATAAAGCATTCCGCCGCCGGCTACTTTATATGCCCTCCAGCCATGGACAACTCCGCCGGAACCGTGTACACAGGACTCAATCGTATAGGGTGTTCCAACCGCATCATTTTCAAGTTCCTTTTTTACGGTCAGGAAATCACTGTCCCAGCGGCGGTTATGGTGGACGGTAAACAACCTGCTGCATTGCCTGGCGGTTTCAAGTATTTCCTCCAGTTCCGCAACATTTAAGGTAACTGGTTTTTCGCAAACCACATGGTATCCGGCTTTAAGTGCCGCACAGCTTAAATCTTTGTGGAAATTGTTTGGAGTGGCTACCAAAACGATATCGAAAAGCTTGGAATCTAAAAATTCCTTTAAGTCGTAAAAGCCTTTAAGCCCGTTTTTCTCGGCTACACGTACCCTTTCAGGGTCGATATCGTAGGCTGCAGCTGCTGTAATACAACCAGTCTTTGCGACATTGTTATGATGCCAAACCGCCATTCCACCGTAACCAATTATTCCAATTTTGTGCATTAATATTCAACCCCAAAATAAACTAATAAAAACCAACATTAACTATAATAATCTCTTTTTTTTGAATGTCAATAGCTTTTATGCCCACCACATCTCGCCGGCGGTTTCATAAATCAGTACAGACTTTAAGAACTCAACAGCCTTTTCAAGCCCTTCTTTGGCGGACATCAGCCCATCCTCATGCTCGATACTGACAGCGCCGTCGTATCCTACCGTGCGCAGCATGCTGATCATATCCTTCCAGTACTTGGTGTCATTGCCGTAGCCTACGGTCCTGAATACCCACGAACGGTTCAGGATATCCCCGTAGCCCTTTGTATCCAGCACACCGTTTACGGCGGTATTGCGCCTGTCAACCCTCGTGTCCTTTGCATGGAAGTGATAAATGGCTCTTCCCAGTGCGCGGATGGCTTCGCACGGGTCAATGCCCTGCCAGATTAAATGGCTTGGATCAAAGTTTGCACCAATTATATCGCCTACAGCGCTACGGAGTTTCAGCAGTGTCTCGGGGTTGTATACACAAAAACCGGGATGCATTTCAAAGGCTATCTTTTTAACACCGTACTTTTTGGCGGTTTCGGCAGTATCTTTCCAGTAGGCAATCAGCTTTTCCCACTGGTACTCCAAAACTTTAAGGAAATCATCCGGCCAGGGGCAGGTTACCCAGTTGGGATACTTTGCGTTATCACTGTCCCCCGGGCAGCCCGAAAACCCGATAACCGTATCTACTTCAAGCTCGTTTGCAAGCTGAAGCGTCTTCACAAAATCGGAATGAAAACCCTCGGCAATCTCCCTGTTGGGATGCAGCGGGTTTCCGTGGCAGCTTAACGCCGAAATTTCAATATTGTTGTCCTTAAGCAGTTGCTTAATTTCGTCTATTTTATCCTTATTGCCAAGAAGTTTATCAGGGTCCAGGTGGCTTTTGCCCGGATAGCCGCCTGCACCAAGCTCTACTGTCTGAACACCTAAGCTTGAAAGGTATTCCAAAGCCTCTTTTAGCGACATCATCTGAACGACGGGTGTAAAAACTCCAAGCTTCATATCAATTCTCCTTACTAAGAATAAATTATGTAACTACAGTTTTAACAGATACTCAATGTTCACGCGTGCCGACTCTAAGCTTGAGTGCTTATACTCTTCCTGTTCAACAATGAAATGCTTAACTCCAAGTCCTAATCCCTGTTCTATCAGCCGCTTCATATCGATAGAGCCGTCGGGCAAATCGACATTTTTCTTATTCTCTCCGATTTGTTTTAAATGAAGCAGCTCGGTCCTGTCGGAGTGCTTTCTCAAATACTCAAAACAGTCAACCCCGGCATATTCCGCCCAGTAAACATCAAGCTCCAGTTTCACAAGGTCGGCCTGCGTCCTGTCCATTATATGGTCAAGGTAAAAACGTC
Organism: Clostridiales bacterium; assembly: GCA_012840445.1. GTDB lineage: Bacteria > Bacillota > Clostridia > Oscillospirales > Acutalibacteraceae > DULI01. The sequence continues at coordinate 79,833 of DULI01000006.1, forward strand.
CTTCATGTTTTTCAAACTCATGGGCATGGTTGTGGTATCCGACCTTAATACCGTAAGATTTGCAGATTTCCCCTGCGGTATTAAGCACTTCTGACAGAACATTGACCTCGTCAATACTCGCTGCTTTGTACCACGGGCAGACGATATATTCTGCACCTATTATATTGTGGTACTCGATTTGCCTTTTAAGGTTATCGCCTTTAAGTTCGTCAAACCCGACATGGGATGCAACCGCCTTAAGGCCGAAGGAGTCAAGGCAGGACTTCATGTCCTTTGCTGAAATGCCGCCAAACCCTGCAAACTCAGCTCCCAAATACCCCATATTTGCCAGCTGTTTCAGCGTGCCCACGAAATCCTTCTCAGTCACATCCCGCACCGAATACAGCTGTATAGAAAATTGTGTGTTCATGGCTTTTCCCTTCCGCTATTAATCAAAATCAATTTGTTTGCCGGTTTTTGCCGACTCGTATATTGCCTCAAGTATCTGGGTTACAACCAATGCCTGTTCGGGCTTTACCATGGGTTCTTTATCCTGTAAAATCGCGTCAATCCAAAGCCTTGCCTCAAGGTCTCCCGCAGACATGTTGGCATTTCCCTCATAGAAAGCCACACCGCCGCTGTTAAGGTCGGGTTTTATAACAACCTGCCTGTTTAAATCGACCTTATTAATACGCAATCCGTCGCGCATATCAGCTCCCGCTTTGGTGCCGCAAAGGGTGGTCTGAGCCTCTCCCACTTCAAGGGTGTTAAGCGCCCAGCTGGATTCAAGTATAATTGTGGCACCGTCTTCCATCTGAATAAATCCAAAAGCCGAATCCTCAACGGTAAATTTCTCGGGATCCCAGTCGCCCCAGGCATTGCCGGTGTTCCTCTGGTTGCTCAGTTTCTTGAATACGCTGCCCTTTACCGATTTGGGTTTGTAATTGTCCATAAACCAAAGAGTAAGGTCCAGCGCGTGGGTTCCAATGTCAATAAGCGGACCGCCGCCCTGTTTTTCTTCATCCAGGAATACGCCCCATGTTGGTACCGCGCGGCGGCGAAGCGCATGTGCCTTTGCAAAGTAAATTTCGCCCAGGTCTCCGCGCTCGCAGGCAGCCTTAAGATACAGGCTGTCGGACCTGAACCTGTTCTGATATCCGATTGTCAGTTTCTTGCCGGTCCTTTTTGCGGCCTCAACCATTGCAAGGGCTTCCTTGTAGGTTTTGGCCATTGGCTTTTCGCACATAACATGCTTGCCGGCCTCGAGGGCTTCAACAGTCATGTAAGAGTGGTCCTTGTTTGGGGTTAAAACATGCACCACGTCAATTGACGGATCTTTAAGCAGTTCCTTGTAGTCGGTGTATACCTTGGCATCGGGCGTGCCGTACTCCTTGGCTGCCTTTTCTGCCCTCTCAACGATAATATCGCAAAACGCGGTCATTTCAACCTCGGGGATTTTTTTGAGCGCGGGCATATGCTTGCCGTTGGCAATACCTCCGCAGCCGATAATTCCTACCTTTAGCTTTTTCATATTGTCAGCCTCCTATTTTTAAGTATTAATACCCATTGTGTTATAAAAATTTTAGCACACCAGGAGTAATATTCAAGTCAAATAATGTTGACTGAAGGACATTTTCTGCTATCTTTAAACAAAAAACCGGGCACCCGGCGAAAATGCCGGGTGCCTTTATATTAAAGGGGCATATTGGGTCGGTTCCCTAAGGATGGAACGCGGTCCATCACCGGCCACTGGGCCCATATCGCCCCTTGTAACATAGTATGCTGATATGAAAATTGATGTTAAACAATATAGGCGCAAGCGACAAAATTAAATATTCTCAAAAATCTTTTTAAATTAGGCTTTGACAGCGGTTCTTTTTAAAAAACTTTTGCCAAAATACCTGTTGGCTTTAAGCAGCATATTATAAAGCTTTTCAGCAATAGGAATGCACACCGAGCATAATATACCCCACAGCACCGAATAAAGCAGGCATATTTGCCCGCGGATATTAAAGGGAATTCTGCTGTAGTCCCATACATTCAGCCTCATCCACAAATTGAATATGCAGCCAAAAACAAATTCCACAGCGGTTATAATAATGCTTCCCAGTATGCATTTATAAAGAAGGCATGCATTGCGTAGTTTCCTTGCAACATTGCCTATACACAAAAAACACAGGCCGCCCGCCATAAACATGCTCCAATGGGTCCGCCCGCGCCAGAGTATTTCAATCAGGCAGTAAAAAAACGCGCCAATCCCAAACACAATACAGTGTGCCACACCCTTTTTCACTCTTCACACCCCTTTTGTTTTGCTCCTTATTACTTTTCCACGGCCATAAAAACTTATACCTTTTTTCTAAAATATTTGACACATCCTGTTGTTTGTGTTATTCTAAAATTGACAAATACAGGGGAGCCCTTTGGGCTGAGAGGAAGCGTCCGCTTCGACCCTTTAACCTGATCTGGATAATGCCAGCGTAGGGAGTAATACTATTTATATCGGCGGTACCGTACCACCGCCAGTATATCTGTTTACTCCCGCTAATTTTAGCGGGATTTTATTTTACCAAAAAGGAGATGTTAGCATGAACGCAAGCGTTGCAATACAGGTACTGCCCTCCGTTCAGGGCAGCGACGAGGTGATACGCATTGTGGACAAGGTAATAGAGTATATAAAATCCACAGGGCTGAACTTCTTCGTGGGACCCTTCGAGACAACAATAGAGGGCGACCTCGACACCCTTCTGGACATCGTAAAGCAGTGCCAGCTCATCTGCATAAAAGAGGGCGCCCCCAGTGTAATGTCCTATGTAAAAATCAACTACAAACCCGAAGGCAACGGGGTGCTAAGCATTGAAGAAAAGGTTTCAAAATATCACAAATAAACTGTTTTCCCTCGCCGGCATAGGTCTTTTGCTGCTTGTCTGGCAGCTTATGTGCAGCTTTGGCATTATCGCGGATTACCTGCTTCCCTCTCCACTGAAAGTGGCAAAGGCCTTTGCCAAATCCTTCGGCGAACTGATGCAGCACGCAAAGACCTCTCTGCTTGAGTCCTTTTTTGGGCTTACAATAGGGCTAATACTCGCCTGTGTGCTGGCGGTGGCCATGGACAGGTTTAACATAATACACAGAATGGTCTATCCCCTGCTTGTCATCAGCCAGGCGGTTCCGGTGGTTGCCATCGCGCCGCTGTTAGTGCTCTGGGGCGGGTACGGCATTGCCCCGAAAGTGGTGTTAATAATAATAGTCTGTTTTTTCCCGATAGTAATAGGGCTGCTAGATGGGCTGCGCTCGGCAGATAAAGACCAGATAAACCTGCTTCGCGCAATGGGGGCAAACAGATGGCAGATTTTCTGGCATATAAAACTCCCCGGCGCGTTGCCAAGCTTCTTCCCCGGCTTTAAGGTGTCGGTCTCCTTTTCAATCGTTGGGGCGGTAATCGCCGAATGGCTTGGTGGAAACAGCGGGCTTGGCGTTTATATGACCCGTGTCAGAAAATCCTATTCTTACGACAAAATGTTCGCGGTAATTTTCCTTGTTGTTGCAATAAGCCTTATACTTGTCTGGCTTGCCGGGCTGCTTGAGAAGCTTTGCATGCCCTGGAAAAACAAAAAGAGAACCTAAGGAGGATATTTTGGTGAAAAAAATAATAGCGCTCTTTCTCGTAATTGTATTGTGCATACTCAGCCTTACTGGCTGCAGAAATGGCAATTCACAAAACCAAAGCCAAGCCCAGACACAAAGCCAGCCGAATCAGGCTGCCAAAATCACCTTCGTTCTTGATTGGTTACCCAACACAAACCACACCGGCCTATACGTTGCCTTAAAAAAAGGTTATTTTGAGGAAGCGGGATTAGAGGTAGACATCCAGCAGCCCCCAGAGGACGGGGCCGAAGCATTGGTTGCCTCCGGCAAAGCCCAGTTTGGCGTAAGTTTTCAAGAAAATATCGGAATGATGCTGGACTCCGATTCGCCCATGCCCATAACCACCGTGGCAGCCATAATCCAGCACAACACCTCCGGTATCATCTCGCTGAAATCCACCGGCATTACCTCGCCCAAAGGGCTTGAAGGCCGCACCTACGCAACATGGGACCTGCCGGTAGAAAAGGCAATATTAAAAGATGTGGTCACAAAGGACGGCGGGGATTTTTCCAAGGTAAAAATGGTCCCCACCACCGTTACCGACGTAATCACAGCGCTTAACACAAATATTGACGCGGTATGGGTATATTACGCCTGGGACGGCGTCGCCGCAAAAGTAAAAGGCATCGACTTTAACTTTTTCGCCTTTAAGGACATAAACCCAGCGCTTGATTTCTACACGCCCATAATAATTGCAAATGATGAATATTTACAGCAAAACCCCGACACCGCAAAGGCATTCCTAAATGCTGTACGGCAAGGGTATGAGTTCGCGGCAGAGAACCCCGAAGAGGCTGCCGAAATCCTCTGTGAGGCAGTGCCGGAAATTGACATACAGATTGCAATAGAGAGCCAAAAGTACTTGGCAGAACAGTATATTGCGGGCGCTTCCCGATGGGGAGAAATTGATCTTCAGCGCTGGGATACATTTTTCAACTGGCTGTATGAAAACAAAATAATAGATAAACAAATCCCCTCGGGCAAGGGTTTTACAAACGATTATTTAAATTAACAGGGGCTTAATATGTTGCTTGAAACCCAGAACTTATCAAAATCATTTGATGGTGTTAAAATCATAGAGGATATTAACCTTACCCTGAACAACAACGAAATTGTGGGGTTACTCGGTGTCAGCGGCGTGGGGAAAAGCACCCTTTTTAACCTGCTGTCAGGGCTACTGCTGCCCGATTCAGGCAAAATACTTCTTAATGGGCAGGATATCACCGGCAAAACGGGGATTATCAGCTATATGCAACAAAAGGATTTACTGCTGCCACACAAAAAAATTGCCGACAATATAGCCCTGCCGCTGGTACTAAAAGGCATAAAACGCAAAAAAGCGCACGAAATGGTCCTTAAGAAACTTCCGGAGTTTGGCCTTGAAGGCACCGAGCACAAATATCCCGACCAACTCTCCGGCGGCATGCGCCAGCGCGCAGCATTGCTTCGCACCTTTTTCTTTAACAGCCGAATTTCCCTGCTGGATGAGCCCTTCAGCTCCCTTGACACCATTACTAAAACCCAACTTCATTTGTGGTTTCTTAGTATAATAAGCAAGATAAACATGTCCTGCATACTTATAACCCACGACATAGACGAGGCAATCTTTTTGTCCGACAGAATATATATCATGTCCGGCTCGCCGGGCAGGCTAACAAGCGAGATAACCGTCGGCGCCTCCCGCCCGCGGGATACAGGCTTTACAACCTCCGAAGAGTTTATGCGTATAAAAAAGGAAATTTTATGCTGTCTGCATTTTTAAAAACAGGAACCATAGGTTCCTGTTTTTTGTTCAAAGTTCTTATATTTTACTCACTTTATTCTGCCAATATTCTGCTTTTCTATATATTGCATTTGCGGCATATGTATGATAACATTTAAGATGTGTTAATATAGTAACAATCCTGCCGTTTAGAACATTTTATTTATCGAACGAAAGGAAGCTCTATATTGAGTGTCTCACTTCAGGATTTTATAAGCCAGCTTGTATCCAGTCCCGCATTAAGCATAACCGTTGTCTTGACTTTAGGGGTAATACTGGTAAACGGCTGGACCGACGCTCCCAACGCCATTGCGACATGTGTTTCCACCCGTACCCTTTCTCCTGGTAAAGCAATTGTAATGGCATCGGTCTTTAATTTCCTCGGCGTTTTTGTAATGACCTTAATAAACAGCACTGTCGCCGAAACAATTTATAAAATGGTGGATTTCGGCAACAACCCAAACAATGCGCTTACCAGCCTTTGCGCCGCCTTGTTTGCGATCGTCACCTGGGCGACCGCCGCGTGGTATTTCGGAATACCCACCAGCGAAAGTCACGCACTGATCGCTGGGCTTTCGGGTGCCGCTATTGCCATAAATAACGGGCTTGAAGGAATTAACGGCAGAGAGTGGCTTGACGTTATTATCGGCCTTGGCTTGTCCACCTTTTTGGGATTCGGTGCCGGCTTCGTCATCTCAAAGCTTACAGTATTTTTAGCCTCCGGCTTTGACAGGAGAAAGACCAACAAATTTTTTGGGGGGGCACAGGTTTTCGGCGCCGCGGCAATGGCCTTCATGCACGGCGCTCAGGACGGCCAGAAGTTTATGAGCGTGTTTTTGCTCGGCATGTTTTTAACCACAGGGGATACTTCGGTTAAAGAGTTCCAAATTCCTATCTGGCTTATGATACTTTGTTCGGTAGTTATGGCCCTTGGCACCTCAATCGGCGGCTACCGGATAATAAAAGCCGTGGGAATGGACATGGTAAAACTGGAGAAATACCAGGGCTTTGCTGCCGACATTGCAGCTGCAGGTTGCCTGCTTTTGTCTTCACTCACAGGTATCCCGGTAAGCACCACCCACACTAAGACCACCGCTATTATGGGCGTTGGCGCCTCAAAGCGGTTTTCCTCAGTCAACTGGGGAATTGTCAAGGAAATGGTGCTGGCGTGGCTGTTAACCTTCCCGGGATGCGGTCTTTTGGGATATTTAATGGTCAAGCTTTTCATTCTGATCTTTTAAACCGGCTACAAATTTGGGAGGAATAAAATATTATGGCTCGTAAGCAGACTGACTATTTTAAAATGTTCGTGGATTTGGTGGACTATTCATGCAGCGCCGCCAAAATGCTTTACAACGTCATCAGCAAATACGACGAAAAACAGCTTGCCAAACGGCTTGAAGAGATACACAATATCGAGCATTCAGCCGATATCGCCAAACACAATATGATGCGCCTGCTCGTCAAGGAATTCATCACTCCCATCGACCGGGAAGACATTATCCAGTTGTCCCAAGAGATCGACGACGTAACCGACTCTATTGAGGATGTCATGTTAAGGCTGTATATGTTCAACATCACCACCATCCGCGACGACGCCCTGCTGTTCGCAGAGAAAATTGTCGAGGCATGCAACGCCCTTAAAAAGGCAATGGAAGAATTCCACAACTTTAAGAAATCCAACAAGCTGCACGGGTTGCTTGTTGACATAGACAATATCGAAGAACAGTGCGACAAGATCTACGCCGAATCGGTCAGAAAACTGTATTCCGGAAGCAACGACATCATGGAGATTATCAAATGGCGCAGCGTATACGACCAGCTTGAAAAATGTTGCGATGCCTGCGAGCACGCCTCAAACGTTATCGAAAGCGTCATAATGAAAAACTCATAAAAATTGCCGGCCTCAAGGCCGGTTTTATTGTTTATCTGAACGCCAATATAGACAGTTTATAATTCTTATACTGCTCGGGCAGTAGGTTTACCGGCACATACTCTCTGTTGTCCAGAACATTTTCATTAAGCAAAACCTCGTGTCCGTTGGTAAGCACCACAAAATCAAACCGGTAATCTTTGCCGTTGCCTTTTGCATAAATATATACAAAATCGTCCTTTCGCTCGGTTTTTGTAATCTCGTTGATGATTTTCAGATTTTCTTTATAAACAATCTCCATAACAGCCTGGGAGTCGTAAAACCAGCCGTGATATGGCGCGCACAAAAAATCCTCGCCCAATATATTTATCGACTGCAGTTTCCAGCCGCCGTTCTCAAACACGTTTTCAACAATGCCGTAGTAATATGCAAAACTTGTGGCTTTAGCCTTGTCTTGTTCCCTTTCTGAATCCCTGCTTCCCTTTATCACCTCAATCTCAAACATATAATAGCTTCCGCCATCAGGCGGATAGGCCGGATAAACTTTCAGCAGGGTTATGTGTCCAATGCCACTAAAAGAATCCTTGAACTGGTTAAGTGAGAGGCTTCTTTTTAATTCGCTGGACAGCAGTTCGTACGCATAGGGGTAAGGTATGTCCCCGTCCCCGATTGATCCGCAACCGGCAGTATACCCTTCCATATGCGCGGCTTCCCGCAAAATCCCGAAATATGCCAGTATGGCATCTTCGGGCTTTTGCAGCGTGTCAAGTCTTAAAGGATCTTCTGAAAAAAACTGATAATTATACGGATTTTCAACCGGCTTCTGGCAGGATGGCCTTTGGTAGCGCTGGCTGTAATCGCCATTCTGCGCCAGCGTGTGTGTTGCAAAGTCATCTTTTGGGCTTAAATCGTATACTCGCCCGCCCAAAAAAAGCGGCTGGGATTTGGGGATAAACATGTAAACCAGCGCCGCAATAATACCAAGTGCAATGACTATTAAAAATATAGCCAGAACTAGCCTGCTGAGCTTTATTATCATTAACCCCACCCCACTTTAGTTGTTATTTATACATATGAAAAAAAAGCACAAAAAAATTCGGCTGCCCTAAATAAGGACAGCCGGTTTTTTAATTTTTATACGGTGCTTTAGGTATTCTTGTTTTCGATGTTTTCACCCATAGTTTCGCCCGCAATCTCTTTCCCTAAATATTCAGGCATCTTAATGCCCGCCATTTTCAAGGTTTCATTTAAAGGAGGAATAGATTTCATAATGCCGGAAAGAAAATTGGCGGTTGTGGGAGTGGAATTGCCCGAACCCATTGAATCCCATACAGTAATTTTGTCAATCTGTAAATTCTTAATGGCCTCAACCTGGGTTTTGACCAATTCCTCAATTTTATCAACCAGCAACAGCTGAACCGCGGCCTCGGGACTGCCGCCCGACGCCTGAACAATCTAAAGCCTTCGACCTGCTTGGACATAATCTCCTGAATACCACGTGCCTGTGCTTCCATTGTGGCGTATATCGCGTCGGCTTCACCGCGGGCACGTCCCGGTGGCAGGCAGCGCGGCGCAGGCAAACACCTGTTGAAGCGCGGTCAGGTTATACCACCAGTCTAAAAACCATTGCATGTATATCCCCCTCTATCTAAAGGCGCGACAATTAATGTTTTGAACTAAAACCTGTTTTGCATTTTATAAGTATTCTATATAATAAAATATAATGATAAAACTATAATTACAATCTTTTGTAAGCAATAGAAACATATGTTTATTCTACAACTAAATTTTGCTGTTATCAAACGCGCTGTTCAGTATTATGTATTTTTTGTTTTTGCTTTTTTAAAATCAAAACAAATAATAGGTACAAGTACACACCAAGATTTTGGCAGTTTACACTTCTATTTGCCGTGCACAAATGGTATAATATGTTGGTTAAGGATTTAAGGATCGGAGTGGGGTTATTGTTTATTACAATAAACAATCTTAAAATCCACTATACAGACCAAGGCGCAGGAGAGCCAATACTCCTCCTGCACGGCTGGGGCTCGTCGGTGGATGTGTGGAAAGGGATAATTTCAGCCTTTTGCGGCACCCACCGCCTTATTGCGCTCGACTTCCCCGGCTGCGGGAAGAGCAATATACCCGACCGCCCGCTAAACAGCGATGACTATGCCAATCTGGTGCTTGAATTCACAAAAGCGCTTAACATAGAAAACCCCATACTAATCGGCCACTCCCACGGCGGCAGGACCATTATAAAGCTTGTGGGAAACGGCATGCTAACCCCCAAAAAAATAGTCCTTATCGACAGCGCGGGGCTTATCCCTAAAAAAAGCCTTAAAAAGAAGCTTAAAATCCGCGCCTTTAAAACAATAAAATGGGCCTTGACCCTGCCTTTTATAAAAAAATACACAGAAAGCTTGCTTGAAAAGGCAAGGTCATATTTTGGCTCTGCCGACTACAAATCCGCACCCGAGGTTTTGCGCAAAACTTTGGTCAACCTTGTTAACGAAGATTTGTCCCACCTGCTTCCTAAAATAAAGGCTTCCACGCTGCTTATCTGGGGGGACCAGGACACAGCAACTCCGCTGTCAGACGCGCAGAAAATGGAAAAACTAATACCCGACGCGGGGCTTTGCGTAATAAAGGGTACCGGCCATTTTTCCTTTTTGGAACGTCCCTTTGAGGTAATCGCAATTCTCAAAAGCTTTCTCTCATAAATAAACAGATTTAGGTGTATATTATGCAGTCCATTTTCATTTCAAGCGCGCTGTTTGCAGTAACGGGTCTGTTCGCATTAACGCGGCACCTTCAACTGCTGCAGCAAAACTCCTATTTTCCTTCAAGATACTGCGGCTGGCTTAAAAAGTCATTTAAAGCCCGCTCTTTTGTGGCTGTCTTAATGCTTGTCTGCTCAATAATCGCCCTATTGCTTCAAAAGCAATGGGTGTTGCTGATAATTGCAGCTTTGCTTGTAATAAGAATACCTGTGGCTTTCAGGGATTACAAAGTTTCCATAAAACCCCTGGTCTTCACCGCACGGATTAAGCGAATATACGCCTGTGCCTTTTTAATTTTTGCGCTGCTGTCCGCCGCTTTCCTGCTTGTAAATTCATCCCCGCTAAAACTTGCGGTTTCGGCCGTAATTATGTTTTTAAGCCTCGTGCTGCCGGTCTTTGTTTTACTTGTATGGCTGTTGACTTTACCGGTTGAAAAATTAATATCTTTTAAATATACATCAGAGGCCAAAAGGATACTAAAACAAAACCCAAACCTTAAAATAATAGGCATAACAGGCAGCTATGGAAAAACCAGCACCAAGTTTTTTCTTGGACGGCTGCTTTCAGAAAAATACAATGTAGTAATTACCCCCGAAAACTTTAACACACCTTTGGGGATAGTGCGCACTATACGCGAGAAGCTTCGCCCCGACACCCAGGTTTTTGTCGTGGAGATGGGCGCTAAAAAGGTCGGGGATATTAAAGAGTGCTGCGAGCTGGTCCACCCCACAATGGGAATCATTACCTCCATCGGCCCCCAGCACCTTGATACCTTCAAAAGCATTGACAATATAATAAAGACCAAATTTGAGCTTGCCGATTCGGTGGTTAGTGCCGGCGGCCGCATATTGCTTAATACCGGAAACGAATACATTCAAAAAAAGGCTTCTACAATACAAAACGCAATAACCTACGGCTCTGATAATGCCGACTACCGAGCCGAGAATATACAATACAGCCGCAGCGGCTTAAAATTCGACCTTGTAACCAAAGACAGGCGAATACCGCTTAATACTAGGCTCCTTGGCCACCACAATGTGCTAAATATCACCGCGGCAGCCGCGGCGGCCTTGGAACTTGGCGTATCGGAAAACGCCATAAAATATGCAGTGGCAAACCTCTCCCCCGTCCCCCACCGTTTAGAGCTTAAGAGTTATATTTCCGGCTCGGTTTTAATCGACGACGCCTATAACGCCAACCCAGAAGGCTGCCTTGAGGCGGTGCGGGTGCTAGGCTCTTTCGAGGGAATGACCAAAATTTTAGTCACCCCCGGCCTTGTGGAACTTGGGGATAAGGAATACGAATACAACCGAAGGCTTGGCGAATTTGCAGCCAGGGTATGCGATATCATAATTTTGGTTGGTGAAAAGCGCTCTGTCCCGCTTGCTGATGGTATAAAATCCACAGATTTTGACCTTAACAACCTTTACGTTGTGAAAAACATATTCGAGGCAATGTCAAAATTAAGCACATTGGCCGACAGCAATACCGTAATACTCATAGAAAACGACCTGCCGGACAATTATGCGGGCTAACTCGATCTAGAAAGGGGTAGTTTTATGAAGATAAATCTTGCAGTGTTTTTCGGCGGACGTTCGGTCGAACACGAAATCTCGGTCATATCTGCAGTGCAGGCAATGCACGCTGCGAACCACGAAAAATACAATGTAATTCCCATATACATTACCAAAGCCGGCGAAATGTATACAGGTGAAGTTTTATTTGATATTAATAACTATAAAGACTTAAACGCCCTGCTTGAAAACTGCCAGGCAGCGCAGATTGCAAAGCAGGAAAACGAAGTTGTATTAATAACCCGCGGCAAAGGCCTGTTTAAGTCTTCCAAAACCACCCCAATCCATATGGCCTTTCCCGTGGTGCACGGCACAAACTGTGAGGACGGAAGCATTCAGGGCTTTTTCGAACTCATAGGGCTTCCCTATATCGGCTGCGATGTGACGTCCTCGGCAATCGGCATGGATAAATCGGTATTTAAAAGCGTAATGCAATCATACAATCTTCCCGTACTGCCGGGCTTTACATTCGATTCCCGCTCCTTCGTGCTGCAAAAAGACGAGATAATTGGCAAAATTGCTGAGCAATTCAGCTTTCCGGTAATAGTAAAACCGGCAAACTTAGGCTCGAGTGTGGGAATATCCAAAGCAAACGACCCACAGCAGCTTGAGGAGGCTATTACTTTGGCGGCAAACTTTGCAGAAAAAATACTTGTGGAGCCGGCAATCACAAATTTAAGGGAAATCAACTGCTCCGTACTTGGCGACAACGAAGAATATGAGGCTTCGGTATGCGAAGAGCCCATTATGAAGGACGAAATTCTCTCATATAAAGATAAATATTTAAGCGGCAACTCAACCAAGGGCATGGAGTCGCTCTCCCGAAAACTGCCCGCCGACCTTCCTGATGAAAAGTCAGAGGAAATTAAGCAACTTGCAATTAATGTTTTTAAAGCCATAGGCGGCAGCGGGCTTGCCCGCATTGATTTTCTGCTGGATACCGCCGACAACGACAAGGTCTATGTAAACGAAATCAACACCATCCCCGGCTCCCTTGCCTTTTACCTTTGGAAAGAGTCGGGATTGCCCTTTGATAAGCTGATAGACAAACTGGTTGACCTCGGCTATAAACGCAGCCGCAGAAAAGCCAACCTGATGTACTCAATTGAAACCAATATACTTGCCACGTCGAACTTTGGAATAAAAGGAAATAAGCTTAAAGGTTAGATTGCATGAATTGGATAGTAAAGCTTTTTATAAAAAACTATAAGGACACATCTTCTCCAAAAGTGCGGGGTGCCTATATTAAACTTGGCACCGCCGTTGGCATTATTTGCAACCTGCTGCTTTTCGCCATAAAACTTGCAGCAGGTATAATTTCAGGCAGCGTTTCAATAATAGCCGACGCTTTTAACAACCTGTCAGATACAGGCTCTTCCCTTATCACCATAATCGGGTACAAAATATCTATAAAACCCGCCGACCGAGAGCACCCGTACGGACACGGGCGCATCGAATACATGTCGGGGTTTATCGTGGCAGTACTTATAACCCTTGTGGGTGCGGAACTTCTCAAAAGCTCCGTCAAGAAAATTTTTAAGCCCGAGGATATCATTTTAGGGCCTTTGAGCATTGCAATGCTCGTAATCTCCATACTTGTCAAGCTTTGGATGGCCTACTTTAACCGCAAACTGGGTAAAACCATCAGCTCCGGCGGCCTTATAGCCACATCGCGCGACAGCCTTAACGACAGCATTTCGACCCTGGGCGTGCTTTTAGCCCTTTTAATCACAAGGTTTACAGGTGTTAACATCGACCCCTATGCGGGAATTGTAATAGCCGGGTTCATCCTGTTTTCGGGCATAGATACTGCGAAAAAAACAATGCAGCCCCTTCTTGGCGAGCCTGCCGACCCGGAACTGGTCAAAAAAATCATTGATACGGTATTGTCTTACGAGGATTTCGCCGGTGTCCACGACATTGTGGTCCACAACTACGGACCTGGGCGGATTTTTGCCTCGCTTCATGTGGAAGTACCGAACAACATCGACCTTGTCCACTGCCACGAGCAGATAGACCTTTGCGAGCGGCAGGTATCCCAGGAGCTTGGCATAGAGCTGGTCATACACATGGATCCGACAGTCACCGACGACCAGAAGGTCAACAAGACAAGGGAACTTATTACCGAAAAAATCAAACAAATCGACGAAAGGCTTACAATCCACGACTTTCGCATGGTAGAGGGCGAAACGCTCACAAACCTGATTTTCGACGTGGTAGTCCCCGTAAGCCTGAAAACCAAAAATTCCGAGCTAATAGAAAAGATCGACCAATCGGTAAAGGAAATCGACCCCAAATACCATTGCGTCGTAACGGTAGACACTGATTTTTCAAACCATAATTGACAATTAAATTTTTGCAATTTTATAAATATGCAATATAAATTTTGGGGCCTATTTTGAAACAGGCCCTTTAATATTGCTCATTTAGTTGGTTTATTACCAGGTATAATAAAGCATTTATTCCAATACTTGGATTCTTATGCAATTTATGGCATAATGGAGAAACCATTTTAAATTGAAAGGAATGATTATTACGAAAAAACTGTTTGCAACCCTTTTGGCGGTATTAGTCTGCTTTACCGTCCTGTATTTACCTGTTTCGGCAGAAGATTTAAATTATTTTGAGGTAAAAATACCATCCGGGTTCGAAATTATTTCCCCGTTTTCAAACGACAGCTGCTTCGTAAACCGAGGATACGAATACGGGCTTCTTTCCACGGACGGCGACTATGTCTTCCTTGCCAATATCTACAACTATGCCCCAATGTTTGATTTTACCAACATGACCGAATCCGCCTATGTAGTACTCTATCCTGAAGATTATTTGGCGGATTTGGATGACTGGAATCCTTTTGGGGAACCCATTGATATTATATACCTCTTTAAAAACGGCGAAAAATACCGGGAGCTTACGCCTACCCCCGACGGCAATTACATTGTCAGAGGCACCAACGGATACGGGATTTTGGACAGTAACGGAGAAGTAATAGTCGAATGCAAATATTTATGCATAAAATCCGATTTTAGCGACGGCTTGCTGCCGGTTGCCATAGATTACAACGCGGCAGAAGGTACACACAGCTGGAAGTATATTAAAACGAACGGGTCCGATCTGAATGACACGGTATATCTGACTGCAACGGCCTTCCATGGCGGATACGCCAATGTGACCTTTGAAGACGACGGCAAAATAATGCACGACATTATAAACACCGACGGCGATGTTGTATACAGCGCGGAAAATAAGTACGACGAAATCACCCAGTTTTACGGCAACTGCGCATTCGGAATTACATATTCCCAAGATGAAGAAGACGACTATGCCAGCAAAATCGAAGTGTTCGATTGCACCGGCGATGTAAAAGAGACTATTTACACTAACTCTTACGATGCGCCGGGACCCATTCCCGTAATAGATGATTCGCTGCAGTTCTTGATGTCGGATATAGTAGATTATAATTACAATCTTGTGCTTATCCCCATGTCCGAAAACTCAATAATATTTGACATTCTGTTATCAGAATGCATGCTGTATAATACTAAGAATTTTGAACTTTATGAAGAGGTGTATTCAGAAGTAACTCCGCAATATAACGGCTGCATAATTATCGCCGATTCGGAAGGCAAGTACGGTTATCTGGACGAAGACGGCAATCAAGTCATCGAATGTCAATATGCCTATGCCAATTACTTCTCCGAAGGCTTGGCAGCGGTATCAACCGACGGCGAAACCTTCTCATATATCACCGAGCAAGGCGAACCGGCAAACATCGGCACCTATTCATATGCCGGCCGTTTCTGCGGCGGCGTAGCACCCGTTGCAGATGAAAACTTAATTTTTGGTCTTATAGATACCAACGGCAACACCGTACTGGACTTTGAATATACCATGATATCCGATTTTGTCAACGGGATCGCAATGGTTGTTGATGGCGAAGGAAAAACCGGTTTAATTAATACCGACGGTGATTTTATAGCACCCTGTGAATACGATTTTGCATCACCCATTGGCTTTGGCGATAATTGCATTGTGATTAAAGAAACCGAAGATAAAATGCTTATTTATTCTCTGGACCAGTCGGGCAACAAGCCAATTGTTGCCGATTATGACATTATCCTCTCTGTCGGCGAGGGCATGGTGCTTTGCGGCAATTCGGAAGACGAGGTGCCAAAACTTTACCGCGTATCGATAAGCGAGTCAACACAAAAAATCCTCGATTTTAAATCTTCCCTTTACGAACTGCCGGAAGAGCTCACAGATGAAGATACCGAACAGATAAACAGCATAATGGGAGAGTATAACCGACTCAACTTCGCCGAGCAGCAGGTATTCTACCGTTACCCCGATTTCTGGAAGGTCCAAAAATATCTTGCCAAAAGAGAACTCGGCAATGATTACCTTGTAGGCGATGTGGATGGCGACGGCAAAGTTTCAGTTACGGATATCATATCAGTCAGGGGAATCATTCTCGAAACCTACCGCTTCACTCCTAAACAATACGTGTTAGCTGACGTTAACAACGACGGTAGAATTACAGTCACCGACATCGTCGCCTTGAGAAACATAATTATGAATCCGAACAGCTAAAAACTCTTGTTCATAATTCCCCTCAAATCCTTTTCCCTATACCGTATTTCAAAACACTGCAAAGTAATGCGCCGCCAAAATGGCGGCGCATTACTTTTATACACTAAGCTTACGCTGACGATTAAGTTGCATAGTTAGTTTTTTATATGCGCAGAGCCCATATACCACACAAAACCGTAAGGAAAAAGGTACGTCATCGGGTATTGCCCTATTTTGACAACTTCACTGCCGCGCTGAAACCCGCAAGATACCCGCTCGACCAGGCCCATTGAAGATTGTACCCCCCACAGTCCCCGTCTATATTAAGCACCTCGCCCGCGGCAAACAGCCCCTTAACAATTTTGGATTCAAGCGTCTTAAGAAGGAATTCATCACACAAAACGCCGCCGGCGGTCACCTGCGCGTTGGCAAACCCGGTGGTACCCACAGCCGTAAAGGGGAAGGACTTAATTAACCCTGCCATAGTCTTGATATTACTGCTGGTCAATACCGCGTATTCATCATTCAGTGCCAGCCCGCAGGACTTGACAATCTCCTGTCCCAGCCGCTTATTTATCATTCCGGTAAAGAATTCGGACAATTGCCTGCGCGGGTGCTGTTTTGCCCTGTATTCGCAAGTATCAACAATCTCGCTAAACTCCATATCAGGCATAAAATCCAAGAAAAACTCAACGCTTCCGGGCGGGTTGACAGACACAAGCCTTGAAAGCTGCAGTATCGGCGGACCCGAAAGTCCATACTCGGTAAACAGCACCTCGCCAAAGTCGGTGCCAGCTATCTTATTATTTACCTTTGCGGTAACCCTGCTTTCAACCTTAATTCCCTTTAACGATTTTACAATCCTCTCCTTTGTCTTTACCTGTACAATTGCAGGGTACAAAGAAGTCACACTGTGCCCAAGCTTTTGCAGCATCCTATGGCCGCTTCCGTCCGAACCAAGCCTTGGGTAGGAGCAGCCGCCGGTTGCCACAATCACACAGCGGGAAGAAAACTGCCCACCGGCTTTTGCTTTAAAAATACCGCCCGTCTTTACTATTTCCTCCACATGGCAGCCGCAGATAATCTCACAGCCAAGGTCCTGCGCCTCAAACCTTAAGGCGTCCAGCACCGAGGAGGCCTGCAGCGAATAGGGGTAAGCCTTCTGCCCTTCAAATTTAATTATCACGCCAAGGGATTTGAAAAAATCAATGGTTTCCTTCAGCCCGAACCAGCTTAGTGCGTATTCGGCAAAGGCCCTGTCCCCGTGGTAATGTTCAATATTTAAATCTTGATTAGTTATATTGCATCTGCCGTTGCCCGTGATAAGAAGCTTTTTCCCTACCCGTTCGTTGCGCTCGAGTATGCACACACTAAGGCCGGGATTGCAGCGTTTTGCGGCTATTGCCGATGTCAGCCCTGCGGCTCCCCCGCCAATAATTAAAATATCGTAAACCATAGGCCTTCCCCAATGGAAAATATATAAACATTATACCAGACAGTCTGTTGCTGGACAATAAAAAAGCCATCCGCGCAAAGCGGATGGCCAATTTATTAATTATTCATTGTCAACTTTGTACATGTGCTTAATCAGGTCAAGCACCTTGCAGGAGTAACCCCACTCATTGTCGTACCAGGAAACCAGCTTAAAGAAGTTGGAGTTAAGGGCAATACCTGCGGTAGCGTCATAAATGGAGGTCCTGGAATCGCCGTAGAAGTCGGAGGATACAACCGCGTCCTCGGTGTAACCCAGGATACCCTTCATGTAGGTCTCGGAAGCCTCTTTTATTGCGGCGTTGATTTCCTCCATGGTTGTGGCCTTTTCGGTGCGGACGGTCAGGTCAACAACCGATACATCCAGAGTGGGTACGCGGAAAGCCATACCGGTGAGCTTGCCTTTGAGCTCGGGGATAACCAGCGCGACAGCCTTTGCAGCACCGGTGGAAGAAGGAATAATATTGCCGGCAGCAGCGCGTCCGCCTCTCCAGTCCTTCTTGGAGGGACCGTCAACCGTCTTCTGGGTAGCGGTGGTGGAGTGAACGGTGGTCATAAGGCCTTCAACAATGCCGAACTTATCATTAATAACCTTGGCCAGAGGCGCCAAGCAGTTGGTGGTGCAGGATGCGTTGGAAACGACCTTCATATCTTTAGTGTATTTGTCGAGGTTTACGCCACATACGAAAGTGGGAGTTTCTTTGTCTTTTGCAGGTGCAGAAATAACAACCTTTTTGGCACCGGCAGCGATATGCGCGCTTGCCTTTTCGGTGGTTGTGAATACGCCGGTGGATTCAACAACATATTCGGCTCCGCAATCCGCCCATTTAATATTGGCAGGATCGGTTTCGGCAAATACGGTAATTTCCTTGCCGTTAACAACCAGCTTGCCGTTTTCGACCTTAACCTCGCCGTTAAACCTTCCATGGATAGTGTCGTACTTAATCATGTATACCATGTAATCCAGGTCGATAAAAGGATCGTTAATTCCGACAACTTCAAATACATCCGGCTGAGCAATGGCCGAGCGGAACACAAGTCTGCCTATACGGCCAAAACCATTAATACCAATTTTTATCACTATTATTCCTCCTATTTTTATAATACTATAGACTATTTTAATCCGTATTATACCAATTTGCAAGAACTTTGTTTTATTTTTAACATATTAGAACCGCTTTTCAGCATTTAATACAAAAAACTTTTAACATAACCCATGGCGGGTAATAATAAATACAACAAATCAAACAGAGGTGAGCTTTTGCTCCGTTTAAATCCTGACAAAGTAAGCCTTAACAAGGCAGAAGTGCCATTGGCATATTTAAGGGAACAGGTAAACAGGAAATTGTTTGAAACAGGCATATACAGCAAAAAGGACTGTTTGAACCTTAGGAATCTTGCAAACGCCGCCCTTTGCCTTCGTACCGAAAGCTGCCTTCAGGCCACCGATTTGTACGAGCTGAACGACGGTATTTTAGGCGCGGCGGTAATAATCGCGGCGACCGGCGGGTATAACCTTTCGACAAACATAAAAGGAAAGCACACAAGCCCAATTGATATCAACGCATACACCGGAATGCTGCTCAATCTCATCAGCAACGCCTGCAAATACTCCGCAAACCGCTGCGCAAAAGTAAATGTGTTTATAAACCATGACCACATGACGGTAATCGTAACCAATAAATTAAAGGGGAAATTCACATTAAACCCCAATTCCTTAGGCATATGCGCCGCCGCGCAGGGCGCGCGGCTGTGCAACGGAAGGCTTAGCAAATTCTTATGCGGCGAATATGTCGCCTTCACAGCCTGTCTGCCGGTAGACACACGCAAAGCCAAAATATATGTTCCCGCAAAAAAATCATGGGAATACCTTGCCGACCGCTTTTCCCCGCTGTATATCGGTCTGTCTGACATCTCCTCCATTCCCGACTCTTTAATCTTTAATTAAATAAAGCCTGCCGGGAATCGGCAGGCTAAAAAATTACCTAAAAGCTAATACCACCTTTTTACTTGTTTCATTCCATGCGCCGTCCAACACACGGGAAACAAATCAAGCGGCCAAAAAGGACGGCTGAAATTCCTGCTGGGTTTCGGTCTTCATTGGAATCAGCCCCTTTCCTTTATCTGCAATTACAGTATAACTGATTATGCCAAAAATGTCAATGGGTTTACATAAGTTTTTTTATATAAAAAGATTTGCCTTTATATGTTAATATGTTTATAATAAAAATGCAAAAATAACCGCCAGCGGAGGGTACATATGGACATTCGTGTAGGTGACACGCTTTTTATGAAAAAACAGCATCCCTGCGGTTCGAAAACATTCACGGTGCTCCGCGTCGGTATGGACTTTAAGCTTAAATGCGACGGCTGCGGCCACGAAGTCCTAATCCCGCGGAAAAAATGCGAAAAAAATATCAAATCGGTGTTAAACCGTAAAATCTAAATCTTGATTTTGAAAGGACAGAACCCATGTTTGATAAACTCAAATCCTTCGAGGAACGATACCAGGATATTTCCAACCAGCTAATGGACCCAAATGTTGTAAGCGATCAGGAATTATACAGGAAACTGATGAAAGAGCACAAACAGCTCACCCCCATCGTGGAAAAGTATCAGGAATATACCAAGGCAAAGGATGCCGAGACCGAGGCGCTAAAACTTTTGGAAGAAGGCGGGCTTGACAGAGATTTTAAAGCCCTGGTTGAAGAAGAACTGAAAGAATCAAAGCAGAAAATCGAGAAGTTGACCGAAGAGCTGAAAATTCTCATGCTGCCAAAAGACCCCAACGACGAGCGCAATGTTATAGTGGAGATCAGAGCGGGCGCCGGCGGCGAAGAGGCAGCGCTTTTTGCCTCTGACCTGCTTAGAATGTATACAATGTATGCCGAATCAAAGCGCTGGCACATGCAAATGATAAACATAAACGAAACCGAAATCGGCGGCATTAAAGAGGTTGTATTCATGATAGAGGGCGAAGGCGCCTATTCAAGGCTGAAATTTGAAAGCGGCGTTCACCGGGTGCAGCGGGTTCCCGAGACGGAGGCGTCGGGCCGTATTCACACCTCTACAGTAACGGTGGCCGTGCTTCCCGAGGCCGAGGATGTGGAGGTGGAAATAAACCCGGCTGATTTACAGATTGACACATTCCGCTCAGGGGGAGCCGGCGGCCAGCACGTAAATAAAACCGAGTCGGCAATCCGTATTACCCACCTTCCCACTGGGCTTGTGGTTGAGTGCCAGGACGAGCGCAGCCAACACAAAAACCGCGAAAAGGCCATGAAGGTACTGCGTTCTCGCCTTTATGAAATGATGATGCAGGCTCAGCAGGAGGAAATCGCCAGCAGCCGCCGAGCCCAGGTCGGCACGGGCGACCGCTCCGAGCGAATCCGTACCTACAATTTCCCGCAGGGCCGAGTTACCGACCATCGGATTGGGCTTACATTATATAAGCTTGAACAGATATTAAACGGCGATATTGACGAGATAATTGACGCCTTAATTGCCCACAACCAGGCCGAAATGCTAAAGGAAAGCGAAAAATAATGGATACAAAGCTTCTTAAAATCACCTCTTCAAAAGATACGGAACAAATAAAAACCGCTGCCGAAATTTTAAAAAGCGGAGGAATTGTGGCAATTCCAACCGAAACCGTATATGGCCTTGCGGCCAACGCGTATAACACAAAAGCCATTCAAAGGATTTTTGCAGCCAAAGGTCGCCCGCAGGATAACCCGTTAATAGTACACATAGCCGAAAAGGATACCCTTTACGAGCTTGCGGTGGACATTCCAGAAACGGCTTTTGCGCTGGCTGATAGATTTTGGCCGGGGCCTTTAACCATAATCCTAAAAAAATCGCAAAAATTGCCGGATAGTGTTACCGCGGGGCTTGGCACGGTAGCAATAAGGCTTCCTTCAAACGAGGTAGCAAGGGCAATAATAAAGATGTGCGGTTTCCCGCTTGCTGCGCCTTCGGCAAACCTTTCGGGAAGGCCTAGTCCCACCAGCGCCGAGCATGTAATTATGGATTTATACGGCAAAATCGACGCCATTGTTTTGTCCGACAATTCCGAAGTAGGTGTCGAATCCACCGTGATTACGCTGGCATCTGACCGCCCGCGACTGCTGCGCCCGGGTGCTGTGACTCCAGAGGATTTAAGGCAGATACTTCCCGACCTTCAAATCGACCCTGCAGTCTTTGCAGAACCCGAGCCGGGCGTTAAGGTACAGTCCCCTGGCATGAAATACAAGCACTACAGCCCAAAGGCAAAAATAGTGCTGGTAGAAGGAAATTCACCCGACTTTATTAGATTTGTCAACTCCAAAAAAGGGCCGGGGGTGTATGCCCTGTGCTTTTCAGACGACGCACAGTTTCTTGAAGTCCCTTATGTAATTTACGGCAAAACCGCCGATGAAAAAGAGCAGGCAAGCCACCTTTTCTCGGCCCTGCGCGAGCTTGACAGCAAATCCGCCAAAATTGCCTACGCGCACGCTCCAAAGAAGGACGGCATCGGCCTTGCGGTATACAACCGGCTGATACGCGCGGCCGCATTCGAGGTTGTAAGACTATGAGCATTTTTGTCATTGGCCTTACCGGCCCCACAGGCGCGGGCAAATCCGTTGCTGCCGAAATCTTTGCGCAGCAAAACATACCCGTAATAAACGCAGACCTTGTAGCACGGGAGGTCGTGCTCCCCGGCTCAAGGGCGCTTAAGATGCTGTGTGAAAGGTTTTCCGAAAAAATACTTAATCCCGATGGGACTTTAAACCGCAAGGAACTTGCCGCCCGCGCCTTTAAGGATAAAGAGAGCACACAAGCGATTAACCGCATAACCCACCCGTTTATAATCGAGCGCATAAACCAAAGGATAAGAGAACTTGAAGCTAAGGGTGAGAGGGCGGTATTAATCGACGCGCCGCTTTTATTCGAGGCAGAGGCCGATAAATTTTGCAATACTACAATAGCAATTTTGGCAGATATCAATATACGGTTGGAAAGAATAATAAAAAGGGATAATATAACCAAACAGCAGGCCATTGAGCGCATAAAATCCCAAAAACCCGACGACTTCTATAGGTCCCGCGCAGATCATATTATTTATAACAATGGCGATCTTAAAGCCTTCAGGCAGTCGGTAGCAAATATCATTTCCAAGCTGGTGTACAACAATGAGGATTAGCCGCAAAACAATAATGCTTCTTGTCGCAGCGGCCTGCGCGGTTGCTTTTTTGAATTTTGCCTACAAGGTAATGATGAAACAGATTTATCCCTTAAAATACTCCGATTGGGTCGAACAGTACTCAGAAGAATACAATCTTGATAAAACGCTTGTCTATGCCGTAATAAAGTGCGAAAGCAACTTCAATCCGAACGCGGTATCCCCCAAAAACGCCAAGGGCTTGATGCAGCTAACCGATGAAACCTTCGAATGGGTGCAGCTAAAAGACGGGACCGACGAAAAGCTTGGCGCTGAAGCGCTTTTTGACCCGCAGACCAATATAAAATACGGAACGCTGCTTTTATCGCTGCATATAAATGAGTTTTCGGACCTTTGCACCGCGCTTGCCGCTTACAATGCCGGGCGCGGCCAGGTTCAAAAATGGCTCAAAGACGGCAAAATTGTTGAAAAATCAGACGGCAACTGTTCGGTGCCGTTTAAGGAAACCGAGGCGTATATCAACCGGGTACTGAAGGTTAAAGAAATATACCAAAAACTATATGGATAGAAAGGATGTGGCATTATGTCCGAAAAATCAGCAAGCGAAGTATTAAAGGAACAGCTTTGCTACAACCCTAAAAACGGAAGGCTCAGAAAAGACGACGAGGTCCTTGAAAAAGCAGACAGCTTCTGCGAGTCCTATAAAAGCTTTCTTGACAATGCAAAGACCGAGCGCATGGCGGTCAAAACGGCAATAAGCTTGGCAGAGCAGAAAGGCTTTAAACCCTTTGACCCCCATGCATCCTACAAGCCAGGCGACAAGATATACCTTAACAACCGCAACAAAGCCGTAATTTTCGCAATTATAGGCAACCGCCCCTTAGAAGATGGCATGCGCATTACCGCCGCACACATCGACTCGCCACGGCTGGACTTAAAACCAAACCCCTTGTACGAAGACACCGAACTTGCCCTTTTTAAAACCCACTACTACGGCGGTATAAAGAAGTACCAGTGGACGGCAATACCGTTAGCGCTGCACGGCGTATTTGTCAAAAAAGACGGAAGCGTTATTGACGTCTCCATCGGCGAAGAGCCCGACGAGCCCTGTTTTGTGGTAACAGACCTGCTGCCTCACCTTGCGACCGAGCAGTATAAAAGGCAGCTTCACGAAGGCATAAAGGGCGAAGAGCTAAATGTACTGGTGGGCAGCCATCCCTTCAGGGACGACAAGGGCAGCGAACTTGTAAAACTGAATATACTTTCGATACTCTTTGAAAAATACGGTGTCATAGAAGACGATTTTCTCTCCGCCGAGCTTGAGTGCGTGCCGGCCTTCAAGGCAAGGGATGTGGGCCTTGACCGCTCGATGATAGGCGCTTACGGGCACGACGACAGGGTCTGCGCCTATCCGGCGCTGCAGGCAATTCTTGATACCGAGCAGCCTGACAGGACCGCCGTCACAATCCTTGCGGACAAGGAAGAAGTGGGTTCGGAAGGGAATACCGGCCTTTTCTCCTCTTTCTTTAACTACTTTGTAAACGACCTTGCCAAAACTCAAGATACCGATGGTTACCGCGTGCTGTCCAATTCGGAATGTTTATCGGCCGATGTAAACGCCGCGCTTGATCCCACCTTCCCCGACGTCATGGAGCGCAGAAACGCCGCAATGCTCAACCGCGGCGTGGTTGTCACCAAATATACAGGCGCCAGGGGCAAGGCAGGCACGTCCGACGCCTCTGCCGAATTTATGGGCAAAATCCGCGCACTGCTTGACAACGCCGGCATTGTATGGCAGATTGGCGAGCTTGGAAAGGTAGACTTGGGCGGCGGCGGAACTGTGGCAAAATTCCTTGCCTACCACAACATCGATGTGGTGGACCTTGGCGTCCCCGTGCTTTCAATGCACTCCCCCTTTGAAGTGGTGGCAAAATTCGATGTGTATATGGCATATCTTGCAATCCATGAATTCTTTAAATAAATACCAAGCCGCCGGTTAGAAGCCGGCGGCCTTATTGTATTCAACTTAACTATTGTACTTTATAATATCCTCACACAGCGCCTCAAGCTGGGAATAGGTCTCAAGCCCTCCGCATCGCCTTCGGAACTCGCTGGCTCCCCGCATGCCCTTAATATACCATGAGGCATGTTTTCGAGCCTCTTTAAGCGCCTTTTGCTCTCCCTTTAGTTCAATCATAACCTTTACCTGTTCAAGCAAAAGCTGCATCCTTTTTTCCACCGGTGGGTCGGGCAGCAGTTTCCCTGTTTTTAAATACTCATTAATCTGTTCAAATATCCATGGCGCGCCCAGCGCTCCCCTTCCCACCATCACATAATCGCAGCCGGTTTCTTCATACATCTTTTTGGCGTCCTTCGCGCAGGTTATATCTCCGTTCCCAATTACCGGTATCTTTACCGCCTGTTTTACCTGCCCAATAATTTCAAAATTTACGGGCGGCGCGTACATCTGTGTGCGGGTGCGGCCGTGGACTGTAACCGCCGCGGCGCCGGCGTCTTCGCACCTTTTTGCAATTTCCACAGCGTTTATAGACTGTTCATCCCACCCCGCCCGCATTTTTACCGTAACGGGAAGGTGTACCGCCCTAACCACTGCGGACACAATCTCGCCAGCAAGCCTTGGGTCCTTCATAAGCGAGCAGCCGCCGTTGTTATTGGCAACCTTGGGCGCGGGGCAGCCCATGTTGATATCAATAAATTCAGGCGAAAACTCAGCCGCTTTTTGCGCAGCCCTTGCCATAACTTCCGGGTCGTTGCCAAAAAGCTGTATTGCCATCGGCCGCTCTAAGGGGCCAATTTTTAACATGGACAGGGTCTTTTTGTCCCCCATTGTAATGGCCTTGGCGCTGATTAGCTCGCTTACGCAAAAACCAGCGCCGTATTTTATGCACATCCTTCTCATGGCGCTGTCAGCAGCCCCTGCCATGGGCGCCAATGCCGCAAACCCGTTAAAAACCAGATTTCCTATCTTTAACATAAACACCCACCTTCAGTCGCGGCTACTATTTTAACACAAATTCATTTATTTTACACTAAATACTTAAAAATACTGTAACGGCTTATAAAATGTGGTATAATATTTAAGAAATTTTAAAAGGGGTTTGCGTAAATGAAACTGCTGGCACTCGACGGTAACAGCATATTAAACAGGGCTTTTTACGGAATTAAGCTTCTTACCACCAAGGACGGCCGGTATACCAACGGTATATACGGCTTTATAAATATTTTAAACAAATTACTGGAGCTCGAAAACCCCGACGCGGTGGCGGTGGCGTTTGACCTGCACGCCCCCACCTTTAGGCACCAGAAATACGCCGAATACAAAGCCGGCCGCAAGGGCATGCCACCCGAGCTCGCCCAGCAGCTGCCGGTTTTAAAAGAGCTGATTAAACACTTAGGATATTGCGTCCTCGAGGCCGAAGGCTACGAGGCAGACGATATATTGGGCACACTGGCATCGGCCTGCAAACAAAGCGGCGATGAATGCGTGATAGCCACCGGCGACCGCGACACGCTGCAGCTTGTCTGCCCTAACGTCAGAGTACTGCTTGCCGCCACAAAAATGGGCCGCCCCGACCTTACCGAGTACACTCCGGAAACCATTAAAGCCACCTACGGCGTAGAGCCTGAAGGTCTTCTTGAAATAAAGGCGCTTATGGGCGACAGCTCCGACAACATCCCGGGCGTCGCCGGAATCGGCCAGAAAACCGCAACCGAACTTATCTGCCGTTTCGGCAGCATAGATTATATATATGAAAATATCGATAGCCTCGACATTAAACCCGCCATCCGCCAAAAATTAATAGATGGCAGGGATAGCGCATACCTTTCAAGGGAGCTTGGCAAAATCTGCTGTGAAGCCCCCGTTTCCCTTAACATTTCGGATTATCTAATTAAAGAGCGGGACGAGGCCGAGCTTGTCCGGCTTTTTACAAGCCTTGAGTTTTTCTCCATCATGGAGCGCATGAACATTTCGGCAAAGACTATCACCAAAATCACAGAAACCCCGCAAAAGACATATACCTATACCGAAGATAAACAAAAGGTGCTTGCCGCCGCCCAAAACGCAAAGCAAGCAGACCTCCTTCTGGATCTGAATACTTTAAAAGTCTCACTTGCGGCGGGAGACCTTGTTACCCTGCTTGATTCTAACAGACAGGAACTTTCCGGCCTTTTGGGACAAAAGGATATAAAGCTTCGTGTCAACAACTCAAAGGCATTATATAAATGGGCATATCAGGAAGGCATAAATATAAATAACATTTCATTCGACACAGAACTTGCAGGCTATCTCTGCAGCCCCTCGTCAAACTCCTACGAAACCGGGCGGCTGGCGCAGGAATACAACGTAACCCCTCCCGAGGTAGCGGGCGAAAACGTACCCGGGCTTGCAGGGCTTGGCGCGTTGCATTCCGAAGTCTGCGAAAGGTTAAAGCATGAAATCGAGACAAACGGCCAGACAGAGCTTTTATACAATATTGAGCTGCCCCTCTCCTCAGTCCTTGCCAAAATGGAACTTACGGGATTTTTGATTGATGTGGACGGTATTATACAAATGGGGGATGAACTGTCCCGCAAAATCTCTGATATCGAGCAGGAAATCTACCACCTCGTGGGCTATGAATTCAACCTCAATTCCCCGAAACAACTGGGTGAAGCGCTGTTTGTAAAGCTGGGTCTGCCTACAAAAAAGAAAACCAAAACCGGCTTTTCCACCAGCGCCGAGGTTCTGGAGTCACTGCGCTATGCCCACCCCGCCGTGGAACTTCTGCTTGAGTACCGCCAGCTTGCAAAACTAAAATCCACATACTGCGACGGGCTTGCCGCGGCAGTTGGCAAGGACGGGCGAATCCACTCAAGCTTTAACCAGACCGAAACGCGGACCGGCAGAATCAGCTCCACCGAGCCGAATCTGCAGAACATACCCATCAGGACCGAAGAGGGCAGGCAGCTTCGCCGCTACTTCAAAGCGGCTGACGGCTATGTGCTGATAGACGCCGACTATTCCCAGATCGAGCTGCGGGTGCTCGCCCATATGGCAAACGACAGGGCAATGATAGAGGCCTTTAACAACAACTCAGACATTCATACCCTAACCGCCTCCAAAGTATTCGGCATTCCCGCAGAATTGGTAACCCCGCTTATGCGAAGCCGCGCCAAAACGGTAAATTTCGGGATTATCTACGGCATGGGCGCCTATTCCCTCTCGCAGGATTTAAAAATCCCGGTGCGCGAGGCCAACCAATATATTAAAGGGTATTTTGCAACCTACCCGCAGGTCGCCGAATATATGGAAAGGGTAGTGCGCCAAGCCAAGGAAACGGGATATGTCAGCACCCTTTTTGGCAGAAGACGGTATTTACCCGAGCTTTCCTCATCCAACGCCAATATCAGGGCCTTTGGCGAGCGGGTTGCCCGAAATATGCCAATCCAAGGCACTGCCGCGGATATAATCAAGATTGCCATGATAAGGGTCGACAAACGGCTCAGCGAACTGGACCTTGACGCAAGGCTTATTCTGCAGGTCCACGACGAGCTTATCATAGAGGCCAGCGAACGTGACGCCAAGGCGGCTAAACAGGTTCTTATTGAAGAGATGCAAAACGCCTGTAAGCTGGCGGTGGAACTGTCTGTCGACGTGTCAACGGGTAAGACGTGGTTCGAGGCAAAAGGCTAAAAAGGATGTGATTATCATTAGTATAAAACTGCTTTACAAATACGGCAAACCCAAGGCACTTACATTAAGCTACGACGACGGTGTCTGCCAGGATATAAAACTAATTAGTATTTTAAACAAATACAATATTAAATGTACATTTAACCTCAATTCCGGTCTGTGGCACGACCAGACCCCGTGGCAGACCGAGGGCGCCGTTATCTACCGCATGGCTCCAGATAAGCTCCCCGAACTATACAATGGCCACGAAGTTGCCATGCACATGGTGCACCACCCAAGGCCTCTGACCTTAACCGACCAGCAGCTCAAGGCCGAAACACTTGGCGACCAGGCAAACCTTCAAAGGCTGTTCGGATACAAAATCAGGGGTCTTGCCTATCCCTTCGGCGACTTTGACGAGCGTGTTGTCAACATTCTTCGCAGCATAGGTGTGGCATACGCAAGGACCGTAAGGCAGACCGAAAGCTTTTCCCTTCCCAAAGACTTTTTAGTCTGGGATTCAACCTGTCACCATAATAACCACAAACTGATAGAACTTGCCGACAGTTTTCTTAATACCAATCAGGATCTGGCGCTCTTTTACCTGTGGGGTCACAGCTACGAATTCGACCTTGATAATAATTGGGATGTAATAGAAATCTTTTGCAAAAAAGTAGCGAACCATGATGACATCTGGTTCGCCACAAATATCGAAATATACGACTATATCAACGCGCTGAACAAACTCGTAATGGACGAGCAAAGCCGTACCATAACCAATTATTCCGACGTCCCGCTCTGGATTGAATTGGGCCAAAAGGTTTACGAAATTCCTGCGCGCAGCACTTTAGAAAGGGCAGCCTTATGAAAAAGATTTTGTTCGTTTGCACTGGCAACACCTGCCGAAGCCCCATGGCCGAGGCGCTACTAAAAGCCGAACTCAACAAGCGGAACATTTTAGACATATCTGTGGACAGTGCCGGGCTGGCGGTTTACGGCAACGCCCCCGCGTCAGAGAACGCCGTTCTCGCTCTGAAAGAAACCGGCATAGACATTTTAGGCCACACCTCCACCCAGATCACCAAACAAATGGTCGATGAAGCCGACTACATCTTTTGCATGACCAAAAGGCACTGCGAAGCCTTAAAAGCCATAGCGGACGAGGGTAAACTGTTCGTAATGCCCGTTGAAATTCCAGACCCTTACGGCGGCAGCTTGGATGTCTATCGCGAATGCCGCGACAAAATCATGCAGTGCATCCCCCTAATACTTCAAAAGGTGAAAGAATGAATATTAGCATTGTGGAAATGAACCAAGACCATATTCCGTCCGCGGCAACCCTTGAGAAAATCTGTTTTTCCATGCCGTGGTCGGAAAATTCTTTTGCGTCGGCCATGTCTGCAAATACCCGTTTTTTTGCCGCCCTTCTGGACGGTAAATTAATAGCCTACTGCGGCATGCAAGTAATAGATAGCGAAGGGTTTATCACAAATATTGCGGTACACCCCGACTACCGGCGGCAGGGCATTGGCAGAAAGGTGCTAAAACATCTAATCAGCTTTGCCCAAAACAATAATATTAAAAGCATTTCTCTGGAAGTAAGGCAAAGCAACACTGCCGCAATAAAATTGTATGAATCTGAAGGCTTTGAATGTGTCGGCACTCGCAAAAATTTCTACGAAAAGCCGACTGAAGACGGGCTTATATATACAAAGTTTTTTAAGGAGCGCTTTAGATGAAAATTCTTGCAATAGAAACCTCATGCGATGAGACTGCCGCCGCCGTCACAAATGGCAGGCAGGTGCTTTCAAGCGTTGTAGCCTCTCAGGTCGAGGAGCACCGCATATACGGCGGCGTAGTCCCCGAAATTGCCTCCCGCCGCCACGCAGAGGCAATTGTAAGGATTTGCGAGGAGGCGGTAAATCAAGCGGGAATAAGCCTTAACGAAATCGACGCGGTCGCAGTAACATATGCGCCGGGGCTTATTGGCGCGCTGTTGGTGGGCGTAAATTTCGCAAAGGGGCTTTCCTTGTCCCTTAAAAAGCCCTTAATCCCTGTACACCATCTACGCTCGCATATCGCCGCAAACTACATCACATACCCCGACCTTTCCCCACCCTTTTTGTGCCTACTTGTATCGGGCGGCCACAGCCATATAATCGAAGTTTTGGATTATACCGAATTTAGAATTGTCGGCCGCACCAGGGACGATGCAGCGGGCGAATGCTTTGACAAAGCGGCCCGCGCCATGGGTCTTCCATATCCGGGGGGAGTCTTTCTTGATAAAATTGCCGAAGGTGGCAACCCGGACATATATAAACTGCCCCGACCGACAGTTTCCGACAATGTTTACGACTTTAGCTTCTCGGGGCTTAAAACCGCTGTTGTAAACCTTATACACAACCACAAACAGAAGGGCGAAGAGATAAGCATCCCAGACCTTGCGGCAACGCTGCGCCAAAGGGTTTGCGATATGCTGATTGAAAACACCCTGCTTGCATCAAAGGATTTGGGGTATAAAAAAATTGTTCTCTCGGGCGGCGTGTCTGCCAACAGCGAGCTTCGCCGCCGAATGGATGAAGAATGCCGCAGCCATTCCTATTCCCTTTATTACCCCGAGCTTAAGTACTGCGGGGACAACGCCGCAATGGTGGGCGTGCAGGCATATTATGAATACCAAAAGGGCAATGTTTCGTCAGAGGATTTAAACGCTTTTGCTACCTTGCCCATAAATTAAACTTTTTTAAAATTTTTGTTGAATTAAATAATACTTTTAGTTATAATGGAACCGTATACATATTTTTAGGGCTTGAAAGGGGCTTAGGCATGACAACCAACCAAACCGTATTACAATGGATTAATCAGATGAAAGAATTGGTAACTCCCGACAATGTTGTATGGATTGACGGCAGCGAGGAACAGCTTGAAAGTTTAAGGAAACAGGCTGTCGCATCGGGCGAATTAAAGCCGTTAAATCAGGAAAAACTCCCCGGCTGCTATCTCCACAACACCGCAGTAAACGACGTTGCGCGCGTCGAACACCGCACGTTTATCTGCACAAGGAAACAGGATGACGCAGGTCCCACAAACAACTGGATGGATCCCGAAGAAGCCTACAAAATGCTATATGATATCGCTAGGGGAAGCTACAAGGGCAGAACCATGTATATTATCCCCTATTCCATGGGACCTATCGGCTCTCCGCTTGCCAAAATCGGAATCGAAGTAACCGACTCGATTTATGTTGTGCTTAACATGGCAATCATGACCCGTGTAAGCAGCAAAGTATTCGACGTGCTGGGCGACAGCAACGACTGGGTGCGCGGTCTGCATTGCCGTTGCGATATAAACGAGGAGAAACGCTACATATGCCACTTCCCGGAAGACAACACCATTATTTCCGTAAATTCCGGCTACGGCGGAAACGTGCTTCTGGGCAAAAAATGCTTTGCGCTGCGCATTGCCTCTTATCAGGGCAAACAGGAAAAATGGATGGCCGAGCATATGCTCATACTCGGCATTGAAAACCCGCAAGGCGAAGTAAAATACATAGCGGCCGCATTC
This sequence comes from Clostridiales bacterium, assembly GCA_012840445.1. Taxonomy (GTDB): domain Bacteria; phylum Bacillota; class Clostridia; order Oscillospirales; family Acutalibacteraceae; genus DULI01. Next base: position 111,911 of record DULI01000006.1, read on the forward strand.
CCGTCTGCCTGCGGTAAGACCAATCTGGCAATGCTAATTCCCCCGGAACACTACCTCAAACAGGGCTATAAAGTATGGTGCGTTGGCGACGATATTGCCTGGATGCGCCAGGGACCCGACGGAAGGCTGTGGGCAATTAACCCAGAAAACGGCTTCTTTGGCGTTGCCCCCGGTACCAACGAAAAATCCAACCCCAACGCACTTGCCACCACCAGAAAGAATACCATTTTCACAAATGTCGCTTTGAATCTTGATGATAATACCGTTTGGTGGGAAGGGCTCGACAAGAATCCTCCCAAGAACGCGCTCAACTGGAAGGGCGAAAAGTACGACCCCGCCTCCGGCGAGAAACTTGCCCATCCCAACAGCCGCTTTACCGCTCCCGCCAAGAACTGTCCGTGTATCAGCCCTGAATTTGAATCTCCACAGGGCGTTCCGATTTCGGCCATTGTCTTTGGCGGCCGCCGCGCTAAACTTGCTCCCCTTGTTTACCAGTCCAAGGACTGGGAGAATGGCGTATTCGTAGGCTCCATAATGGCCTCCGAGACCACCGCCGCCGCGACTGGAGCCGTCGGCGTTGTAAGGCGCGACCCCATGGCAATGCTGCCCTTCTGCGGCTACCATATGGGTGACTATTTTGCCCACTGGCTAGAGATGGGTAAAATGCTGGGCGACAAGGCGCCCAAGATCTTCCACGTCAACTGGTTCCGCCAGGACGAAAACGGCAACTTCATCTGGCCGGGATTTGGCGAGAATATGCGCGTGCTCAACTGGATAATTGATCGCTGCGAAGGCAAGGTAGACGCGGTCGAAACCCCGATAGGATATCTGCCAAAACCAGAGGACATCGACCTCACCGGCCTTGATATGTCGGTAGACACCTTAAAGACCATACTCGAGGTCGACAAAGATGCCTGGAGGGAAGAGGCCGAAGGCATTAAAGAATTCTACACCAAATTCGGCGACAGGCTGCCTGCAGTGCTTAAAAATCAGCTGGATAACCTAATTAAAAATCTGGCATAAAAATAAAATTAACCGCACCCCGTAAGTTGGGGTGCGGTTTTTTGTTATCAAAGCGCTATTTCTCCATTTGCGTATTCAAGAAGAAACTTGCAAACACCGTCGCTGTCGTTGCTCGGAATAACTATATCGGCTATCTCCAAAACCTTCGGGTGCCCGTTTTCCACCACCACGGCAACATCAGAATTCTGCAGCATTTCAAGGTCGTTTAAATTGTCCCCGAAGGCAACTACCCTGTCAAACCCGTAAGTATGTTTTAAAAATTCAACTCCGTTCCATTTGCCGGCGCCGCTTGAGAACACCTCCATAAAATAAAACCCATCGCTGTAGCTGTCCGGATAATAGGCAAACGAAATCCCATCAATTTCGAAAAGTTTGGCCGCAACCGGGTCCAAATTCTGCGGTTTGTCAAGGCCGTTTATATAAATGATTTTATCATCAACCGTAAAATCCTTTACCTTTACAAAACTTTTGTATTTGTTGACCCTCTCTTCAACAAAGGAAGCCTCATACTCGCTGGTGGTGGCAATATACTGCACATTTATCCCGCCTCCGTCAAACCTGTACACAAAAGGCGGGCGCCCGGAATTTAAAAAAGCGTCAATCACCTTTTGGGCCACCGGCCGCTCAAAATAATTTATGCGCAGATACTCACACGCCGCAATATTTGTAATAAACACCCCGTTCATCATAACTGCGGGGAGTTTCAGCCGCAGACCGTCAATAATCCCTTTGGCGGAAGCCATCGACCGGGATGTGGCAAGCGTAAAGGAAATCCCTTCTTCCATAAGTGTGTTTAGTGTTTTTAAGGAAAAATCGGAAATTTTAGCATCCGAATTCAATAAAGTCCCATCCAAATCCGACACAAAAAGGGTTTTCAAACTAACACTCCGTTTCCCCGGCAAGCGCGCCGGCTGTTTTAGGTTCGCAACTATTCTATCATAAAGTTTTCCATATTACAAACAGCGGCAAAAAAGCTTTTATTAAAATTTATTATTCACATCAAGCATTAAAAATTATAAAAATTTAAGCGAAACGGTTTTCCCGTTTCGCTTATAATCTCTTTCATTTCCCGCCCTGCCGTTGGCAGCTAATGATAACCTGCAAATGGCAGGTGGGTGCCCTCCCCACGGGTTCACGCTCCCTTCGTCCGCCGCAGCGGGAGGTCTGCAATCCGCCGCAGGAGCCCGGGCTCCCTATAATATTGTTGTAGGGTTATAAAAGCCACAACCGCGCACAGGGCAGGAATTATTATTCTGGTAATATTATATGCACAAAGGCTTTAATGTTTTATTTATTTTTCGTCAATTTCAAATAGATCCTGCAAGCGGTCAATGAATATTTCTACAATCGATTCGTATTCGTCATCGTCCTCAATTTCCTCGAAATACTCCTCGCCGTTTTCCTCAATGGATTTCAGGACTACCAGCTCCCCGCTGTCTTCAAGCATATCCTGCGGATTTTCGTATATCGGAAGCAACGCGATATATCTGCCGGTATCAGTCTCAATGCTGTCAAGCAGTTCAAAGGAAAACTCGTTGCCTTCCTCGTCTGTAAGTGTCATAATGTCGGGATTGTATTCTTTATCCATCTTATTTCCTCCGCCGTAAATTCAGGGCTTTTGCTTGTATATTTTAACCCTATAATTTATTATAGTCAAGCGAAAATAATTTGTAAATTTATTATGCAAATTTCAGTTATATTATATATTTTTATTTTACAACTTTAGTCAGATTTTATAACCAGCATATTTTTTACACTCTTGTATAAGTGTTTCCGGTTTGGTAAAATAAATACAAATTTTTATAACGCAAGCTTCGAAAAGCTGGTTCAGCCTCAAACGCAAAAACAGCCGGAGGAACAGCATGAGTTTTAGAAGGATAATTCCATGCCTGGACATAAAAAACGGCCGCGTGGTAAAAGGAGTCAGTTTTGTCAATCTCAAAGACGCCGGCGACCCTGTGGCATGCGCCAAAGCCTATTGCCAGGCGGGCGCCGACGAACTGGTGGCCCTTGACATCACCGCTTCTACCGAAAACCGCAAAACCATTATCGACGTGGTAAGACAGATAGCAGAGAATATCAGCATACCTTTAGCCGTAGGCGGCGGGATAAGCGATATAGAGGATATCTCCAACCTGTTAAATGCGGGTGCGTGTAAAGTGTCCATCAACACTGCTGCTGTTAAAAACCCCGGCCTGATAAGCCGGGCGGCGGAGAGATTTGGCAGCCACCGCGTAGTCTGCGCGATAGACGCAAAGAAAAACGGCAACAGGTTTGAAGTATACATAAAGGGCGGCCAAACACCCGCTGGGATTGACGCGGTCGAATGGGCCCGCAAGGCGGAGAGCCTCGGTGCCGGCGAAATTCTGCTGACCAGCATCGACCGGGACGGCACCAAATGCGGGTATGACATAGTGCTTACCCGCTCGGTGGCAGACGCGGTTTCAATCCCGGTAATTGCCAGCGGCGGGGCGGGAAATATTGGGCACTTTAAGGAGGTATTCGAGCAGGCACACGCCGACGCAGCGCTTGCAGCTTCACTTTTCCACTTCAGGGAGGTAGACATAAGGGAGCTTAAAAAGCACCTTAAAAACTTCAACATACCGGTCAGAATATGAATACAGACGCATAAATTTTAATGTAATCTTAACGCAAGGAGAATTATATATGTTGCAAGTAACACGTTTTTTTGATTTAGACAAAACAATAGCCTCTGGTATTTTCGAAGGGGTGGATTATCCCTGGCAGGTGCTGCCAAAAATTGGCGAATTTATAAAAGCGCTGGGGCCAACTTTACCCAAAGAGGAATATGAACAGGCCGGTGAATACATTTGGATTTCCAAGACCGCCAGCATAATGCCCAGTGCGCACATTTCCGGGCCCTGTATCATTGACCATAACGCCGAGGTTCGCCACTGCGCCTTTATCCGCGGCAACGCAATAATCGGCAAAAACTCCGTGGTGGGAAACTCCACCGAAATCAAAAACGCCATTCTTTTTGACGGCGTGCAGGTGCCGCACTACAACTACGTGGGCGACTCGATACTGGGATACAAGTCCCACATGGGCGCAGGCGCCATTACCTCTAATGTAAAGTCAGACAAAAGCCTTGTCAAAATCAATATCGACGGGCAGGTAATCGAAACCGGGCTTAAAAAATTCGGCGCCATTATCGGGGATAATGTAGAAATCGGCTGTGGCACGGTATTAAACCCCGGAAGCGTCGTTGGAAAAAACACCAATATCTACCCGCTGTCATTGGTACGCGGGTTTGTAAAGGAAAACTGCATATACAAAAACAAAGTAACAACCGTATGCGAAATAGTCGAAAAACAGCCTTAATTGGCAATTTGATAAAACGGTTGCTATTGCCTTGAATTTAAGCTAAAATATTAATTAAAGAGTTAACATTTCTTTGTAAGGGGAATATTGAAATGGAAAGCTGGGATATTTTAAATGAAAGGGGAAAGGCAACCGGGAAAACCGTAGTACGCGGAAGCGTTCAGCTAAATCCGGGCGAATACCATCTGGTAGTACACATATGGGTTGTGGGCAGCGATGGACGGCTGCTGATACAGCGGCGCTCCAAGAACAAGCTGCTTATGCCCGGGGAATGGGCTGCTACCGGCGGCGCGGCAATTTCGGGGGAAACCTCTGTCGATGCCGCAATACGCGAACTGTACGAGGAACTTAGCATCAAGGCCGATAAGAATGATATGGTCTTTGTAAAACGGCTTACCAGAAGGAATTCATTTGTAGATATCTGGCTTACAAAAACGGATATTGACATTTCCGATTTAAAGCTTCAAAAATCCGAGGTTTCGGCAATCAAATGGGTCACGGTCGAGGAACTGAACCAAATGATAAAATCGGGCGATTTTCACAATTACGGAAGCGACTATTTCGAAACGGTGCTCGGAGCTATTTCCAATCTGAATTCTGGTCTTTAAAGCTGAAAGGAGTCAGCTAATTGGCATTAAAACTTGAAGGGCAACAGTGCCCTGTTTGCAAAAGCTATCTTTTCGAGGACGACGATATAGTATTCTGCCCCGAATGCGGGGCTCCCCACCATAGGGGATGCTATAAAAAACTCGGCCACTGCGGCCTTGAAAACTACCACGGTACCGGACAGCCAAACAGGAATAATTTCCATTCCGAAACAGGCAATACATACAGGTGCGGCAGGTGCGGCCGCAGCATTTCAACTGGCGCGGCATACTGCCCCTATTGCGGAAACCCATTGTTTGCAGGCTATTCAAAAACGCCTCCTTTTGGGTACAATGTCTTTTTCGACCCCTACGGGGGAGTGTCCCCTTCCGACCGGATAGAAGACGTGCCTGCAGAGGACATTAAGAATTTTGTGGCATACAACACCCAAAGGTACCTGCCGCTTTTCAAGTCCCTGTCAAAAAGGCACAGGGCAAATTGGAATTTCGCGGCCTTCTTCTTTCCCGAAGGCTGGTTTTTCTTTCGCAAGCAATATAGATTCGGCGTTATTGCAATGCTTTTTTTAATCGTAGCGGGTTTGTGCGAACTCCCTCTGGTTATGGAGCTTGATAACCTCCGTTCCATGCTGCCAATAAAAACGCCACCCAGCAGCAGCTGTTTCAATTCCTGTATCAAAACATGGACAAAATAGGCATGTTCCCCATAATAATGGCATTTGTCAGCATAGCCATTTCACTGGCGGTAAGGTTTACCTGCGCAATACTTGGGGATTATCTCTACCGCAACCATGTAATCTCAAACATTAAACATATAAAATATAGCTCAGAGGATTACGACACTGAAATCGTCAGAAAGGGCGGTATCAGCCCCATTTGGTTTGGAGCAGCAATACTGCTTACCAGGTTTCTGCCTGGCCTTCTTGGAACACTAATACTTTAGCACTTATTTAGACCGGTGCCACACGCCGGCATTTATCTATTTACCTTACCCGCAATTTACTTTAAAAAAATAAGATTAAATGCTTAAAATAGCCAGTTTCAGGCTTATCAATAAATTTACGGGGAGGATATTTAATGACAGATCAAAATCAAGCCGAGAAAAAAATCTGCAGTGCGTGCGGCACCGAAAATGAACCTGAATATGCCTTCTGCAAAAACTGCGGAAACAGTCTCAACCAGTCACAAAATGCCTCTGATTCCAGCGCCAACACCGGCACTAACACCCACGCTTATACCAACCAAACCGCGTGGACAAATCCGGGACAATATGCCTACGGTCCATACGGGTATCAGTACGGCGATATTAAGATTTCGGGCATTTCTGCCGACACTATGTCTGCGGCCATAGGCCCGAACGCCCACAAGTTTATGCCTAAATTCATGGAAATGGAGTTGGGTCACAAAAAAATCGGCTGGAACTGGACAGTTTTCCTGCTGGGTTTTCTGCTTGGTCTGCCTGCGGCGTCATGCTGGTTCTTTTATAGGAAAATATATAAAGTCGGTGCAATTGTACTGGCTGTAGGGTTGGCGCTCACTATCCTATCCACAATATTTATAGGCAATATCTTAACTACCTTGGCCGATTTTTATGAAGATTACAACGTCCAATACGGCATATCCTACAACGATGATTTTGAAATAGAAATCGATGACGACTTCTTGGTTGAAAATCCCGAATACATAACCCGCATGTTTAAGCCCACGATCTGGGCCTCGCTGATATCATTTGTCAATCTTGCGATTGTAATTGTAATATCCCTTTTCGCAAACGGCATATACAGGGACGAACTTATTAGGAAAATCACAAGGCTTAACGCCCGTTATCCGAACCTTGACCAATCCCAGCTTAGCAGATACTGCGGCACCAATACACTAGCAGCGGTGCTGGCAGGCGTAGCTGCCTTTATCGCCCATGTAGCCTTATTTTCATATCTTTTCTCCGTGTTTCTGGAAATGGCAGTTAATTTTGCAACATATTAATTTTGGAGAGAAGCAATATGAAGATTAAAAAAGCGGTTATACCGGCGGCAGGGCTTGGAACCCGCGTTTTGCCCATCTCAAAGTCCTTGCCCAAGGAAATGCTGCCAATTGTGGACAAACCTGCAATACAATATATAGTCGAAGAGGCCGTAAATGCCGGGATAACCGACATATTAATCATTACAAACCGCGGCAAGCATGTTATCGAAGACCACTTTGACCACTCGTATGAGCTTGAAGATGTCCTTAAATCCAATAACCGTTCGGACCTGCTTAAGCAGGTTGAAGGTGTTTCGCAGCTTGCCAATATTTACTTCCTTCGCCAGAAGGAGACCAGGGGTTTGGGGCATGCGGTACTCTGCGCCAAAAGCTTTGTGGGGAACGAACCCTTCGCGGTACTTTACGGAGACGATGTAATAATTGGGCAGGACCCTGCCATTGCGCAGCTTTGCAGGGCTTATGAAAAATACGGGCTCGGCGTTGTTGGCATAAAAGAGGTGCCAAAACAGGACATTCACAGATACAGCTCCCTTAAAGTCGAGCATTTGGAAGGCAGCCTTTACCGTGTGTCCGATATGGTTGAAAAACCAGCTACTGAAGCCGAGGTACTGTCATACTTCTCTATACTCGGCCGGTGCATACTTCCCCCCGAAATCTTTGGCATCCTCGAAAACACGCCTTTAGGCGTGGGGGGCGAACTCCAGCTTACTGACGCCATGAAGACACTTACCCAAAAACAGGGAATGGTCGGCGTCGACTTTACCGGGGTGCGCTACGATATGGGGAACAAGCTCGGAATACTTCAGGCTAATATAGAAGTAGGCCTTACACATCCCGAAATCGGAAATGATTTAAGAAACTATTTAAAAGAGCTTGCAAAAACACTTTAAAAAGGCGGGATACCCGCCTTTTTTTATGCCGCAGCTCAATTTTGAAAACGCTTTTATCGACATAAAAATCTTTTATTCTTTGCCTGCAGCCAAAAACTTCATTAATATTGCCAAAAGGCGATTATTTCCCATCTTTTTGTTGACTTAATATAGCGGTTTTGATAAATTATAAATGTCCTAATTACTGCTTGAAAGTAATATAATTTTATAAGAAAAAGCTTTAAAAACCTAAAGAAAGCGTGGGGCAAGAATATGGCAATTAAAATTTTAACCGACAGCAGCAGCGACCTGCCATTGGATTATATTAAAGCAAACGACATTGAAGTTCTGCCTTTAAAAGTCATTTTCGGCAACCAGTCCTACGACTCCGGGGTCAATCTTTCCACTGCCGAGTTTTATGAAAAATTAGCACAGGCCACCGAGCTTCCCAAAACCTCGCAGGTTGCCCCTGCCGAAATACAGGCCTGCCTTGAAAAATATGCGGCTTCCGATGACGAGCTTATCGCAATATTCATTTCTAGCAGAATGAGCGGCACATACCACACCGCCTGTAATATTTTAGAGGATTTAAAAGCAGACAACATATACATAGTCGATTCGCAAACCGTCACCTTCGCACTGGCTGCCCTGGTAATGGAGGCCGTGCGGCTGCGCGACATGGGGCTTAGCGCAAAAGAGATTTACGAGACTTTGGAACAGGTCAAAAACGATATAGCACTATACGCCGTCATCGGTGATCTTAAATACCTGCAAATGGGCGGGCGGCTTTCCACAACCGCTGCCTTCATTGGATCCATGCTCAATTTTAAGCCCATAATCACCATAAAAGACGGTCTTGTGGCGGTAATAGACAAGCAGCGCGGTTCCCTTCGCGCATACAAATCCATCATGTCCTATGTGGAGAATGCCGGCATTGACCTTACACGGCCGCGGACATTTGGTCATACCAACTGCCCTGAACTGATGAACGAACTGATAGACCATTTTGCAAAGGCCTTCCCCGATATCGACACCAACACATTCGCCCGATGCGATATCGGTTCCACCGTCGGCGTCCATGTAGGCCCCGGCTCCGCAGGGCTTGCTTTCTTCAGAAAGAAATAATCCCAGTCAAAAATTGGGTATGAATTTATAAAATTACTACTTGACCCCTTGCAGGTAATATGTTATAATTTTTTTACCTCTGCAAAGGGTCTTTTTTTTTGTACCCAAACAGGCGCACTTTTGCGCCGATTGAGGGAGGCTTAAAATTTCCGTAATACGGGAGGTGCCGTTATGAGAGTAAAGATTACCCTGGCTTGCACCGAATGCAAGCAGCGCAACTACAACACGATGAAGAACAAGAAGAATGATCCTGACAGGTTGGAAATGAATAAGTATTGCAGGTTCTGCAAAAAGCACACTCTCCACAGGGAAACCAAATAGGAGGCAGTAAAAATGAAGGTTTTAAACAACATCTGCCGCGTGTTGGCATTGGTTCTTGCTGTAGGTGCGCTTGTGCTGTTCTTTTTAAGCTTTGTGTCAATAACCACTTCCGGTGGCGAACTTTTAAAGGTAACCGGTGCGCAACTGGGATTTGGCGGCAAAGTTACCACAACCACATTGGGCAAGGTGGACCTTGCCAAGTCATCGCAGATACTTTTCTGCTTCCTTTTAACCGCCATTGCAGCAATCCTTAGCGCCTTTTCCTTCAAGTTCAAATGGACACATGTTGCCGCACCTATAGTGGCTTTGGTTTCCGGTATCTACATGCTGGTAATTAGCCTCAGCAACCCTGTATTTTTTGTTGATTACCGTCCCCTTACAATCGCGGGGCTTTCCTATGACCCTGTAATCTATTTTACAACGGCTGCCCTGTTGTTGGCTTCTGCATTTGGTATCGCCTCAATATTTCTTACCAATTACATTGGGGTTAAAGAATCCAAAGGCGCAAAAAAGACAATAAACCAGCATATTGTCTCCTTTTTAAGGGAATATAAAAGTGAGGTTAAGAAAATTGTCTGGCCGGGACCGAGGTCTGTGGTTAAAAATACCACAGTGGTACTCATCATCTGTCTGTTAATCGGGGCCTTCATATGGCTTCTGGATTTCGGCCTTAGCCAGCTGGTTAAACTGATACTGGGATCTTAAGGCATGAAGAAAATTATTCGTGTAATGCGAAGGAATGGAGCTTGTTGATATGCCTGATAACAATGAAGCAAAATGGTATGTGATTCATACTTATTCAGGTTACGAAAACAAGGTCGCCACTGACCTTGAAAAGATGGTGGAAAACCGCAAGCTTCAGGACCTGATTCTGGACATCAAAGTTCCAACCGAAACTGTAGTTGAGATTAAGGACAACAAAAAGCGCGAGGTTGAGCGCAAACTGTTTCCGGGATATGTGCTTGTCAAAATGATTGTAACGGACGATTCCTGGTATGTCGTCCGCAATACCCGCGGCGTTACCGGATTTGTCGGGCCCGGTTCCAAGCCTGTCCCGCTTACCGACGAAGAGGTCGAGGCTTTGGGTGTAGAAAAACGCAAGGTCGAGGTAAAATACTCGGTAGGCGACAATGTCAAGATTGTGGAAGGCCCGCTGGAAGGCTTTATGGGTATTGTTGACGAGGTCAACCTCGAGCGTAATGTTGCGCGCGTCATAATTTCGATGTTTGGCCGCGAAACACCGGTCGAACTCGAACTTAACCAGTTAGCTTTAATTGAATGATTTAATAAACTGACGGTTAAATTCTTTTAAGAATTTATTCCTGCAGCCGGAAGGCTGTCATGTCGCCATAGTGGGAGGAGAACCAACTCCGCTGGGTGAACATAGTATCACCATTACCACGATTATTGGAGGTGCAAATATGGCTCAAAAAGTTGTGGGCTACATTAAACTGCAAATACCTGCTGGCAAGGCTACACCAGCTCCGCCTGTCGGACCGGCACTCGGTCAGCACGGCGTAAACATCATGGCCTTTACAAAGGAATTCAACGAGCGTACCAAAAACGACGTAGGTCTTATCATCCCTGTCGTTATCACGGTTTACGCTGACCGTTCCTTTACCTTTGTTACCAAAAGCCCGCCTGCTGCTGTCTTAATCAAAAAGGCATGCGGCATTGAAAGCGGCTCGGGTACTCCCAACAAAACAAAGGTTGCCAAAATAACCCGCGAGCAGATAAGGAAAATCGCAGAGCAGAAAATGGCCGACCTTAATGCTTCATCAATAGAAGCGGCTATGTCTATGGTAGCCGGAACCGCAAGGAGCATGGGCGTCGAAGTTGTCGATTAATGCTCCTGGGTGGGAGGAAATTTCCGATTTAACCACTCTATTGGAGGTACTAAAATGAAAAAACACGGTAAAAAATATATTGAAAGCGCAAAGCTTATTGAACGCGGCAAGCTTTACGATGTCAACGAAGCTTTGGAGCTTGCCTTAAAGACCAAAACCGCAAAGTTCGATGAAACGGTCGAATTGCACGTGCGCCTCGGTGTCGACTCCCGTCACGCAGACCAGCAGGTTCGCGGCGCGGTAGTCCTGCCGCACGGCACCGGCAAAACCATAAGGACCCTTGTGTTTGCCAAGGGTGAAAACGCCAAAGCCGCTGAAGCCGCCGGCTCCGATTATGTAGGCGCCGAGGAACTGGTGGCCAAAATCCAGAACGAGAACTGGCTGGATTTTGACGTTGTCATCGCCACCCCCGACATGATGGGCGTTATTGGCCGTTTAGGTAAGGTTTTAGGCCCGAGAGGCCTCATGCCGAGCCCCAAAGCCGGCACTGTTACCACCGATGTGGCAAAGGCAGTTACCGAAGCCAAGGCCGGTAAAATTGAATACCGCCTGGATAAGACCAACATCATCCACTGCCCAATTGGCAAGGTTTCCTTTGGTGCCGAGAAACTGCGCGAAAACCTCGAAACCTTAATGAGCGCAATCATCAAGGCAAAACCGGCCGCAGTAAAGGGTCAGTATATCAAGTCCTGCGTTATCGCTACCACCATGGGCCCTGGAATCAAACTTAACCCCAACAAATTTGTATAAGGCTTGACTTATAGCTATATTTATGCTAATATATTCTAGCTGTTTCAATCCAAAGACAGCAGGTGCATTTAATGCATAATGGATCTTCCGCCTGCCGAGGATAGAAAGCACATGTTTTGCCTTTATAGGTTTATTATGTGTGTTCATACCTATCCTCCGCGGAGGATAGGTATTTTTGATTATGCGCAAAGTAGCCGGGAGGTGAATTATTTGCCAAGCGAGAAGGTTCTGGAGCAAAAGAAGCAGATTGTAGAAGAACTGTCCGAAAAGCTGAAAAATGCCGTATCAGGTGTCATTGTTGACTATAAAGGCATTAATGTCACCGAGGATACGCAGCTTCGCAAACAGCTACGCGAGGCCGGGGTTGATTACTTTGTCGCCAAAAACTCCCTGCTATCCCTTGCGGCAGACAAAGCCGGCAAACCGGAGCTTAAGTCGGTCTTTAAAGGCACAACTTCAGTCGCCCTTAGCACTACCGACCATGTAGCCCCAGCCAAAATACTTGTACAGTTTGCAGACAAGGCTAAAAAACTTCAAATCAAACTTGGCTTTGTTGACAACTCAATACTCGACGAAGCCGGAGTCAAGGCACTGTCCAAGCTCCCATCCCGCGAGGAGCTGGTCGCAAAGGTGCTCGGCGGCTTCAACGCCCCGATTGCAGGCTTTGTACATGTGCTTAACGCTAACTTAAGAGGGCTTGTAGTCGCCCTCAATGCCATTGCCGAGAAAAAAGGAAAAGGCGAATAAAAATAAAATTTAAATTAGGAGGATTTATTACTATGGCATCCGAAAAAGTTCTTAAATTAATCGAAGATGTTAAAGCCCTTACAGTTCTTGAATTGTCCGAGCTTGTTAAGGCTCTCGAAGAGGAATTCGGCGTATCCGCTGCAGCTCCCGTTGCTGTTGCTGCTGCCGCTGCCGCTCCTGCCGAGGCCGCTGCTGAAGAAAAATCCGAATTCGATGTAATTCTCGCTGCTGCCGGCGCCGAGAAGATTAAGGTCATCAAGGTTGTCCGCGAGATCACCGGTCTTGGCCTTGCAGAGGCAAAGGCGCTCGTAGACGGCGCTCCCAAGCCTGTTAAAGAGGGCGTTGGCAAAGACGAAGCCGAAGAAATCAAGAAGAAGCTCGAAGAAGTCGGCGCAAAGGTTGAACTTAAATAAGATTTGTTTTCTTAAAAAACCGCTATGGTTTGCAGCCATAGCGGTTTTTTGCAGGTTTTCTTAAATCCCCCTAATCCATACCCTCCACTTCGGCCTTTAATTAAATCCTTAAAACCTTGCCGAAGCAATTATTTTGTCCCAAAAAAGCTATACGCATAGCTGTGCAATTTTACGATATTTAGTAAAATTAATTGATTTATAAACAAAATTAGTGTATTATATAATAGCGGGAATTTTTTTTGGAGCCAAAATCAGCAGTAATTGCCATTAATATACGGTTATTAGTGGAGAGCTCCAAGTAGTTCTCCGTTTTTTTGATTAAAGTACTGCAAAGGGGATATGCATTAGATGAAGGTCAATTTTACCGAAACGGTACTGCGCGACGCAAACCAGTCTTTGATTGCCACGCGCATGCCTTTTTCCGATTTTGAGGGGATATTGGAAACCCTGGATAACGCCGGCTACTATTCCCTCGAATGTTGGGGTGGGGCTACATTCGATTCCTGTTTGCGCTATCTTAACGAGGACCCGTGGCAACGGTTGAGAAAGATAAAGGCCAAGGTCAAAAAAACCAAGCTGCAAATGCTGTTACGCGGACAGAACCTCCTTGGGTACAAGCACTACCCCGATGATGTGGTTAGGCGATTTGTAGAGCTCTCCGTAAAAAACGGCATCGACATCTTCCGCATTTTCGATGCGCTCAATGACTTTCGCAACATAGAAGTCGCAGTTGATGAGGTGCTTAAACAGGGCGCCCACGCGCAGGGGTGCATATGCTATACAACAAGCCCGATTCATAACCTGGAAAAATACGCGCAATTAGGCAAAGAGCTCGAAGCTCTTGGTGTCCATTCAATTTGCGTTAAAGATATGGCCGGAATTTTAGGGCCGCAGGAGGCTTACGATTTAATAAAGGCTCTGAAAGAATCTGTAAGCGTACCGGTATTTCTACATACACACTCCACCACAGGCTTAGGCCCCATTACTTACGTAAAAGCCATCGAGGCTGGTTGCGACGGTATCGACACCGCAATATCTGCATTCTCGGGCGGCACCTCCCAGCCCGCAACCGAGACTTTAAACTATACACTAAAGCAAATGGGCTACGACACCGGCCTTAAAGATGACATGCTAAAACAGATTAACGACTATTTCAAACCTATAAAATCAAAATATATTTCAAACGGCCAGTTGGACGCCTTCGTTATGGGAACCGAAACCGACGCGCTGACCTATCAGATTCCCGGCGGTATGCTCTCAAACCTCATTGCTCAGCTAAAGGCCCAAAACGCTATTAATAAGCTCGAAGAGGTTCTGGCAGAAGTGCCCAACGTGCGCAAGGACCTTGGCTACCCGCCATTGGTCACACCCATGAGCCAGATGGTAGGCGTCCAGGCGGCAGCGAACGTGCTGGCAGGGCAACGTTATAAAAACGTGTCCAAAGAGATAAAGGCGTACTTAAGGGGCGAATACGGCAGGGCTCCCGGCCCGGTCAACCAGGAGCTTGTAGAAAAGGTGCTTAATGGAGAAAAGCCCATAACCGGACGTTTCGCCGACACATTGGAACCTGCCTTTGAAAAAACCAAAAAGGAACTTGGCAGCCTTGCAAAAAGCGATGAAGATGTGTTGTCCTATATCGCATTCCCGCAGCTTGCCGAAAGGTTCTTTAAATCGCGCGAAGCAGGTTTTGAGCGGGTTGTGGCCTACTCAATTTCGGTAAAACAGGAGGAAGCCAAATGACGGTAATCGAATCACTGCCCTATGCCCTTTTTTGCATGGCTGTCGTTTTCGCTGCACTGATAGCTTTGTGTTTAATAATTAAGGTGTTTTCCTTCCTTTTCGGGCGGATGTCTGGAGAAGAAACAAACTCCGGCACTACCCCGCAAGCGGCAATTAAAGCTGCCCCACAGACTGTCAGCACAAATCAGGTGTCCGGCACCTCTTCCGGCCAGCTGACCCTGAAGGGCGTAGACGAACCCACCGCCGCGATTATCATGGCAGTTATAAGCGAAGATTTGGGAATGCCGCTTGAACAGTTAAGCTTTAAATCTATTAAATTAGTTAAGTAAATAGCAAAGGAGTAATCACATGATTTACAAAGTCAGAATTAACGATAAAGAATATGAAGTAGAAGTTGTAAAAGGCAATCATGCAGATGTAAATGCAAGTGCTCCCGCAGCCGCTCAAACCCAAAATGCGCCCAAACCGGCAGCACCTGCCCCCGCCCCTGCCCCTGTGGAAGCTTCCGGCAATGTTGTCGCAGCCCCAATGCCCGGCACCATTCTCGATGTCAAGGTCGCCCCTGGCACCGCGGTTAAGAAGGGGGATGTGGTTATTATCCTTGAAGCAATGAAGATGGAAAACGAAATTTTAGCCCCTTCCGACGGCGTGGTTTCACAGATTTATGTCACAAAGGGCGCAAATGTAAATACCGACGATCCGCTATTCTCGCTTTAATGGGAGGCAAAAATGTTTTTAGAGTCGTTAAAAACCATATGGGAAAACTCGGGTTTTGCGGCACTTACATGGCAGCATCTTGTAATGTTAATTTTGGCCTGTGTGCTGGTATACTTTGCAATAGTTAGAAAATTTGAACCGCTTCTGCTTTTGCCAATTTCATTCGGCATACTTCTGTCCAACCTGCCCTCAGCAGGGCTCATGGCAGAACCAACCGCCGAAAGTGCCGGCGGCCTGCTGTACTACCTGTACCAAGGCGTAAAGTTAGGAATCTATCCGTCGCTCATTTTCCTCGGTGTCGGCGCCATGACCGATTTTGGCCCGCTTCTGGCAAGGCCATCAAGCCTTCTTATGGGCGCCGGCGCCCAGTTTGGAATTGTAACGGCATTTATGATTGCGATAGCACTCGGCTTCACACCTGAAGAAGCCTCGTCCATAGGAATTATAGGCGGTGCCGACGGGCCAACCGCAATATTCCTCACCTCAAAACTTGCCCCGTCACTGCTGCCTGCAATCGCAATCGCGGCATACTCATACATGGCCCTGATTCCCATGATACAGCCACCCTTAATGCGCCTGCTTACCACAAAAAAAGAACGCGAGGTCAAAATGGTCCAGCTGCGCAAGGTGTCAAAACTAGAAAGAGTCTGCTTCCCGATCGTAGTCACCGTAATCTGCGTACTGCTGCTGCCCGATGTGGCGCCCCTAATCGGCATGCTCATGCTTGGAAACCTGTTCAGGGAATCGGGTGTGGTAGGCCGCCTGTCCGACACGGTCCAAAACGCGCTTATGAATATTGTAACGGTATTCTTAGGGGTTACGGTAGGTGCCACCGCCAACGGCGAAAACTTCCTGCGCCCCCAAACCCTTATGATTATCGGTCTTGGCCTTGTTGCCTTTGCCTTTAGCACAATTGGCGGATTGCTGATTGGAAAACTCATGTGCTGGATTTCCGGCGGCAAAGTCAACCCGCTAATCGGCTCGGCAGGCGTGTCGGCAGTACCCATGGCGGCACGCGTATCCCAGATAGAGGGCCAAAAGGCAAACCCTGCTAACTTCCTGCTCATGCACGCTATGGGGCCGAACGTCGCGGGCGTTATTGGCTCTGCCGTCGCCGCAGGCGTTTTGCTTGCGTTATTCGGTTAAAATACATAGCAAAAAATACATAATAAAAGCCGTATCTGCCATGATACGGCTTTTTACAATTATTTTAGTTGTAATAAAAACAGAAATGTATTATAATATTAGTGCAAACTATCTACTAGTGCAGGGTAACATCGTGTGTTCGGGTGTGCGAACGAGCGGGTCCTGTGCGACAGGATGCCACGAACCATGTCAGGCGGGGAACCGAGCAGCATTAAGTGGATTTTCCTGTGTGCCGCAGCAAACCTGTTCGTCCGCACGCCCAAGTACATGAGGTACTCTGCATTATTTTTAATGCGTTACCTTGGGGGGATTAAATGTATCAGGCGCTATACAGAAAATACCGCCCCTCCGCCTTTTCAGAGGTATCCGGGCAGCAGCACATCACCGTAACCTTGAAAAACCAGCTTAAAACCGGCCGCATTTCCCACGCCTATCTGTTCACAGGTTCGAGAGGTACGGGCAAGACAAGCTGCGCCAAAATTTTGGCCAAGGCAGTAAACTGCCTGAATCTTCAAGACGGCGACCCCTGCAATGAGTGTGAAAACTGCAAGGGTATTGACAACGGTTCATACCTTGATATACTTGAGATTGACGCCGCCTCAAACAACGGCGTGGACAATATCAGGGATTTGAGGGAGAGCGCAAACTTCCCCCCTGCCAACCTTAAATACCGCGTTTATATAATTGACGAGGTTCACATGCTGTCCGTAAGCGCCTTTAACGCGCTGCTTAAAACCCTTGAAGAACCGCCCTCCCATGTGATTTTCATCCTTGCAACCACAGAGGTCCACAAACTGCCCCTCACGATACTTTCCCGCTGCCAGCGGTTTGACTTTAGGCGCATAGATCCTTCTGACATTTCCCAACGGATAAATTTTATTGCCCAAAAGGAAGGCTTCAGTATCACGCCTGATGCCGCCTTTATGATCGGCACCCTTGCCGACGGGGCGCTGCGCGACGCTTTGTCGATACTCGATTTATGTGTCGGGCACTCAAAGCAGGTCACCGCCGAGGTGGTGCGGGAAGTATGCGGAATTGCCCCGCGGGATTATTTAATCGAACTTGCCGATTATATAAAATCCTTAGATACGGGCAAGGCACTGTCTTTAATCGACCAGCTTCATAACTCATCTATTGATATGCAAAGGCTGTGCGAGGAACTAATATCCCATTATCGTAACCTTATGATAATTAAAACCACGAATAACCCCGAAAAGCTGATTGTCTGCCAGCCCGACGAATTGGAAAAACTAAAAACACAGGCTAAAGACATCAGCCTTGAGTTTATAATGCACGCGCAAAATGTCCTGGCGGATACCTTAAGGCTCATACCCCAGGGCAACAGGCGCGCCCAGATGGAAATGGCTGTTATAAAACTCTGCACGCCAGACTTAAGTACCAGCATTGAATCGGTGCTGGCACGGATTGAAAGGCTCGAAAGGGCTGTAAAGGCAGGCGTAATCTTTAAGGAAAGTGAACCCAAATCTGACACCCCGCCTGCCCCTGAATCCCTGCCGGCTGATAATACAACCAGCGAACCCAAACCCAAAGCCAAAAAGCCCGAGACTGCAGCAGACCCGGATAATATGCAGCCTTTTTCCGACTGGCCCAAAGTCATGAGTATTCTCTCCAAAAACTGCCCGCTGCTATACGGCGTGTTGCAGGGGTCCACGGCATACATTCAGGACGATTTGCTGCTTATTGACTCTAAAAATTCACAATTCAGGGACCTTGTCAAAGGCAAATCTTCGGTATATAGGGACGAGATACGCAAGGCAGCCCAGGAGGTCACCGGCAGGGTGTTCCGTTTAGGGCCGTATAAGCCCCAAACCCAAAAGGCAGAAGAAAGCGACCCCTTTGACCGTTTTCTCGATTCAATAGCGGGACTTTATATACCTGATAATTAATGCAAAGGACGGAAGTTTTATGAAGTCAAGAATACCCGGCGCCGGAAAAGGCGCATCCAACATGAATTCCATGCTGGCGCAGGCCAAAAAGCTGCAGGAGGACATGGCCGCGCTACAGGCAGAGCTTGACCAGCGGGAATACACCGCCGAATCTGGCGGCGGCATGGTTGAAGCCACCGTCAACGGCAAACACGAGCTTGTGTCCATAAAAATAAAACCCGAGGCGGTTGACCCCGAGGATATCGAAATGCTTGAGGACTTAATTATGGTGGCGGTAAACGAAGCCAACCGCAAAGCGGCTGAAACCGCCGAAAAGGAAATGGGAGCCATAACCCAGAATCTTAATCTGCCGGGAATCTTTTAAAGGAATGTTTTAATTATGTCTCAGATTGCCGCACCTTTAGCCAAACTTATAGAACAGTTTGAAAGGCTGCCCGGAATCGGGCGCAAAACCGCCCAGCGGCTTGCCTTTCATGTGCTAAGCATGCCCAAGGGGCAGGCTATAGGCTTTGCCAATGCAATTATTGAAGCAAGGGAAAAAATCCACCGCTGCAAAAAATGCCAGAATCTTACCGACAAAGAGTTATGCCCTATCTGCGCAAATCCTTCCCGCGACACAAAGGTAATCTGCGTTGTCGAAAGCGCGCAGGATGTGGTGGCCCTCGAGCGCACCCGGGAGTATAACGGGCTGTATCACGTGCTGGAAGGGGTTATATCCCCACTCGACGGCATCGGCCCCGACCAGCTTACCATAAAGGAACTTATGCAGCGGTTGTCTTCAGGCGAGGTGCAGGAACTAATAATGGCCACCAACCCTACTGTTGAGGGAGAGGCCACCGCAAGCTATATTTCAAGGCTCGTAAAGCCCATGAACATCAAGGTTACCCGCCTAGCGTACGGTATCCCGGTAGGCGGAAACCTCGAGTACGCAGACGAAGTTACCCTCTCCCGCGCCTTAGAGGGCAGGAATGAAATTAAATAAAGTATATGTTAACATGGTTTAAAAGGAAAAAAATCCCGATTAAACCATGTTTTTTATTTATGGTAAAATATATTTTAGCAAGTATAATTATCCTATTATTTATCATCAAATTAGTGTACAATAATAATCAACGGGCAATCCAGAAAAAACCATTTGCGCCAACATAAAACTGGAGTGAATTTTTCATGAATATACTTTGCATCGGCGATGTCTGCGGAGACGCGGGCTGCGATTTTTTAAGGCAAGTACTCCCCGGCCTTAAGAAACTCAAAGGCATAGACCTTGTCATTGCTAACGGCGAAAACTCCGCCCCCTCAAACGGGATAACGCCGCAGTCGGCGGAACACCTGCTTGCCAGCGGTGTGGATGTCATAACCGGCGGCAACCACAGCTTCCGCAGAAAGGAGATATATCCTCTGCTTGAACAAAGCGACAGGATTTTAAGGCCCGCGAACTACCCCGCTTCAGTCCCAGGCAGCGGCTTTACAATTGTGGATTGCGGCTATGCCCAAGTCGCGGTCATAAATCTGCTTGGCGTGGTCTTCATGGAAAGCCTTGCCTGCCCCTTTGAGACGGCAGACAGGCTAATTCAGCGCGCAAAATCCGAAGGGGCAAACATAATAATGGTCGACTTTCACGCCGAAGCCACCTCCGAAAAAAGGGCTTTTGGGTTTTATCTGGACTCAAGGGTCTCGGCGGTATTCGGTACCCACACCCACGTGCAGACTGCCGATGAACAAATTTTGCCCAAAGGTACCGGCTACATCACCGACCTTGGCATGACCGGCCCAATACAGTCAGTATTAGGGGTAAATCCAGAAACAATAATCACCAAATTCAAGGACAAAATGCCTGTGCGGTTTGATTTTGCCAAAGGCGACTGCATGCTAAGCGGCTGCATATTCACTATCGACCGCAACACAGGGCTTACTGTAGAAGTGGAAAGAATAAATATTACCTGAGTTTATTGATATGCATCTTATTTTAAGTTAAAATTAATAATCAGTATATTCTTATGGGGTGACCGCATGAAACTGCAACGCGCCGCGGCTTTTGTCCTGGTGCTGTTACTTACATTTTTAACCTCCTGCGTCAATGACAGCACGCAAATCCCAAATGGAACAAATAATTCAAATAATGACTATAATATTGGCGAAAACAATTCAATCCCCTATTCCTTTACCCTCATGTACTGCAGCAACGACACCCTAGACCCATACTCTGCAGTTACCAGAATCAATCAGGAACTCACAGGGCTGCTATTTGACCCGCTTATAAAGCTTGATGAGGAATTTAATCCTGTATACATGCTGGCCAATGAGATAACATTAAGCGGTACAAGCTGTGTGATTACCCTGAAAAACGTATCTTTCAGCGACGGCAGCGCCCTTACCGCAGAGGATGTGACCTATTCAATAAATAAGGCCAAGGAGTCGCAGACAAGATACCGCCAGCAGCTTGAAAATATAGTGTCCTATTCCGCGGCAAACTCAAATACTGTCAGCCTTAAACTGAACCGTTACGACCCGTATTTTATAAACCTGCTCGACTTTCCGATAATCAAGCGCAATTCCGACACAAGGAAAAGCGCCGACAATATACCCCTTCCCCCGATAGGCTGCGGCCGCTATATTTTTGATACCGAAAACAAACTGCTGTACGCCAACCCCTCATACCACAACGGCAGCGTTAGTATTAAGCAGATAAACCTCATCAACACTCCCGACACCGAGGCTTTAAAGCATAATATAGAGGTGGGCAGTGTCAGCATTTACTACACAGACCTTTCCGACAACGCGCTGCCCAAAATGACGGGCAAAATACGCACGGTGCAGCTTAACAACCTTGTATACATCGGTGTTAACGCCACAAATAAGCTCCTGTCGCAGCCGCAGCTGCGACAAGCCATTTCCGCGGCCATCAACCGCGCGGATGTGTGCGAAAAAATCTATTTTGGAAATGCTTCCCCGGCCCGGGGACCCTTTAACTCGGCATGGAAGGAAGCCAAAGAGGTCCAGACCATTGATATCAAGCATAATATTGATATTTCTGTTGCGAATCTAGGGCAAATAGGATATAATAACAAGGATAATGATGGCTATTTTATTGACAATAAGGGCAAGCGACTGAGCCTTACGCTGCTGTGCAACAGCGACAATTCCGCAAGGGTGTCCCTTGCGAACCTGCTGTCCCAGCAGCTTAAAGTGGCCGGAATCGAACTCAAGGTCAAGGCGGTAAACTGGGATTTATATATAAACACGCTAAAATCGGGTAAATTCGATTTATATATTGGCGAAGTCCGGTTTTTAAACAACATGGACATAACCCAGCTTGTAACCCCCGGCGGTAGCGCCGCCTATGGCATTCCCGAACAGCAAATGCCGGAAAACGCCTCGGAACCCTCATCTGCCGACAATACCGTGTCAGACGGAAACACATCCGACGTGGCAACAATCAGCCAGCCGACCTATAAGGTCCTGCAGTCCTTTTACGAAGGCAACGCAACACTCTCGCAGGTCGTAATCAAGTTTATAGAGGAGCTGCCGGTAATACCCATCTGCCACCGCTGCGGGCTTGTAACCTACAGCCAGCGGATAAATCCCGGACCCAAATCCACCTTAAGCGATATATTTTTCGGGATTGAAGACTGTCTAATACACTGAATGTCCAAAGCTGCCGATTTAAAGGGAGGTATACAAATGATCGCATACGACACCATCATAGGAACGGTCCATATTTCCAACAACTATTTTGCGAAACTTATCGGCCACGCGGTTTCATCCTGCTACGGTGTTGCCGGCATGGTGCCGCGCGGCAGGCAGCGGCTTGCCGAATTGCTGTCGCGTAGGTCCATGGCCGATAAGGGCATTAGGGTTAAGGGTGACATAAACTCCATATCGGTAGACCTGCATATAATAGTTACCTATGGAGTCAATATAAATGCAATTGCAAAAAGCATTGTGCATAATGTGAAATATACGGTAGAAGAAATGACTGGTATCTCTGTCGACAAAGTAACCGTCCGGGTGGATGGTATCAAGACAGAGTAAGGCTTTCTACATCGAAGGAGTGTAGTATTTTGATTAACGGAAATACCCTGCGCGATGCTATAATTTCTGGCGCAAATAATATAACCAACAACCGCCGGATAGTAGACGAGCTAAATGTCTTCCCCGTTCCCGACGGAGATACCGGCACAAACATGTCCATGAGCATAAACAACTGCGTCATCGAGCTGTCCCGCCTCGAAAACGAAACCTGTGAACGGGTTTCCGACGTTGCGGCCTCGGCGCTCCTGCGAGGTGCCAGGGGCAATTCGGGCGTTATTCTGTCCTTGCTTTTCAGAGGAATGGCAAAAGGCTTTAAGGGTGTTAACGAAGCCGGCGCAAAGGATTTTGCAAACGCGCTGCAACTGGGTGTCGAAGCAGCCTACAAGGCTGTTATGAAACCTACCGAAGGCACAATTTTAACGGTTGCCAGAATGGCGTCCGAGGCGGCCGCTCAAGCCGCCCAACAAACCGACGATGTACTGCAGGTTTTCGAGGCAGCATACAACGAGGCTGTAAAGGCGCTTGAAAACACTCCCGAGCTGCTTCCCGTACTCAAAAAAGCAGGCGTTGTGGACGCGGGAGGCAAGGGGCTTATCATAATTTTCGAGGGCATGCTGTCGGTATTAAGGAACGGGAAAATAATCCCGCTGGAAGGTCAGGCAGATTCGCCGCTTTCGACTGCTTCAGTCAACGCGGCGGGTCAGTATGACGGCGACATTACCTATACCTACTGCACCGAATTCATTGTAAAGCGCAGCCAGCAGAGCGAAAAGGACCCGATAGCCCTTCGGGCATATCTTGAAACCATAGGCGACTGCGTGGTTGTGGTGGATGATAATGAAATAATCAAGGTTCACGTGCACACCGACCATCCAGGAAACGCAATTGAACAGGCCCTCCCTTTAGGCCAGCTTGTTAATATAAAGATAGATAACATGCGCGACCAGCACGAGCGTGCAAAACACGACTCAAAGGGCGAACCTCCCAAGCCCGCCCCACCAGCCGACTCCTCCGACTTAAAACCCGTTGCGCCCGAAAAACCCGTGGGCTTTGTATCCGTTTCCGCAGGCCACGGCCTTGAAAGGCTGTTTAAGGATTTGGGCGTAGATGTGGTAGTCAGCGGCGGCCAGACCATGAACCCTAGCACCAACGACATTTTAAGGGCAATCGAGGCAACGCCCGCTCATACGGTTTTCGTGCTGCCCAACAACAAAAACATTATAATGGCGGCCGAACAGGCGGTGCCTTTAAGCACCCGCAAGGTTATTGTTCTGCCCACCAGAACTATACCCATGGGCATTTCGGCTTTGCTTGCCTTTGACCCCGATCTTGACGACGAGCAGAACGCCATAAACATGGAAAAGGCTTTCAACAACGTGGGAACAGGGCTTATAACCTTCGCCGCGCGGGATTCAAACTTCGACGGCCATAAGATAAAGAAAGACGAGCTTCTGGCCCTTGAAAACGGGCGGCTTGCCTTTACCGAAACCGACCTTGTAAAGGCGGTTGTAAGGCTTACCAAATCCCTGTTTGGCAAGGATCGCTCCTTCGTAACCCTAATATACGGCGAAAACGTGTCTAAGGAGCTTGCCGAGGAAGCAAAGGCCGCGGTCGCCGCAAAGCTTGGGGATGAAGTGGAAATCACGCTGGTAGACGGAGGGCAGCCGGTATACTACTTCATCATTTCGGTTGAATAATTCGGAGGTGTCTTATGGCTTCCGAAAACAAAAGCATCAGGTATTTTAAGGGTGTTGGCGAAAAACGCGCCCGGCTCTTTTATAAGCTGGGCGTGTTCGACTATGACACCCTTATTAATTTTTATCCCAGGACTTATCAGGACTGGAGCAAGATAACTCAAATAAAAGACGCGGAAATTGAACAAATTTGCTGCATTAAAGCGACAGTAATCTCCCCGCCGGTCGAACACTATGTGCGCAAGAATATGATTCTTTACAAATTCAAGGCGCAGGACCGCAGCGGGGTTATTAATATCACGCTGTTTAACAACAAATACCTTGCAAACAGCTTAAAAGTCAACAACGAATACCTGTTTTACGGCAAGGTCATGGGCAACTGGATATCCAAAGAAATGTCCTCCCCCGAGATAAAACCTGTAACCTACGCAATGATAAGACCCATATACAGAACCACCAACGGGTTAAGCAGCGCCGCAATAGAAAACGTGGTCAGGCAGGCAATTGACCTTATTCCCGACTATGACCCAATACCCGCAGAAATTCGTGAAAAACACGGCCTTTGCCCGCTGAGGTCGGCGCTTAAGGACATTCATTTTCCAAAGGATTTTGCTGCGCTGAAATCCGCGCGGGACAGGCTTATATTCCAGGAGCTGTTTTTCCTGCAGCTGGGGCTTTTGAAACTTAAGGATCGCAGCCGCAGCAAAACCAAAATCAAAATAACCAAAGATTACACGCAGGAATTCATTAAAGGCCTGCCCTACACTCTTACCAATGCCCAGCAAAGGGTCATCAAAGAGTGTGTGGGTGACCTTTTAACCGACACCCCAATGAACCGCCTGGTCCAGGGCGATGTGGGCTCGGGCAAAACGGTGGTGGCGGCGGCTTTGTGCCATACCGTAATAAAAAACGGCTATCAGGCGGCCATAATGGCCCCCACCGAAATCCTGGCCGAACAGCATTTTGATACCCTACGCAAACTCCTTGAAGCAAGCGATATTAAAATAGAGCTTCTGTCCGGCTCCCTTACAAAAAAGCAAAAATCCGAAATTTTAAAAAGGCTGTCAGGCGGCGAAACCCAGCTTGTAATCGGCACCCACGCGCTGATAGAAGACAATGTGGAATTCAAATCCTTAGGACTGGTGGTAACCGACGAACAGCACCGCTTTGGCGTGGCGCAGCGCGGTGCCCTGTCTAATAAGGGGGACAACCCCCACCTGCTTGTCATGTCGGCAACCCCAATTCCCCGGACGCTGGCGCTCATTATCTACGGCGACCTTGATATAAGCATAATAGACGAGCTCCCCAAGGGCAGGCAGCCGGTGAAAACCTATGTGGTAAAATCCAACATGCACGAGCGCATATACAACTTTATAAAAAAACACGTAAAAATCGGCAGGCAGGCATACATTGTCTGCCCGCTTATAGAGGACAGCGATACCGGCAGCCTAGTTTCCGCCGAAAGCTATTATGAAAAGCTTAGCGCCGGCGCCTTTAAGGGCTATAAACTGGGGCTTTTGCACGGAAAGCTAAGGCCGGCCGAAAAAGAGCAAATCATGCGCCGTTTTGTCAACAGAGAAATAGACATCCTAATTTCCACCACCGTTATAGAGGTGGGGGTAAATGTCCCCAACGCGGTCATCATGGTGATTGAGAATGCCGAGCGATTTGGCCTCTCGCAGCTTCATCAGCTTCGCGGCCGCGTCGGCAGGGGGAGCCACGAATCCTACTGCATTTTAATCTCCGATTCGGAAAACCAGGAAACGCTTAGGCGGCTTAACATCATGTGCACCACCACCGACGGGTTTAAAATCGCCGACGAGGACCTCAAACTCCGCGGCCCCGGCGACTTTTTCGGAAGCCGTCAGCACGGGCTTCCCGACCTTAAAATCGCCGATATGACCGAGGACATCGGAGTTTTAAGGCAGGCTGCCGCCGCCGCAAAAGGCGTTTTGGATGAAGACCCGGAATTATTAATGGATAAACACAAAGGCCTTAAAGCCGAAATCGAAAAGCTGTTTGAAAAAAACCAGAAACTTGGGTTTAATTGAGGGTTTTTGACAATTTTATTGAACAAAACGGCCTTCTATTGTATAATAAAAACGAAAAATATATTGGAGGTTAACGGTGTTTACCAGGCAGCACAGTTTTGGAATAATCGGAGTGGACGCCTACATAGTGGAAGTGGAAGCGGATATTTCCCAGGGCATGCCGTCCTTCGACATAGTCGGCCTGCCCGACAACGCCGTTAAGGAATCGCGCGACAGGACGCGTGCTGCCATAAAAAACTGCGGGTTCGAGTTCCCCGTGGGCAAAATCACAATTAACCTTGCCCCCGCCGATATACGCAAGGAAGGCTCATTATACGACCTTCCGATATTCATTGCTCTGCTTGCCGCATCGGGTCAGATTCGCGCAGATTTGTCCGACTCCGCGTTTATAGGTGAGCTGTCTTTGGACGGCGGGCTGCGCCCTGTCAACGGGCTGCTTGCCATGGCAATCGCGGCAAAGGAAAAGGGCATTTCGCGGTTTTTCGTCCCCGCCCCCAACGCCTGCGAATGCGCGGTGGTAAAGGGGCTTGATATCTACCCTGTTAAAGACGTGGTACAGCTTGTGGACTTTTTCAAAACCGGAACGGGCATTAAACCCGCGCCGAAAACCATAAACACAAATCATAATTTCCCTCCCGCACCCGATTTTAGCGAGGTCAGAGGACAGATAATGGCAAAACGGGCGCTCGAGGTGGCCGCCGCAGGCGGACATAACGTGCTGTTAATCGGCCCTCCCGGATCGGGCAAGAGCATGCTGGCAAAGAGGCTGCCCTCAATACTTCCCGAAATGACCTTTGAGGAATCGATAGAAACCACCAAAATACATTCGGTGGCGGGCATCCTCCCGGAGGGCGTGTCGCTTATAACCCAGCGCCCCTTTAGGGCACCCCACCACACCGTATCTGCTGCGGGGCTTTCAGGCGGCGGCACGGTTCCCCGCCCAGGAGAAATCTCCCTTGCCCACAACGGTGTGCTTTTTTTGGACGAACTGCCCGAATTTTCCCGCTCGGCAATGGAGGCGCTACGCCAGCCGCTCGAGGACGGCGTGATCACCATATCCCGCGTGGCCGGGACACTTACCTACCCCTGCCAAATTACACTTGTCGCCGCCATGAACCCCTGTCCCTGCGGGTTTTACGGGCATCCCACCAAACCCTGTTCCTGTTCGCAGACGGCGGTAAACAAATACCTAAGCCGCATATCCGGCCCCCTGCTTGACAGAATCGACCTGCACATCGAGGTACCCCCCGTGGATTTTGGCGCCCTTCACTCAAAATCCAAGGAGGAGACTTCGGATGTAATCCGCCGGCGGGTAAACAGGGCGCGTGAAATCCAAACCAAAAGATATGATGGAACGGGCATTACCTGCAACGCAAGTCTAACGCCCGCAATGCTTAAAGAATACTGTATAATGACAGAACAGGCGTCAAACATGCTAAAATCCGCATTCGACCACCTTGGCCTTTCCGCCAGGGCATATGACAGGATTTTAAAGGTCGCCCGCACAATTGCCGATTTGGATAACTGCGATATTATAGATTCTTCCCACATTTCCCAGTGCATCCAATTCAGAAGCCTTGACCGCAAATACTGGAAAGGATAACGCCATGAACCACCTAAAACGCATAACCGCCGCCGTGCTTATATGCGCACTATTCTCCGTCATGATAATGCCAGTTCGTGCGGCCGGCACTTTTTTGTCCGGCGACATAGACGCCGACGGCAAACTGTCGGTGTCTGATATTATTGGCCTGCAGCGGATTATCATGGGCCACACGGTGATAGGCAGTACCACCAAGCGGATTGCCGACTTAAACGACGACGGGCAAATCACGGTCTTAGACATTGTAATACTTAGAAACATGATAATGCAGCCCCAACTAATATACAAATTCCCCGCCGACTGGCTGCTTAAAAACATAAACTTGGCTTTTTGGAACGACCAGGGCTCCTATGCCCTTGAGACACTGGAATCAAGCAACAAAGCCTTTCTATGGCCCTACGGCGCCTACCTCGAAGCCCTGTCGGCAGGGCTTGCCGCAAACCCAAACGACCAGGACATCAAGACCCAATACATAAAGGCGCTAAACGGGCTTGAAAACTACCGCGCCCGCCGGGACTACAGGGTGTACCACCCCGGTTCTGGCGGCTGGGGGGATATATACTACGACGACAACATCTGGATAGTAATAGCCTTCCTTCGCGCATATAAATTACTGAACGACACAATCTGGCTCGAAAAGGCAAAAGAGCTGTCAGTTTTCTGTTACAGCGGCTGGAGCGATGTTGCCTTCGGCGGTGTCCGCTGGAACGAAACCGACGAAAACCTTAAGGTCATGTGCTCCACCGCAAACCTTACCATAGCCTCCTGCCTGCTGTATAAAGAAACGCAGGACAATACTTTTCTTGACTGGGCTCAAAAACTCTACGATTGGGCCGATAAATATATGAAAGATACCGACGGGCTGTATTTTGAGTCCTACCACGGCAACGGTACTATCAACAGGACCAAATGGACGGTAAACGCCGGATGTATGATACAGGCAGGGGTATTGATGTACGAAATCACCCAAAAAGACAGCTACATCCAAAACGCAATGCAGACAGCCCAGGCTGCGGATTCTTACTTTGGCACACTCCAAAACGGCATATACAGGTTCCACCAGCCCGAGCCCTGGTTTCACATCTGGCTTTTGGAGGGGTATATCATGCTCCAAAGTCATGTGCCGAACGCAGCCGAATATATCAACCATTTTTCCACCGCAGTATTAAACGGCACGGTATACAAAAAAGCCGGGTTTGTGCCCCCTTCCTGGGGGAATTCTGCTGACTTTTCCGTAAGGCTAATTGACCAGTCGGGTACCACGGCCGCGCTATACATGCTGCAAAAATATACAGCCACAAAAAATTGAAAGAGGTAAGGGCCATGGCAAAACCAAAACCAAATAAGGCATCATTTCTGTTAACCTTTGCGCTTATATTTTCTCTCTTTTTAGTCTATTTTGTCCCCAAAATTGCGGCACAAAGCATTTTAGGCGACGTGAACCAGGACGATGAGCTTACGGTCACCGACATAATAGCTTTGCGCTCATATATCATGGGATACATTCAGCTTTCCGACGACCAGCTGTTTCTCGCCGATGTCAACCGCGACGGGCAGCATACGGTTGTCGACATAGTTGCGCTGCGCAGCTATATAATGAACGATGAGAAGGTTATTGTCTCACTCCCCTCCTCAGGCGATACAAGCCAAGATCCGGGAACTTCCTCAGAGCCTTCTGCCAGCTCCGAACCCGGCACAAGCTCAGAATCTCCTGCCAGCTCTGAACCAACCAGTTCAGCGCCCACCAGTTCGGAACCAGGCTCCTCTTCCGAACCTCCCGCCAGTTCTGAACCTCCTACCTCTTCCGAGCCACCTACCAGTTCCGAACCTGAACCTGAGCCGGACGATGATATTTTCGGCCTGTATAACGCCGGAAAATCCATGGTTACGCTGATAAATGACACCTTTAAGTCTGATGGCGGCGTTCTTGAACAACAGCAGGGAGGCATGGCAAGCCTCGGTACCTATCTTACCTATGTTGACGCCTTATCATCTGCCTTCAGGCTTGACCGTTCGGATGACAACCTTAAACAGGATTACATAAGTGCAATCGAAGGCATTGAAAACTATAAATTAAACGGCAGCCAGGGCCTGTCCTCCGTATACGGCGGCGAGGGCGACGCATTTTATGATAACAATGCGTGGGCGGTAATATGCTATTGCCGTGCCTACCAGCTCCTTGGCAACAACGAATACCTGCAAAAGGCCCAGGCGATTGCCGAATACTGCTATGCGGGATGGGACAGCGCAGGCGGCGGAATTTTCAGAGGCGAAAACTACAAAACCACCAAAAACGCCTGCAGCAACGCGCCCTTAGCCTTTGCCTCGGCAGAGCTTTATAAACTCACAAACGACCAGAAATACCTTAATTGGGCAAAACAGATATACTCCTGGGCAAAACAGAATTTGGAGGACAGCGACGGGCTGTATTTTGACAGTATCGGCATCGACGGCAACAAAGATAACCGGAAATTCTCATACAACACCGGCAGCATGATAAGCGCCGCCTCAGTGTTGTACGAAATTACAGGAGAAAGGCAATACCTTGAGTCAGCGCAAAAGTCGGCAAGTGCAGCCAATTACTACTTCCTAAAACTTCAAAGCGGGTATTACATAAACACAGAGGCCTCCCCCTATTTTACCTCCCTGCTTAATGAAGGATTTATGTACCTTTACGAGCACGACGTTAACACCGCAAGGTATATAAGAAACATCTATTCTGCCGTCAGAAACGGCTACAATACAAGGACCAGGGACGGTTTTGTGTATTCCGGCTGGCAAAACGGGGCCGGAAACACAAACAGGCTAAAAGACCAGGCGCCAACCGCAAAACTCCTGCTCGACCTTTTCCGCATGGATTTTAAAGACAACCTGCTTACCGAAATCGTAGAGGACAACGGCGAGTTTTCTGATTCAATTTTCTACTCACTCTACGCCAAATGTAGCAACCTCGCCTTGTCTGTGCAGGGCAACTCAAACAACAATGGCGCTAATGTCAACCAGCAGAATGTCCACTACGGATACTACCAGAAATGGCGTATCGAATATGTAGGTAACGGCTACTATGCGCTGATAAACGCCGGAAGCGGCATGGCGCTGACGGTCGAAAACGGCTCGCCCAACAGTGGCACCAATGTACATCAGGCAGCCTATACCGGCTCGCCGGCGCAAAAATGGTCCTTTACAAAGCTTGACGACGGATACTACAGGCTCACTGCCATGTGCGCCCCCGGCACCTCTCTTGATGTCTCCAACTCCTCGCAAAGAGACGGCGCGAATGTCCAGCAGTGGGAAAACAACTCCTCCAACGCCCAGAGATGGCTGGTAAAACCCTCCGACCTGCCCGAAGTAATTACTCCGCGAATCGCTGACCAGGCAGTCGAGGCATTTATACGGGAATACCTTAAAATTACCGACGGTGTCGCTGAAATAAAGGGCAACTACTACTGGGACCGTGCCGAATCCTTTGAAGCAATCCTTGACGCATATGAAAGAAATCCCAGCGAAGAGCTGAAATCGGTTGTTATGGCTTATTACAGAGGTTTTGTAAAACAGTTCGGCTCCAACTGGGAAGGAAACGACTATAACGACGACATTATGTGGATGGTTATCGCCTGTAGCAGGGCTTACAACCTTACCGGCGAAGAGGAGTTCAAAACGCAGGCCAAATTCCACTTCGACAAGGTCTACGAGCGCGCCTACGACGACACTTTGGGCGGCGGGCTTTACTGGAAAAAGCCCGAAAACAACACCAAAAACGCCTGCATAAACTGCCCAGCTACAATTGCAGCCTGCCTGCTTGCAGAAATTTATGATGACGAAAGCTACTACGAAAAGGCTTTGGATATTTACGAATGGACCTGCGACACACTCTTTGACAAAAACACCGGCAGGGTCTACGACCACATGACTATCGAGGGCAAATTGGTCGACTGGAGATTCACCTATAATCAGGGGACCTTTATAGGCGCATCAGTATTGCTATATAAACACTACGGCAATGAAGAATACCTCAACAACGCCATCAAAGCGGCTGAATACACCCGCGATGTCATGTACAAAGGCGGCGTTTTAAACGACGAAGACGGCGGAAACGACGCTCCGGGTTTTAAAGGCATATTCACAAGGTGGATAAAACTGCTGATAAACGAATGCGGCCAAACCCAGTTTATTCCCTGGCTGGAGCTTAACGCCTCCTATGCCTGGAGTAACCGCAACAGCAACGACATTGTCTGGACCAGATGGGCCACCAAGACCCCCGACGAGTCAATCTACTCTTTCAGCGCCTCGACCGCAGTGGCACTCCTGCAAAACTTCCCCTATGACCAAAGGGTAATAAAATAAAGCTTAAGTAAAAAATATAAAAACAAAAAGGCTTTTTCGTCATGAAAAAGCCTTTTTTATATTGCTACTAATTGCCTTTTCTAATTGTCGCCAATAGCCTCTTTCGCATCCCACTCAATGGCGTAACGTTGGCGGGCGGAAACTCCCATACACTCCCTTCAAACCTTTTAACAACGGATTAAAAGCATCGGGGATTAATTCCGTTATCTAAAGCTGGAAGTCGGCGCTTATCAATGCAGCACTTTACACTCATGCCCCCAATTAAATATTCTTTTTTATTGAGCGCAGCAGATTTGCCGAATTCAGCACCGTAATAACCGATACCCCTACATCCGCAAATACCGCAAGTATCATGGGCGCGTATCCCGCCGCCGCAAGCAGCAGCACAATAGCCTTAACAAACAGCGAGAACACGATATTCGCCTTTACCACCACCATGGTCTTTTTGGCAAGTCTCATTCCCTTTATGAGCCCTTCAAGATTGTTCGAAGAAAGGATAACATCTGCAGCCTCTATGGCAGCGTCGGTGCCAAGGCCCATGGCAATTCCAGCGTCGGCGGCAGCGAGCACCGGCGAGTCGTTAATCCCGTCGCCCACAAATAGAACCGGCGACGCTTCCTGCCTTATTTTGTCTAACATCTCTACCTTCTGCCCGGGCAACAGTTCAGCATAAAATCCGTCGGCATTGGTCTTTTTGGCAGCGCTTTCGGTCTGTTCATGACCGTCCCCGGACAGGATATACACCTTCTGCCCGTGCTCAGACTTTAATTTTTCAATAACCTTTTCTGCTTCCGGCCTTAAGCTGTCGGTCAGCTCAATGCTTCCCACAGCTAGAGTATCAACCGCCACAAACACATTTGCCCTTGGCAGACGGGATGTATCTATATTGTATTTCTGCATAAACCGCGCCGAGCCACAGCGCACGGTTTTACCGTTAAGGGTAAAGCTCACCCCAAAACCCGCCTCTTCCTTGTATTCAACCTCGGGCGGGGTTTTACCGTATGCCCTTAAAATTGCCTCGGCTATCGGGTGGGACGAACCCGCCTCGGCGGTGGCGGCAAGTTTTAGTACCTCATTGGCATTAAAGCCTTCGGCGCAATTAATTTTGGCAACAGATAGTTTTCCTATAGTTAAAGTTCCCGTTTTGTCAAAAACCACAGCCTTGGATTTAGCCAACGCCTCAAGGTACCTGCCGCCCTTTATAAGTATCCCCTTGCTTGAAGCGCCTCCGATTCCCGCAAAGAAGGCAAGCGGGACTGAAAGCACCAGCGCGCATGGGCAGGAGGCTACAAGGAACACAAGGGCACGATACAGCCAGGTTTTAAAGTCACCCATAATCAAAGTTGGAACAACTGCCAGCAGCACTGCCAGAAGGGTTACAATAGGTGTATAGTACCTTGCAAAGCGGGTAATAAATTTTTGTGCGTTTCCCTTCCTCTCTGCCGCCTGCTCCACCATTTCAAGTATTATAGTGGCGGCGGAATTTGCATATTCGGCGGTGGTGCGCACAACCAGCGTGCCCTGCCCGTTAAGCATGCCGCTTAAAACTTTGGTTCCATTCACCGCCTCCCTTGGCATGCTCTCGCCGGTAATGGCGGAAGTATCAAGCGTCGACGATCCGCTTACAACCACACCGTCAAGAGGTATGCGGTCATAGGGCCTTATAAGTATCTCACTTCCCGCCTTTACATCCTTTGCATCTACCTTCACAGCCCCTTCGGGCGTCCTTAAATAGGCATGTTCAGGTCTTATATTTGAAAGCTTCTCAATTTCTTTTCTTGACTTATTCCCAGCTGATTCTTCAAATATTTCGCCGAGTTTAAAAAACAGCATTACCGCGGCGCCCTCAACGCTCTCTCCAATAGCAAACGCCGCAATTACCGCAATGCCCATCAGGGTATTCTCGTCCATCTGAAGCTTAAATAATGACCGCAATCCTGAAACAATCGTGTCATAACCCGAAACTAGCACCGAGAAAAACAGCAACGCTTGTGACACCTCAGCCGGAACCGGCAGGAATGACAGCACAAACAGCGCAGACGACACAAAAAGCAGCAGCCAGCCTTTGTAATCATTTTTTGCATGCTTGTCACTTCCGCCTTCCACCAGGCTGGCACCAGGTTCAAACTGGTTCACTGTCTTTTGCACAATCCTTTTTAACTCCCCGTCTTCAATCGCCGCGGTAACAGTCAGTTTTCCCGTCGCAAGGTTTAGCTCAACACTGTCCACCCCTGCAATTCTGGATATTTGGTTTTTTATCTTTTCTGCACACTGTGCGCAGCTAAGCCCTTTAAAACTATATACATGTTTCCCCATACACATTCCCCTAATTATCTCAACTCACTGATATGCTCCAAGCCCTGCGCGTAAATGGAATACACATGGTCGTCGTCAAGCGAATAAAACACCGATTTGCCGCTTTTCCTCGCGCGGACAAGCCCTGCGGTTCTTAGCAACCTTAACTGGTGGGATATTGCCGACTGCTCCATATTAAGCACCTTCGCTATATCGCATACACACATCTCCCTTTGTGAAAGGGCGCAGATAATGCCCATGCGCGTGGAATCGCCAAACATCTTGAAGAGTTCCGCAAGGTCGTAAAGGGTCTCAAGCGGCGGCATTCCGGCTATAACCTCGTTTACAACATCGTCGTGCACTTCGTCGCAGCAATAACTCTTTTGTTCTTTACTCATCTCATCACCTTTGAATATATGAATATATGTTCATGTGTTTATTATATGCCCGCCCTGCTCGCCTGTCAAGCATTTTTTGGATTTTGTCATAAAAATAATGGTTTTTTTAATATGATAAAATGTACTATTTTTGGCGGGTGGATTGCCTTGAAATACAAATTTATAAAAAACGCCATGATACTAACCGCTACCTCGTTGATTTTAAGGACCGTCGGCATATTTTTCAGAATATACCTTTCCAATAAGATAGGCCCCGAAGGCATGGGGCTTTATCAGCTTGTTTTCTCCATATATATCCTTGCCGCAACGCTTCCCACCTGTGGCATATCCACTGCAGTCACCCGGCTTGTGACTGAAGAGCTTGTAAGCGGAAGCAGGCACTCTGTGCAAAAAATCCTTCGCCGCTCGTTAATTTTAACCCTTGGGGTATCCTTGATTTGCACCGCCGCGGTGCTTTTTGGCGCCAATTTTATCGCCGAAAAGTTTATAAAAGATTCGCGCGCCGCGCTTTCTATTAAAATATTGTCCCTAAGCCTTCCCTTCATGGGCGTCTCATCATGTATCAAGGGTTATTTTATAGCCCGCCGCAAGGCAGAAAAGCCCTCCGGCGCGCAGCTGTTCGAACAGTTTGTAAGGATAATTACAATAGTGTTTTTTATAAACCTCTTTTCCCAAAAAGGGCTTGCGTTTGTCTGCGCTGCAATACTAATCGGCGACACAATTGCCGAAACGGCCTCCTGTGTCCATCTGTATATACTTTATGAAAAAGACAGCAGGACCCTGCCCGGCGCTCTACACTCCCGCCCGTCATACCGAATAACGCCAAGGCTGCTTAAAATAGCGTTGCCCATTGCTGGCTCGCATTATTTAAATTCTTTGCTTCGCACAATCGAGAATCTGCTCGTCCCCAACTGCCTTGAGCGGTACACCGGCTCTAAAGAAATATCCCTATCCCAGTTTGGCATGCTAAAGGGCATGGCGCTGCCTATCCTATTCTTTCCTGCCTCCTTTTTAACCGCCATGTCGACCCTTCTGGTCCCCGAAATTTCAGAGGCACGCTCAAGAAAACAGACTTTAAGGGTCGAATCCACCGTCAACCGAACCATGCAAATAACCCTTACCTCATCCATACTGATTGCAGGAATTTTCCTGATTTTAGGCCCCAAAATCGGAAAGCTGGTCTACGGCGAGGAACAGGTAGGGTACCTGATCCGCGCCCTGTCGCTAATTGTGCCCTTCATGTACCTTGAAAGCGTCGCAAGCGGGATTTTAAGGGGCCTTGACCAGCAGCTTCAGTCCTTTAAATACAGCATAATCGACTCAAGTCTAAGAATATTACTCATATTCTTCATGGTGCCCCCAATGGGCATGTACGGTTTTTTGATTATAATGGTAATAAGCAACGTGTTAACCTCGGTGCTAAACATCAGGCGAATGCTGAAGGTAACGGGGGTAAAACTGAAACTTGTAAAATGGATAATAAGCCCCACAATTGCGGTAATAACGGCGGGCGCCATTACGGCGATGCTCTTTAGACCTATAATTTCGCGGGGTATATTAACCTTCACAATACTGTCGGGCTTAAGTATAAGCGTTTTATACTTTGCCTTTTTATTTCTTACAAAAACCCTCACAAAACAGGATATAAAACCATAAAAGGCACCTTACAAGGCGCCTTTTTTATTCTAAATGTTTTTAAGCTCATCCCTTATTTTCAAAAAATCCTCAAAGGCGTCGGCCTTATTGTTGGGATTGCGCAACAGCGCTGCGGGGTGGAATGTGCCCATAAACTTAATCCCGCCCTTTTCATACCACACGCCGTGGTCCTTTGTAACCCTGAAGCCGGGGGAAATAAGCCTGCAGGCGGCAATCCTTCCAAGGCATACTATTATTGCAGGGCGTATTAGCTGTACCTGCCGCCTCAAAAAAGGCAGGCATTTTTCCACCTCTTCGGGCTTCGGATCCCGGTTGTGGGGCGGTCGGCACTTGACCATGTTGGCAATATACACCTTCGTGCGGTCAAGGTCAATGGCAGCAAGGTACTTATCCAGCAGCTTGCCTGCCCTGCCCACAAAGGGCTCGCCCTGCAAATCCTCGTTCTCACCGGGGCCTTCGCCTACAAACATCACCCTGCTGTTAATATTTCCCACGCCAAAAACCACATTGGTACGGGTATTGCTTAATTCACATTTATTGCAGCCCAAACATTCGGCTTTAAGTTCTTCCCACTGCTGCAAAACACTTCACCCTCACGTTACTTTTCTTTAAGTATACATATTTCGCTTTTAATTTGCAAATAGTCCTTGAAAACAACAGATATTGTGATAAAATTAACATAGAGATTAAAATAAATATATTTCCGTGCAAGGCACGGGGAAAAGGAGTATTTGCATAATGTCTAAACCAGTACTGGTGGAAGTTTCCGCGCGGCATGTGCATGTCAGCAGGGAACATCTCGATATTCTTTTCGGCAAGGGGTATGAACTTACCGTCAAAAAGGACCTGTCCCAGCCCGGTCAATACGCCTGCGAAGAGCGGGTTACGGTGGTAGGCCCCAAAAAAGAAATTAAAAATGTGTCAATCCTGGGTCCTGTGCGCAGCAGCACTCAGGTGGAATTATCGATGACCGACGCGCGCACAATCGGCGTTAACGCCCCTATCCGCGAATCGGGCGATATCGCAGGCAGCGCCGGCTGCAAAATCATTGGTCCAAAGGGCGAAGTGGAAATAACCGAGGGGGTTATAATCGCCAAAAGGCATGTACATATGACACCCGAAGATGCAGATAAATATAATATTAAAGACAAGCAGATTATCAGGGTTGCAATAAACAACGAAGGCAGAAAACTTATATTCGACGATGTGGTGGCAAGGGTAAGCCCGAATTTTTCCCTCGCTATGCACATAGACACCGACGAGGCCAATGCCGCGGCAGTGCCCGGCTGCTGCACAGGCGAAATACTCGACTAAAAACCGACGGCTAAAGCAAACTTTAGCCGTCTTAAATTTTTGCCTCCTGAAATTAAGTACAAATTCTACTTATTAAACAAAATTATTTATATTTAACCTACAAATATTTGCTTGACAATATATATTTATTGGTATAAAATGTTTTAAAAATAGTAATCAATACTACTTTAGGAGGAGAGATTAAATGTCAAACAAAAGCTTAAAAGGAACCAAAACCGAAGCCAATCTCTTGGCCGCTTTTGCGGGCGAATCGCAGGCGTATACCAAATACACCTACTATGCCTCAAAAGCCAAAAAAGACGGATATGTCCAAATAGGTGAACTGTTCCAGGAAACCGCTAATAACGAGAAAGAGCACGCCAAAATCTGGTTCAAACTCCTGCACGAAGGTATTCCGGATACAGCTTTAAACCTTGAAGACGCTGCGCAGGGCGAACACTACGAATGGACCGACATGTACGCCAAATTTGCCGAAGAG
Organism: Clostridiales bacterium; assembly: GCA_012840445.1. GTDB lineage: Bacteria > Bacillota > Clostridia > Oscillospirales > Acutalibacteraceae > DULI01. The sequence continues at coordinate 150,308 of DULI01000006.1, forward strand.
GCTCGCGCTGAAGGTTTCGAGCACATAGCAAAACTGTTCGAGGGTGTCGCCAAAATCGAAAAAGAGCACGAAGCTAGATACCGCAAGCTGCTCAACAATATTAAAGAGGGCATCGTTTTCTCCCGCGACGGCGACACAATCTGGCAGTGCTCCAACTGCGGTCATATCCACATCGGCAAAAAGGCCCCCGATGTCTGCCCTGTTTGCAGCCATCCGCAGGCATACTTCCAAATCAAGGCCGAGAATTATTAATAAACACATAAACCAAGGCAAATCCTTTGCCTTGGTTTTTTTGTTTTACGGAAAAACAAATCACTTTTTCAATTAATCCTTTAGACGCAAAAAACATAAAACCGGCAATCCGGCTTGGCAAACTCGTATATTGCCAAGCAAAGGCCTGCCGGTTTTTGTATAAACTTAAGGCGCTAATCCTTATAACAGCACGCCGTCGAATACAAATGTGGCGCCGCCGGTCATAAATACCGTGCCGTCGGCCATGTATTTAATCTTCAGGTCGCCGCCCTGAAGCTGCACCGTAATCTCCTCATTGGGCCTGCATATGCCGTTCAACACCGCTGCCACAACCGTTGCACAGGCACCGGTGCCGCAGGCCAGGGTCTCGCCGTTGCCGCGCTCCCACACCCTCATTTTAAGGGTGGTGGCATTCACAACCTCCACAAACTCGGTATTTACCCGGTTGGGGAATATGGGGTGCCTTTCAAATTTGGGCCCTATCTCGGCAACCGGCAATGAATCCACATCATCACAAAAGGCCACGCAGTGGGGATTGCCCATGGAGACGCAGGTTATCTCCCACTCCCTGCCTGCAATATTCAGTTTCTGCCCTATAACCCTGTTGCTCTCGGATATTATGGGTATTTTCCCGGCCTCAAGCTCGGCTTTGCCCATATCTACCGTTACCTGCTGTACCTCGCCGTCCTCTACCAGCATATTCAGCACCTTTATGCCGCTTAAGGTCTCAAGCGTAATTGTGGTCTTGTCGGTATACCCGCGGTCATACAGGTATTTACCCACGCAGCGGGCAGCGTTGCCGCACATCCTGCCCTCGCTGCCGTCGGCGTTAAACATCCTCATGCGGAAATCGGCGACATTTGAGGGCATTATCAGCACAATCCCGTCACCGCCCACTCCAAAATGGCGGTTGCTCAAAGTCGCAGCGAGTTGGTTGGGGTTGTCAATTTGCTCCTCAAGGCAGTTAAAATAGATGTAGTCATTGCCGATACTGTGCATCTTGGTAAACCGCAGCGGCTTCTTTCCTTTTACCACAGAGGGCAGCGGTCGCTGGCTGCGAACTCCTTCAAGTCTGTCCTTTGCCTTTTTGTTAAGGTCACTTATATTGACCATCGCAAGCTCGTGGGTGTCCCTGTAGTTTTCAAGGCTGTCACATAAAGCCCTTGCGGTATCAATAGACGTCAGACAGGGCACATGGCACTCAACGGCCTTGCGCCTGATTTTAACGCTGTCCCGCTCGGGGGTGCGGTTGCCCTCGGAGGTGCTAATAACATAGTCAATCTCCGATTCAATAAGCTCGAGAATATTGCCGCCCTGATATACCTTGCCCACATATTCTACCTTTAATCCGTGCTGCTCCAAAAAGGCCTTGGTGCCGCCCGTGGCGTACAGCTCAAATCCCAGTGCCGCAAGCCGCTGGGCTATTGGCAGCGCCTCCTGCTTGTCGCGGTTGCGGACGGTCATCAGCACTTTGCCCTGGTGCTTCATCTTAAATCCCGCGGCAGTAAGGCCCTTTTGTATGGCCTCTTTGAATGTGCGGGCAATGCCCAGCACCTCACCGGTGGATTTCATCTCAGGGCCCAAATGTACATCCACATTGTGAATTTTTTCAAAGGAGAACACAGGCACCTTGGCGGCGATATAACCCGTAGACGGGTAAAGCCCGGTACCGTAGCCCATGTCTTTCAGCTTTTCGCCCAGCATGCAGCGGGTGGCAAGCTTTACGGTCGGAATGCCCGTAACCTTGCTGATATATGGAACGGTCCTCGATGAACGCGGGTTAACCTCAATTACATACACCGTATCATTCATCAATACATACTGGATATTTATCATTCCCACAGCCTTAAGTTCCCTTGCAAGGCGGCGGGTGTAGTCGATTATAACGTCTATCTGGTGGTCGCTCAAAGTCTGGGTGGGGTACACCGAAATCGAGTCGCCCGAATGCACGCCGGCCCGCTCAATATGCTCCATAATGCCGGGGATTAACACATCCTCGCCGTCGCAAATGGCGTCGACCTCAATCTCCTTGCCCATTATATATTTATCAATCAAAACCGGGTTTTCTATCCCCGACTGGGTAATAATGCCCATATACTGGGTCACTTCGTTGCTGTCATAGGCGATTATCATGTTCTGTCCGCCCAAAACATAGGAAGGCCTCAGCAGCACAGGGTAGCCTATCTGCTCTGCCGCCTGCACCGCCTGGGCGGGCGTCAGGGCGGTGAATCCCTTCGGCCTGGGTATACCGCATTTTTCAAGCATGGCGTCGAACAGCTTGCGGTCCTCGGCAGCATCTATCATTTCAAAGGGCGTGCCAAGGATTTTAATGCCCTTTTTATGCAGGTGCTTTGCAAGTTTAATGGCGGTCTGTCCGCCAAACTGCACGATAACCCCGTCTGGCTTTTCAGCCTCGATGATATTGTCAATATCGTCAGGCGTCAGCGGCTCAAAATACAGCCTGTCGGAAACATCATAGTCGGTGGATACCGTCTCGGGGTTGTTGTTGGCTATAATAGCCTCGTAGCCCGCTTCTTTAAGCGCCCAAACCGAATGTACGGTGCAGTAATCAAACTCAATGCCCTGTCCTATCCTAATGGGGCCGGAGCCTATAACCAGCACCTTTTTCTTGCCGGAATTAACAGCCTGGGTTTGGTCGTCGTATGTGGAGTAGTAATAGGGGGTATATGCCTTAAATTCCTCGCTGCAGGTCTTGACCATCCTGTAGGTAGCGTATTTCCTTTGCTTGACAGTCTCCCCTGACAGCCTTTCTATGGTCGAATGGGTAAATCCCATCTCCAAGGCCTTAAGGTAAACTTCCTCCACATTGCCCTGCTTTAACCTGTTTTCCATATTAATAATGTTTATAAGCTTTTGCTGGAAGAGCTTATCAATCTTTGTAATCTCATAGAGCTCGTCCGTGCTAATGCCCCGCTTCAGCGCCTCATACATTAAGAAAATGCGGTCGTCGTTGCATTGCTTTATCTGATCGATAAGCTCGCTGTCGCTAAGGGTGGAAAAGCGCTCAATGCTTAAAGTATCGGTTTTCCTCTCAAGGGAGCGTACCGCCTTCATAAGCGCGTCTTCAAAGGTCCTGCCTATGGCCATAACCTCGCCCGTAGCCTGCATCTGTGTGCCAAGGGTCCTTTTGGCGTAGACAAACTTGTCAAATGGAAACCTCGGGATTTTTACAACAACATAGTCTAGATCGGGCTCGTAAACCGTCTTAGTCTTAAAGGAGGTCTGAATCTCGTCAAGGGTATACCCGATGGCAATTTTGGTCGCCACTTTGGCAATGGGGTATCCGGTGGCCTTGCTGGCAAGGGCGGAGGAGCGGGATACACGCGGGTTGACTTCTATAATGGCATACTCGTCACTATCAGGCTTTAGCGCAAACTGCACATTGCAACCGCCCTGAATGTTAAGTGCCGTTACAATCTTAAGCGCCGAATCGCGCAGCATTTCATACTGACTCTTGGTCAATGTCTGGCAGGGTTCCACGACAATAGAGTCGCCCGTGTGAACGCCCACAGGGTCCACATTTTCCATGTTGCACACGACAGCCTTGTTGTCCTTGCTGTCACGTATTACCTCAAACTCGATTTCCTTCCAGCCGGATATACATTTTTCAATAAGCGTCTGCCCAACCCTGGAAAGTTTCAGCGCGTTTTCGCATATTTCCACAAGTTCGCCGCGGTTATACGCAATGCCGCCGCCCGAACCGCCAAGGGTGTACGCCGGCCGCACCACAACAGGGTAGCCTATCTCATCGGCAAAATTTACCGCCTCTTTCACGGAGGTTACCACCGCCGATGCAACCACCGGCTCGCCTATACTTTGCATGCAATCCTTAAAAGCGCCCCTGTCCTCGGCCTTTTTTATGGTCTCGGGGAAGGCGCCCAGCATGGTCACGCCGTACCTGTCAAGAACCCCGCTCTCATACAGCTCCATAGAGATATTAAGGCCGGTCTGCCCGCCCATTGAGGAGAGGATACTGTCCGGGCGCTCAAGGGCGATAATCCTTTCTACCACCTCGGCAGTAATGGGCTCTATATAAATCTTGTCGGCGATGTGGCTGTCGGTCATTATGGTGGCGGGATTAGAGTTAATCAGCACCACCTCGATATTATCCTCATGAAGCGCAAGGCAGGCCTGGGTGCCCGAATAGTCAAACTCGGCAGCCTGACCGATTACAATCGGGCCCGATCCTATCACAAGTGTCTTTTTTATACCCGGTTTTTTTGGCATAATAACCTCCGTTTCCTGTGCAAAGCACAAATTTATTTTGCTTAAAACGCTAAAAATAAAGCGCTTTAACCCCTTCCGGTAACACGGTAGGCAAAAAGCGCTTAAAAGTCTTGTTTTCCAAATTCTTTTTTAATAATTTAAAAAGAAATTCATTAAAAAAATCAAATAATTTATTCCATTTATTTTTACAAATATTCAGGCCGCAAAAAAATTTACAGGAAGAATCAGTACCGTAAATTGCAGGAAAAAACGCGCTCACAGCAAACCCTCTTTTCTTAAAGCAGCCTGAAAAATATGAATAAATATTCACTAAAACAGTATGCAAAAAAGCTTTGCATCAACCGCCGCGAAACATTCTTCCATATAGAATATATTAACCTGCCCTTTTTGTCAAGAGAGAATTTTAGATTGGTTCAACATATACAATAGTTTTTATAAGCGATCCTGTTCTGCGCAAACCCATTGCATAAAAATACATTTGTTAAATCTTTATTATTCCCGTTGCAAATTGTTAGCATTTTATGTATAATATATAATCCAAAGGATAAAGTCAGATAATCACATTTAAGTTTTCCGAATATAATATAAAAAAGAAAAATAAAAACCGCTCATTGAGCGGTTTTATATCATTAACAAAACATTATGGACTGCCCCTGCGCATATGCTTTTTTAGGGAGGGTAGCCATTTTGTTTGTAGTAATCACCAGCACAGAGCACAAAAAAGGTAAAAGGCGCCAGATATTCAGAAGGCGTCCTGCTTATGAAATAAACAAAAAAGACATTGGAAATACTTACTTTTACATTTTAAATGCAATAAGTTATAATGGCAAAATCAAATGGAAAACTGTATTAAAGGCGGTACCAGATACTCCTGGAAACATCATAACAGACAAAGGCTTGGCTTTTCCAAAAAACTGTAATTTCAAGCCCTACGACACATCGGGCTATATTAAAACACTCTATTTCAATTTATTCTGCTGCTTCCTGCAGCAGTGCCTACCGTCAAACCTACATATCGCTATAATCGACAAGGAGGGAAGGCTTTGCAATGAAGCACTGGCGCTTCTTAGACAGGCAGCCTCTGTATATGTTGTAACCGCCAACCAGCAAAGGTACCTTGCGGTCAACGAAACCGCCGGAAAACTTTACGGCGCGGAACTTATAATCGTCGACAGCATCTCCCCCGTTATGAAAAGCGCCGCAATCCTGGCGCCTTTTGGGACCTGCGGATACGGCAGTTTGCAAAACCACCCATTTCTGTTTGCGCCAAAGCAGGGGTTTGAATTCGGCTCCGAAGACATAATCCTGCCCCCAGCCATAGAACGTGTAAGGCCAGCCGGGGTGGACAAAATAGAATTTGCCGCGGCATTGTATGAAAAATGCCGCATAAACAGCCTTTCAGGCCTTACCCCTGTTAATATTGCAAAAGAAGGGGTCAAAATTCCCGTAAAAACAGCCATAAAGCTGCTGTCAGACCATAATTATCGCAGGTGATATAAATTGGGCTAATAATTTTTTATTGACACATATAAACAGCTTATATATAATACTTATATTGTTTTGGCTGTAATTTTTGTCCAAATCGAAAGGGAGAACCAAAATGACAAAACAGATAATTCTGACCGACGAAGGTTTGAAGAAATATGAGCAAGAACTCGAATACCTTAAAACCGAAAAACGCAAAGAAATAGCCGAAAAAATCAAGGTAGCCCTATCCTTTGGAGACCTTTCGGAAAACAGCGAGTACGACGAAGCCAAAAACGAACAGGCAGCCGTGGAGGCACGCATTCACGAGCTTGAGCAGATGCTCAAGAATGTCAAGATAATCGACGACAATGATATCAACACCGAAACGGTGGTCATCGGCTCCAAGGTAAAGGTACTTGATATGGAATATAACGAAGAATTTGTATACAGGGTAGTAGGCTCGGCAGAGGCCGATCCCAAACGGGGGCTGATTTCAGACGAATCGCCTGTTGGCAAGGCCCTACTCGGACACGCGGTGGGGGATCAGGTCACTGTAGAAGCCCCGGCCGGCGAAATTTCCTTTAAAATCCTCGAAATTTCAAGATAAGGTGCAGGGTGGGGTATACCTGCCCTTTTTTGTTATAATATAAGAAAACATTTAAAGGACGTGGTAAAAATGGACCAGACCAAAAATGTAAATACACAGGAACAGGATTTAAACGAACTGCTTCAAATACGCCGCGATAAACTAAAAGCCCTGCAGGAGGAGGGCAAGGACCCCTTTAAAATCACATCCTACGATGTCACCGCCCACGCGGCCGAAATCAAAGAAAACTTCGAAAAGCTGGAAGGCAGCTTTGTCAGCATTGCCGGCCGCATCATGAGCTGGAGGGACATGGGCAAAGCAAGCTTCATGGATATCCAGGACGGCAGCGGCCGCATACAAGTGTACATCAAAATCGACGATGTGGGCGAAGAAAACTATATTTCTATGAAAAAGTGGGATATAGGTGATATAATAGGCGTAAAAGGAGAGGTTTTCCGCACCCGCAGGGGCGAGATTTCAGTCCACGCAAAGGACCTTATGCTTTTGTCCAAATCCCTGCGCCCGCTGCCCGAAAAATTCCATGGGCTAAAAGACACAGACCTTCGCTACCGCCAGAGGTATCTCGATTTAATAGTCAACCCGGGGGTTAAGGATACCTTTTTAAAGCGCACCAAAATACTTAAGTTTATCAGGAACTACCTTGACAACAGGGGATATGTCGAGGTTGAAACCCCCATTTTAAACACCATACCCGGCGGCGCAGCCGCCCGCCCCTTTATCACCCACCACAACACCCTTGACATGGATATGTACCTGCGCATAGCTCCCGAGCTGTACTTAAAGCGCCTCATAGTCGGCGGCATGGAAAAGGTATATGAAATTGGAAGGCTTTTCAGAAACGAAGGTATATCCATTAAGCACAACCCCGAGTTTACAAATATCGAGCTGTATGAAGCCTACACCGATTACCACGGCATGATGGACCTGACCGAAGACCTTGTGTCCGAGCTGACAAAAGAGGTCTGCGGCTCCACGGTTATCGAATACCAGGGCACTAAGATAGATATGAGCAAAAGCTGGCCGAGAATTACCATGCTCGACGCTGTAAAGCAGCACACCGGCCTTGATTTTGACGAGATAAGGCTCGACCACGAAAAGGCCCGCGCGCTTGCAAAAAGCATCGGCGTCGAAATTAAAGACAACGCCACCTGGGGCGAATGCTTATATGCCTGCTTCGACCAGAAAGTAGAGGACAAGTTGATACAACCCACATTTATCCTGAACTACCCCATAGAGGTCTCTCCTCTGACCAAGCGCTGCCCCGACCGCCCCGAGCTTACCGAGCGCTTTGAATTCTTCATTAACGGCTGGGAGCTGGGCAACGCCTATTCAGAGCTTAATGACCCCATCGACCAGCTCGAAAGGTTCAAAGCACAGCTGAAACTCAGAGAGCAGGGCGACGAAGAAGCAAATATGCTGGATGAAGATTTCATAATTTCCCTTGAATACGGCATGCCCCCCACAGGCGGGCTCGGCATCGGCCTGGAACGGCTTATTATGATTCTTACCGACAGCGCCTCTATCAGGGACGTGCTTCTCTTCCCCACAATGAAGCCCAAAGAGTTATAAAAAAACGGAGACAGAAACCATGACCAAACAGGATTTAAAAAAACGGTGGGAAAACTACTGGTATTACTACAAGGTCCACACCATTGTTTTCGGATTTGTCATTTTGGTTATGGCTATTATGATTTCCCAGTGCGCAAAAAAGGTCGAACCTGACTGCAAGGTGGTATTGTTCACCCACAAGAACGTCCCCTCCGAGGTTGTGGCCGCCATGGAACAGGAGCTTGAGAAATTTGCCGGCGACTACAACGGCGACGGCAAAATCACGGTCGAGGTTGTGGACTGTTCCTACAACCCCAACAATCCCAACAAAAACATCATGATTGCGCAGCTCAGCAAACTTCAAGGCGAGCTCGGTCTTTCGGAATCCATACTGTTTATCACCGACATTCAGGGGTTTAAATACCTTGACGAGCAGGGGCTTTTTGAAACCAAAGACCTTTTCCCCGATCTGGACGGCAAAGGATTTAACCTAAAAAATACACCCTTTGACGAGGCTGTCAATAAAGCCGTACCCGGTTTTTTCACAGAGGATTATTATATATTAAAACGCACTGCCGATCGGGCAAATGAAGAAAAAATCAGGCAGTCTGAAGAAATGCTAATAAAACTGGTAAATGCCTATTCACAATAATACAGGGAGGTTTTATCTTGAGAAGCGATTTAATCAAATCCGGCCCCAACCGGGCGCCCCATCGCTCGCTGCTTAACGCCCTTGGCATTAGCAAAAGCGAAATGAAGCGCCCCTTTGTCGCGGTCGTAAGTTCCAAAAGCGACTACATACCCGGACACATCCACCTTGACAACATAGCCGAAGCGGTCAAAGCCGGAATTCGCAACGCAGGCGGTGTACCCTTTGAGTTTAACACCATAGGCGTGTGCGACGGCATTGCCATGAACCATCCCGGCATGAGATTTTCCCTTCCCTCGCGCGAGCTTATAGCCGACTCAATCGAGGTCATGCTTACCGCCCATCCGCTGGACGCCGTTGTGTTTATTCCAAACTGCGACAAAATTGTGCCTGCAATGCTTATTGCCGCCTGCAGGCTCAATCTCCCCTGTGTCTTTGTAAGCGGAGGCCCCATGCTGCCGGGAAACTACAGGGGCCAGAAGATCGGCCTTTCAGAGATGTTCGAGGCTGTAGGCGCCCATTCTTCGGGCAATATAACCGACTCGGAGCTTGAGGAAATGGAACAGTCTGCCTGCCCCGGCTGCGGCTCTTGTGCCGGAATGTACACCGCGAACTCCATGAACTGCCTGTGCGAAGCATTGGGAATAGCCCTTCCCGGCAACGGCACAATCCCCGCGGTATATTCCGCAAGAATCAGGCTTGCCAAAATGGCGGGCGAACAGGTTTTAGAGCTGTATAAACAGGATATAAGGCCTTTGGATATACTCACCCCCGCGGCATTCAAAAACGCCATTCACACCGATATGGCAATCGGCTGCTCAACCAATACGGTACTGCACTTAACAGCCGTTGCCCACGCGTCGGGGCATAAATTAACCATTGACGATTTTGACGAAATAGGCAAGGTCACCCCGCAGATTTGCAAGCTCAACCCCGCAGGCAGCACATTTATAATAGATCTGGAAGACAAGGGCGGGATTTCCGCCGTTATGAAGGAACTTTCCCGCGCGGGGCTTATTGACACCTCCTGCATCACGGTGGATGGCACCCTTGAGGAAAGGCTTCAGAATGCGCCCGATGCCGACGGCGAAATAATCAGGAAACTTGAAAACCCCCACCGCAAGGACGGTGGAATCGCGGTTCTTAAAGGCAACATTGCCCCCGAGGGCAGCGTTGTAAAACAGGGCGCTGTAGCACCCGAAATGATGAAACACACCGGGCCCGCCCGCGTGTTTGACTGCGAGGAGGACGCTTCGCAAGCCATCTATTCAGGTCAAATCAAGGCAGGCGACGTGGTGGTCATCAGGTACGAAGGCCCAAAGGGCGGCCCGGGAATGCGGGAAATGCTTGCCCCCACATCGGCACTGGCGGGAATGGGCCTTGACGCTTCGGTAGCCCTGCTTACAGATGGCCGTTTCTCAGGCGCCACAAGGGGCGCCGCAATAGGGCACATATCTCCCGAGGCGGCCGAAGGCGGCCTGATAGCCCTGATAGAAGACGGCGATATAATTAGCATAGACATCCCCGCAAGAAGCCTTAATCTTCTAGTAGACGAGGCGGAGATAGAGCGCCGCAGGGCCAAATGGTCGCCGCCCCGCAAGCAGCTTTCGGGCTACCTTGCGCGTTACGCCAAAATGGTAACCTCCGGCGCCAAAGGCGCTGTGTTAAAGGATTAAACAAAAACAGCAGGCTTTAAGCCTGCTGTTTTTTTGTTTATTGCCGCGTACATGTTACCCTGTCAATATAAAAACAAACGGAACTTTTACCTTATTAACCCGTGCACCCACGAATCGCCCCATACCCCTGAGAAAAATTTTTGCCATAAAACCCCGGGGATATCTTCCAAAGGCATAAATTTTATTTTAAGTCATATTTTAAAATGAGGCCAAATTTCACAAAGGGGCGGGTCTGATGATTATAAAGATAAAACCGTTGCTTATAAATGTTCTAATCCCCGTACTTCTGGGGCTTTTTATAGGCTTTGTAGTCTCGTTCAACATGGGCGCATACGAGCAGCTTCTCAAACCAGCGCTTACACCCCCGAACTGGGCCTTTTCGCTAGTCTGGACGGCGCTGTATGTGCTTATGGGAGTTTCAGCGTACATGATACAGGTCTCCCACTCATGGACCAAAAACAAGGCGCTGAATTTATACCGGCTGCAGCTGCTGGTAAACCTGTGCTGGCCGCTTATATTCTTTAACCTGCAGCTATATCTTACCGCCGCAATCTGGCTTGTGGCTCTGATAGTGCTAATCGTATGCATGATTCTGGCCTTCAGCAAAATAAGCCCCCTTGCCGGCTGGCTGCAATTTCCCTATCTTTTGTGGTCGATTTTTGCGCTCTATCTTAACATATCCATCTGCCTTTTAAATTAGCCTTAAAACACATCAAAACCGATATTGGGGCCAAAACCGCCTAAAAACAAAAACGGGCTTTATGCCCGTTTTTTTGTTTTGCCCGCTTTTTTATGCCAAAAACAAATTAATATCCTCATCCACACTGCCTATGCCCGCAATTCCAAACCTGTCAACCAGGACCTTTGCCACATTGGGGGACAAAAATCCCGGCAGCGTGGGCCCTAAGTGGATATTCTTAACGCCAAGGTAAAGCAGCGCAAGCAGGACTATTACCGCCTTTTGCTCATACCACGCAATGTTAAACGCAATGGGCAGCTTATTAATATCCTCAAGCCCGAATACCTCTTTGAGTTTCAGCGCTATTACGGCAAGGGAATAGGAGTCGTTGCACTGCCCGGCGTCGAGCACCCGCGGGATACCGCCAATATCCCCGAGATTTAACTTGTTGTATCGGTATTTGGCACAACCCGCTGTTAGTATCACCGTATCTTTGGGAAGCGCCTTGGCAAACTCGGTGTAATACTCGCGGGACTTCATTCTGCCGTCGCACCCCGCCATAACAAAAAACTTGCGAATAGCCCCCGATTTTACGGCCTCTACCACCTTGTCAGCAAGGGCTAATACCTGGTTGTGCGCAAATCCGCCCACAATGCTTCCGTTCTCTATCTCCTGCGGGGCAGGCAGGGTCTTTGCCAGTTCTATTATCTCTGAAAAATCCTTCCTGCCCTTTTCATCCGCCTCAATATGCCTGCAGCCGGGCAGCCCAGCTGAACCTGTTGTAAAAATCCTGCGCCTTACCTCCTCGTTTTTGGGCGGCACAATGCAGTTAGTGGTAAACAGAATGGGGCCCCGGAAGGTCTCGAACTCTGTGGTCTGCTTCCACCAGGCATTGCCGTAGTTTCCCACAAAATGGTCGTATTTTTTAAAGGCAGGATAATAGTGCGCCGGCAGCATTTCGCTGTGGGTATACACATCAACACCTGTACCCTTGGTCTGCTCAAGCAGCTGCTCAAGGTCGCTTAAATCATGCCCGGAAATAAGTATCGCCGGATTGTTTCTGACCCCAATATTAACCTCGGTTATTTCGGGGTTGCCGTATTTAGATGTGTTCGCCTCATCCAGCAGCGCCATGGCCTTAACGCCGTATTCCCCGGTTTTAAGCACCAGCGCCACCAGATCGTCGGCAGAAAGCGTATCGTCCAACGTAGCCGCCAGCGCCTTGTAGATAAAATCGTAGATTTCGCTGTCTTCTTTTCCCAAATTAAGGGCATGCTGGGTATAGGCTGCCATTCCCTTAAGGCCATAAGTAATAATCGAGCGCAGCGAACGTATATCCTCATTTTCAGTGGCAAGTACGCCGACCAGCATTGCCTTGTTTAACATATCCTCAGGTTCCGCCTCAAAAACGGCGGCGTCATGCAGGTTCCCAGCCTTAACCTTATTTCTCAATTCATTCCGCAGACCTATCATTTTGGCAATCTGCGCCTTTATCGCCCCATCATCGAAATTTGCGTTAGTAATGGTCATAAACAGGCTGTTTAGCACCTCGTGGTTTAACCTGCCGATGCTCTTTACATCCACATTTCCCTTTACAACAATTTCAGAAATACCTTTAAGAGTATATACCAGCAAATCCTGCAGGTTTGACACGGTAGCACTCTTGCCGCACACTCCCTGCACCGTACAGCCGGTTCCCTTTGCCGTTTCCTGGCACTGATAGCAAAACATATTCATAACAGTCTCTCCTTTAACATCGTTTTTGCTTTAACCAATTTAATACAAACCTTTTCTGCTGTCCGTTGCAGGTGCAACAAATAATAAAAATTTTCAATAACACGGCATACCCGGTATTTAGTACTGACATATAAAGATCTATATGTTGTATATATTCGCTAATGGACTTGTCATATTTTCCCAATAATTATTATAATAATTCTAAATTGCTAATACTTTTTTATATAACTTTTACAAAAATGCTATTAAATGTTGAAATAAGTAGAAAATTATTGTAAACTTTCCAGTAGCAATATGTTATTACAAGTGAATATTTTTGAAAAGGCAAACCTATCGAAAGATAGGGACGCAAAGCCATGAGTCTAAGGTATAATAATTTAATTATTATACTATGATTGTCAGGTTGCCAAAATATGTATATATATTAGGCGCCTTTTGGCGCCTGTTTTGTTGGAGGACAAGTTTTATGCATCTTACATTCTCTGATAAAGAACGCCAAATGAAGCTGCGGGCAATTTACGACCATGAAAGCCAGGTATTCGGCCCCGAGTTTCTGGGAATCATATCCCAGATAAACAGAAGCGCTTTGGAGTTAAAAAACCGCCTCGGAATTGTGGATGCCAGCATTGTCGAGCGCTCGGCCGAAATACTCAACACCGTGCTGTATGATTCAGTCGAACTTTCCTTCTGGATATATGTAATTGAACTCAAAAGATACATCGGATGGCTTTTCGACCATTCTATTAATGTAGCACTAATATCGTTGTTTATTGCAAGCCGGATGAATTACGATTCAAAACTGATGTCACACATTGCCCTGGGCGGGTTCCTGCACGATATCGGCAAAATTTCAATACCAAAGGAGATAATTCTAAAGCCCGGCAAGCTCGACAAGAATGAAATGACCCTCATGCAGAACCACTGCAGGACCGGATACAGCATGGTCTCAAATCTTGGCCTTTCACAGGAAAGCCTTAATATAATACTGCACCACCACGAGCGTATGGACGGCAGCGGCTATCCCTTTGGTCTTACAGGCGACAAGCTTTCAGACGGCGCCAAAATCGCGATGATAGCCGACTCCCTCGACGCCATGACCTCCCCCCGCCCCTATCAGCAGATTAAAACCACATCCGAGGCCATTACCGATCTGTTTAACTACAAAAACGCCTACTGCAACGAGCTGTTAAGCATCCTCCCGTCCTTTTTCTGCAAAAAATAACCCGATAAGGATTTATAATAAAGCCCGCCTTTTGGCGGGAAGCTTATTGATATGTAAATACATAATTTGCAGAGCCAAAAATTATATCAGCGGAAGTTTCTTCATAAAAAAATAACCACCCTTTTGGCGGGTGGTTATTTTTTATTGAAAGCCATTATAAATTTAAATCCCACGCAATGCCGAGCACTCCAAGCCCCACATGGGCGGTAATCACAGGGCCCAATTCCTTTATATCTATACGGGCTTTAGTGAAGCGATGCTTTGCAAATCTTTGCAGCGTCAGCGCCAGGTTGTAATTGTTCGAATGCATTATAATTATGCGGCCGGTATCAGTAGTTATCAAATCAAGCAGCTTCCTTATTAGCTCATTGTTGCCCCTTGCCTTTCCCATGGATACAATTGCGCCATCGGAAAGCTTTAATACCGGCCGGATATTCAGTATCGTACCCACCGACTGCCGCACAATGGCAAGGCGGCCGCTGCTGCGTAAGGGGTTGATGTTTTTTACCGTAAACCCAAGCTCAACCTTTGCACGCAGCCTTTCTACCTCTTCCACAAGCTTGTCAAGGGAAATGCCGGTGGGAATAAGCCTGCTTATATGCTCGATTAAAATCTGCATCCCTCCCGCCGTGGTCAGGGAATCTACAATTCTTATCCTGTCTGGGGGAAATTCCTTCGAGGCGCTCAAAGCGCTGCTGTATGTGCCACTAAGCCTTGAAGAGATAACCAGGCACAGCACGTCATACCCTTTGCGCAGCAGCTCATCGAACACGCTGGCAAAGGAGGCGACAGAAACCTGGGATGTATGCACGCCATACCCGCTTTCCAGCAGCTGCACAAAGCCGCCGTTTTGTCCTGCGTACCCTTCTATATAACTTCGCCCCGAAACCGTATAGGTCATGGGTACCATATGAACCCCAAGGCTGTCAGCCTCCTGCTTTGTCAAATATGCGGTGCTGTCTGTCACAATCGCAATCATTCGCTATACTCCCCTATCCTTCTAAACCGCTCATACCTGTTTTGCAGCAATGTCTCAACGGGCAAACCTTTAAGTCCCGCTAGGGTTTCGTAAAGCAGCCCTTTTAAGGTGGCATATACCCAGTCAAAATCCCCGAAATTTTCGGGTATTATCCGCTCAATTATCTTAAGCCCCAGCATATCCTCAGCGGTAAGCTTTAAGGCCTCGCTTGCGTTTTTAACCTTCGTGGGGCTTTTCCAGAGGATAGACGCGCAGCCTTCGGGAGAAATTACTGAATAAACGGCGTTTTCAAGCATCCACACCTGGTCGGCCACCGCCAGGGCCAGCGCTCCGCCGCTGCCCCCCTCGCCTATCAGCACCGAAATTATCGGCACTTTCAGCGCCATCATCTCCATCAAATTTTCGGCAATGGCCTGACCCTGCCCCCGCTCTTCAGCAGCAATGCCGCAGTCGGCGCCTGCCGTGTCCACAAAGCAAATAACCGGCCTGCCGAATTTCTCGGCCTGCTTCATAAGCCTTAATGCCTTGCGGTAGCCTTCGGGGTGCGCCATGCCGAAATTGCGCAGCACCTTTTCCTTGGTGGTTTTACCCTTTTCGTGGGCAATAACCGTCACCGGCATGTCATCCAGCCTTGCAATCCCCGCGATAATAGCAGGGTCGTCGCCGAATCTGCGGTCACCGTGAAACTCAAAAAAGTCGGAAAAAATGTTGCTTATATAATCCGTTCCTGTCGGCCTGCCCATTTTGCGGGCAGCCTGCACCCTTTGATAGGCGTCCATTTACTCCGCCCCCCTGCTGTGCAGCATAAGCAGTTTTGCAAGATATTCCTTTTGCCGCGGACGCGGCACAATATCGTCTATAAAGCCTTTGTTAAGCAGAAACTCGGCCCGCTGAAAGCCCTCGGGAAGCTTCTGCCTCGTGGTCTGCTCTATTACCCTTGGCCCCGCAAACCCGATTAGGGCTTTTGGCTCCGCAAGTATTATATCGCCCTCCATGGCAAAGCTTGCCGTCACGCCGCCGGTGGTTGGATGTGTCAGCACGGCAATATAAAGGTTACCTTTATCGCTGTGCCGCTTTACCGCGCCGCTTACCTTTGCCATTTGCATAAGGGACACCGTCCCCTCCTGCATTCTGGCGCCGCCCGACAGCGTAAACCCTATAACAGGCAGTTTTTCGTCGGTCGCCCGTTCAAACAGGCGGGTGATTTTCTCCCCCACCACCGAGCCCATGCTGCCCATCATAAACCCGGCGTCCATCGCGAAAATATAAGAGTGCTGCCCCATGATTTTCCCTTTGCCTGTAATTACCGCCTCTTTAAGCCGGCTGCTAATACGCGCGCTGTTAAGCTTTGCGTCATAACCGGGAAAACCAAGTATATTGCGAGAGAGCATGTTTGCGTCATGCTCCTCAAAACTGCCCTCATCGCTGATTAGGTCAATTCGCTCTTTTGCAGACAGCCTGAAATGATACCCGCATTTGGGGCAGATCTTAAAAGGACCCGTTTCCTCTGTAAAAACAATCCCCGAACATCCCGGGCATTTAATGCAAAGCTTTTCGGGTATTGCAGGGGATCTGGGCTGGAAAGAGGGGTCGCTGAATTCCAACGGGTTTCGTGTTTTTTTAAATGAAAATTTATCCATCTTTCACACCGTACATCCAAGATTTAAAACCATTTGCGTTTTTTCATAAAACCGGTGGAGTATGTGCCCTTTTTAAACTCCTCATCGTCAAGAATCTCTATCAATAAATCTATATTATTGTCCACACCCTCGATTACCAGCTCGCACAACGCCGCCTGCATTTTGCGTATTGCCTCGGCGCGTGTCTTGGCATGAACTATCAGTTTCCCCATCATGGAATCGTAATAGGGCGGGATTACGTAACCCTGGTAAAGCGATGTGTCAAATCGCACCCAGGGCCCGCCCGGTATGTGCAGTAGCTCTATTTTGCCGCAGCTGGGCTTAAAATCAAAGGCCGGGTTTTCGGCGTTAATCCTGCACTCAATGGCGCTTCCGTTTAATGTCACATCCTGCTGGGTAAATTCAAGCTTCAAACCGGCCGCGACCCTTATCTGCCACTTAACAAGGTCAATCCCCGTCACCATTTCGGTCACCGGGTGCTCCACCTGAAGGCGGGTGTTCATCTCAAGAAAATAAAAGTTGTTGTCCTTATCAAGCAGGTATTCTATTGTCCCCACCCCGCGGTAGCCCGAAGCCTCCACCGCCTTGATTGAGGCCTCCATCATCCGCTGCCTTGTGCTTTCAGGCAGTACCGCGCAGGGGCTTTCCTCGATAATCTTCTGGTTTTTGCGCTGCACCGAGCAGTCGCGCTCCCCAAGGCAGACAACATTGCCGTAGTTATCCACAATAACCTGCATTTCCACATGTTTTACAGGCGAAACAAACTTCTCAAGGAAGCAGGCGCCATCGCCAAAGGCATTTGCAGCCTCCGTTTGTGCGGCAAGAAAAGTGGGGCGCACCTCCTCAATGCTGTTTACAAGGCGGATACCCCTGCCGCCGCCTCCCGACCTCGCTTTTATCAGCAGCGGGAAACCAATGCGCCGCGCCTCTTTTTCCACCATGTCCACATCGGTAATTATGTCGCTTCCGGGAATTACGGGAATCCCGGATTGGGCCATCAGCTTCTTTGCGGCATCCTTGTCCCCCATAAGGCTTATGGTCTTGTGGCCGGGCCCTATAAAAGTCAGGTTGCAGCTTTCGCACAGCTCCGCAAAACGGGCGTTTTCGGAAAGCAGCCCGTACCCCGGGTGCACCGCCTGGGCGCCTGTCTGCACCGCGGCGGTAAGTATCGCGGGAATATTCAAATAACTGTCCTTTACAGGGGCAGGGCCAATACACACGCTTTCATCCGCCATGCTCACATGCAGCGCGTCACGGTCGGCTTCCGAAAAAACCGCAACCGTTCCAATACCCATCTCCTTGCAGGCCCTAATAATCCTAACGGCTATTTCTCCCCTGTTGGCAATCAGAATTTTGGAAAACAAGCTATCCCCCCCAAAATCAGGGTTTAGGTATAAGGGCAAAGGAAAACTCAGCAACAACCGCAATCTTACCGTTTACCCTGCCCTCACCCTTTGCAAAATAAAACATATTTTTTTGCTTAATAATCTCGCAGCTTATATCCAGCGTGTCACCTGGTCGCACCTGGCTTTTGAATTTCACATTGTTAAGGCTTGTAAACACCGGAAGCACATTCTCGGCCTTGTCTGCTATCAGCACGCAGCAGGCCTGCGCCAGCATTTCGCAAAGAATCACGCCGGGCACAACGGGGTTGCCGGGGAAATGGCCCTTTAAAAAAAACTCATCACCCCGCACGGTATATATGGCCTTAGCCGTCTGCCCCTTTCTTTCGGCAAAGTCAAGCAACAGCATCGGCTCCCGGTGGGGCAATACGGACTTTAGCTCTTCCCGGTCCATCAAATCACCCCTTAAACAGCCTGAACAGGCATTGCCCGTATTCCACAAACTGCCCGTCCTTAACGCAGATGTCTATAATCTCGCCGTCCTGGTCGGCAACGTACTCGTTCATAATTTTCATGGACTCAATGATGCATAGCACATCGCCCTTTTTGACCTTGTCGCCCACATTCACAAAAGGCGGCTCCCCGGGCGCGGGCGAGCAGTAAAAGGTGCCCACCAGGTCGGATTTAAGCTCAACTACGTTATTAAAGTCAACCACGGTGCTATCCTTTGGGGTGCTGTCATTTGCCGGCACCGCCTCGGGCAGGTTGATTACAGGCACCTGGGTTGCCTCAAAAGCGGAATTTTGTTCCCTTTTAAGCCTGACCGTACCCTCCTTGTCTTCGATTTCAATCGAGGTAAGGCCGGTCTTTTGCATAATCTCGGCAAGTTGCCTGATTGAATTTATATCCATATCCGTCTTCTCCTAAAGGGAATTTAGTCTAGTTTCTTAAACGCAATACAGGCATTGTGCCCGCCAAAGCCGAGGGACGTGGATATCGCCTTGGTAATATTGCGCCTTAAAGCGGTGGTGTTAACATTTAAATCGCACTCGGGATCAGGCTCCTTTAGCCCCACAGTCGGCGGTACCATGCCTGTATGTATCGCCATAACGCAGGCCACAGCCTCCGCTGCTCCCGCGGCCCCCAGCATATGCCCCGTCATGGACTTTGTTGAGCCCACAACCGCCTTGTATGCGTCTTCCCCAAAGGCATTTTTAAAGGCTATAGTCTCTATTTTGTCATTAAGAGGCGTGCTGGTGCCATGGGCGTTTATATAAAGCCCCTCATCGACGGTAATCTGCGCTTCATCTGCCGCCTGCTTTATCGCCTGCGTAATTCCAAAGGCCTCTGGGTCGGGCGCCGTTATGTGGTACGCGTCCGAATAGTTGCCATACCCGCAGATTTCGGCATATATTTGGGCCCCTCTTTTCTTGGCGCATTCATACTCCTCCAACACCAGAACGGCCGCCCCTTCACCCATAACAAACCCGTCGCGCCTTTTGTCAAAGGGAATGCAGGCATTTTGGGGGTCATTCCTTGTGGTCAGCGCCATGCAGTTCGTAAAGCCGGCAATTGCAAGGGGCGTCACCGCCGCCTCGGTACCGCCGGCAATTATCACGTCGGCATATCCGTGTTTTATTGCCCTGTAAGCCTCGCCAATTGCATGGGTCGAGGTGGCGCAGGCGGTCACCACAGGCAACGTGGGGCCCAAAGCCTTGTATTTTATGGATATCGCCCCCGCCGCAATGTTGCCTATCATCATGGGTATAAAAAAGGGGGAAATCCTCGAAGGCCCTTTTTCAATCAGTTTCTCGCACTCTGAAATAAAGGTGGCAATCCCTCCGATTCCCGAGCCCACATACACGCCGACTTTATCGGGATTTATCTTGGACAAAAACCCGCTTTCCTCCACCGCCTGCGCCGCGGCGCAAAGGGCATACTGGCAAAACAGGTCTGTCCTTCTTGTTTCGCTTTTGTCCATGTACTTTAAAGGGTCAAAACCTTTGACCTCTGCCGCAATTTTTACTTTGTAGTCTGTTGTGTCAAACTTCGTAATGTAATCTATCCCGCACACGCCGTTCACAAGGTTTTCCCAGTATTCTTTCAGCGTGTTGCCCACGGGGGAAACAACCCCCATTCCGGTAACCACAACCCGGCGCATAATATCATCCTTTCCGTATCATATACACAGCCCGCCGTCGGCCTTAATAACCTCGCCGGTGATATAGCCTGCATTGTCGCTTGCCAGGAACAGCGCAAGGCTTGCTATTTCCTCCGCAAGGCCCATCCGCTTCATGGGTATCTGGTCTAAAACCCTATCCTTTATATTCTCCGGCAGAGAGTCGGTCATGTCGGTCTTAATAAACCCGGGCGCAATGGCGTTGCAGGTAACCCCTCGGGAGGCAAGCTCCTTGGCAACGCTTTTGGTAAGTCCTATTATCCCCGACTTTGCCGCGGCATAGTTTGCCTGCCCCGCGTTGCCGCAAATGCCCACTACCGACGAAATATTAATGATTCTGCCCTTTCTTCGCCTTGCAAACTGGGGAAACAGGTGCTTTATCATATTAAACGCGCCCTTAAGGTTGACAGAGAGCACGCTGTCGAAATCCTGCTCGCTCATTTTAAGCATCAGGCTGTCCTTTACAACTCCTGCGTTGTTCACAAGTATATCCACACCGCCAAAGCGCTGCAAAATTTTGTCAACAGTTTCCTTTGTCTCTGAAAAGCTTGAGACATCGCACTTATAAGACTCTGCCTCAACCCCGCTTTCAGCGATTTTCTCAACAATCTCCTTTGCGGCCGCCTCGTTTCCGGCATAGATAATGGCAATATTGGCGCCGTTCTTTGCAAAGCACTCGGCTATCGCCCTTCCAATACCCCTCGAGGCACCGGTTACCACCGCTGTCTTACCCCTTAACATATACCTTCTCCTCTTAATGTATCTATTGTAATCTCAAGTGAATCCTTATCCTGGGCGTTCAGCACCACCGCCGGCGGGACAGTCTTTTTTATAAGCCCCCCAAGCGTGGTTCCCGGCCCCGTCTCAATAAAAATCCTGAAACCGCCGCGGTACATGTTTTCAATGGTCTCCTGCCACTTGACCGGGCTTTTCATCTGCAGGCACAGCGTGTCTGTAACACTGCCCTCACCGTACGGCTGCGCCGTAAGGTTTGAGTATACGGGAACTTTTAAGGGATTTATCCCAACCCCATTTAAATACTCCCTAAAGCTGTCCGCCGCCCTTCCCATAAAGGGCGAATGAAACGCCCCGCTCACCTTAAGCGGGCGCACAATGCCGCCCTTTGCCTTTATTTTCTCCGCAAAACGGTCTCTTTCGCCAATGCTTCCCGCTACCACAAGCTGCCCCGGGCAGTTGTAGTTTACGGGGTAAACCTCTTGGAATTCACGGCACACATCCTCAGCCGTGTCGTTGTCAAGCTTCAGCACCGCCGCCATAAAGCCCTCGCGCTCTTTGGCAGCTTTGTCCATAAGCTCTCCCCGCTTTACCACTACGTCAAACCCGGTTTCGGGGGAGAAGGCACCCGCAAAGGCAAGCGCAGTCACTTCCCCCAGCGAAAACCCTGCCACCGCGTGGGGTTTTATACCCATTTCCCGCAGCGCAAACGCCGCCGCAAGGGACACGGTGAACACGCAGGGCTGGGTTACGGCTGTCTGCCTTAGCTGCTCATCATCTCCGTTAAAGCATAAATCCATTATCCCGCTTTTGCGGGATTCTGCCATCTCGAAAATCTTTCTTGCCGACTCCGAGCATTCATAAAGTGACCGGCCCATTCCGGCATACTGGGAGCCCTGCCCTGAAAACACAAAGGCTATTTTATCCATTGCCCTGCACTTCCCAAAATTTTTTCTGCCTCGCCAAACATCTCTTTTATTATTTCTGCGGCAGGCTGCGCTTTTTTGACCAGCCCTGCGCTCTGCCCCGCCATAAAGCAGCCCTGCTTTTCGTCACCTTCAACCGCCCGCTTTAGCGAGCCGGAGGCAATCCTTTCAAGCTCCTCGTTGCTGTAGTTCGGGTCATATTCCATCGAGAAAAGCTGCCTTGAGAAGGGGCTTTTAAGGGACCTTACAGGGTGCCCCAGCCGCTTGCCCGTAACAATCGTGTCAATATCCTTGGCCTTAAGCACCCGTGCCTTATAGTTTTCATGAATGCCGCACTCATCGGCCACCAGAAAACGGGTACCCACCTGTACGCCGCAGGCGCCAAGCATTAACGCCGCCGCAATACCTCTGCCGTCGGCGATTCCTCCTGCCGCCACAACCGGGATATTAACGGCGTCGCACACCTGCGGGATCAGCGTCATCGTGGTAAGCTCGCCAATATGCCCGCCCGCCTCGCAGCCTTCGGCTATAACGCCGTCGGCTCCCGCGCGCTCGACTAATTTAGCAAGCCCTGCCGACGCCACAACGGGCAGCACCGTAATCCCCGCCTCTTTCCAAAGCCTTATATACTTTGCGGGGTTGCCGGCGCCGGTGGTAACCACCTTTACCCTTTCCTCCGCCACCACTTTCGCCACTGCTTCGGCGTTAGGGCTAAGCAGCATGATATTTACGCCAAAGGGCCTGTCGGTCAGTTCTCTTGCCTTTCGAATCTCGTTTCGCACCCACTCGGCGTCGGCGTTCATGGCGGCAATAAGGCCGAGCCCTCCGCCGTTGCTTACCGCGGCGGCAAGCCGCGCGTCAGCGATCCATGCCATGCCGCCCTGTATTATCGGATATTCAATTCCAAGAAGCTCACAAAGCCTTGTTTTTACCATAAACTCACGCTTTCTGGCTGTCTATCAGCCGCACCACGTCTCCGACTGTCTTAAGGGCCTCATCCATTTCGATTGTCACCGAAAACTGCTCTTCGCATGCCATTACAAGGTCCACGGCATCCAGCGAATCCAGCCCCAATTCCTCAAATGTGGTATCCATTGTAATTTCCTTTGCATCCACGCCTGCGTTTTCAGCAATTAATTCTGCTACCTTCGATAAAGTTGACATGAAAATACCTCCAAAATTTTTATTACCAGCGCAATACACACGCGCCTGTTGCAAATCCAGCGCCAAAGCCGCACATGGCTAAAAGACTTCCTTTGTTTAATTTCCCGCTGCGGTTCAGTTCATCAAGCAGCACCGGGATGCTTGCCGACGATAAATTCCCACAATTTGATATGTTAACCGCGAATTTCTCCATGGGAATCCCAAACTTTTTCTGCGCGGCTTCTATAATCCTTAAATTGGCCTGGTGAAGCAGCACGTAATCGATTTTCTCCGCTTCAATGCCGCTGATTTTAAAAACCGACATCAAATCGTTGCATATCGAGTTTACCGCAAACTTGTATATCTCATGCCCGTCCATGTGAAGAAAGCTGTCAGCCGCCTTGCTTTCCGAATAGGGGCTGTTTCCCGGCACATTGTGGGCATAAAGGGGATCTATGTTCCCTTCAGCCGTAATGCGGCTGAAAAAGGGGATTTCGCTTTTTCTTACCACCACCGCGCCCGCGCCGTCACCAAACAGCACGCAGGTGGAGCGGTCACGCCAGTCCACAATCCTCGACATGGCCTCGGCGGAAACTATAAGCACCGTATTTGCCTTGCCCGAATCAAGATAAGAATGCGCCACATCCAGCCCATACACAAACCCCGCGCAGGCGGCATTAAGGTCAAAGGCAGGGCAGGATGCGCCTATCTTTTTCTGAATGATGCATGCCATGGATGGGGTAATATAATCAGCACTTATAGTCGTGCAAATAATAAGGTCAATGTCTTTCGCACTAACCCCCGCATTTTCAAGCGCCTTGTAACATGCCGCTGCGCCAATGTCTCCCAGCGTCTCATGTGTTACAACATGCCTTTTGGATATGCCCGTGCGGGTCCTTATCCATTCATCACTGGTATCCAAAAACCCTGACAGCTCGTCGTTTGTCACAATGCGTTCAGGCAGCGCGCTGCCCGTGCCGATAATCTCAATTCCCATGCTACTCTTCCCTTTGTATCTTTTCATTCAAAAATTTATTAAGTTTCACAAGCCCGCTGACCATCGCCCTGAACTCCTCGTCGGACAGGTCTTTCACAACCGCCTCTACCATGCACCTGTGAAAATGCCTGTGAACCCTTGCCACCTTTTTGCCGCGATCGGTCAGGTTCACAAAGATTACCCTTCCGTCCTCCTCGCTCCTGGTCTTGGTCACATATCCCTTTTTGACCAGTTTGTTAATGGCAAGGGTTACCGACGGCAACGTAATCTTCAAAATCTCCGAAAGCTCGCTAATGGTCTTTCCCTTATTATCCTCTTGGGTGTTTTTCTCAATGGCCTCTATTAAATGGATTTCGCTGATGGACAAATTCAGGCTTGTGGCCTTGGCGACATTTTGCTCTTCAATTTTCAGAATCGAAGAATAGGCCTCTACCAGCAAATCGTTTAAATATTCGGCATCGGGCGTCATTAAAATCCCACCTGTAAATTAATTAGTTTGACTAACTAATTATATTATTATATTATGCGCTTGTCAACCTAAAAAATACTAAAAAAATTTAATGCCTGATTATATTCACCTTTTCCACAAATGTATTATACAGATTCTGCACTTCCTCAATCCCGCGCCTTATATCCAGCAAATGGGCAACCGTAACAATAACGTCGGTCGCAAACACCACAAACAGCATGACGGCAATAACCTTCAGCGCCAGCGGCGACGCCTTTTCAAGCAGCCTCATGGACAACGGGTGTATGTAGTAAACAAGCAGCACACTCAAAGCCCCAAAAATCAGGGCGCCCTCTAAGCATACCCTGCCGTTTATGTTAAACCTCATGTTAGAATAGTCCCACCAACGCTGGTTAAACAGTTTTTCAAGTATGTAGGAGGATGCATATTCGAAAGCCGTCGCCAGCACGCTGCTTAACACAAACAGCGACAGTGCATTCTGCACATAGTGCGTAAGCAGCAAAATTATAAGTATCGCGCCAAAACCGTATATCGGGCAGTATGGCCCGTGTAGGAACCCACGGTTTACAAATTCCCCTTTAAGAACCGAACACAGTATGGTCTCGTAAATCCAGCCGATAAAGCTATATAGCATAAACAACAGATAGGTCTTAACCCAATACATCCATATTACCCCCGGCCGGCAACTAATAATTTTATACATATTATATAAATTTTCTTCCAGTTATGCAATTATCTTTACAAAAATAAAGTTTTTATTTATTTTAATTTATTTTCTGATATAATGGTACTGGCTATATAACATATATATGGAAAATAATCAGACGAAAGAAGTGGTGTCATGCTTCACAAAACCGCCTTTTCGCCCTTTACAGCCGGCGAACTAAAACCCGAAGGCTGGCTGCTAAATCAGCTTAGAATACAGGCCGAAGGCCTTTCAGGCAACCTTGACAAAATCTGGCCCGACATTAAAGACAGCGCCTGGATTGGCGGCAACAGAGACGGCTGGGAGAGGGTGCCCTACTGGCTGGACGGGTTTATCCCGCTGGCATACCTGCTTAAAGACGAGGACATGATAAGCCGCGCTAAAAAATATATAGACGCAATAATAGAAAATCAAAAGCCGGACGGCTGGATTTGCCCCTGCCAAGATAACGAGCGTGGCAGGTACGACGTGTGGGCATACTTCCTAATCTGCAAGGTGCTAGTGGTATATTACGAGTGTTCAAAGGACGAGCGCATAGAAGAAGCGCTTTACAAGGCACTTAAACAGTTGCAGGCCCATATTAAGGGCAACACATTGTTTAACTGGGGTGCCGCCCGCTGGTTCGAGTGCCTGATCCCAATCTTCTGGCTGTACGAGCGAAAGCAGGAAGAATGGCTTATCAACCTTGCCCACGCCCTTAAAGTGCAGGGAATCGACTGGGAGCACCTTTTTGCCAACTGGAGCGACCAGCTCCCCCGCAGGGAATGGAGCTACACCACCCACGTGGTCAATATCGCCATGTGTTTAAAATCCGGGGCGCTCATGTCCCGCATAACCGGCGGCGATCCGGACACCTTTGCAAGAAATACCCTTAAACTGCTTGAAAAATACCACGGTATGCCAAACGGCCATTTTACGGGCGACGAGTGCTTATCTGGCACCAGCCCCATCCAGGGCACCGAGCTTTGCGGCGTAGTGGAGGCCATGTATTCATACGAGCAGCTCCTTCAAATTTCAGGCTCACCCGAATGGGGCGACAGATTAGAGTATTTAACCTTCAACGCCCTTCCCGCCACTATAAGCCCCGATATGTGGACCCACCAGTACGACCAGCAGACCAACCAGGTGGAATGCAGCCTGCTTCCTGGCGAGCCGGTCTTCCGATCCAACGGTCCCGACGCCCACCTCTTTGGGCTTGAGCCCAACTTTGGCTGCTGCACCGCAAACTTCAACCAGGGCTGGCCGAAATTCGCACTGTCCACCTTTATGAAGAGCGAAAACGGCATAGTGTCAACGGTGCTGGCACCAAGCAGCGTTCAAACCCGAATAAACGGCGTAAACTGCAAAATACAGCTTGATACCCTGTACCCGTTCAGGGATACGCTTACCTACACCATAACCACCGACGCGCCCGTTGACTTTGAGTTCGCCATTCGCATCCCCGCCTTCGCCAAAGCCGCCTATGTGGACGGCAGCAAGGCAAAAATCGGCGAATACCATAAAATCAGCCGCACCTTCGAAGGCAGGTCGACAATAGATGTAAAACTCGAATTCGAACCGGAATTTATCCGGCGCCCCAACGACATGTACTGCCTGCGCCGCGGGCCGCTGCTTTACTCGGTCCGTATTCAAGAAGAGTGGGTAAAGAAGGAATACGCCAAAGACGGCGTAGAGCGCAAATTCCCCTACTGCGACTATGAAATTTACGCCAAATCCAAGTGGAATTATGCCTTTGCCTCTGATAAATTTGAGCTTGTAGAAAACGACAATTTCGGCCGCCCCTTCTCCCCCGAAGGCACGCCTGTCAGCATTATGACGGATATGGTGGAAATCGACTGGGGATTTGAAAACGGCCTGTGCTTTGAAACTCCCAAATCCAGAACACCCCTCGGCAAGCCCGAAAAGGTAAAGCTTATCCCTTACGGTTGCACAAACCTTAGAATGACTGAAATGCCCTATATAAAATAAAAACACCCGCTTAAAAGCGAACGCTTTTAAGCGGGTTTAATTCTTATGTTTTAAGTTTTAAGGCTAAAGCCTTTTCTGCGCCCTTTGCAGCGCCGAAACGCAGGGTACCGCCACAAAAATTGCCGCCAGCATTTCCACAACGCCGTTAAGGGTAATTACCACGCTGAAAATCTGCCCAACAATCCCGGTCAGTTGCACAAAGCCCGTGGGGTTGAAAATATTAATGGCGGTCAACACCAGCACGGTATTCGTAAAGGTGCCAAGTATCGCGGCAAAGGCAATTGGCATAACGGTAATCTGGTTCAATTTTTTGGAGAACACCAATATAAGCGCCATAACGGCCGCAAAGAACACCACCCCGGCAATTAATCCGGCTAGAGTGTTGCCGGACAGGCGGTACACGAACAGCCCTACAAAAATGGAAACCACCGCATCCATTATGCCGGACAGCACAATTCCGGAAAATTTGTCTTTGCCAAGTTTAATGGCAATGTCGTAATACACTGCCGTAAGCAGGCCCACGAAAATCCTCGGGACTACCGAAATCATCGGGTTTAGGAATATCACCGCGTCGGCCGTGCCGTTTAGCGCCGCGTAGATTAAGCAGGTAACCCCCCAGACGGTGCCAAGGACAGTTCCCGAAACCTTGCCAAGCAATACCGCACCGATAATGACCGGGATATGCAGCGTGGTAATGCTAAGCGACGCGCCAATCGTTATATACCCCACATAGGGTATAAAGGTCATGGCGGTAATCAGGGCGCTGAACAGGGCAAGTTGGGTAAGTTTTAATGTGCTTTGTTTCATTTATATTACCTCCTGATGCTGTTCCCTTTGGGATACAGCTCAAATTTTGGCAAAGTTATTGTATTATTGGTTTTTATAATAAATTATTCGCAATCCTTCCAAAACCAGATGTTCATCCATAACTATTTCGGTCTCGCAATAGGGGATAATGTCCGGCGCTACTCCGCCCGTGGCCACAACGGTGGCCTTGCTGTTTAGCTCACGCTGGATTCTTGAAATCATGCCGTCAAGCATGGAGGCGGTCCCAAGCACTATGCCCGACTTCATGCAGTCGACAGTGTTGGTGCCAATCACCGACGGGGGAGCCTCAATATTTATATAGGGCAGCTGCGCGGTCTTGGTGGCAAGGGCGTCCAGCGTAATGCCTGCGCCCGCGGCAATAACCCCGCCCACAAATTCGCCCTTTTCATTAAGCACGCTAATGGTAGACGCGGTGCCAAGGTCGATAATAATGCAGGGCAGCGGGTATTTGTTAAGGGCCGCCACCGCCCCCGCGGCAAGATCTGCGCCAAGCTGCGCCGGGTTGTCGATCTTTATGTTAAGCCCGGTTTTCACGCCGGGGCCTAAAACTATCGGCTTTATCCCACAGATTTTGGGGATCGCCCGCTTTATGGCAGAGCCCACGGCCGGCACAACCGAGCTGATAACCGCACCGGATATATCTTTTGTAGACAGTTTGTTAATATGCAGAATATCCCGCAGTTCAATGGCATACTGGTCGCAGGTGCGCTTGCTGTCGGTGGCAAGGCGCGCCACAAATTCTAACTGGTCACCCTTATAGGCGCCAACAGTAATATTGGTATTGCCAATGTCAATGGTAAGAAGAATCAAACCGCCTACCCCCACTTTTAGTGTTCTTTTATTTTATTTTATCCTTGCTTAAAAATCAAGCATATCACAAAAAAATTACAAAATAATGTCAACAGGCGATATTGACTTTAAAAACCCTAACTGATATAATATGCATGTTATCGGCATAATCTATATTTATGCCGTGCTCCTTGCCCCGTCAAAGCGGGGCCTATAAGTCCAGAAGGAGGTGCAAAGCAGTGGCAACATCAAAATATGAGGTAATGCTGATTTTTTCAGCCAAACTCAGCGAAGACGAGCTTAATGCCCTTACAGAAAAGTTCAAGGCCTTAATTGAAGAACACGGCAAGGTATTAAACCAGGACATCTGGGGCAAACGCAAGCTCGCATACCCGATCGACCGCGAAACCGACGGGTATTATGTGCTGTTTGACTTTGAAAGCGGTCCCGATTTCCCTGGTGAGCTCGACCGCGTTGCCAAGATTACCGACGGCGTGCTTCGCTCACTGATTGTAAAGAACGATTAAGGAAGTGCAAAAATGCTTAATGTTGTCGTATTAACCGGTCGCCTGACCGAAACTCCCGAACTGCGCCACACTCCAAACGGTGTTCCGGTAACCCGGTTTGCCGTTGCGGTCCAGCGCGCCTTTAAGTCAGCGGACGGGGATTACGAGACCGACTTCATCAACATTGTTGCATGGCGAAGCCAAGCCGAATTCATCACAAGGTTTTTCACCAAGGGTCAGGAAATCGGTATACAGGGTTCTATACAAACCCGCAGGTATACCGACAAAGACGGCAACAAAAGAACGGCATTCGAAGTAATTGTCGACCGTGCCCATTTTGTGGGCCCAAAACATACAGCGGACAGCCAGGATGTCGAGCCGCCCGTCTCATTCTCCAATGCAGACACAGGCGACTTTGCCGAAATCACGGATGACGACGACCTGCCGTTCTGATTTCATTCAACAAAAACAGCTACGCAAGAAAAGGAGATAAATATGGAAAACAAACCGAAGAAGGGCCGCAAAAAGGTATGCCATTTTTGCGTTGACCGCATTGAGAAAATAGATTACAAAGACGTAGCAAGGCTTCGTAAATTTATTTCGGAACGCGCAAAGATTCTCCCCCGCCGTGTAACCGGCACCTGCGCGTCCCATCAGCGCGAGCTTACAACCGCTATTAAGCGTGCCCGCTATGTGGCCTTGCTGCCATATACCAGCGATTAATCCAGAAGGACGGTCTTTACCGTCCTTTTTTTATGTATTTCAATAATTTGAAATAATTTTTCCACTGTGATATAATACAGCCATGACAAGCCAATTGTATAAAGCACTTAAATCTCTGCTGTTTTATGCCGCCCTCTTTGCGGTTGTGGTCATCATCGACTATAAATGCCCCATAAAGGCATTGTTTGGTATAGCTTGTCCCGGTTGCGGAATGGTGCGGGCATGGCTAAGCGTTTTAAAACTGGATTTTAAATCAGCTTTTTACTATCACCCCTTGTTTTTCGTCGCCCCCTTAATCCCGCCGCTTATGTCCCTCCCCAAAAAATCCGGCAAAAGGGCGCAGAATTTAATTGTGTTTTTAGCGGGGCTTTTGTTTTTTTGTATATACCTTTTTAGAATTACCCGCCACTTCCCCGATGTGCTGTAGAAAGGGGGTTCATTTATAAATACGCTTGTTTTAAAGGCAAAACGGTTCTTTTCCCATCCCGAAAACATTTTTTATATAATAATCGCAAGCGTTTTCACGCACTATACAATAACCTCCGCAACCGTCGCAGTAACCGGCGTATACCTCTTAGCCAGCCGCAAAACGCGGCATAAAATTTTTGTGCATAAAGGCTCGGTATTCACTGCGGCCTTTTCGTTATATGCCCTGATTATATCGCTGATTTTTTCCAACTTCATCGGCGCTGCCTGCGCCGTGGGCTTTTTTCTTATAATGGTCATAATCCTCTACGCCCGCACCTGTGTCACAAAGGGTGTGTTTGAAAGCTCCCTTAATGTTGCCTGTTTCTTAAGCGTGTTTATCACCATCTTTGCCGTAATCGAACGGCTGCTTTCCCATTCAGACAAGCTCTACCGCTGCAAAACCGTGTTTTTTAACCCAAATTATATGGCAACGGTAGTAAGCACCGTGGTAATAATCTGCGCATATAAGGTAATCACAAAGCAGGGTAACCAGCTTCTATACTACATTATTGCCTCATTCAATGTGGTAAGCCTTTACCTTTGCGGCAGCCTGTTTGCGTGGGTAAATATTTTTATTGCCGTTGCGGCACTGCTGTTCATCTTCCACCGCCACCAGCTATTAAGCATATTCCTGCTTGTTGCCGCCACCGGCTGCATTGTGTTGTACAGCAAGCCCGACCTGCTCCCCCGCCTTGCCGAATCCCAGCTTACTACCGAAAACCGGTTTGACATCTGGGGCGTGGTAATCAAAGCAATCCTTAAATCCCCCTTTGTGGGCAGGGGTTTTTTGACCTACTACAACATCTACCAGAGTTACCCCGGCAGCTATCCCACCCAGCACGCCCACAGCCTGTATCTCGACCCCATACTCAATTTTGGAATTCTCGGCACCGCCCTGTTGCTTGTGTATTTTGTATATTATTACAAAAAGCTGCTGCTTTGCCGCAACCTGTTAAACAACAGCCGCATATCGGCCCTGATTTTCGCGCTTACGGCATCAACCTTGGTGCACGGGCTGATTGACGTCACAATCCTCTGGGTCCAGTCCGGCCTGCTTTTGGGCTACATAATGGCAGGGCTTGGTATCGAAGAGCGCATGCTCTCTGCGCAAAAATAATCCAGAAATTTCAGATTTGTAAAGCCGCCCAAATTGGCGGCTTTTTTTGATACACATTTGACAGAAAAATTTGCAATAGCTTCTTGCGCTGCACATAATTGTTAATGCACATACAAAGATTGTTAATCAATCAGTAAATTTCGTTCACAATTTGCCCTTTTGCCTAATATTTTGCAATTTTTTTCGGTATTATATACACAACTTAATATAGACTTTATAAGCTTTATTTGTTATAATTTTAACATTGGAGTTACCCTGCCATAAAAGCCTTAACTGGCTTATAATCCCTGTCTAACTTTATAGGAGGAATAGGCTAATGAAAAAAAGCATAAGCAAAATCCCATTCAGGGGCACACCCGAGCAAGAAAAGCAGCTTATGGAGGTTATAAAGAAACATCGTGACCAGAAAGATGCCCTGATAAAGGTAATGCAGGAAGCACAGGAAATCTACGGATATCTGCCGCTTGAGGTGCAGCAGATGATAGCCGAAGGCATGAACGTGCCTGTTGAAGAGGTATACGGCATTGCAACCTTCTACGCCATGTTCTCCCTTTCCCCAAAGGGCGAAAACAAAATCTCGGTCTGCCTTGGCACCGCGTGCTATGTCAAGGGCGCACAGGCCCTTATTGACCGCATAACCGAGGTGCTGGGCATAAGGCCTGGCGAGTGCACCGAAGATGGCAAATTTTCTCTCGAGGCATGCCGCTGCATCGGCGCCTGTGGCCTTGCCCCTGTCATGACCATTAACGACGATGTCTACGGCCGTCTTACCGATAAGGATGTAGACGGAATCCTTAAAAAATACATGGATTAAGCAAACGCTTAATACCCAGAATTACGGAGGTAAATGTATGGTATCCCTTGATAAAATAAAGGCGATTCGCGATAGAGTAAGAAAACAGTTTTTACCGGCCGACAATACGTACAGGGTGGTTGTCGGAATGGCTACCTGCGGCATTGCCGCCGGCGCAAAATCCGTGTACGACGAGCTTGTAAAGGTAATAAAGGAAAAGGGCCTTGACAATGTCACCGTCTCCCAGACCGGATGTATCGGCGCATGCCAGTACGAGCCGATTGTTGAGGTATACTCCGGTGACCAGAGGGTAACCTATGTCAAAATCACCGCCGACAAGGTGGATGAGATTATCTACCGCCACTTAATGGGCGGCCACCCGGTGGAGAAGTACACAATCGGCGCGGTATTAAAGAGCGGCGAGGACGATAATATTCTATCCATAGAAGACACCGCTTTTTATAAATACCAGAAGCGCGTCGCCCTTCGCAACTGCGGAATTATAAACCCCGAGTCAATCGACGAATACATAGCCTTTGACGGTTATCAGGCCCTTATTGACTGCATTACAAAATATACACCCGAAGAAGTCATCGAAATCGTAAAGGCCTCAGGGCTTCGCGGCCGCGGCGGCGGCGGTTTCCCCACAGGCATAAAATGGTCGCTTGCCGCAAAAAATCAGGCAGATCAGAAGTATGTATGCTGCAACGCCGACGAGGGCGACCCGGGCGCGTTCATGGACCGCTCGGTGCTTGAGGGCGACCCCCACGCGGTAATCGAGGCCATGGCAATCGCAGGGTACGCCATTGGCGCGACCCAGGGATATATCTATGTCCGCGCAGAGTACCCCGTTGCGGTAAAACGCCTGAAAATCGCCATAGACCAGGCTCGCGAATACGGCCTGCTTGGCAAAAATATACTCGGGACCGATTTTACATTCGACCTTGATATCCGTCTTGGCGCCGGCGCCTTTGTCTGCGGCGAGGAAACCGCTCTCATGACCTCAATCGAGGGCAAACGCGGCGAGCCCCGTCCCCGTCCGCCCTATCCGGCAGTCAAAGGCCTTTTCGGCAAGCCCACAATTCTCAACAATGTCGAAACATACGCCAACATTCCCCAGATTATCTTAAAGGGCAGCGAATGGTTTGCCTCTATGGGAACCGAAAAATCCAAGGGCACCAAGGTGTTTGCCCTTGGCGGCAAAATAAACAACACAGGCCTTGTGGAAATCCCCATGGGCACCACACTCCGCCAGGTTATCGAGGAAATCGGCGGTGGAATTCCCAACGGCAAGAAGTTTAAAGCCGCGCAAACCGGCGGTCCCTCGGGGGGATGCATTCCTTCAAGCAAGTTCGAAATTGAAATAGATTACGACAACCTTGTAAATATCGGCAGCATGATGGGTTCAGGCGGCCTTATCGTCATGGACGAGGACACCTGTATGGTCGATATTGCAAAGTTCTTCCTTGACTTTACGGTCGACGAGTCTTGCGGCAAATGTACGCCCTGCAGGATCGGCACCAAGCGCCTGCACGAAATGCTCGAGAAAATAACATCGGGCAACGCCACAATGGAAGACCTCGACAAGCTGGAAGAGCTGTGCTATTACATTAAGGACAACGCCCTGTGCGGCCTCGGCCAAACCGCTCCTAACCCGGTGCTCTCCACGCTTAAATACTTCTATGATGAATACAAGGCACACGTTGTGGACAGAAAATGCCCGGCGGGTGTTTGCAAGAACCTTATAAGCTACGTTATTGACGATACAAAATGCAAACGGTGCACAGCCTGCAAACGCGCCTGTCCGGTACAGGCAATCGAAGGCGCCGTCAAGCAGCCGCATGTCATTGACCAGAGCAAGTGCATAAAATGCGGCGCCTGTTATGAAGCCTGCAAATTCGGCGCTGTTGTCAAGAGATAAGGGAAGGAGTGTCTTGAAATGAACATGGTTAATCTTAAGATAAACGGGATACCCGTAACGGTGCCCGAAAACTATACAATTCTCGAGGCCGCAAGGGAGATCGGCATAGAAATCCCCACCTTGTGCTACATGTGGAAAATGAACGAAATCGGCGCCTGCCGCATCTGCGTTGTTGAGGTAAAGGGCGCCCGT
This sequence comes from Clostridiales bacterium, assembly GCA_012840445.1. Taxonomy (GTDB): domain Bacteria; phylum Bacillota; class Clostridia; order Oscillospirales; family Acutalibacteraceae; genus DULI01. The sequence continues at coordinate 184,815 of DULI01000006.1, forward strand.
TCGCTGGTTGCCTCCTGCGTGTACCCGGTTTCCGAGGGCATGGAGGTCCAGACCAACACCCTTAAAATCCAGAAGGCCCGCAAAACCACATTGGAACTGATTCTATCCAACCACGACAAAAACTGCCTGTCCTGTGTCAGAAGCGGCAGTTGCGAGCTGCAAAAGCTCTGCCATGATTTCGGCGTTGATTCCGCAAGGTTCGACGGTGATACGCCCAAATTCGATATAGACTACAGCGCACCGCACATGTACCGCGACAACAACAAATGTATCCTCTGCCGCCGCTGCGTGGCAGCCTGCAAGGCGCAGCACGTGGGAGTAATCGGTGCCAACGACCGCGGGTTTGATACCCACATCGGCTGCGCATTCGATATGCCTCTCGAAAAGGTGGCCTGCATTTCCTGCGGCCAATGTATCGTCAACTGCCCGACAGGTGCGCTGTCGGAACGCGACGATACCGACAAGGTATTCGAGGCTCTCAGTGACCCCACAAAGCACGTAATCGTCCAGACCGCGCCCTCAATCCGCGTAACCCTTGGCGAGTGCTTTGGCATGGCCCCCGGCAGCATCGTCACCGGCAAAATGGTGGCGGCATTAAAGCGCCTTGGATTTGACAAGGTATTTGATACCGACTTTGCCGCCGACCTTACCATAATGGAAGAGGCAAACGAATTTTTAGACAGGGTCAAAAACGGCGGAAAACTTCCGCTTATCACCTCCTGCTCGCCGGGCTGGATCAAGTTCTGCGAGATGTACCATCCGGATCTTCTTGACAACCTCTCCAGCTGCAAATCGCCGCAGCAGATGTTCGGCGCAATAATCAAGACCTGGTACGCCGAGAAAAACGGCATCGACCCGAAAGACATCGTTGTGGTAAGCATCATGCCCTGCACGGCCAAAAAGTTCGAAATCGGCCGCGCCGACCAGTCAGCCGCGGGCAACGGAATCCCGGACTGCGACATTGCCCTTACCACCCGCGAGCTTGCCCGCATGATCGAGCGCGCCCACATCAAATTCGACCTGCTGCCTGACGAAGAATTCGACAACCCATTGGGCGAAAGCTCCGGCGCCGGCGTAATCTTTGGCGCCACCGGCGGCGTTATGGAAGCAGCCCTTAGAACCGCTGTGGAAACCCTCGAGGGCAAACCCCTTGAGAATATAGACTTCACCGCCGTTCGCGGCACCCAATCCTTAAAAGAGGCTGAACTCGAAGTGGCCGGCATGAAGATAAGGGTAGCGGTTGCCAGCGGCATGGAAAGCGCTCACGAACTGCTTAACAAGGTAAAGAGCGGCGAGGCTGAATACCACTTCATCGAGATCATGGGTTGCCCCGGCGGATGTATCAACGGCGGCGGCCAGCCAGTCCAGCCCGCATCAGTCCGCAGCTTTGTGGACCTTAAGAAACTCCGTTCAGAAGCGCTGTACGCCGATGACCGCGCCAATACCATCAGAAAATCCCATGAGAATCCGATGATTAAGCTTCTTTATAACGAATACCTCGAGAAGCCGGGCAGCCACAGGGCGCACAAAATCCTTCACACAACATATGTCAACCGTTCAAAAATGGTTGTAAAATAATCAAAAACCCCGCAGGAAACCTGCGGGGTTAAATTTTTGCAAAAAAACAACCGCCCTATTGGACGGCCGCTTTTGGAAGTCGGCACCTACCTATTTTCCCAGGCGGTCTCCCGCCAAGTATCTTCGGCACTGATGAGCTTAACTTCCGTGTTCGGTATGGGAACGGGTGGACCCTCATCGTTATTGACACCGACTCATTTACAACATGATATATTAGCACAAAGTTCAGCAAAAATCAAGTATTTTTTACTAAAATGCGCAAATTTTTTGAAATTGTCAAAACCTTTGCGCTTTTAAGCACCCTGGTTCAGCACCTGCAACTGGTAGTTGTATTCGTTTACGACAAATGAGGAATACAAAACCACCGTGTTCAGGAAATAAGGCAGGGTGAAAATTATGGTAACGCCAAGCGCGGATAACAAAAGCCAGCCGAAAAAGCTAAAAACCAGGCTTACGAATTCCACCTTCCTGCCCGACGAAATTCTTGCCGCATGCCTGTATGCCTCATTGGGGGTCAGTTTTTCATCGCTAAACAGCAGCACAGGCGACGGGAAATACCTGATAATCAGCGGCACGAAAAACACAAACCCTATAATAAACAGGCAAAACTGCAGCGCGTAAAAGGTATTGATAATCTCCGGCGCCTGCACACCGATTAGCCTGTAAAAATTCTCGTCGGTAAGCACCGCCGCGGCGTATCCTGGCAAAAAGGAAACAAACCCCAAAGCCAATACCCTCAAAACAAACAGCAGGTAAAACGACACCGCCCTAAAATACAGGCGCAGGCTTGAGAAATAATAAAACACATTCCCAACCGGGTCGTCGGCGCCCAAAGCCGCCCGCCAGAACCAGCGCAGCACGCCAAGTCCCAGCGGCACCAAAAAGAACAGGGATAAAAGAAAGCTCACCGAATCAACCGCGACCTTCAACACCACATCTTTTACCCGGTACCAGTTTTCGGGGTTAAGCGGGCTGAAAAACATGTCGACCTTAAACACATTTATAAGCAATACCTTAAACATGGCGCATATAACCCACGTGCCAAGCAAAATACTGCAAACCGCAAAGGTCTGCGTCCATCTGGGTTTCAGGGAATCAAGCGAAAACTTCTTTATTGTCCGGGTATCCGGAATCATCAGACAACCCCCAATGCTGAATCTTATATAGTATTATAGCAAAATCCGGTGTAAATTCAATTAACGCTAATGTATAATATAAAAAAATAGTTTAGGAGTGCAAAATGCAAAGGCGGCTGGAAACCATCATAAGCCCCCAAGAGGGTGGCAAAACCGTCAAAGACATATTAATACACAAACTGCAATTATCCTCAAGGCTCATAAAAAAATGCAAGCGTTATAATGGCGGAATACTGCTAAACGGGCAGCCGGTATATGTAACGGCGCAGGTCTGCAGCGGCGACAGGCTGTCGGTCTTAATCGAAAGCGAGGAAGAGGGCTCCGACATAATCCCGGTGCAGGGAAATCTCAACATTGTATATGAGGACGAGGATTTATTGGTATTGAACAAGCCTGCCCCTATGCCGACCCACCCCTCCCGCGGCCACTCGGACGACAGCCTTGCCAACCTTGTCATGGGCTATTATTTATCCCGGTCTATACGCTGCGTGTTCAGGCCAGTAAACCGGCTGGACAAGGACACTTCGGGGCTGCTCCTTGCCGCCAAAAGCCCACACGCCCACAACCTGCTGAATATCCAGCTGCACAGCAGGGATTTCGAACGCGAATACCTGGCGGTGGTCTGCGGCAGCCCACCGCAGCAGGGCACGGTTGACGTACCCATCGCAAGGGCCGAAAATTCAATAATTACGCGCAAAGCAGACCCTTTTGGTAAAAGGGCGGTAACCCACTATAAAACCCTTCTCAAGGGCGAAGACTTCAGCCTCATGCGCTTAAAGCTGGAAACCGGCCGCACGCACCAAATCCGCGTCCACATGGCGCATATCGGCCACCCCCTTGCGGGGGACTTCCTCTACGGAAAAGAAGACAAGCGCCTGATCACACGCACGGCGCTGCATTCCTGGCGGATAAGATTTACCCACCCTATCACCCGCCAAAACCTTGAATTCAAAGCACCGCTGCCTGAGGATATGCTCAATTTGATTAAAAAAATACATCCAAAAAGTAAAGAGGGATAACTTATGCAAATAAACATAAGGGAATACAGGCCTTCTGACCTTAAAGCCATGATTGACATTTGGAACAGCGTTGTCATTGCAGGTAATGCCTTCCCCCAGACCGAAACGCTGAAGGAGGATTCGGCACGGGAGTTTTTTGGCGCCCAGTCCTTCACCGGCGTGGCAGTCGATGAAAAGGACAGGGTTTTGGGGCTTTACATACTCCACCCCAACAACGTCGGGCGCTGCTCCCACATCGCCAATTCCTCATATGCGGTCCACAAGGATTTCAGGGGCAATCACATAGGCGAAAGTCTGGTGCGCCACTCTATAGTAACCGCAAAACAGCAAGGCTTTAAAATCCTTCAGTTCAACGCGGTGGTTTGCAACAACCTTGCCGCAATAAAGCTCTATGAAAAGCTGGGGTTTGTAAAAGTCGGGGTTATCCCCGGCGGGTTTAAGCTGGACACCGGCGAATTCCTGGACATCATAATTTATTATATTAAGCTATAAAAAAAGAAAGGCCAGGCCTTTCTTTTTTTATGCAAGCAGCAGCGTTCTGATGCCGAAATAAAGGATAATAACAATGCCCAAAGCTATCCGGTAATACCCGAAAACCTTAAAATCGTGCCTTTTAATGTAGGACATCAAAAACTTAATAACAAAAACCGAAACTATAAACGACACAAGGGTTCCGACCAGCAAAACCGCAATTTCGGTTCCAGTAAAATTAAAGCCGTTGTCTTTAATATAATCTAAAATTTTATACAAACTCGCGCCGAACATAACCGGTATGGACATAAAGAAGGAAAATTCCGCCGCCACCGGCCGGGAGGCGCCGAGCAAAATCGCCCCCAGGATCGTGGCTCCCGAGCGCGAGGTTCCGGGAATAAGCGCCAGCATTTGAAAACCGCCGATATAAAGCGCCATGGTATAGTTAAGCTCCACAATGCGGGAAACTGTGGGACGCCTTTTCTGGTTCTCAATCCAAATAAACAAAATCCCATAGATTATCAGCGTCGCCGCTATCACTATTGGGGTCGAAAGCTTTTCGTCAATAAAATCGTCAAACAAAAACCCTATAACCGCAGCGGGAATAGTCGCCACCGCCACCTTAAACCACATGTGCCAGATTTCATTCCTCTGCTGCGGCGTTTTTTTGGGCGAAAAGGGATTCAGCCTATGAAAATATAAAATCACCACAGCCATAATGGCGCCAAGCTGTATTACCACCTTAAACACATTAAAGAATTCCTGGCTTACATTAAACCTTAAAAACTCCTCAAGCAGTATAATATGCCCCGTGCTGCTGATGGGCAGCCACTCGGTAACCCCCTCTACAATTCCCTGGACAACCGCCTTTAAAATCTCAAAAAAAGTCTGCATGTAAACTCGCCTTTCCCGTCTTCTATTAAAAAATATAATTATGTTAGATATTTTATCACTAAAACAAGCTTTTGTAAAAGGATTTATCGATTTTTTTGGAAAAGATTTGTAACCGAAAAAACAGCGGTTCATAAAATATTATTGAAGCATTTATCAGGCCAGTTTAAGTACAAAATAATACATAGGAGGATTACATATGGCAGAGATAAAAAACAACACGCTTCCCAATTCATTCTCTGAAGCCGTTTGCATAGATGCTGGCAGGGTCTATGATTCATGCTGCGACAGAGATTGTTTTGAGGATTTGCGTTGTTTCTTCACCCCGCGGGCTCAGGAAATTGTCGACCAGGCCATGACCGTCAGAATCCGTAACGCCGAAGTGCTGGATGTCATCGTCGATGTCGAACCCATTACCTTTAACCGCGGTTATTACTCCTGTGACCTTACCTTCTTCTTCCTTGTGGAACTCGACGTGTTCTCCGCTCCGCATTCCAAACCCTGCACCGTAAAAGGTGTCTGCTTCCAAGACAAGAAGGTCATACTCTACGGCAGCGAAGGCAACGTAAAGGTCTTCTCCAACGAATTTGCCCTGGCCGAGGAGGCCGACCGCCAGGTAAGGCCCACCACTAACCTGCCAAAATGCGTGGTACAAACGGTAGACCCAATACCGCTCGCAGCGAAAATCAGCGAAGTCAAGAACTGCTACGAGGATGTGCGCAGCATCCCCAACTGCGTATGCGAACGGCTCGGTGGCGACATCAACTTAAATCAGCAGAACGGCGACAAGACGGTATATGTCACACTCGGTCTGTTCTCCATTGTGCAGCTTGTGCGCAATGTCCAGATGCTGGTACCGGTTTACGACTTCTGCATCCCCGAAAAACAATGCGACGATTCCATCGAACCGGTAGGCCCCTGCGAAATATTCAAGAAAATCAAATTCCCGACCGAGGACTTCTTCCCGCCGCGTGCAGGCCGTCCCGACGGCTGCTTCAGCTGTGATTCTGAAGAGGAAGACGGCAAAAAGTAAGCCTTACATACATAAGAAAAAAACCGCAGCACCAAAACGGAATGCTGCGGTTTTTATTTTTTTAAATTTGGTCACACATGCCCGACACCGAATTTATATATTCAACCAAATCCGCTGCGATTTTATGCAGGGGCAGTTGCTTTGTCACCGCCCCAATATTGTATGCCGCCATGGGCATTCCGTAAACCACGCTGGTTTCCTCGTCCTGCCCGATCGTATATGCCCCCTGCCTTTTCATCTCAAGCAGCCCTTCCGCGCCGTCCTTTCCCATCCCGGTAAGGATTATGCCCACCGCGTTTTTCCCCGCGGAGGCGGCTACGGATTTAAACAGCATATCCACTGACGGGCAGTGCCCACTAACCTTGTCGCCCTTAATGCATCTTACATAAAAGCCCCTTGAGTCCTTTTTGACAATAATGTGCCTCTCCCCGGGGGCTATCAGCGCCGTCCCGCATGTAATCCGGTCACCGTCCTGGGCCTCCGCAACCCGTATGTTGCAAATCTTGTTAAGCCGCTCGGCATACATATGCGTAAACCCGGCAGGCATATGCTGAACAATCACAATCCCCGGAATATCTCTGGATAACTGCTGCAGAATCTGGGTCGTCGCCTCAGTGCCGCCGGTGGACGCCCCAATGGCTATTACCATCCTTGGCTGGCGCTGGTTTTCAAGTATAACGGGAGAATCGGCCGCGGGTTTTAAAATCTTCGGTTCCTTTCTCCTCACATTTGCCCTGGAAGCCACCAAAATTTTATCGGTCAACTCCTTGACAAATCTGGACACATCATTCGTGTTTCTGATATTTGGCTTTTTAACAAAATCCACCGCGCCGCTGTGCAGCGCATCAAAAATGCTGATGCTGACCGCGCTTACCAGCAGTATCGGGATGGGGTTTTGGGACATGATTTTCTTAACAAACTCTATCCCCCCCACAACCGGCATTTCAACATCGCAGGTAATTACATCGGGAGTTATTTCTTTTAACTTCTTTTCGGCCTCAATTGCGTCGTTGCAAACCGCAATTACCTCAATGTTTTTGTGGTTTTCCAAAAGCTTCTGGATAATATTCCTGAAAAAAAGCGAATCATCAACCACCAGGACCTTCACTTTATTAGACGCAGTTTTTTGCATAACTCCAATACCCTTATCAAAATTATTTTTATGCCTTTTTGTATATCGCGGGTTTTATATAGGTAAAATCAGACACTCCCTTTGGTATGGTTTCGGCGTGGCCTATAAACAGGTACCCGCCAGAGCACAGGCTTTCGTAGAACTTGTTTACCAGGCGGTTTCTAAGCTCCTGGTCGAAGTAAATCATCACGTTCCGGCAGAGAATCAAATCATACCCTTTGTGCCCGTCGAATTCATCCAGCAGGTTAAATACGCTGAAACTCACATGCCGCCTTATCTCGTCTTTCAACTGGTATGCCCCGCCGCAATCGACGAAAAACCTTTTCAGCCAGGATTCGGGTATATGCTTCACGGCTTCGCTGGTGTATACCGCCTTTTTGGCAATGCCCAGCACCTTGGTTGAAATGTCGGTGGCAAAAACCCTGTAATCCCAGTTTGGGTCATCCAGCCCGAAAAAGTTCTTCATCACCATAACGGTGGTATATGCCTCCTCGCCAGAGGAGCACCCCGCGCTCCATATCCGTATACTTCTTCTATTGCCTGCCTGCCATTCGGGCAGTATAACCTCTTTTAAAAACTCGAAATGCTCGGGCTCCCTGAAAAAATAGGTATGGTTTGTGGTAAGGCGGTTAAGTACCTCGGTAATTTCGGCCTGGTTATTGCTCTTAATAAGCCTTATTAACTCGCTGTAGCTGGTAAGCCCCTTGCCCGCAAGCAGGGTATTCAGCCGCGACTGAATAAGGTGCCGCTTTTTAAAAAGGTTAATGCCGTAATTTTCAACGGTAAACTGGGCTATTTCGTTAAACTCCTCATCGGTTAGTTTTACCATGTTACCTCCGGATTAATCCAAAATTGTTGCCGAGCCTTGCCATATCAAGGATTATACTAATACTTCCATCCCCCAGAATAGTAAACCCGGCAATGCCGTGATTTTTTACCCCGAATTTTTTCACATACTCTGGTATGGACTTTACAACAACCCTCTGCTCGCCTATTAGCGAATCGACAAACAGGCAATAGGGCCTTTGCCCCGCTTCAATCAGAATCAGCATGCCGTCCTCAAGCTCGGTAATATCGGTTTGTATGTCATAGGCTTTGTATAATCGCAAAATGGGGTAGTAGCTTTCCCTTACCTTTACAATCTCGTTGTTTGCCGAGTCGATTATGATATCCTCTTTCTGCGGTTTGAAGGAGTGAACAATACTGTTGATGGGTATCGTGAATATGGACTTGCCCACAGACACTTCCATCCCGTCAAGAATTGCAAGCGTCAGCGGGATCTTGAAAACAAACTTTGTGCCCTTGCCTTTCTCGCTTTGGATTATTACATCCCCGCCGACCTTGGCTATGTTCTTTTTTACCACATCCATGCCAACTCCCCTGCCGGAATACTCGGTAACCTTCTGGCTGGTGGAAAATCCGGGCATCAGGATAAACTCGTAAATCTCATTGGTGGTATACTCCGACTCGGGCTTTGTAAGCCTTCCCTCCTGCTTTGCCTTCTCAAGGATGGCCTCACGGTTAAGTCCCCTGCCATCGTCCTCCACGGTAATCAAAATCTCGCCGCCGGCGCTGGCGGCAGCAAGCCGTATGGTACCCTGCGCGGGCTTCCCTGCAGCAATGCGTTCCTCCCTTGGTTCAATACCGTGGTCCATGGCGTTGCGCACAAGGTGAATCAGCGGGTCGGCAAGGCTGTCCACAATAGTCTTGTCCACCTCGGTATCCCCGCCGATAATCTCAAGCTTAACATCCTTGTTAAGACTTCGCGACATATCCCTTACAATGCGGTTCATGCGCTGGAACCCGCTGGATATGGGCACCATCCTAAGGGACATGATAATCTCCTGCAAATCATCCGTAAGTTTGGACAGTTTGCGGAAGGACTTGTCAAACTGCTCCATATCAGTGCCTTCGGCCCTGGGAATGGTCTTAAGCATTGACTCGGTAATGATAATCTCGCCCATTATATCCATCAAATCGTTAAGCTTGGAAAGCTTTACGCTAATAATATCCTGCTTTACCGGGCTGGACTGGGCATTTGCCGGCTGGGCCTGCTGTTTCTGGGATGTTTCCTGCTTTGCGCCGCTCTCATTACTTTCCTGTTTGCTTTCAACTATCTTATAGTTTTTTGTATATATAAAGTCGCTGATGACCTGCACGGCCAGCTCCAAATCCTCTTTGGAGTCAAAATGCAAATCAAAGCCCTCGTTTGCGATTATTTCGGCCGCTTTGGGATTGTCCAGTATGTCGCCGGGGTAATAGGAAAACCGGCTGCACACCTTCGAAATCCTATCAACCAGCATATAGGCACGCAGGTTTTCCATCTGCGCGGCCTCGTCAAAAAAGGCCTTAACCGAATACCCCGCGCCGCCGCTTTGCCCCACAGCGGCCTTCTTTTGCTCGGCGCCGCCCTGCTGTCCGCTCGAAATTAATTTCAGGAAATCGTTAATCTCCTGCTCAAAAGGGCCGATATTATTAGAGAGCGGTTCTCCATTTTCCACGCGGGAAATTTCGTCCCTTAAAAAATCGCTCGACTTAAAAGTCAGGTCAAACAATTGTTTAAAATAGTCCTTGTCAATCCCATTTTGCCTGACAAAAGCGAACAAATCCTCTATTTTGTGGGATATGGTGGTCAGGCTATCAAACTGCATCATGGCGGACGAGCCTTTTATGGTATGCATAATCCTGAAAATCTCGTTAATGCTGTCGGCGTCAAAGGAACCCGCCTTCTCGCAGTTAATAAGTATCCCGTCCAATTGGTCCATCAGTGTATTGGCTTCATACAAATAAGCTTCCAACATGGAATCCATCAAGTTATCCATAATTGCACCGCCTTAAATTAAATCCTATTTTATATATCGGTATAATTTTTGCATTATTTATGATATACTCAAATATATATCGACCAAACCCAACAACAATCAACACCCAACCGGAGTTTTCTCTGGACTTGTAAAGCGAAGGTGTTATATATGGCCGACAATTTAAAGGTAACAACCCCAATATCTACAAGCGAAAATATAAACAGGATAACCCCCACAAAAACCGGCGCACTGCCCGACGCGGTACTTCCTGAAAAGGTATCCTCCCGCAACACCGCGGAGCAGGCTGGCCGGAACGACATCCTTTTTGAACTCAACCGCAACTCGGTTTACAACAAATATATACAAATGCTTAACAGCACTCCGGTGCTCAAAAGCTGCCTGGAGGAGCTGCTGTTCTCCAGCCTTTTCCAACAGTCCGTCGGCGTCGGCAAATTAAGGCGCAGGGACCGGCTGCAGGAGCTTATGTCCGATTTGATCAAAATGGAAAAGGAAGACATGGTCGAAAACATTGAATACCAGGTAAAGCACAACACCAAGTTCAGCGGCCCCCTCTTTAACTTCCTTCGCAGCCTGTGTTCCGAAATAAAGGGCGATGAATTTCGCCAGATGCTCGGCGAATTTCTTAAAGCTTATGATAACTACTTTTCGGCGGAGGAGACCTTCAAATCAATACTCCACAACCTTAACAACATCGTAACCCGCATACCCAAATCCTATGCCAGCGGCATAATGGATTTGATGAAGCAGCTTAGCAGCACCCTTTCGGACGACCGGGCCATTGAAAATAACGCCACAATACTTAAAAACCAAATAATACCGAAACTTGCCGAATATATCGCCAGAACTAACGATTTTGGCGAGGTCCGGGACGAAATAACCCTGCTGCTCTACAACACCTCAAGGCTTAACACCGCAAACAGGGACAACCTGGTCAACACCTTCGAGGAACTGCTGGCCTTTTGCCGGTATAACGCGGGTTTAAGCATTGAAAAGGCAGTGGTCATGCAAAAACTGTTCGAGCATGCCCTGCAAAACACTTCTAGCCCTAAAAATGAGTTTTTCGACACGCTGATTAACCTCATTTCCCGCCTGCCGGAATACCAGAGCAGCCGCACCGAAATCACGGCAAAGGACCTTGCCTCCACACTGCTTCTTGACAACAGCGTTTTCAACCCCTTTTTGCACGTATTCCTGCCCGTGAATTACCACGGCAAAAATATGTTCACCGAAATCTGGGTCGCCCCCGATTCCGAAAATGACAGCACAATGTCCGGCGGGGCTTTCAGGCTCTTTTTAACCTTTGATATAAAGACGCTGGGCTATTTTGAGGCGGTGCTGCTTGTAAACCGCAACACAATCAGCACCCAAATCAGGATCCCCCCCACACTCGATGTGAATATCAACGACATACGCGAGGATATAAAACAGATATTTGCAAGCAACACCTTTACGGTCGAGCAGCTTGAAATAGTCAAGTCAAGCGAGCAACGGACCGTTTTCGAGGTATTCCCCAATATCAGCCGGAGAAGAAGGGATATAAATGTCACAGTTTAAAAACTCCCAGCGCGCGGCGGCGCTCAAATACGAAAGCGACAAGCCCGGTTCGGCGCCAGTAGTGGTGGCGGCGGGAGCGGGCTATACCGCGCAGAAAATAATCGAAATTGCCGAACAGCACAACATCCCCGTTTACAGGGACGATTCTCTTGCCACGCTGCTGTCCCAGCTGGAAATAGGTACCGAAATCCCCCCCGAGCTTTACCAGGCGATCGCCGACATATACATTTATTTTCTAAACCTCGTACCGGACAGCCAGGAGCTTTCTGGCAGCGGGGCAGAATCCCAATAGTGCCGCTAAACTATTGTTTGTATTTGGCGATATTAATTACAGAAACCGCACCTGCGGGGAACAGGAGTACTTAATATGTCAAACCAAACAGAGCAATTATTAATGGAAACCGAAGATATCGAAGAAATTCGGGATAAATACCTTACCTTCTACATTAACGGCCTGCTGTACGCCATAGAGGGCAGCCAGGCCGAAGAAATTATCGCAATGCAGACCCCAACATACATGCCAAAACTTCCTCCTTACGTCCTTGGGGTCATTAATGTCAGGGGTAAAATCCTGCCTGTCATTTGCCTTAGAAAACGCCTTAACATCCAGCAGGCGGAGTACGGCCGTCACACCTGTATTATAATCTGTGAGTTTGGCGCCGAAAGCGTGGGCCTTGTTGTGGACAGGGTGGACGAAATGGTCGAAATTCTAAAGGAAAACATAGCCCCTCCCCCCACTCTCGACCAGGACTCCAACCCGTATGTCAGCGGAATCACCACCGTAAACGGACACACCGTCATGATATTAGACGGCTTTAAGCTCATCCAAAAATAAATACAAAAGTTGCCCGGGCATTTTGATATGATCCTCCTAAAGTAGACCATGGAAATATCCAAAACTACTTTAGGAGGATTTTTTATGGGTAAATCACCGCATAGTGCCGAATGGAAGTTAAGGATTATAAATGAATATCTATCAGGGCGA
>DULI01000029.1 GCA_012840445.1 Clostridiales bacterium
AAAGATACAGGGCAAGTTTCTTCTTTGAAGAAAGGGATTTATGGCCCCAAGTGATGATTGATATGGGAAAGTTGAAAGCAAATAGCATTATAGCTAAAGCTCTTTATAGTCTAGAGCACTTTCTTTATTCGAGAGCAGAGGGTGTTATTGTATCTATGCCTTATGGGAAAGATTATGTCATCGGCAAGGGTGTGGAACCTGAAAAGGTCTTTTGGTTGCCAAATGGCGTAGAGCTGGAACGTTTTGATAACCCAGAGCCAATAGATACGACATCAGAAATATCCTTGTGTTTTGAGCGTTTCAGAGACAAATTCAAAATCATTTATGTTGGAGCACATGGTCCAGCGAATGGATTGGAAGTTTTGGTAGAAACTGCTTATTTGCTTTCTGCATCGAATCAAGAGATACACTTTTTCCTAGTGGGCGATGGTGTAGAAAAGGAAAAACTAGTCCGCATTGCTGAGGAGAAGGGGTTGTCTAACATTTCTTTCCTTCCTGCAGTTCCTAAGTCTCAAGTGCCAAGTGTACTTGCGCAGGCTGATCTTGTTGTGCATGTACTCAGGAAGGTGGAAACGCTAAGGTATGGACTAAGCTCAAACAAAATAAACGAGTATATGGCCAGTTCAAAACCAATAGTTACAGCTATTGAAGCAAGTAACAATCCAATACTCGAAGCGGAATGCGGTATTGCGGTTGAGCCAGAAAATCCTGAAGCACTTGCAGAAGCTATAATTGAGATTTATGAAATGCCTGAGGGGAAAAGAAGAGAACTTGGATTGAATGGAAGACGATACGTTGAGAAATACCATGACATAAGAATACTCGCCGATCAGCTGGAAACAATACTGGGCTGGAAGAGCGATACAAGATCATTTGTATCGGGTGAAGCCAAGGAATCGGCGTTAGGTTGAGTAATGGAAACAGCCTTCAATCACCTAGTCAGGGTAAGATTTCCGAGGTCGTAGAATATGGCAGGAATCAAGGATTTGAAAGCATTTCATGGACGTTCTTTACGTCTTCTTCGTTAAGGATCCAAGTGCTTAGGCCATCAATGGTGGCTGCCTTACCCCTTAGGAATACTGTCTCCAGTTTGTAACTGGCATAGAGGTTTGCATTCCTTGTATAAACCGGAAGTTCATTAACGTGTAAACTTGGAACGGTGGCCTATGTGCTAAACAAAGATAGCTTGACCCGGGAGCTGCATATTCACTTGTTAAAACGTAGAATTGACATGTGCTCTTCTGTTTAGTCGGGCCGTTCTCTAGATTATTGGTAGGCTCAATCGTACATTTTCTGAGCTTATGTCCTTTGTTTACAAGTGCAGTTAAAGAACACAACTTTCACTGGAAGTGTTTCGTATACGTTGACTCTTAGCCTTGTTTTTAACAGGTTCGAATGTATATGAGTTCGTTATTTCTGCGTTCGACTTGTCGCCGTTTAGCAAATAGTTTGTCACGTCTTGAAGTAACTGATGAAATGCTCATTGTTCGCTGTAGCTACCTTGCTGAGGAGGAGAGCTTTCTGCGGCCACTACCAGTATCGGCGTTGCTGCCGCAGTGTAGGTGTGACCAAGAACGAGGAGATGCTAACTAAAGAACGAGTTATGTTCTTAACCCTTCCTCTTTTCCTTCAGTATGATTCAGGTATTTAAAAAAGGAATCGAGGTATGATCGCATTACTATTTAGCGTGGGATCAGCGGAAAAACCTTCTTTCTGCATGTCCTGGGTTGTGCGTTTACTAGGTCTTAGACCTTAAAAGACATACACATTGATTTACTAAATGAGGTTGTCTCGTCTCATTCAAGATTTTGGGTATATGGTTCTGTAGTTGTCTTATATTCGAAGCATGAGGTTCAGGATTAGCGTTTTTATGGAATGCTGTTCCCTCTTGACAGTTCTGACGATGTCACGTTTTCATGCCTTTTCGCAGAGACATTGCATGGCTACAGAACGGCAATTGTGTTGAAGACTGTGATTGAAGATTATACGCTAATGAAGTAGTCCAATTTTAGTTTGTTCACGCTCGCGAGTATGACTTAATTTGCGTCAAGAGTTGAGTAACATTTAACACATGAATATTATCATGGAAAAAGTGTAAACGCCATATCGTATAGATGTCTTTACT
>DULI01000007.1 GCA_012840445.1 Clostridiales bacterium
CAATACTACCCTGCAGTAGCACTAACCAATCTTAATAGAGTGTCGCTGACTTCTTAGCTCCACTCAAAGTTCTTTCCGGGTACTCTCAGTATCGTTGCCTAATTTTCAAGGTCCATTCAAAAGCGCCAAAATATTCTATTTTTTTGGCTGGTGCTCGACTATAATATCACAATAGCGCTTTGTTGTCAACACAAAAATGTAGAATTTTTAAATTCTTTAATGGTATGTTTTGCCTGCGCAGCTACTTAAAACATAAACAAACCGGCGAATATTATATATCAATTAAATACAAAAATCAATATATTTTTTTGTTGTCTTTTTAGACCAACTTTGATATTATATGTATAAAACTTTTCTAAAGGTGCTGATGATTTTGCCTATAAAGATACCTGATACGCTTCCTGCCGTAAAAACACTTGAGGCAGAAAACATAATGATTATTCCTGAGCAACGCGCGATACATCAGGACATCAGGCCGCTGCGAATTGCGATATTAAACCTTATGCCTACTAAAATAGAGACCGAAACACAGCTATTACGCCTGCTTAGCAATTCGCCTTTGCAGGTCGAGATTGAATTGCTTCAGACGGCAAGCCATGAATCGAAAAATACATCCAAAGAACATCTGTTGAAATTTTATAAAACTTTCTATGATGTAAAGAATGAGCGGTTTGACGGCCTGATTATTACCGGAGCGCCGGTTGAGCACTTGCCGTTTGAAGAGGTGGATTACTGGGATGAATTGTGCGAAATAATGGACTGGTCCGCTAATAACGTGTACTCCACCATGTATATATGCTGGGGCGCGCTGGCGGGGCTTTACTATCGTTACGGGATTCCCAAGTACCCGCTTAAAGAAAAGCTGAGCGGTGTGTTTTCCCACTTTGCGACCGATATCTACCACCCGCTCACCCGTGGGTTTGATGACGTCTTTTACGCGCCTCACTCTAGATACTCAGAGGTCCGCGAGGAGGACATATATAAGGTTGGGGGACTTAAGATTCTTTCCAAATCCGATGAAGCAGGAGTTTATATTGTTGTTGACAGAGATTGCAGGAACGTGTACATTACCGGCCATTCGGAGTACAGCCGCCTGACCCTCGCCAATGAATACCACAGGGATATAAAAAGGGGTTTAAACCCGAATGTCCCCAAAAACTATTTCTTAAATGACGAGCCCAGCACACTGCCGATTATGTCGTGGAAGGCACACGCAAACCTGCTGTTTGCAAATTGGCTGAACCATATTATTTACCAAAACACGCCGTACGATTTGTCGGAACTTTAATAAAAGCCGCGCAGCTGAAGGCTGCCGGCTTTTTTAATATGTCAGCTTTTTTCTTAATTCTGTAAGTATTGCCTTTTCGCGCCGGGAGACCTGGACCTGGGTCATGCCCAGTTCCTTTGCGGTCTCGGACTGGGTTTTGGATTTGAAATAGCGCAGTTTGATCAGCTGGCGGTCGCGTTCGGGCAATACGCGTATAAGTTCGTGCAGGGCGATATTGTCGGTCAGCTGTTCTTCGGTATCTGGAGCAGGAAGATCCAGTTCGTGAATGCCGTCGTCGCCTTCGTAGGTGAGGGATACGGTGGGCATTGCGGCGCAGATTGCCTCGGCCGCCTCTTCCACCGATACATTCAGCGCTTCAGCAAGTTCGCTGATGGAAGGCTCCCTTCCCAGTTTTTTGCTAAGCTGCTCCATTTCCCGGCTGGCTTTAAGGGAGAGTTCCTTTAGTTTCCTTCCGACCTTGACAGAGCCGCCGTCCCTGAAAAGCCTTCGGATTTCCCCGAGGATTACGGGGACCGCATAGGTGGAAAATTTTAGCCCCCGGCTCTCGTCAAACCCGTCGACAGCCTTTATAAGGCCGATGCATCCGGCGCTGAAGAGGTCGTCGTATTCAATTCCCCTTGAAGTGAACTTATGACAGCATGAATGCACAAGGCCAATATTGGCGGCAATAAATTCTTCTCTGTTTGTCATTTTTCATCTTCTCGGCGGCTTAAGGTTTTGGTCATGGTTACGGTGGTACCCTTGCCCACTTTGGATGTAACCCTGACGTTATCCATAAAGCTCTGCATTACGGCAAAGCCAAGGCCAGCCCTTTCCTCGCCTGCGGTGGTGAAGAGAGGCTCCATGGCTTTTTTTACATCTTCAATTCCGCAGCCCTTGTCTTTTATTTTTACTATGACCTTGTTTTCTTCGCGGATAGAAACGGTTATGTAAATCTTGCCTATTGTATCTTTATAGGCGTGCACTATGCAGTTGGTTACCGCCTCGGACACGGCGGTTTTTATGTCGGTTATCTCTTCTATGGTGGGGTCGAGCTGCGATACAAAGGCCGCAACCGCCACCCTCGCAAAGCTTTCGTTGGAAGATTTGGACGGAATGACCATTTTAAAATTATTTAGCTCTTTCATTTGCCTTTACCCCTTTGTCGATTTTGGCTAAACGCTCAAGGCCTGCGAGCTTCATCACCTTGTAGATATGCGGTGAGGTGTTGGTTATGTGAAGTTCGGCCTTTATTTGCTGTAATTTGCGGTACCTTCCCATAACAAGCCCGATACCCGAACTGTCCATAAACGTAATATCTTTAAAATCCAAAACCAGCAAAGTGGGCATATTGCGATCGATTGCCGCGTCTATTTCCTCCCGCATCTCGCGGGCGGTGTGATGGTCAAGCTCACCCTGCAAATATGCCGTTACCACTTCGCCGCAGACCTCGATTCTAACAGACATCCAAGTCACCTTCCAAAAAAATATCCTTTATCCATAAGGATAAAGGATTGTCCACGATATTATGGTCGTATTCGGTTGTCGATTTAATTGTTTTGTTGGCTGATTGAATCAAATTTATCTATTAAAAAAATTTATTGCCATTTCCCTGATGTCTCCCGCGAGGTAGAGCGAGCCGCAAATTACTATTGTGTTCTCGTCTGCCAGAGATTCGCGCAGCGCCGACCCGTAATCGGCGGCCGCAATGACATTTTTGCAATGTTTTAACGCCTTTTGTCTTAATTCTTCGGCAGACTGGGAGCGGTTGTTCCCCGTTACCTCTACGGTTATTATTCTGTCAAACCGTGGAGCTATTCTTTCTAAATATGAGTCGGCGTCTTTGTCCCGCATCATTCCCATTATGGCTGTTATTTGGCCGTCTACGCCTGAAAGTATGTCTCTTAGCACTTCGGCGCCGCCCGGGTTGTGGGCGCCGTCCAAAATGACCAGTGGTTTTTGGGAAATTATCTCGCACCTTGCGGGAAAGCGGGCGTTTTGCAGCCCCCGGCTGATGATATCGCGGGTAATGCCTATATCAAGGAGTGCCAGGCTGTCTATTACGGGCAGGGCGTTTATGATTTGGTGGCGGCCAAGCAGGTTAAGTTTATATTTACTGCCTTTATATATAAAAGCGCTGCCGGCAAGGTCACATTTTATGACTTCCAGGCTGCCGGGGTCTGATATGTGCAGCGGGGAATTCAGGTATTCCGCAGTTTCTTTTAATACTTTCAGAGCTTTTTTTTCTTGAGAAAACGTGGTAACCGCAGGGCAGCCGGGCTTGATTATGCCAGCTTTTTCGCTTGCTATTTTTTCTATGGTATCTCCCAGAATGTCCGTGTGGTCAAAAGAAATTGAGGTTATTATGGACACAAGCGGATGTTTTACGACATTGGTGGAGTCAAACCTTCCACCAAGCCCTGTTTCCAGCACCACATAGTCACAGCTGCTGTTATAAAAATATAAAAAGGCCAGAGCGGTTATAAATTCAAATTCGGTGGGGCACATATTCATTCCTGCCATCTCGTCGGCGATGGGTTTTAACTGCGCTGTAAGACTGGCTAGTTCGGCTTCGCTTATATACTCCCCCGAAATTTGGAAACGCTCCCTGAAATCTATCACATAGGGCGAGATAAAAAGGCCTGTTTTGAATCCTGCCGCCTGCAGAATTGATGAAAGCATGGCGCAGGTCGAGCCCTTGCCATTGGTGCCCGCAACATGAATGATTTTCAATTTATCCTGGGGGTTGCCTAGTTTATCCAGCATATATGAAATGCGCTCCAGCCCCGGTTTTATGCCAAATTTTAAAAGGGAATGGATATATTCCACTGCCTGATTATAGGTCACCTTTTCCACCCGTTTCATTTAAACAGGGCGAACCTTTCAGTCCGCCCTGGTGATTATTATTGCATTAAAGACAGCAAACTCTCTTTTATCATCTCAATTTTTGCAAGCAGTTTTTCCTTTTGCTCCCGCTGCGCCGCAACGACTGCTTCGGGCGCTTTGGCTACAAAATTGGGGTTGTTAAGCTTATTGTTAACAAACTCCAAATCCTTTTGGGCTGCCGCGAGCTCTTTCTGCAGCCTTTCGGTTTCGGCCTTTACATCCACCAGTTCGGCCATTGGGATGGATATAACGCTGCTGTCGGTTACTATTGTTACCGAACCGGGCACCTCGAACTCTTCGTCAACCTCAACGGCTGAAGCGTACGCCAGCTTCTTTATGATTTCGGTGCCTTTTACAAATGTGTCGATATACTTGCTGGCTATATAAACTTTGGCTTTGCGGGAAGGAGGAACATTCATTTCCGCCCTGCGGTTGCGAATGGCCCTAATTGCCGCCATGATTCGCTCAAACTCGGCCTCTTCAACAGGGAAATCCAGATCGCCGTTAAATTTGGGCCAGTCGGCAACCATTACAGATTCGCCTTTGTGGGGCAGCGACTGCCAGATTTCCTCGGTAATGAAGGGCATAAAGGGATGAAGCAGTTTCAAAATCCCGTCAAGCACAAATACCAGCACAGCGCGGGCGGTTGCGGCCTGCGACTCGTCTTCGGAATAGAGACGGATTTTGGCGATTTCAATATACCAGTCGCAGAATACGTCCCAGACAAAATCATACAGTTTTTGAATTGCCAGACCCAACTCGTATTTATCAAGGTTATTTGTGACTTCAGATACCAAATTGTTGTATTTGGAGAGTATCCATTTGTCTTCGAGCTCGAGATTTTCGGGAATATGGGGCGCCGGCTCGTAGTCTGAAAGGTTCATGAGCACAAACCTTGCGGCGTTCCAAAGCTTGTTGGCAAAGTTACGGCTGGCCTCTACCCGCTCGGATGAGTAGCGCATATCATTTCCCGGGCTATTTCCTGTGACTAACGTGAGCCTCAGCGCGTCGGCGCCGTATTTTTCGATTTCTTCAAGCGGGTCTATGCCATTACCCAGGGATTTGGACATCTTCCTGCCCTGGGCATCCCTTACAATACCGTGGAGCAAAACAGTATTGAAGGGGACCTTTTGGGTATATTCAAGGCCGGAAAAAATCATTCTTGCGACCCAGAAGAACAGTATGTCGTACCCTGTAACCAGTGTGTTCGTGGGGTAGAAATATTTCAAATTGATGTTCTCGTCCGGCCAGCCCAACGTTGAAAAGGGCCAGAGGGCGGATGAGAACCAGGTGTCAAGCGTGTCCTCGTCCTGTAAAAGATTATTGCTGCCGCATTTCGGGCAGACATCAGGGTCCTTGCGGCTGACGATGGTCTGTCCGCAGCCCTGGCAATACCAGGCGGGTATCCTGTGGCCCCACCAAAGCTGGCGGGAAATACACCAGTCTTTGATGTTTTCCATCCAGTTGTAGTAGACCTTTTCAAAGCGGGAGGGGACAAATTTTATTTCGCCCTTTTTTACCGCTTCAATGGCGGGTTTTGCAAGGGGTTCCATTTTTACAAACCACTGTAACGAAACCCGCGGTTCTACCACCGTGTCGCAGCGGTAACAGGTGCCCACATTGTGGTTAATGGCTTCGGTTTTTATAAGCAGGCCCTTTTTTTCCAGATCTGCTACCACCGCTTTGCGGGCTTCGTATCTGTACATGCCGGCGTATTTTCCGCCGTTTTCATTAATAACGGCGTCTTCGGTCATGATGTTGATTACGGGCAGGTTGTGGCGAAGCCCCACTTCAAAGTCGTTGGGGTCGTGGGCAGGCGTGATTTTTACAACGCCTGTTCCGAATTCCTTTTCGACATACTCGTCCGCTATAATGGGGATTTCGCGCCCCATTAACGGGAGAATTACGGTTTTTCCTATTAAGTCTTTATACCTTTCATCTTCAGGATGGACGGCAACTGCGGTATCGCCCAGCATGGTCTCGGGACGGGTGGTGGCAATCTCAATATATCCACTGCCGTCGGACAACGGATATTTGATATGCCAGAAGTTGCCCTGAGATTCTACGTGCTCGACCTCTGCATCGGATATGGAGGTATGGCAGTGTGGACACCAGTTGATTATGCGCTCACCACGGTAGATAAGACCCTTTTCATAAAGGCGGACAAAGACTTCGCGGACTGCCTTTGAGCAACCTTCGTCCAATGTAAACCTTTCTCTTTGCCAGTCGCACGACGAGCCCAGTTTTTTAAGCTGGGAGATAATACGGCGGCCATATTTGTCGCGCCACTGCCAGGCACGCTCCAGAAATTTTTCGCGGCCTAAATCCTCTTTGGTGAGCCCTTCGGCCTTCATGGCTTCGACTATTTTGGCCTCGGTGGCGATAGAGGCGTGGTCGGTGCCCGGAAGCCATAATGTTGAGTACCCCTGCATTCTCTTCCAGCGGATGAGTATATCCTGCAGGGTGTTGTTAAGCGCATGGCCCATATGAAGCTGGCCCGTGATATTTGGCGGGGGTATGACTATTGTGTATGGGATTTTGGCCTGGTCAACCTCGGCATGAAAATAATTGCCGTCCAGCCAAAATTGATAAATTCGGTCTTCTACTTCCTGTGGGTTATATTTTTTTGCCAGTTCTCGTCTCATCTATAAATCTCCATTCCGCCATAAAGGCTAAAAGGATTTTAACTTAATTGATTAAATTTTATTTTATTATAATAGTCTTAATTAATACATTTGTCAATTTAATAACCTTAAATTTCCATGAATTAAACAGATTTAATAAGCAAAATATAAAAATGGCAGACAATTAAAAAATTGCTTGCGTTTGTATAATTGTCCTGCCAGCCGCTTGCAACGGTTTGTTGCAGGCGGTTTTTTTATAACTCCAATTGTTCGCCCATTTCTTCCGAATCGGGCAGTTTCCCAGCTGCGGGCAGGCTTTTGGGCATATACCTGTGTGGGTTTACAAGCAGCCCTTCCGTGTATACCCTGACAGATTTGAGCCTGTGGGATTTTCGCTGGGTCATTACAACAACGCCGATGGTATTCCTTGTGGTTTTGGGAGAAAGCATGCCGGTGTGAATAAGCAGTATGCGGCCGCTGGTTGAGCTTAACAAAATCTCGGTGTCCTGCGGTATGAACAATACATCGCACAGCTTGAATTTATCGCTGTAGGCGCCAATGAGCTTTTTGCGGTTGGTTTTGGTTTGGTAGGACTGCAGCGGAACCTTTGCAATTCTGCCGTTTTCGAAACAGAAGAGCATGTAGCCCGAATAATCATCTGTTACCACCATGTAGATAGCCTTTTCGTCCTCTTCCATTCCGAGTTTTGCGGGTACATAGTCGCCAAGCACGCTCGCCTTGGTGTCCTCAAAGTCGGAAACGCTGCATTTGTATACCTGGCATTTGTCGGTGAAAAACAGAAGGTCCTTAGCATTGCTGGACAGCAGCGACTGGCAAATGCTGTCCCCTTCCTTTAGTTTGTGCTCGCCGCTCATCCTGAGGGACAGGGGAGTTATTTTTTTGAAGTAGCCTTCTTTAGTAAAGAACAGGTGGACGGGGTAGTCCTCTATCTCCTGTTCGGGTTCTTCAAAATCCTCTTCGGTAAGATGGATTATGGCAGTCTTGCGCGGTTTTGCGTATTTTTTGATTACCTCCTCGAGCTCCTCTATAATAATCGCATGCACCTTGGACTTGTCGTCCAAAATATCCTGCATCTTGACAATGTCCCGCTCGAGATTTTCTATATCTTCAAGGCGGTTTAAGATGTATTCCCGGTTCAGGTGCCTTAATTTTATCTCGGCCACATATTCGGCCTGTTTTTCGTCTATGCCAAATCCAATCATTAAATTGGGCACGACGTCCTTTTCCTCTTTGGTCTCGCGTATAATCTTAATCGCCTTATCGATATCAAGCAGGATTTTGGAAAGGCCTTTAAGCAGATGGAGCCTGTCCTTTGCCTTGGAAAGCGAAAAGAAGACACGCCGCCTTATGCAGTCGGTACGGAAGGCTATCCATTCGGTGAGCAGCTCGGGAACGCCCATTACCCTTGGCGTGCCGGCTATCAGCACGTTGAAGTTGCAGGAAAAGGTATCCTGCAGAGGCGTTAACCTGAACAGCGTCTGCATCAATTTGTCTGGGTCGGTGCCGCGCTTTAGTTCAATGGTGATTTTAAGGCCCGAAATCCCAGTTTCGTCCCTTACATCGTTAATGCCTGTGACCTTTTTCTGCTTTATAAGCTCGATAATCTTTTCGATTATGGCCTCTACCGTTGTGGTGGGCGGGATTTCGGTGATGTCTATGCAGTTTGCGGATTTATCGAAAGTGTATACCGCCCTTATTTTCACGCTTCCCCGTCCGGTTTCGTATATCCTTTCAAGCTCCTGGCGGTCATATATAAGCTGCCCGCCGGTGGCAAAATCGGGGGCCAAAAGCGTGTCGGCAATTTTGTGGTCTTTGTTTTTTATAAACTCTATTGTGGTGCGGCAAACCTCTTCAAGGTTAAAAGAGCTGATAGAGCTTGCCATGCCCACCGCAATACCGGTATTCGCGTTGACAAGTATTGACGGGAAGGTAACAGGCAGGAGTGTGGGCTCCTTCATGGTGGCGTCGTAGTTATCGACGAAATCCACCGTATCTTTGTCGATGTCCTTAAACAGCTCTGCGCAAATCGCTGAAAGTTTTGCCTCGGTATAACGGGAGGCGGCGCACTGCATGTCCCTTGAATAGGACTTGCCGAAATTTCCCTTGGAGTCAACATAAGGGTGTAGCAGCGCTTCATACCCTTCGGACAGGCGGACCAGTGTGTCATATATGGCGGCGTCCCCATGCGGGTTAAGCTGCATGGTGCGGCCGACTATGTTTGCTGATTTTACCCTTGGTCCGTTGAGCAGGCCCATAAGGTACATGGTATACAGCAGTTTCCTGTGGGAAGGCTTAAATCCGTCTATCTCGGGAATGGCGCGGGAGACTATTACGCTCATGGCGTAGGGCATGTAGTTTTTTTCTATAGTTTCGGTAATAGGCTGTTCCACAACCTCGCCCGCGCCTGCTATATACACAGTGTCGCTTAAAGTTTTGGGTCCGTCAGACTGCTTATTTTTCCTAGGAGCCACTTGTTACATCTCCTAACTTACATCAAGTTCGTCCAAATATTTATATCCGTTTTGGGCAATGAATTCCTTTCTTCCCGCAAGGTTATCCCCAAGCAGCAAATCAAACATTTCGAAGGTGCGCTTTACATCCTCGGGCAGCACCTTGATAAGCCTGCGGGTTTTGGGGTTCATGGTGGTGAGGTTCATCATGTCGGGCTGGTTTTCGCCAAGGCCCTTTGAGCGCTGGATTGTGTACTTCTGTCCCTTGATTTTTTCAAGTATCTCTAATTTTTCGCCCTCGTCATAGGCAAAGTAGGTCTTATCCTTCGTCCTTATTTCATACAGCGGGGTTTCGGCAATATACACCTTGCCGCTGGCTATCAGTGTAGGCATGAGCCTGTAAAACATCGCAAGTATTAGGGTCCTTATCTGGAACCCGTCAACGTCGGCGTCAGTGCAGATAATGATCTTGTTCCATTTTAGCTCTGACAAATCAAAATTGGACAAATCCTTGTTTGTCTTGGATTTTACCTCGACTCCGCAGCCGAGGACCTTTATTAAATCGGTAATTATATCATTTTTAAATATTTTGGCGTAGTCGGCCTTAAGGCAATTTAGTATTTTGCCGCGCACGGGGATTATCGCCTGGAAATTGGGGTCACGGGCGAGCTTGCAGGAGCCCAGCGCCGAATCGCCCTCCACAATAAACAGCTCTCTTTCCGAGACATCGCGGCTTCTGCAGTTGACAAACTTTTCCACCCTGTTTAGCAGGTCGTTGCCCGACTGCATGGTCTTTTTAATGTTCAGCCGTTCCCGTTCGGCCCGCTCGCGGCTGCGCTTGTTGACCAGAATCTGGTCAACTATTTTTTCGGCTTCTGCCTTGTTTTCTATAAAGTAAACCTCGAGCTGGTGCTTGAAGAAATCGGTCATTGCCTCTTGTATAAACCTGTTGGTAATGGCTTTTTTTGTCTGGTTTTCATAGGAGGTCTGGGTTGAAAAGGAGGAAACGACCAGTACCATGCATTCCTCTATATCAGCAAAAGAAATTTTACTTTCATTTTTTTGGTACTTATTGTTCTGCCTAATATAGCTGTCTATTTGTGACACAAATGCGCTGCGGACCGCCTTTTCTGGCGCGCCGCCGTATTCCAGCCAGCTTGAGTTGTGGTAGTACTCTTTAAGCTGTTTTTTGTTTGAAAAAATTAGCGCCGCAGTGATTTTGACCTTGTATTCGGGCTTGTCCTCCCTGTCGCGGCCTTTGCGCTCGGTCTCCCAGTACTGCAGCGTGGTAAAGACGTCGTCCCCCACGTATTCCAGCAGGTAGTCCTTTATTCCGTTTTCGTAATAGAATTCATAGGTATCGAATTTTCCATTGTTTTCGTTCCTTAAAATGAAGCGCAGGCCCGGGTTGACAACTGCCTGTCTTTTCAGCATATCCATGTAATATTCAAGGGGAATGTCTATATCGGTAAACACCTGAAGGTCGGGCTTCCAGTGGGTTTTTGTCCCCGTGTCCTTACCCGAATAGGGTTCCTTTTTAAGCCCGCCTATGTTCTGCCCGTGCTCGAAATGCAGGTTGTATTTGTACCCGTCACGCTTTATTTCCACATCCATAAACTCTGACGCGTACTGCGTGGCGCAAAGTCCAAGGCCGTTAATGCCGAGGGAATACTCATAGCTTCCGCCCTCGTTGGTGTTATACTTGGCGCCAGCGTACAGCTCGCAGTAAAGCAGTTCCCAGTTGTAGCGGTTTTCGTTTTTGTTAAAGTCAACCGGAACGCCTCTGCCGAAATCCTGCACTTCAATAGACTTGTCCGCGTAGCGGGTTACGATTATTTTATCCCCGTAGCCTTCACGGGCCTCGTCTATGGAGTTTGATATAATCTCGAAAACCGAATGCTTGCATCCATCCAGGCCGTCTGACCCGAAAATGACGGCCGGGCGTTTGCGCACCCTGTCGGCGCCCTTTAGAGAGGAAATGCTCTCGTTTGTATATTTCGAGGCTTTTTTAGGCATTAACACTTTCCCCTTAAAAATATTTAGACTATGCAAGTACAATACAATATTATCTATATTTTGTGCCAGTGTCAAGTATTGGCGCTATATTTGCCTGTTTGTGGGGTTTAAGCTGTAATTTAGTATGCATATTAAAAATGACCCGATTTAGCCGCAAAAACCTTGCTTAAGCAAAAAAGCGTATTATTTGCTTTTCCAGTCAAATTGGCCCGCAACCAAGGGCGAGCAATATATATTTTAAAAGGCCGCTTTACAGCGGTCTTTTTAAGTGCGGCGAACAAGAAACTGTTAGCTGTTTTAGGCATTATCTATAATGTAATTTGCAAAGGCATAATACTGCATATTCTTAAAATCAACGCCTCGCAAAACGGTAACGTTGTCATATACATCCACAACATAGCCTTCAGAATCATCCAGACATTAGGTTAGCCTCCCGTCTATATAATCGCGCGGGTATGTGATGCTAGGAATATGCACCATGGTGCAGTATTTTCCGTCGCCGCCGTAAATATTAATGTCCCGGTTTAAATACTGCAAATAAAATTTCCAGTGGCTGTGGCCGCTGAACCAGATTAGGTTCCGGTATTTCGACATAAGATTGCGGAACCTTTTTTCGTCCGCCGTGCCCTCTGTAAACCAAAGCTCGTAAACGCCGTTTCCGTCCGGATAATAAATATTGCCGCAGGTATTATTCAAAAAAACGTGCTGAAAAAGATAGACCCTTTTTCCTTTGTTTGCTTCAAGCTCTTTTTCAAGCCAGTCGAGCTGTTCTTTGGTTAAAATTTCGCTGGACGGGCTTTGGAAATCCCATTTACTGGTGCTGATAAATACAAATCTGTCTTCGCAATAGTCAAAGGCATAGCAAAGGCCATGGCCTGTATACATCTCCCAAAGGTTTTCATCTATGCCGCCCTGTGCGTCGTGGTTGCCGGCTATGGCATATACCGGCATTGTGCTGCTGTAAGGGCTTACGATGGTTTTGTATGAATCAAGCTCGGCAATATCGCCGTTATGGGTAATATCCCCCGCAACGCAGACAAACGCGCAGCCGTAATCTTTAAGGAAATTAAGGGCCTTTGAAAAACTTTCGGGTCTTGTATTAAGGTGAATATCAGAAACCGCGCCAAAGGAATACCTTTTTGCGCCAAAATTCGGAAGTTTATAGGCCGGGATTTGATAAACCAGGCTGTGAACAGGTTTGCCGTTACTGTATGCTATCAGTTGCAAAGCTCCTTCGGGAATGGCAGTGAATTTTTGAATTTCGATGGTCGTGGGCCTGCCTGCCTCAAGAGTTGCGGTTGCCAGTTCCGAATAATTATCCAGTTTTCTGCCGCCTCTGCCCCAGTAAAGCTTTACTTCGCCGTTCATTGTGTCAGAAAGAATGGTTATTTTGCCGCCAGCGTTGCCGTTTTGGTCGGAATAATACTGGTAGGTTATGCTGTTTGCCGCTGCCTGTGCAGTTATTGTATCAACACTGACCGAACAAAAAAGAGACAGGCGTATTACTAATAAAAATGCAAAAGCCTTATACATAATTTTCATTCAAGCGACAGTCCTTTTCTCATAATAGAAGGTGCTAAGTGTATTTTATTAATAGTTTAGACAATTTATTTTTTTTTTTACAAAATATTAAAATGCCCCGTACTAGCGGGGCATTTTAATAAAAAGTCGCATTTATGAATCCTGGTTCATTATGAGGCCTCTGATGGCGACAATATCAGTAACGGTTAATCTACCGTCTTTATTAAGGTCGCCTGCGTCAAACACCTGCTTCTCAGGTTCTTCGTTATTCATGATAATGCCGCGCAGTCCGACAATATCGGTTACAGTTACCCTGCCGTCTCCGTTTAAATCCCCCGGGATGTAGGCCGGCTTCGGAACATCGCTGTAAAGCTCTATTTCAGAAAGCTGGAGGACGCCGGCGCCTGCGGCGGAAAATATCTTGAGGACATAGTACTGGTATTCTGCAGGGTTATCCACCTTAAAAGCGAATCCGGTGTAGTCTACATCTGGCAGGTTTGCAGCATAAACCGCGTCGATTACGTTCCAGTTTTCAGCGTCATTCGAGCCGCACAGCACCCATTTTTGGGGGTTGCGCCCTGTGAACCGGGAATTGTCGTTGGCGGTATAGATGACATATGAGAATACCTTTACCGGCTGTTTCATTTTCCAGGCTATTACGGCTGGTTTAGTGCTGGTGCAGAATTTTGTGGTGGTCTTGCCGTCTAAAATGAGCGAGCAGGTTTCGTTATTTGCAATTGCCTCGGTGCCGTTTGCCGATTTATCAATTACATATTCTGAAAAGGAGATGTATTTAAGCACCTCGTCAAGGTCAACATGCGGCTCTTCGGAAACGGGGATTAGGCTTTCGTCCAAATCGGGTATTGTAAAATACAAGCCTTCGCGGTAGCTTGGAAGGGTTTCGTATTTTAGCTCGCCGTCTTCGACATAAATCTTATAGGTATTCGGGTCGGCAAACAGAGGGGTTGCGTTTTCCGCCGCGTTGATTACCCCGAGGTATTTATTCCTATTGCCGGAATTCTCGCCTGCATTTTCTTCCGAGTTGGGGAACAAAGCCAAAGGCGCTGCAATCGCAGCGTAAAGCTGCGGCAAATCATTATAGCCGTGGTGGGAAACCTGCACAGCATCGCTTTTGAGTGTATCGTTCTTGTACATTTTTAAGATAGTGCTTTGCCCCAGCGTATCGGTATCGCCGAGAATCATAAAGGACTTGCCGTCGATTGTGATTCTGATAATTGTGCTGCTGTCGTTGAAGTTGGAAATGCTGGTAGTTCCGGACTCGTTTACCATATCCTCATGCGTCAAGAGGACCTCGAACCCGACACCTTGAAGGCTAAAGCGCTGGCCGGTATGAAGTTTTACATGTTTGCAGTCGGGGAAGTGTTTATTAAAGGTATCCTTCATAAGGAAGGTGCCGGCGTCGTATCCGTTTGGCATGGTCTGGAAGGAGGGGATGTTGAAATATGTGGCCTGGATGTTTAAATACTCGTGATATTTTTTGACGAACGCGTGTGCAAAATACACATGATCCCCATGGGCATGGGTAAAGTACCAGCCCTTTATGTCAATAGTAGTGCCCGGCTCTTTGCCTGTGATATCGTAGGCAAAGTCTAAAAAGGCCTCCAGCGCGGCATTGCTACTTTGCCGCTCGTGCCCGCCGTCTATTATAAAGAGGCTGTTATCGGCAAGCTTAATGACCATGAGCGCGCCGCAGTCTATCTGCCAATAGTCGGTTTTGGTGGTCTGGCCCTCGCCATGGGTGTAGTCTATGCTGTATAGATAAAACTCGGTGTTGCTGTCTCCAATTTCCGAATCAAGTTCAGATAGCAGCACGTTTGTAGAATTGTCTTCTATTATACGGGTCTGCTTTGAGTAGGCGGTGTAGTAGATATAGTAGAATTTCTGGCCGTTTTGCAGGCCGTAATGGATGTTGCCGTCTATCCCGGAATGTGAGATGACATTAAAGCCAATGTTAGTAAGGCGGTTTATATAATTTATAAACGACTCTTCATTAGTAGAACTTACAACCACCATTTTTGAGTCTTCGTCCGTAACAGACTGCTGGTCGTTGGCAAGGCCCGGGCCGCAGTTGTAAATCTGGCTGACCACGCCGTCCGGGTAATTTGGAAGCCCTTCGATGGGTATTTCCACACCGGTTTTGTCGATTACATCGTCTGCGTTAAGGGTTGTGGTAAATACAGTGTTTCCATCGAATTTGGCGGTGATTTTTGCCGCAGTCCATACATCATCTGGAATGCTGTGCATTGCGGCAGTGTACAGTTTGGCCCCGTCGGCTGCGACATAGGTTTTATCGGCTACTTTTACCCTGCCGCTTTCAACAAGTTCTTTTTCAAGCAGCGCGGACGAACCGCCCTCGAGTGTGGCGGTGATTTGAAGCCGGTCGGCCGGATGGCTTGACCGGAATACGAAATATAAATTGTGCCGCAGGCTGCCTGCAGGTTCAATTTCAATAAATCCGCTGTTGTCGTTTTCAATGACATTTTCTTTTTCAAAATACAAAATCGGGTAACCCCCTGTTGGATTTGCGGCGTATGCCCTAGCCCCCTCCTCGGTGGCTGTGATTTTTTCATAAAGATCTGAAGGCGAGCTGAAAGCGGTGCCGGGCACGCCTGTTGACACATTTGCCGCATTTAATTCGGTTTCGTATTCGCTTCTGCCTTCCATGTAAAAGTTTTTAAAAGTACCATGCGAGGCATTGCGCACAACGCAGATTTCAGCCTCAAGCGGATTTTCGCTTGCATTGTAGCAGTATGTAACCTCAAGCGTGTTGGAAGAACTTAAATTGGCATAGCCAAAAATACCGTAAAAATTGCCGTACCCCTGACGCGCGACGGTAGACCCGTCGTCGGTATATTCTATTACATTGCCAAGATTATAGCAAAAGTTTATAACCCCGCGTTTTATATATCCAATGATTCCGGCTGAACGTTCGCCTTCGGTTCTGTATCCCGTTATATCCCCTTTGTTAGCGCAATAGGTTATATTTGCAAAGGTAGCAGCGGTGTTGACCGATGTCTGGCCGACTATGCCGCCGACATTGTCTGCCCCGCCGGTAACCGTGATATGGCCGTTATTTATGCAGGAGGTAATATATGCGCCCGAAGTGTCGCACACAAGGCCCAAAATACCGCCGACCGAGCCGCGGGTACCAGAGCCAAGGTCACCGCCAACTCCAGTGATATTAAGGGCTTTGACGTTTATGTCCCCGTTATTTACGCAATTTTCAATGGTTCCCGAACCGTTCAGGCTGCGCACTGCGCCGACAATGCCGCCCACATGGATTATGCTGGATGCGCCTTCGGCGGTAATATCTACATTGCTTTCGCACCCCGTAATTTTGCCGCCCGAAAGGTTGGCTGCAACCCCGCCGACATAGCCGCTGGAGATTGAAGCTTCTATGCTGCCGTTTACTGTAAGGTTCATAACGGTGCCCGTTATATAACCAAACAAACCTACAAGATAAATACCGCTGTCTAATATATTCTGTTCTATCGAAATGGTAATGCTGTGTCCTGAGCCGTTAAAGGTGCCGGAGAAAGGCTCAGCTTCGGTGCCGATGGGCGTCCAATCGGTTTGCGGGATGTTTATGTCCTTAACAAGCACATAGTGCTTGTCGGGATGTTCCGCAGCCCAGAGCAGGTGCTCGACCGTGGAAACCTGATAAACCCCAAAACTTTGTGTAGGTTCTTCTGCTGACAGAGATTGGGCATTTGTGGAAAACACAAGATTGCTTGGCACCAAAACAAAAGCCAGGATTAAACAAACAAGCGACCTTATACCTTTCAAGAACATAAACCTCCTTTCAGATTCTGGTATTAATTATATTGTAAACATTTCCTAAATTATATAAACAATATGCTAAAATATATAAAAAATTTGTGCAAACACATTTTGACATATGTTTGCACAAAAATATATACCTGCAACAAAAAAAGCATATTAAGGCAAAACCGTAATATGCTTAAATTTATCTGCCAAAGTATTTTGCCGGGTCCACCGCCCCGCCGTTTTCCCAGACCTCAAAATGCAGATGATTGCCAGTGGCATAACCGGTCCTGCCAATCTCTGCAATTTTCTCGCCCTTTGATACCTTCTGGCCTAATTTTACATTAATTACGCTGCAATGGGCATACAGCGTTTTTAGCCCGTTTCCGTGGTCTATGACAAAATGCAGGCCGTAGCCGCTTCCGCTGGAATTTATGCTGACCACAGTCCCGTCGGCTACGCTGTATATATCGGTGCCTCTTGGCGCGGCAAAATCATAACCTTTATGGCCGCGGCCGTCGCCAAAGTAAGAGCTGATATAGCTGCCAGCGACCCGCTTTATAGGCCAGCAAAAATCACCTGCGGTTGTACCTGCCGAAGTTAAAGCTTTGGTAGCAGATGATTTGTTCGGTTCGGCAGTGCCGACCGTGACCTGTTCGTTTTCAGGCTCTTTTATGACTTGGGTTGAAAGTACAACGCGGCCGACCTCAACGCCATCCACCAGTGTAACTTCCGCGCTAATGGTGGCAAGCCCGTTGCTGCCCTCTTTAGTGACCTTGCGGTAGCTTTTGCTTAAGTTGCTCTTTTGTATTTCAACCGACTCGAATGGTATTTCTTCGGTATAGGTTACATTGCGCACAACCTTGACGCTTAAAGCAGTATCCTTTCCGCTTGAAAGATAGGTGTCTTTAATTTCACTGGCGGGTTTTAAATATGAAGACGGGTAAATTCCCGAAACAAATTCGATATTATCGGTAAAATCAACCGATTTGACTTCGCTGTCGGTTTTATATGAATTTAAATACGCGTCAATGGAACTTTGAATCTCGCTAACATCGCTGCATACGGCAAGAAGCTGGTCGTTTTTATATATACCGGTGGCTTCGCACAGCTTGTCGGTACTGGACACGATTATGCTGCTCATTTCCTCGTGGCCGATAAGGTTTTTGTCTGATACAAGTTTGAGGGAATATTCAGGCTCGCCGATTAAATCCTTGCCATCACCGGCGAGCATGCGGTCCATGACAAGCTCGACCGCTTTGTTAAACACCGATTCGTCGTTGATATAAGCAACCGTGTCGTTGTAGCGCACCTCGAGCGCAAAGGTCACGCCCGACCAGAAACAGATTGTAATTACCAGAACAATAACAGCCGCTGCGGGGGCTAAATAATTTAACGCCCAAAGGGCAGTCTTTTTGTTGCGTTTTACAGCGCTTGCCAACAGTTTAAAATGGCCTTTTACCGCAAAAATAAGCCCTTGGGTTTTAAAAATCTCAACACTTTGTTTGAAAACCGCCCTATAGCCTTTTATAATCCGTTTTGGTTCTGATACATTAATGTTTATTTTCTTAAGCTTTGAAAGCAAAAGGCAAAATAGCCTAATAGCAAAACCCGCGACAAAACGTGCGGAATTTGCCACGGATTTTATGGCCAAAGCGGTGTATATCCCGATATAGTAGCAAATAATATATGCTTTATTGAAAACACTGTTAAAGATAGCAGCCAGTTTTCTCTCATGCAGTAATTCGGTTTGGTCATTGGATGCGT
This sequence comes from Clostridiales bacterium, assembly GCA_012840445.1. GTDB lineage: Bacteria > Bacillota > Clostridia > Oscillospirales > Acutalibacteraceae > DULI01. The sequence goes on from DULI01000007.1 coordinate 18,339, forward strand.
TTAGCATGAAAGTAACTCCTTTGCAGAATATAATGGTTACAAGATTGTAACCATCATGCATTATTATATCTAATTGTTACAGATTTGCAACCTTTTTTTACTCACATTTAACTTTTTTCGTTTAGTTGCACAAATTTATCGGGCGAAATTTGGATATATATCCAAAACAATCTCAATATTGTAACCTTTCCACCGGATAGTCTGTAATAATTTTTAAAAACTTCCTTGCTTCAGCTTTAGCCAAGTGCAAATCGTGCTCCATATAGTTACCGCATTCAACCGCGCTGGCCCCAGGTATCGGCCCGTAATAATCGGCAATATATTTAAAGCTCTCCACAATTAGGTTAATAGCATCTTCATGACTCATATTTCTGACTAAAAAGTAAAAACCCGTACGGCAGCCCATTGGGCCGAAATATATTATTTTATCAGCAAAGCTGCTGTTTCGCACGTAAGTGGCAAACATATGCTCGATGGAGTGAATAGCGTCGTTTCTAAGGTAGTCACCGCTGTTGGGCCTTCTCATCCTGATATCGTAGGTTACGATATCATCGTCAATCCGGGAAATGTATATGCCTGGCTGAAGCTTCATGTGGTTTACCCGAAAGCTTGATATCTTTTCCATCCATCATCCACCTTTTGGTCTTCCGATTATTTTTTATTGTAACGTTTTATTAAACTAATATACAAAAGCAGTGCTGTTGGTTACCAACGGGCTGCCATTTTAACAAGTATATATACACACGCCATTACAGTCAAGCACGAAACTTACTATGTTTTGCAAAAAATTTATCTTATTTAAATATATTCTCTTTCCGATCTAAAAATCTTAACCAAGCGTGCGTTTTCGGTTGCACATGCAAAAAAAGCGGGCCATTGCGGCCCGCAAAGCGGTAGTTAATAATTCTTTCCTGAAAACAATGTGCATTTCACGCCGGAAAACGTGTAGGATGAGTTTTTGTACATGTCATCCGTAATTGCGTACAGCATTAAATCATGCGGCTGCCCTTTGCAGTAGATTGCCTTTTTGAGCAGCCCCTCGTACTCCATCCCAATTTTTTCGAGCACCCGTTTGGAACGGATGTTTTCGGGGATGAGCCTTGCCTGAATCCTTTGAAAACCGATTATATTAAACCCATGCCACAATAACGCACCCGCGACCTCTGTGCCGTAGCCCTTTCCCCAATAGTCTTTTGAAATGCAATATCCTATCTCGGCGGTTTTAAAATTTTTGTCAATATAAGTATAGCTGCAGGTCCCGATTAATTTCTGGCTCTTATCCTCCACAATGCCCCATACCGCGCACTGTTTTTTCTTATATCTTGACATCACCCATGAGATGTAGCTTTTGGTGTCGCTGACGGACAAATGGGGCTCCCATTCGGCAAATTCTGACACCTCGGGCTGCCTACAGCATTCAAACAGGTCCTTGGCGTCGCTGTGTTTTAGCGCCCTTAAGGTTATCCTTGGGGTTATTATTGTTGGGAATGGCTTGAAATACTTGTCATACAGCATTATGTATTCTTGTCCACCTGATGAAATTGTTTTAAATTGCCAAGTTTGGCGCTTCTGTTTGAAAGCTCCTCAAAAACAGCTTCAAAGGGGATGTTTTGGTACACCATAAGCACGGTCAGATGATACAAAAGATCGGAAATTTCGTATACAGTTTGCTCCTGCTTGCCGTTTTTGGCCGCAATTATGACCTCCGAGCACTCTTCCCCGCATTTTTTAAGGATTTTATCAAGCCCCTGATTAAATAAATAGCAGGTGTATGAGTTTTCGGCAGGGTTTTGCTGCCGGTCTTTTATGATGTTGTATAGCTTTAACAGGATATCGCTCATTCTATCAAGGCCTTTCTAATGGGATTTCATTAAAAAAGCAGCTGTGGCTGCCAGTATGGCAGGCGTTGCCGGACTGTTCCACCTCAATTAAAAGTGTGTCAAAATCACAGTCGGCTGTAATGCTTACAACCTTTTGAAAATTGCCCGAGGTCTCGCCCTTGTTCCAAAGTTGATTCCTTGATCGGCTGTAAAACCAAGTGTATCCGCTTGATAAGGTTTTTTCAAGGGATGCTTTATTCATGTATGCAAGCATCAGCACCTCTTTGGTCCCCGTTTGCTGGATTATTGCGGGGATCAGCTCTGATTTTTGAAAGAGTTTGTCAATATCCAAGCTTACTACCTCTTTTCGGCAATCTCTATGGCTTCTTCTAAGCTAAGGGTGCCTTTGTAGATTGATTTTCCGCAAATGGCACCGTAGACATTTAAGTTTAAGAGCTTGCGGATATCGTTAATATTTGTAATTCCGCCGCTGGCGATTATATTGCAGGAAACCGCAGTGTTAAGCTTTTTTAACTGGTCGAGATTAGGACCTGAAAGCGTGCCGTCTTTGGAAATGTCGGTGAAAATTATGTATTGCACACCGAGCTGATCCATTCGCCTTGCGTGGTCAATATAATCAATCTCAGTATCCAAAAGCCATGCGTTACCGGACACCTTGCCGTTTTTTGCGTCTATTCCTACCGCAATTTTGTCGCCGTATTCACGCACCGCCTGTTTGATTAAATCGGGCTTATCTATTGCCGAGGAGCCGAGAATTACGCGGGAAGCGCCAAGATTTATGTAAAAATCTATATCATCCATGCTTCTAATTCCGCCGCCGATCTCGACAAACAAGCCGGTTGACCTGATTACCGACGCGATTATATCTGAATTTACAGGCTTTCCCTCAAGTGCGCCGTCAAGATCCACTATGTGAAGCCATTGTGCACCTTTGGCTTTAAAGCTTTCGGCAGTCTTTATCGGGTCTTCGCTGACCCTCTCGGCGGTGCCAAAATCGCCTTTATAAAGTCTTACGCACTGGCCGTTCTTTATGTCAATAGCAGGTAGAATAACCAAAACTATTCCTCCAAATTAAAGTATGCCTTTTGTGGACAATATCCCCTGCCCCTCAGCCTTTACGGCAACTTTCAGAGCATGCGCCAATGCCTTGAACATGGCCTCTATCATGTGGTGGGCGTTTGTTCCATAGAGGGCTTTGATGTGCAATGTCAGTTTTGCGTTGGTTGCAAAGGCGCGCATGAATTCCTCTACGGTGCAGGTATCAAAACCGCCTGTCTTTTCCTGTTTAAAATCAGCGTCGAAGACAATATAGGGGCGGCCGCTGATGTCAACCGAGGCAAAGGCCAATGCTTCATCCATTGGGATAAAGGCAGTTCCGTACCTTGCGATTCCGCTTTTATCGCCGAGCGCCTCATTAAGGGCGAGGCCCAAAACTATTCCCACATCCTCCACGGTGTGGTGGGAGTCGACATTAAGGTCGCCTGCCGCCCTTAATTTTAGCCCGAACCCTGCATGTTTGGCAAAGGAGGCCAGCATGTGGTCGAAAAAGCCGATTCCGGTATCGACATTTATTTCGCCGCCAGTCAAGTTTAGTTCCACACTAATATTGGTTTCGTTGGTTTTTCTGATGATACTTGCCATAGCCTTATTCTCCTATGTATTGTTTTATTGCGGCAATTACCGCAAGATTTTCCTGTCTGCTTCCTGCGGTGATTCTTAAATATTTGTCAATTTTCCTGACAAGAATCGATTGACTGCACAGAAATCCGAAAAGTTCTGCAGAGTTGTCGGGCTTTAGGAACACAAAGTTGGTTTTAGAGTCAAATACCTTCCAGCCTGTTTTGGAAGCTATTTCGGTTAATTGCTTATACAAAAAGTTTTTAGAATCGATTATTTGGCGTCGGCAATTATCAAGATAGTCTCTCATTCTCAAGACCGTAGCGGCGGCTGCCTGGGTGTATGCGTTTACATTGTAGGGCGACTTGCACTTTCTTAACGCCTCGGTCAAGTTTTTGTTGGCAACCGCAAATCCGGCGCGAAGAGCAGCAAGCCCCATCATTTTAGAACAGGTTCGCAGAAGTATAAGATTTTCGTACTCGTGCGCTGAACTTATTAAGGATTGGTCGTAAAAATCCATATAGGCTTCATCGAGCACCACAAGGGCGTTGACATTTTGGATTATCTTTATTACCTTTTCCCTTTCAAGTGCAAGGGATGTAGGGTTGCAGGGGTTTGAGAAGACAAGAAGCTTTGCGTTTGAGGTATTGCATATATCAATTAGTTTATCGACATTAATTTGCAAATCCTGACCTTTTTCTATTTCTATGTTGCGGCATTCGGCAATGTGGGCATAAAATTTGTACATGGAAAAATCGGGATTTAAAGTTACCACGGTGTCCCCTTTCTGGGTAAAGGCGGTGAAAATTACAAAAAGCAGCTCATCCGAGCCGTTGCCGGCGGTTACATATTCAGGGTTTATTCGATAGTATTCAGCAAAAGCTTTGCATAATTCGACGGCGTTCGGGTCGGGATAGCGGTTAATCGGCACCGCCGACACACTGTCATTTATTTTATTTAAAATTTCATCATCGGGGGTAATATACGATTCGTTCGCGTCAAGGCGGATTTTGTAGCCGCCGTCTGCCGGCTTATAGGGCTGAATGCTTTTAATTTTATTGTTTATCGGCACTGTTATAACCTCACTTCCACCGAGTTGGCGTGGGCGGTAAGCCCCTCCTGCAGGGCGATGTTGACTATATCCTTTGCCGCCGCTTTTAGCGCCTTTTCGGGGTAGTATATAAAACTGCTCTTTTTTATGAAGCTGTCTACCGACAGCGGCGAAAAGAACCGGGCGGTGCCGCTTGTGGGCAGCACGTGGTTGGGGCCTGCGTAGTAGTCACCAAGTGCCTCTGGTGAATAATTTCCAAGGAAAACCGAACCGGCGTTGTCGGCTCTACCTATGTATTCAAGTGGGTTTTCGACGCATATTTCCAGGTGCTCGGGTGCAACTTCGTTGGCGATTTCAAAGGCCTTGTCTAATGAATCGCATACAATGATTGCGCCAAAGTCCGCAAGGGCTTTTTGAATAATTTCCTTTCTTGACAGCCTTTCTACCTGTATTTCAAGTTCTTTAACTGTGGCTTTGGCAATCTCCTTATCTGTTGTGACCAAAATTGAGGAGGCAAGCACGTCGTGTTCCGCCTGGGACATTAAATCGGCGGCTAAAAATTTAGGATTGGCCGTGTGGTCGGCGATTATGAGGATTTCGCTGGGGCCCGCAATCATGTCTATGTCTACGACGCCGTACAACAGCTTTTTGGCGGTTGCGACATAGATATTGCCTGGGCCTACGATTTTGTCGACCTTTGGGATGGTTTCTGTACCATATGCCAATGCTGCTACCGCCTGTGCGCCGCCGACCATGTAGACGCAGTCAACTCCCGCAATAAAAGCGGCCGCCAGAATTTCGTTGTTCTCGCTGCCAGTTTTGGAAGGCGGTGTAACCATGATAATTTCCTCAACGCCTGCGATTTTGGCGGGAATGGCATTCATAAGTACCGAGGAAGGGTATGCGGCGGTACCACCCGGGACATATATTCCAGCCCTTTTAAGGGCGCGCACACGCTGGCCCAAAATCACACCGTCGGGACGGGTGTTGACAAACCCGTTCTGCTTTTGCATTTTGTGATATTCTTCGATATTTTTCGCTGCCCTTTCTAAGGCATCGATAAACTCAGGGTCACATTTTTCTATAAACTGTTTAAGTTCATCTTTTGAATATTTTAATTTTTGCGGGATAGTGCCGTCGAATTTCTTTGTGTATCCCAGCGCAGCATTGTCGCCGTTGGTTTTAACGTTTTCAATAATATCGGAGACAACCTGTGTGACCTTTGCATCGGTTTCGGCACTGCGTTTTTTAAGCTGGCCGAGCAGTTCTATTTCCTGCCTTCCGTCGGCATATGTAATATTTATCATAACATCCTCCAATTATATAGCCTTTTCCATTTGTGAAATAAAGTTTTCTATTTCGGTTTTGCGAAGTTTGAGGCTTGCGACATTGACGATTACCCTTGCCGATATGGGCGTTATGGTTTCTATTATCTCAAGCCCGTTTTCGCGAAGGGTATTACCGGTTTCCACAAGGTCGACAATGCCCTCTGAAAGATTAAGTAGAGGTGCCAGTTCCACCGAACCTTCGATTTTTATTATCTTTACATCCATACCCTTTTGCTCGAAAAATGCTCGCGCGACATTGGGATATTTTGTTGCGACGGTTTTTACTGAATAGCCCGAGTAAAAATCAAAGCCTTTTGGGCCTGCCAGTGCAAACACGCATTTCCCGATATTAAGGTCCAACATTTCGTAAAAGCTGCCGGGATATTCTAAAATGGTATCCTTTCCGACAATTCCTATGTCACACACGCCATGCTCGATATATGTAATGACATCAGCAGCCTTTGCAAGGACCGCTTCGTATCCCGACAGGGGAAGTATTAACCTTCGCCCCTTGTTTTTAAGCTCTGATGTGTCAAGCTGCATTTTATCGAATATTTTTATGGTTTCCTTTTCAAGCCTGCCCTTTGTAAGGGCGATTCTAATAGGTCTCACTGCTATCCACCTTTTGAATTAAACTAAATCGAATATTTCGCAGTTTTCACCGATTACCGCAATGCGGCTGGCTTTTCTTATGTTTGCCTGTTTTATGGCTGACTCTTTGCTATCAAAGGGCAGCAGTTCGCAGATGGTTCCCTTGTTTATCTGCTCTTCCATAAACCTTATTGCCTTAATCTCATATGATGGCAGTGCAAAAACCAGCATATCTGGGTTTTTAACGCCGATTCCTTTGGATTTTGAAAGCAATACGCCTGTCAGCGCATTTAAATCGATCGCAAAGCCGGTGGCAGGCAAATCACAGCCGAATTCCGAAAGCAGACTGTCATATCGTCCGCCCGACACCACCATGTCGCCCGAACCCATGATGTAGCCGCGGAAAACCGTGCCGGTATAGTAGTTATTGCGGTGCACAAGCCCGAGATCAAGGTAAATTTTGTCCTGAAGCTCAGCATTAAGACTGTCATAAAGTTTATATAGAAAACCAAGCTCTTCTGAGGCTAAATCGCCAAAGATTTCGAGTGCCGTATCAAGTATTTCCCGCCCCCCAAATAATTTGGGAAGCTCTTTTATTGCTTTTACCATGGGTTCAGGATAGGTTTTAAGTTTGTTTTCAAGGGCATTGTAATTTTTGGTTTCGATATATATCCTTATTTCCTCTTTGGAGTCGCTGTCAATATTCAATCGGTCGATAAGCTTTTTGAAGATGCCTGCATGGCCTATCTCGATTTTATAATCAAAAAGCCCGCACTGCTCAATCGCCCTTGCGGCGGTGATGATGACCTCAAGGTCGGACAAAAGCCCATTAAGCCCAATAAGCTCTATCCCCGCCTGGGCAATATCGTTGCTGCGCCCTTTGTACCCAGGATTTTGGCGGAAAACGTCCTGAATATAATAAAGCCTTATTGGCAGCGGCGCTCCCTTAAGGCGGGTGGAGGCAAGGCGGGCGATAGGCATGGTCATATCGGGCCGCAGCACAAGAATACGCCCTGTGTTGTCACAGAGCTTATACATATCCTCCTGTTTAAAATGGGCGCTTTCTAGTGTGAACAGATCGAAATACTCCAGAACAGGGGTTTTAACCTCGTAATATCCCCTGCTTGAAAACATTTCTGAGAGTGTGTTTTTGACAAAGTTAAAGGTTTCGCATTCGTCGAACATTAAATCGCGGGTACCTTCGGGTGTTTTGAAGGTGAATTTGTCCATAAATATCAATCTTTCAGTATATTTGCTTTACCGTAGTAGCATGGTAGCATGGTAGTATGGTAGCACACAAAATTAGAATTGTCAATAGTTTTGGTAAAAATAGTATATGCTTTTATTTAAACAAAAAACCGGCGCACCATTGCGCCGGTTGATTACAGAAAACTCATCTGATTGGATTCGGGCAGAAAATCAAGTGCGCCCACCTCGTCCAGGGCTTCTATTACGGTTTTGGGAAGCCCTGTTGCCATCTGGAGTTCCTCTTTGGAAAGGAAGTTTTTGCCCGCGGCCTCCTGCAAGGCAATGGCCGCGTTTTCGCCGACTCCGTTGAGCGAGCCGAAGGGGACGCGGATTTTGCCGTCTTCCACAAGGTATTTATAGGCATGGGATTTTTTAAGGTCTACCGGCAAAAACTCTATGCCTCGTGCCATGGCCTCGTTAAAGATTAAAAGATTGGACAGGACGGCCTGCTCTTTGGCGGTTGCCTCTTTTCCCTTTGCCAAAATTTCATTGATACGCTTTTTTACCGCCGCGCGGCCGCCAAGCACGGTTCTGATTTCGACATCTTCGCCGCGCACCGAGAAATAGGCGCTGTAATACTCAACAGGTCTGTGTACCTTGTACCAGCCAAGTCGCAGTGTGGAAATCATATATGCGGCGGCGTGAGCCTTGGGGAACATGTATTTTATCTTCATGCAGGATTCTATGTACCATTCGGGGACGCCGTGCTGGCGCATTACCTCCTGCAGCTCTTCGGTAAGCAGTTTTGGCGCTTTGCCCTTTCTGACTATTTCCATTATGTTGAAGGCGGTTTTGGCTTCCACGCCTTTGTGCATAAGGTAGGTCATGATGCTGTCGCGCGTACCGATAACATCGGATATGGTGCAGACGCCGTTTCTAATAAGCTCCTGGGCATTGCCTATCCACACATCCGTACCGTGGGACAAGCCGGACACCTGCAATAGGTCCGAAAAGTTTTTGGGTTTGGTTTCTATCAGCATTTCGCGCACGAAATTCGTGCCAACCTCCGGCAGTGAATAGGTGCCGGTCTGGGAATAGATTTCCTCCGGCTCGACACCAAGCGCCTTAGTGGAAGTAAACAGGCTCATGACATCCGGGTCGGACATGGGCACTTCCTTTACCGGAATTCCGGTGTATTCCTCCAAATACTTGTATATTGTGGGAACATCGTGTCCTAGGATGTCGAGCTTTAATATTGTATCGTGGATGGAATGGAAATCAAAATGTGTTGTAATGGTGTTGGATGATGTGTCATCGGCGGGATATTGGACGGGGCAAAAATCGTACACTTCATAGCCCTGGGGGACTACAACCATTCCGCCGGGGTGCTGGCCGGTGGTGCGCTTTACCTTGGCTTTATACAGCTCGGTCGCAAGCCTTTCGCACTCTGCCTTGTTTATGTGGATTCCCTTTTCGGCGGCATATTTTTTTACAAAGCCGAAGGCGGTTTTCTCGGCAACGGTGGAAATTGTGCCCGCTTTGAAGCAGTTTGAAGGGCCGAAAAGTGTTTCGGTAAACTGATGGGCTTTTAGCTGGTATTCACCCGAGAAATTAAGATCTATGTCCGGCACCTTGTCGCCGTCAAAGCCGAGGAATGTTTCAAAAGGTATGTCGTGCCCATCGCGGTTAAGGGGCGTGCCACACTTCGGGCAGCTTTTTTCGGGCAGGTCAAAGCCGGAGCCTATGCTTCCGTCCTCAAAAAACTCGCTGTATTTGCAATTTGGGCAGACATAGTGCGGCACCATAGGGTTTACTTCGGAAATGCCCGCCATTGTTGCCACAAAGGAGGAGCCAACCGAACCCCTTGAACCCACAAGGTATCCGTTGGTCTCGGAGTCCTCAACAAGCTTTTGGGCTATGACATACATAACCGCAAAACCGTGTTTGATGATGGAGTTAAGCTCCTTTTCAAGCCGCTTTTCGACTATTTCTGGCAAAGGGTCGCCGTATATTTCTTTTGCCCGCCTGATTGCGGTTTCGCGTAGCAGTTCGTCCGCCCCCTCGATTGACGGGGGATAGTTACCGTCGGGTATCGGCTTTACATCTTCGATCATATCGGCAATTTTATTTGTGTTTTCCACTACCACTTCATGAGCCCTGTCGCCTAAATACTCAAAATCCGCAAGCATTTCTTCGGTGGTTTTGAAATATAGCGGCGGCTGGCTGTCGGCGTCCTTGTAGCCCTGGCCTGCCATGAGTATTCTTCGCAGCACCTCGTCGCGCTCGTTTAAAAAATGGACGTCACCTGTTGCAACAACAGGTATGTTGAGCTCGTCTCCGAGCTTTAAAATTGTTTTGTTTATTTCAATCAGCTGCTGTTTGTCCTTAACAACATCGCTGCGGATTAAAAACTCATTGTTGCCAATAGGCTGGATTTCAAGATAATCATAAAACTTGGCGATTTCAAGCAAATCGTCCCAGCTGTACCCGCTCGATACAGCCCTGAAAACTTCGCCTGACTCGCAGGCGCTGCCGATAATCAGCCCTTCCCTGTGCTGTAATAGCATACTTTTGGTTATTATGGGCTTTTTGTAAAAGTTGTGTAAATGGGAGTGAGATATCAGTTTATATAAGTTTTTAAGCCCCGTCTGGTTTTTGACCAGAATTACCATGTGGTATTTGTTAAGTTTCTTTACATCGCCGCCTGTAAGGGCAGTGTTTATCTCGCCCACGGTTTTGCAGCTGGTTTTTTCCTGCAGCATTTCGACAAACCGAAGGAATATTTCGGCCAAAATTGCCGCATCGTCGGTTGCCCTATGGTGGTTAAATTCACCCAAATTCAAGGCAGCAGCCACGTTGTCAAGCCTATGCTTATTAAGGTCGGGCATCAGCGCCCTTGACATGATTACGGTATCTATGTATACGGGCTTAAAATCGTACCCGCAGCGCTCACATGCCGCATGAATAAATGAAACATCAAATGTGGCGTTGTGCGCCACAAGAACCGAGCCTTTGGTGAATTCCAGGAATTTTGCCACCGCTTCGGACTCGGTGGGCGCGTCTTTCACCATCTGGTCGGTAATGCCTGTAAGTTCGACAATCCTTTGCGGAATGGGCATTTGTGGGTTTACAAAGGTGCTGAACCAGTCGGTTATTTTGCCGTTGGAGATTTTGACCGCGCCGATCTCGGTCAGGCGGTCGGTTTTAGCGGAAAGCCCAGTGGTTTCAACATCAAATACCACAAAATCGCCGCTTAAAGGCATGTCCGATTTGCCCTTGACTGCGGGAATTAAATCGTTGGCGTAATATGCCTCTACTCCGTAAATAACCTTAAATTCCCCGCCGCTTTTTCTGATTTCCTTTACCGTATTCATGGCCTCAGGGAAAGCCTGAACCACGCCGTGGTCGGTTATTGCCACCGCCTTGTGTCCCCATTCGTATGCCCTGCGAATTAGATTGGAAGCGGGGATCAGCCCGTCCATTGCCGACATATTTGTATGGGCGTGGAGTTCAACACGCTTGACTGGGGCGTTATCAGACTTTATGTATTTATCAAGTATGGAAATATCGGTTGGTTTTATTATGTAGTCCTTTTCCCACTGGTCCAATACTATGTTTCCACGTACCAGCACGCAGACTCCAGCGTCAAGGGGTTCCATCCTTTTCAGAAGATTCTGGTCACCGTACTGCTTTACCTTGTAGCTGCTTGTATAGTCGGTCGCCAAAAACTCTATGCGGTACCAGTTGCCGTTCTGGGTGGGCTTGCGTTCTATGAAAAATATTTCGCCCCAGAATACAACCTCCCCCATGTCGGGGGTGACATCTTTTAAGGGTATCGGCCATTCCTTTATCTGCCTGCCCATTATGGGCTTTGCGCTTGACAAATACACCGGAAGCCCGTCCTCCGGTTTTTCCTGTTTTGTGACGGTACCAGTATTGCTTTTCTTCGGTTTTGCTTTTTTTGCCGGTTTAGGCTGTTGGGGCGTTTCTATATTTTCGATATTTTTTATTTCAATATCCTCCAACTGACCGGCAAATTCTATTTCTATTTCTCTGCTAAACCGTTGTTTTACAATTGATTTAAAGCGTTTTACAAAATCGGTATTTATTATTGAATTGAAGCCACCATATTTTAAGGTTATGGTAAGGTTATCTCCTTCCAACAAAAAGTCGGCATCATTAAAAAAGCCGTTTAAAACTGCATTGCTTTTGCGGAGATATTCGCACAGTTCCTTTGCATACCTAACACTAAAGCTGCCAGCAGGAAAGCAAGGCTCGATTTCCACTGAGTTCAGGTTCAACTGCTGCTGTATCTGCTCTTTTACGCTGCTTAAAATCTTTATGCTGACAGCATTGTCAAAATTTACCTTAACATATATGCTTCTCTTTGCTTTGTCGGCCTTAAAAAGGGTTACCTCGCCGTCACAGAGTTTTGTTTTTGTGCCTTCATCCAAATAATCCCCGAAGATTTGCAAAAATCCCGGACGAGACATCTATTCCACACCTTCCTGAAAATCCATCTGCTCAATTTCCCTGATAAGCTCATCCAGCAGCCTGTCCTCGTCTACCCTTCGTAGGATACGTCCCTTTTTTATAATCAGCCCAAAGCCGTCGCCGCCGGCAATGCCAATATCGGCAGCCTTTGCCTCGCCCGGGCCGTTGACCGCACAGCCCATTATGGCGACAGTTATGGGTTTGTTTATAGCTTTAAGCCTCTCCTCCGCCCTTTTGGCAAGCTCGATTAAGTTGATTTTTGTTCTTCCGCAGGTGGGGCAGGAGACAATCCTAATTCCATCTTTTCTTAATCCTATTGCGCGAAGCAGGTCTATTGCCGCCCTGACTTCCTTTTCGGGGTCGTCGGTTAAGGATATGCGGATTGTATCGCCAATACCTCTTAACAGCAGGCCGCCGATTCCCGCGGCGGATTTTATAATCCCCATGCGCTCGGTGCCCGCCTCGGTAACGCCAAGGTGAAGCGGGTATCTGGTTTTCTGGGCGGCAAGCTCGTAAGCTTTGTACATGGTCTGAACATCAGAGGCTTTAAGGGATAGCACAATATTGTCAAAGTCAAATTTTTCAAGAAGCGCAATATGGTAAAGCCCACTTTCCACCAGCGCTTCGGCGCAGGGCGATCCGTATTTCGCAAGGATATGCTTTTCGAGCGATCCGGAATTTACCCCGATTCTTATAGGGATATTTTTGGATTTGCAGGCAGCAACCACAGCCTTAATCCTGTCTTCACTACCAATATTGCCGGGGTTTATGCGGATTTTATCGATTCCCGCGGCAACACTTTCTATTGCGAGCCTGTAATCAAAGTGAATATCTGCGACAAGGGGCACCGATACTTCGTTCTTGAGCCGTTCTATTAGCGCAACACTGTCTTTATTTGGAATTGCCAGCCTAATTATCTCGCAGCCTGCCACCTGCAGGCGTTTTGCCTGGCTAATGTTGGCGTTAATATCATCGGGCGGGCAGTTGAGCATTGACTGTACAGAAACGGGTGCGCCGCCGCCGATTTTTATATTTCCGACAGTGACCTGCTTTGTATCGGTCCTGTAAAACACTGTATTCACCCCTTGCTATAAATTACAGCCGCAGCCTTTCATGACTGCGGCAAGATTTATGAAAACAAACCAAGTATATCTTTCAGGGTAATTATTAATATCAGTCCTAGCAACAGCATTAGACCTATGGCATGGACTATGCTTTCGTATTTCTTTGGCACAGGCTTTCTAAATATCATTTCAATCAGGATAAAAATCAGGCGACCTCCGTCCAATGCCGGCAAGGGCAGCAGGTTGCACACGCCCAAATTTATGGTTATTATCGCGGTAAGGTTAAGCAGCGTGGGCAGATTAGTTTTTGCCGCCTCGCCTATCGCCGCCGTAACCCCCACCGGGCCGGACACTGCCGACAATCCGTACCTACCGGTAATTAGGTCTATTACCGAAAACCATACTATTCTGACATAGGAAACGGTAGCCTTTGCCGATTGAGCCAAAAATGACAGCGGCGTCCTTTTAACGGCCTGTACTTTAAAATCCATATTTATTAAGGTTAACCCCTGTTCTTCCTTAGTGGGGAACTTTACGTCTCCAAGTTTTACCTTTTGGCCGTCGCGGATAACGACCATGTCTACCGTCCCGTCCGGCACGTTTGTAAAGGAGTACATCAAATCCATAAAGGTATATATGTTCCGGCCGTCTACTTTTACTATCCTGTCGCCAACCTGAAGGCCGTAATTTGAGCTTTCGGCAGCCTCATCAAATTTTGCGACGATGGTGGAGGCGTAGTATTTTTCTGGCATTAGTACAATCATTATTAGGATAAACCCGAAAAGGACATTGAACAATGCACCGCCGATAATAATCAAAAACCTTCGCCAGGGCTTTTTGTTGCAGAAAGCCCTTTCATCATTGCTTTCGGTATCCTCGCCTTCCATGGCGCAAAAGCCGCCAAAGGGTACTGCCCGGAGAGAATACCGGGTTTCTTTGCCCCTCCATTTAAATAAAGTGGGGCCAAAGCCTATTGCAAACTCGTTGACTCTAACACCGTTTAATTTGGCCATTAAAAAATGCCCGAACTCGTGTACCAGTATCATAAATAAAAAAACCAAAATCGCTACGAGTATCGGCCACACCTTGTTCCACAAAGTAAGTACAGACAAATATATAAACAAAAAACCACCCGCTATTCTATTCTATTGAAGCCAAAACCAGCTCTCTTGCCATGCGGTCGGCGCGAAACACATCCTCAAGGCTAAAGCTTTCAATATGGCTTTGGTTATCAACCGCCCTGCCCACAAAATCCGGGATGTCTGTAAATTTTATTTTGCCCTTAAGGAACAATTCCACCGCCTGCTCATTTGCGCCGTTGGCGGCGGCGGGCTTTAGTCCCCCTGCTTTTATTGCCCTGATGCAATGGGCAAGGCATTGGAAGGTTTCAAAGTCCGGTTGGTAAAATGTAAGCTTGCCAATATCGGTAAGGCTCAAACGTTCGCCGGGGCATTCATATCGGTCGGGGTAGGTCAGGGCGTATTGGATTGGGATTTTCATATCAGGAAGTCCCAGTTGCGCTATGACCGACCCGTCTTTAAACTCCACGCAGGAATGTATTATACTTTCCCTGTGGATTACAATCTCGATATCATCAGGGCCAACACCAAACAGGTGAACCGCTTCGATTACCTCAAGGCCCTTGTTCATCAATGTGGCGGAATCTATAGTTATTTTGGCCCCCATGGACCAGTTGGGGTGTTTTAGCGCATCGGCAGGCAGGACATTCGCAAGCTCCTGTTTAGTCTTCCCAAAAAACGGGCCGCCAGACGCGGTTAGGATAATTTTTTTTAGAAATTTACTGCCGCCCTGCAGACACTGAAAGATTGCCGAGTGCTCGCTGTCCACCGGCAGAATTTTTACATTTCTTGCAGACGCCGACGACATTACCAAATCTCCGCCGGCAACAAGCGTTTCCTTGTTGGCAAGCGCTATGGTTTTCCCTGCGTCGATGGCGGCCATGGTGGGCCTTAAGCCCGAAATTCCCACAATGGAATTAAGGACTATATCGCAGTCGGAAAATGCGGCGGCGTCGCAGACGCCTTCCGCGCCGGAAACGACTTTTATATTGGTATCCGCAAGCCGTATTTTAAGGTCCCTAGCTGCCGCCTCGTCCATTACGGCTACTATTGCAGGCTTAAACTCGCGCGCCTGGCTTTCGAGCAGTTTTATATTTTTATTCGCGGCAAGGGCTGTTACCTTAAAACCGTGTCGGCGCACAACATCCAGCGCCTGCGTTCCTATTGAGCCTGTGGAACCAAGGATTGAAATTTTTTTGCACATTGTTTAAACCTTTGAACTCAAATTATTTTAAATATCTGAATAAACGCATAAAACAGCGGGGCGGTGATGAGAAGGCTGTCAAACCGGTCTAAAACCCCCCCGTGGCCAGGAAGAATGTTTCCATAATCTTTTATATTACAGTTGCGTTTAATATATGACGCCATTAGGTCTCCCAGCATACCTGCAATAGAAAATATCGGGGTTATTATCAATACGGTTGCTATGGAAATTGATGAATCTGCAATTCTTTGATATATTAAACAGATTATTATAGATACAATAAAACTGCAAACAATCCCGCCCACTGCACCTTCTATCGTTTTTTTAGGGCTGATTGCGGGAGCCAATTTATGTTTGCCGAAAAAGCTGCCAATAAAATAGGCACCGGCGTCGGTTACCCACGCGCAGTTGCAGGAAAGCAGGAAGTAAAGCATACCGTGGTTGTCGCCGTGGTGAAGCAGTAGTATAAGGCTTGAAAAACCAATGGTCAGCAGGACCGACATTGTAAAGGTAATTGAAAGCTGATTGGGGGTTATACTTTTGCTGTTTAACAATGTTAATGTAAAGAGGGCCAGCACGTATACCAGGTGGGTTGTAAAGATGTGCACATATACTAATCGGGATGTCAAACTGTTGAAATTAAAGCTATATAAAAAGGGCATTATAAAGGAATACAGCCCACCAAGTATTAATAACGGCTTAAAACTTACATACCTGGTTACAAACAGTATTTCCCATAAAGCTATTACATTTACAATGCTGATACTGATTTCGAGTGCTATAGTGTCCCTGAACAACAATATCACGCTAAACAGCACAAGGCCGATACCGGCCGAGATAATCCTTGTTTTCATATGCGCCACCAATCTGCGGTATGCCAAAGTCTATATCCCGCCAAAACGCCTTTCCCGCTTATTATATTCATCAATAGCCATTTCAAGGTGCTTAGGTTTAAAATCCGGCCACAGAACATTAGAAAACCAAAACTCGGAATAGGCAGACTGCCAGATAAGGAAGTTTGAGAGCCTGTATTCCCCGCTTGGTCTTATTATTATATCGGGGTCCGGAATCCCTAAAGTATATAAATTAGATGCAAAATATTCCTCGTTAATATCAGAATATGCGATTTTTCCGCTTTGGACATCCTCTACGGTTTTCTTTACCGCGTTTATTATTTCATCCCTGCCACCGTAGTTTAGGGCAATATTTAGCTTTAACCCGGTGGCGTTTTGGGAATTGATTTCGGCATCTTTAATAAGATCAATAATATCCTGCGGCAATACCGAAATATTGCCGATAAATTTTACCGCAATGTTTTCATCTTTGAAGTTTTTAGCGTCCTTTAAATAATCTCTTAAAAGGTTTAATATGTGGTCTACCTCTGCCTTTGGCCTTTTCCAGTTCTCGGTCGAAAAGGCATATACGGTAAGATACTCAAGGCCAATTTTATTACAATACCTTGCGATATCCTTAAAATTGCGGGCACCGGCCGAATGCCCGGCGGAACGCGGCAGAGAGCGTTTTTTAGCCCATCTGCCGTTCCCGTCCATTATTATTGCGATATGCCGGGGCATAACCCGGTCTTTGCGCTCGCGCTTTTTTTGAAAAAATCCCACTACAACTCACTCTCAAAAAAACATCAGAGCAGAGCCCTGATGGGTTTGGAAGGTTATATATCCATTATGTCTTTTTCTTTTTTCTCGCAAAGCTGGTCCACTTCTGTGCAGTATTTATCGGTAAGGTTCTGTACCTGTTTTTCGTAATCGATAAAATCGTCTTCAGAGATTTCAGAATTCTTTTTCATCTGTTTGAATTTATCAATGGTATCGCGGCGAATAGAGCGTATGGCGATCCTTGCCTCTTCGGCCATTTTGCGGACCTCTTTTACCAGCTCGCGGCGACGTTCCTCGGTAAGCGGGGGAAATACAAGCCTGATAACCTTTCCGTCGTTGCTGGGGTTTATGCCTATATCAGAACTTTGTATTGCCTTTTCAATGCTTGATAAGGTGGAAGCGTCCCAGGGTTGAATTTGCAAAAGCCTCGGCTCTGGCACCGTTATTGCAGCCATCTGGTTTATAGGGGTAGGCACGCCATAGTAGTCCACCCTGATTTTGTCAAGCACGGCGGGATTGGCCCTTCCGGCCCTTACGGTTGCAAATTCTTTTTCAAGCACGGCTATTGTTTTTTCCATACGTTGTTCGGCATTGTTAATTAGCTCATCCATTAATAAACACCTCCGGTGTAAAATTATTTAACCATTGTTCCTATGTTTCCTTCGGTCATAGCGCGGTATATATTGTCGGGGTCGCTTAGGTTGAACACAAGAATAGGAATATTGTTGTCCATACAAAGGGACGCGGCAGTGCTGTCCATAACCTGCAGTCCGCAGTTAAGCACATCGAGATAGGACAAGGTATCAAACATTTTGGCGTCCTTATTGGTTTTGGGATCGGAGTCGTATACCCCATCCACATTTGTGGCTTTGAAAATAATATCGGCATCGATCTCGGCAGCCCTTAAGGCTGCAGCGGTATCGGTTGAAAAGAAAGGATTGCCGGTTCCGCAACCAAAGATTACAATTCTTCCCTTTTCCATGTGTCTTACCGCCCTGTTGCGGATATATGGTTCGGCAATCTCCTTCATATCTATACCGGTCTGGACGCGCACATCCAAACCGACCTGCTCAAGGCCATCAGCCAAAGCCAACGAGTTTATAACGGTAGCCAGCATTCCCATATGGTCAGCGCGGGTTCTGTCCATCTTGCCGCCGAAACGGCCCCTCCAGAAATTGCCACCCCCTACTACGATAGCAATCTGAACGCCTAAATCGGCGCATTTTTTAATGCTTGAGCAAATTTTCAACACCGTGTCGAAATCAAGCCCGAATTTTTTTCCACCCGCCAATGCCTCACCTGACAGCTTTAGCAGAACCCGTTTAAACCGTGGCTGCATGATTTTACCTCCATTTAATTTTATATTATTTTACATGATATGGATTTATAAGTCAATTAGAATCCCAACAAAAACTCTTTCCGTAAAAAAACCCCGTAACAATACGGGGTTTTGAATTATTTTACCATGCTTGCAACTTCTTCGGCGAAATTATCCTCGCGTTTTTGCAGGCCTTCGCCCTTTTCAAAGCGGACAAAAGACTCGATTTTAATGCTGCCGCCAAGCTCTTTGGCGATTGAGTCTATATACTGTGTGACGCTTAAGTCGCTGTCCTTAATGAACTGCTGCTCAACAAGGCAGTTGTCCTTATAGAATTTGCCAAGCTTGCCCATAACAATCTTCTCGGCAATATTCCTGGGCTTGCCCTCGTTAATGACCTGCTCTGTGAGGATTCGCTTCTCTTCTTCAATAACATCGGCAGGTACAGAATCGCGGTCCAGATATAAGGGGTTTGCGGCGGCAACCTGCATGGCGATATCTTTCGCTGCCTGCTGGAACAGTTCAGTCTGAGCGATTTCTGGAGTGGTGTCGAATTTTACCATGACGCCGATTTTGCCGCCTGCGTGAATATAGGTCGAATGAACGCCTTCGTATCTTGCAAAGCGGCGAATTTTTATATTCTCGCCGATGGTCAAAATTTTATCCTGCAGGTTTTCCTGAACTGTTCTGCCATCCGCCATTTTGCATTGCGCCAAAGCTTCGACATCGGCGGGATTCTGCTCGGCAACAGTCTTGGCACATTCCAAAACAAATTGTTTAAAGTCTTCGTTCTTGCCGACAAAATCGGTCTCGCTGTTAACCTCTATAACAACACCAACGTTACCGCTGCTGTATGCGAGCACCACGCCTTCCGCCGCTACCCTGGATGCCTTCTTAATAGCAGCAGCCAAACCTTTTTCCCTTAAATAATTAATGGCGGCTTCCATGTCACCGTTGGTCTCCGTTAAAGCCTTTTTGCAATCCATCATGCCGCACCCGGTGCGTTCACGAAGAGTCTTAACATCCTGAGCTGTAAAAGAAGCCATTACTATTCCTCCTATAAAATTTTTTTAAAAATGCCCGCAATATGCGGGCATTTGACATTGCTATTCTGCCTTCTCGGCAGTTTCACTCCCGTCTTCCTGTTCAGCCACTTCTGCCGAAGGCGCTTGACCTTCTGCGCTGTCATCAATATTTTCTTCGGCAGTTTCGTCAACCTCAGCCTGAGATTCATCCTCTGTAGAGATAGAAATGAGCTGCTCGCCCTGTCTTCCCTCTATAACGGCAGAAGCGATTATATTTGTTATGAGCTTTACAGCGCGGATAGCATCATCGTTGCCGGGAATTACAACGTCGACCTCATCGGGGTCGCAGTTTGTATCGACTATTGCAACAATCGGTATACCGAGTTTTCTTGCCTCTGCGACTGCAATTTTCTCTTTGCGCGGGTCAACAACAAACAATGCGGCAGGCAGCCTCTTCATGTTCTGAATGCCGCCTAAGAACTTTTCAAGTTTTTCGATTTCCAAGCGGAGTTTTACAACTTCCTTTTTGGGAAGCAGATCGAACGTGCCGTCCTCTTCCATGGCACGCAGCTGATTGAGCCTGTCAATCCTGCGGCGGATTGTGCGGAAGTTGGTGAGCATACCGCCCAGCCAGCGCGCGTTTACGTAAGGCATTGAGCAGTTGGTGGCCTCTTCTTTAATAGAGTCCTGGGCCTGTTTTTTGGTGCCCACAAAAAGGATCTCTTTGCCTTCCGCGGCAAGGTCCCTTACAAACATATAGGCTTCGTTAAGTTTTTTTACTGTCTTTTGAAGATCAATGATGTAAATACCATTGCGTTCAGTAAAAATATACTCAGCCATCTTGGGGTTCCAGCGCCTTGTCTGGTGCCCGAAGTGAACGCCTGCTTCAAGCAGTTGTTTCATTGTTACTACTGACATTGATTTTCCTCCTTCAGGTTATGCCTCCGGCTTGTTTGCTAAAAGCTTAACCGCTTTTGTGCGGCACCTGACTTTGCAACAAACCGTGTGTAATTTAGCTGCGTTTAAACAGCTGTTAGATTATAACATATACATATACAATTTTCAAGAAAATTTTCGCAAATTATTCTTACTTAAACTTTTGTCCAGAATTATTATAAAGCATTAGCCGCCTTATATTGTAATATGGCAGCTTTACTCCCGTGCTTTCTTCAAATGCCTGCAGTATTTCCTGAGGGTTAAGGTTGGCACTGCTGCCTGCAGAGAGTTTTAAAAAAAGCACTAGACCGCCGTCTTTATTTATCCTGTATTCGTGTATTAAAGGCGCTATGTTACGCTCTACCCTTTCGCCCTTCTTGTTTACTTTTGCGGTAACAATAGAGGGACTTGATAAAAATGTATCCAGTGCCCTTTCAAGCTGTTCGTCCGGGTTTTCAAAAACCACTTCGTAATCCGCAAAAGATATGTCGGAAGCCTTCATAACAGGGTCCTCAACATCAAGCAGAAACAAATCGGGCGGGAAAACGGCTTTAAGAGCCGACTTTATCTCGCTATTGCTAATGGAATCATCTGTGACCCTAAAGTCCATTACCTCATAGTCACTTTCAAAACCTAAAGACAGAGGCAGGACAAGGGACACAAAGGGGTGTGGGTTGTAGCCTTCGGTGTACCATACGGGCAGTTTTGCAAGACGAAGCAGCCTTGACATTGTGCGGTTCATATCAAGGTGGGAGACAAATTTTAGTCTGCCCAATTTTTTGTAAAAAATCCTAACGGCTCTCAACACAGATTCCCTCCCTAAACTTCGCCGCACCGCACCCGGTACACTCGATACGGCAGTTGGGCGTGGTTAACCCTTCATATGCCTTTTGGTTTTCCTTTATTAAAAACCGTTTGCTGATACCGTAATCAAGGTGATCCCAGGGCATGATTTCGCCGTATTCCCTTTTGCGGTTTGCATAAAACCCTGGGTCTATGCCGCATTCCTTAAATGCTTCCATCCAGTTTTCAAACAAAAAGCAGTCTTTCCAGCTGTCGAATTTACATCCCGATTTCCATGCTGCCTCCAAGACCCTACAAAGCCTGCGGTCCCCGCGGGCAAACACGGCTTCCAGGAAGCTTGTCTGCGAGTCGTGCCAGTTTACTGTGATTTTTTTGGAGGTTACGGATTTTACAAGGTGTTTCTGCTTTTCTTCTATTGTCTCTAAAGTATCCTGCGCTTCAAACTGGAAGGGTGTAAATGGCTTTGGCACGAATGTGGATACGCTGACCGAAACATTGACCGATTTGCCCTTTTTGCGCTGCGGGTTGCGGTAATATAAATCCACTATTTTCTGAGCAAGGTTTGCAATTCCTTCAATATCCTCAAGAGACTCGGTAGGAAGACCAAGCATAAAATACAGCTTTATGCTTGTATAGCCGCCCTCGAAGGCGGTTTTGCAGGTGTTAAGTATCTCCTGCTCGGTTATGTTTTTGTTTATGACGTCCCTTAGCCTCTGGGTTCCTGCCTCCGGCGCAAAGGTAAGCCCGCTGCTGCGGATCTTCTGCACCTTTTCAAGAAGCTCCGGGGAGAAGTTGTCGATTCTAAGGCTTGGAAGGGACAGGCTTATCTTTTGGCCCTCGGTCCATGAAAGCATATCGCCCAAAAGCTCTTCAAGCCGGGAATAGTCACTCGTGCTCAAAGATGACAGGGAGATTTCATCATATCCTGTGGACTCGCACAGCGCCATAGCCTGCCGGTTTATCACATCGGGGGATTTTTCCCTGACGGGCCTGTAGATATATCCCGCCTGGCAGAAGCGGCAGCCCCTGATACATCCCCTGAAAATCTCCTGAACTGCGCGGTCGTGTACTATTTGTATATAGGGGACTATAAATCGATCAGGGTAATGGACTTTGTTTAAATCCTTTATAATCCTTTTTTGTATTCTCGCGGGCGCGCCTTTTTGCGGCTTAATTTCCTTAATGGTGCGGTCTGGGTTGTAGCTGAATTCGTATAACGACGGAACATATACGCCGGGAATTTTAGAGGCTTCCAGCAAAAAGGCCTGTTTGTCGCCTTTTGGCTTGTGGCGCTTGTACAGATCCACAAGCTCCAAGGTCACCTCTTCCCCCTCCCCAAGGACGAACAGGTCTATGAAATCGGCAAGGGGTTCGGGGTTGCAGGTACAGGGCCCGCCGGCTATGACCAAGGGAGACAGGTCCCTGCGGTCGCTTGACCTTATTGGTAATCCCGCAAGATCGAGCATATTAAGCACATTTGAAAAGCTTAGCTCATACTGCAGGGTAAAGCCAATTATGTCAAAGTCGGCAATGCTGTCCTGGCTCTCAAGCGCAAAAAGGGGTATGTTATGCTTGCGCATGAGTTCTTCCATGTCAACCCACGGCGCGAACACCCGCTCGCACCAGATATCCTCCCTGCTGTTGAGCAGTGAATATAATATTTTTATTCCAAGGTGGGACATGCCAACCTCATACATATCCGGAAAACAAAAGGCAAAACGCACATCAATATTGGATTTATCCTTAACAACGCTGCCCAGTTCGCCGCCCGTGTATCTGCCGGGCTTTTGAACTTCAAGCAGCAAATGTTCAAGCTGTTTGTTCATCCAAAGCTCCCTTTCAGAAAAGAAAAATGATATGGCAAACTGCCATATCATTTATTTTAACCTAATAAACCCGTATGTTCAACTTATAGTTTAATTATATTCAGGATAGCCAAATACACACCCACAAACAAGAGCGACGGGTTGGACTCAAACCGGACTATTAATGTAATGCCGGCTATTATCAGCGCTCCAGCAAACAGCAGGGATACGATTTTAAGTATTAATACCGCCCTTTGGGAACCAAAGGCTTTCCCCGCAAGTATTAAAAGGATTCTACCGCCGTCCAGCCCATTAACGGGAATCAGGTTGAATGCCCCCGTTATTATCTGGACCGCATACCAGTTGGCAAATTCAAGTTTGCCGGTGAATTTGAAAGCTATGTATAGAGGCAGCGCCGCAATAAAATTTGCAAAGGGGCCGGAAAGGCTGATTATTATGTCGCTTTTGCCACCGTGGGACGGGAAGCGGTCGACGATTGTGACGCTGCAGGGGTGTAGAATTATTTGTTTTGGCGCGGTGTTAAACAGCTTCATTGCCACAATGTGGCCAAACTCGTGTAAAAACGCTGCCGCAAACATCGGAATAAGAATGCCTGTCCGGTCGATGGTAAGCAGAAACGCGACGGTTACCGCGAACAAAACCGTCACGTGGATTTCTATGCCAAAGAGCCTGAATTTCATGTGAAATAGGCCTTATCCAACACCCATTCGGGGTTTATTTTGCAGCCCCCCACCCTTACCTCGAAATGCAGGTGGGGCCCTGTAGAAATTCCCGTGCTTCCGACGTTTGCAATTATATCTCCCTTGCTTACCGTGTCGCCCTCGTTTACCTTAATCGCGCTGCAGTGGGCGTACAGCGTTTCAAAATTCTGATGGTCTATAATTACATAAAGCCCGTAGCTGCTGCTTCTTGCCACCTCTTTGACCTTTCCCGCCGCCGCACACCTGATATCGGTGCCGTAGGGCGCACCGATATCAATGCCGCCGTGCATTGAATACACCCCAGTTATGGGGTGGTTGCGAAAGCCGAAGGGGGAGGTTATGGTACCGTAAACCGGCATTAGCATTGAATTTGCCTTGCCACCCGACATATTCATTACCGACCTTACTGTGTTAAAATCGAATATGTATGCGGCAACATCGTCTTCCTCTTCGCCCTCTTGCGGCATCGAAGCTTCGTTTTCAGAATCAGTAGTGCTTTCCAAGGCGGGGTTTGTGCTGGTTTCACTAATATCGCTGCTGTTATCAGATGTCGGCTCTTCGCTTGTGCTACTGTTATCAGGGTTCGACCAGAAAAAGCCTTTGGCAGCGTCCAAAACCTCGGAAACGGTGGTTTTATCCTCAAATGTTGCGATATATAGCGCCCTTAATTCATTATAAAAGCTTCCACCTATCAGTTTTATAACAAGGGCAGCTAAAAGCACTATAGCACAGGCAATAATCTGCAGAAATAATATATTAAGCTTGGGATCGGTTTTCTTTTTGTTTTTAATAATAGGGTATAGGTCATCCATATAAACATTGTTTGAGTCCATGGTATCTCCCGTCCAATTTGCTTTCATGGTAAATTTATATGCCGACTCGTCCCCTAAAATAACCAAAAGGACAGCGCTTTTATTTTTCGGCGCCGTCCTTATTATTGTAAAAGAAGCTGTATATGCTTTCTGCCTGCCTTTTGTTTATTCCTTTTACGTTTGTTAATTCCTCAAGACTTGCGGACTTTATGGCCTTTATGGTTTTAAAGTGTTTAAGCAGCGTGCCGGCGGTTTTTTCGCCAACTCCCGGGATTTCAAGCAGGCCGCTTTTAAATGTGGCGCGTTTTCTTCTTTGGCGGTGGTAGCTTATGGCAAACCTGTGGACCTCCTCCTGAATAGTGGAGATTAGCGTATATGCCTGCCTGTTTGACTTTATTGAGATATCGCCGCCGTTTGCCGCGATTGCCCGGGTTTTATGTTTGCTATCCTTTACCATGCCAAACACGGGGATGTCTATATTTCTTCTCTCTAGCACCTCGCATACGGCGTTAAGCTGGCCATGCCCTCCATCGATTAATATCAGGTCGGGCAGCCTGCCAAACCCCTCCTGCTCTACCTTATGGGCTTCATACTCGGCAAACCGCCGGTCAATTACCTCCTGCAGGGATTTGTAGTCGTCCTGCCCCGCAACACCCCTAATTTTAAATTTCCTGTATGCCGATTTTAAAGGCTTGCCGTCGCAGAACACCACCATGCCGGCTACATTCTCGGTACCTGCGATGTTTGATATATCATAGGCCTCGATAAATTTTGGCGGGGCGGCAAGGCCCAAAAGCCTTGCAAGCTCGCCCAGCGCTGCCGTCTCCCTGCCCGATTTACCCGATTTTTCGGCAAGATATTCGGCTGCATTTTTGCGGCACATTTCAACAAGCGCTTTTTGGCTGCCACGCTGAGGATTAATTATGATTACCTTTCTGCCCGCTTTTTGGGAAAGCCATTCTTTTAGCAACTCTTTATCTTCGAAATCCCCATCAACCGCGATTCTTGGCGGCACCTCGTCACGCATAGAATAATACCTTCTGATAAACTCGGCGCGGGCGGCGAGCGCGTCTTCCACCGTGTCTATAATAAACTGCTCACGGTCGCTTAACTTAAAGTTTTTAAATATAAATACCTCAAAGCATGCTGATTCGCTGCCCTGCGCCAGGGCTATTATATCCTGACGCTTGTAAGAAGAGTTTATTACTTTTTGTTTCTGGTTTATGCGCTCCAGCGCCCTTATCCTGTCCCTTAACCTTGCGGCCTTTTCGAATTCAAGATTCTCCGCCGCCTGCTCCATTCTGGCTTTTAAATCCTTAATTGACGCCTGGTTCCCACCCTTTATGAATTCAACCGCCTCGTTTACCGACTCGAAATAATCTTCGTATGAAATCTTGCCGGCGCACGGGGCGCTGCAGGCGCCTATGTGAAAGTTTAGGCACGGCCTGCTTTTTTTATAGTCGCGCGGAAATACCTTGTTGCACTGAGGCAGCTTGAAGATTTTAAGCGCCTCGTCCACCGTCTGTTTTACCACAAAGGCGGAGTTGTAGGGCCCTATATACTCGGCTCCATCGTCTTCAATCTTTTTTACCGCCTTGATAGTCGGCCAGCCGCCCTTACTTATCTTTATATAGTGGTAGCCTTTGTCGTCTTTAAGCAGGATGTTGTATTTGGGGCTGTATTGTTTTATTAGAGAACATTCAAGAATTAGGGCTTCGAACTCGCTGTCGCAGATTATATATTCAAAATCTTCGACGTTTGAAACCATTTGCCTTACCTTGTCGGTATGGGAGCTTAAATTCCTGAAATACTGGCTAACACGGTTCTTAAGCGCCTTTGCCTTGCCGATATATATTATCTTTTTGCGGGCATCCCGCATTAAATACACACCCGGAGAAAGCGGCAGGCGCTGTGCCTTTTCGCGCAACCGCTCAAGCCTGTTCTGCTCGTTTGAATCCTTAATTATTTCCATTGCCGCTCCTCCTTCCACAAGATATATTTTATTATATCATACCGCCAAAACCCGCACAAACAATATGCTAAGGTAATTAAAACATAAAAAGGCGGGATGAATAAAACATCCCACCATTATGTTAAGGGCAAACGGATAAACCCCGTATTTACTGTGCGTCTTGATTTTCCGTGTTGAAAACGACGTCTTCTATGAAAACATCAACCCTCGTCACCGCGCTGCCGGTCATATTCTGCACGGTAGTCTTGACATTCTTCTGAACCGCCTCGGCAACGGTGGTAACCTTGTGGTTTTCTTTTACGGATATGTGAACTTCAATATTGATTACACTGTCTTTAATTGTGACCTTAATCGCCTTGGATTCGTCCCCTTTTGCAAATACGCTTTTTAAATCCTGCGGCTTTTTAACAAGCCCTGCGACACCGTCTACCTCCTGTGCCGCGACGCTTGCCATTTTGGCTATTACGTCCTCTGTAATTATTAAACCTCCGACAGCTTTATTGTCCATGTTGAGAAACCTCCTTTTGCTATATTATACCACAAAGTTCGGATTTCACAACACTATTTTACAGTTACGATTTTGATATTATCAAGAGATACGTCTACCTGCGACTGGACTATATCCTGTATCTGCAGCGTCTGGCTGCTTAATAGGTTGTCGCCTTTTACCACAATGTTGACGTCATTGTCACCGATAATCGCCAACGCCTCCTCAAAACCTTTGGCCTTAAGCAGCGCTTCTATGGATGCTTCCTTTTCTATTCTCATGGCTATTTCGGCAGCTTTTTGCATGGCGGTTTCCCTGGTTTTTGAATCGGTTTTTACGTTGCTAATAGTCTCCTGAATTAGTTCTACTGCTTCTTTTCTGGAATTCTCCCGCTCCTGCCTGGCTGTTTTGAAATAATCCGATCCGCCTGTGGTATCTGCCTGTGAAGCAGGCTGGCTTTCGGTATTGGGGTTGTTCACATACTGTGCATCGCCAAGGTTTTTGGATGAATTAAGCGCTCCGGTTATATCAAATCCGCCGTTGGACGAGGCGTATTTCATATTAAGCCAAACGGCAGCTCCAAGGGCAAAGATAAGCACCGCCAGTACTATTTGCCGTTTTCCTACAATAACACCTTTTTTCATAAAACGTTTCCTCCCAAAATTGCATTAGTATATCAAAAAATTAATTGTTGATACCAGTTATGGATACCCGCTTTGTGGTAATATCAAGCACCGTAGAAACCGCATCTTTAATCTTTTCTGCGATATCCTGCCTATCACCACCCTCGCAAACAATAGCCACGCCCCTGATTTTGGGGGCAATTTCTGTTACAAGCAAAGCCGTTTCCCCGCCGTCTTCGGTTTTCACAATTATGTGCTTTTTCTCTTCGCTGTCCTTCTGCTGGACCTTACGGTTATCGTTGCCGTTTACATCCTCCAGTTTGTCGGTATCCTTTACAACTTCATTGGCGTATACATATTCAACCCCAGACTCAAGGGTAATCAAAACCTCCACCTTATCGCTTGAGGTAATGCTGGATACAAGCCTTTTGACCTTTTCCTCAAGCATCCTGCAATACTCAAGGGTAGCGTCCTTGGACTCGGCCTTTTTGCCATGCGAGTCCGGCTTGTCTTTAAAGAATGTTGAAAGGAATATCAGTGCTATGCCAATTATACCGACAATGTAGATTATTCTTACGGCCTTGCCCTCTTTGGCTGCATCGGACAATTTATGTAACAAACCTTTAGGTTCCATTATTTACACCTCCCTTGTCTGTCACTTCCACTTCCGCTTCCACTCCCAATTCCTGTTTTATAATGTTTTTGACTACCTGTTTTTCCTCCTGGCTTTTAAAGTTGGACGAAATGCTTATCTGACTAATAATTATGCTGTTGTCCTCTGAAATATCCATATAAACCCCTATTTCATCAACCTGTATTCCATTTTTGTAAAGCAGCTCTTTTATTGCAAGCTCCATTTGGCTTTGGGACAGCGCCAACGCACGCTTAAGGGAGGTTTTCTGAATTTCCTGGGTTTGGTTTTTGGTTTGGTTTAGAAAGTCAAAACCTATATCCCCTTTCACAAAAGGAGTTATAAGTAAAGCAAACATAGTAATGCCTGTTAGCATTTTCATGGGTTTTTCCATTGAGCCGGCGGGTATTAGGATTGATATAAGCCCAATTGCCACAAGGCTTATGCAAAAAGAAAGAATTATATCCGCAAGTGTGCTCATGCGCTGCCACCTGCCAGCGACACTACGGTCAGTGATATTATAAAAAGCACCGCAATCATTAAAACTATGCCTAAAAGCAGGGCCACCACCGCGTCCACCGCCTTTAAAAATTCGCTAAACCGTGGAAGCGACATCATATCGGCAGCGGCGGAGGATATTATTACGGTAAGGCGCCAGAAAATCAGCTCGATTAGAATCGGCAGCAGCATAAAACACAAAGCGATTACGCCGTATATGCCGACGGATGATTTTAATAGCCCTACGCAGCTTTGCACCGTCCCCACCGATTCGGCAAGCACGGGCCCCACCACCGGCACAAAGGTCCCCAGCAGCACCTTTGAGGTCTTTTGGGTTATATTGTCGCCCGCCGCCGATATGGCAGTCTGAATTCCCAGGATCCCTACAAAGGTCGTTAATAATAAAGTCAATAAAAAGGATGAGGCTTTTTTCAAACCTTCGGAAAGTTTCGCAGTTTTTACCATAGGCGAGACCGATGAGGATAGGTTTACCGCGAGATACATGCCGATAAGCGGAGTTATGACAAATGACGCGGCCTGTACAACCACCTGTGCGGCCGCAAGCAGCAAGGTCTGAAACCCCATGCCGGTTGAGACCCTGCCTGACGCAAGGATTATGCCGCCGTATACAGGGACAAAGGACAACATAAACACCCCTGTACCCTTTATGGCGTTGACTGTGGAGAGTATAGTCTGAAACAGGGGCAAAAAAACTATTGCTGCAATGCTTGCCATGCACACATATGTATATATCCCGTCAAAGCCCTTGCGCTCAACTCCAGAGCCGACACCTTCCACAAGTGCTGCCAGAAGCAGGACCGCGAACACCGATACCCCCGCTTTTATGGGCACGGTTCCGCCGCTTTTAAAAAAATCCCTTATTAACAAAAACACATTATCCAAATTAAAATTTGAAATGGAGGAAGGTTCTTTAGGGTCAAGCCCCAGCCTGTCCATCGCGCCTTTGGCTTCAGGGGTTAAATTATCATACAGCTCACCTGCGCCGCTTAAAGCGTATTGCTGCCAGTAAATCTCGTTTACATCCATTGCCTGCGCCTGAACATTCAGTGTTAGAATTATGGCAAAAAGTATTAAAAAAAAGATTTTTTTCATCTTCCTTCACCCGCTTTTGGGTTATTTTATTATCTCTGTGACAATTTCGATTATGTTTTTAATAATAGGCAGGGCTAAAATCACAATGGCCACCTTGCCGGCCAAATCAATCTTGCCGGCAAGGGAGGTTTGTCCCGAATCGCGGCAAAGGTCGCCCGCGAACTGGGTTATGTAGCATATGCCCAAAGCTTTTAAAAGTATTGCGAAATATTCCCGTTTTACACCAGCTTTGGTAATAATGCTGCCTACTTCGTTTATTGCGGGCAGGAAGGTGTTTATCAGCATAAACAGCAATATGCAGCCCGCTGCGGCAACAAGCAGCATGGAGTATTCGGGCTTGTATTGGTGCAGAATTATCCCAAGCACGCATGACAACAAAGCAAAGGCTATTATTGATGAAAGTTCCATATTATAACCTAAAAATCGATTTGATTGTGTCGAACAAAACGCTGATTTCCCGAATTATCATTAAAAGCACTACAATTAGCCCCGCTAATGTCGTCAGCATTGCCTGCTCGTCCCTGCCCGAGCGGACCAATATCTGGTGAAGCACCGCCACAATTATTCCTATTGCCGCTATTCTGAATATGAAATCAACATCCATTTGCTCACATCCCTATATTTTTTAGATCAGAAGCAGGGCGACTGCCAGCCCGCTAAATAACCCAAGCAGACAAAAAAGCCTGCCTTTTTCGCTGCTTTCTTTTCTTGCGTTTTCAAGCGCCCGGTTAAGAATGGAAATATATAAGTTACAGTGGGTAAGTTGACCTTGCAAATCGCTTTTACCAAGCCCTTCAAAAAAGGACGCGAAGGTTTCGGTGTCCTCTGGGCGGGCAAAGGGCGCAGCCACTACAGCACTCTTTATATTCTTCAGGTTCCATCTGCCTTTTTGGCACAGAGTTTGTAATTCTGGCAAAAAACAGAGCTGCGAGTACCGTTCACAATTTGTGTAGTTTTTCAACAACGTTTCGGTGTCAATACACGTATAACGGATTTGCTCTTTTATGTCCTCTATTAGCATCAGAAAGCTCGAAAGCAGGTTTACCCTTGCCGAAAGGTTATATGATTTGAGCATTCCTGCCCCCGTAAAGGCCGCCACTAGTGCGATTAGACCTGCTAATTTCAGCATAAACTTCCTCCAAATTGTATATCTTCATTGGGGAACCCACAGGCTTGCTTAACATAACAACGCTGGAAATTGCCCCGCTTTGGAAAAGTTTTATGGCCTGTTTTCGCATGATCAGTTCTTTTATGCTCCCCGCGTGAATTGTGGTTATTATTATCACCCCGCTGTTGAGAGACTCTTCAACAGCTTCTATCTCTTCAAGCGTCCCAATCTCGTCAAAGGCGATAATATCGGGCGACATGGTACGCAATGCCATTTGTATGCCCTCTGCCTTGGGGCAGCCGGTAATCACATCGGCACACAGGCCTATATCATTCTGGGCTTCTCCCGCATACACCGCGGCAAGTTCGCCGCGCGTGTCTATTACCGCTACTTTATAAATGCCGCCGCACTCTCCGGAAGAAAGCAGGCGTATTAAGTCCCTTAGTACGGTTGTCTTCCCACTTCCGGGCCCGCCTGCCAGCAGTATCCCGCCCTGCCTGTGCAGGTGGGTAATCCCTGCGGCGCACCCGTGAATTTCCTTTGCAATTCGAATATTTATTGAATTTATTTGCCTTTGCGAAATTATATTTTGCCCGTCTGACACCACCGTGCCGCACACCCCTGCGCGGTGGCCGCCCTTCATGATAATGAAGCCCTGTTTTATCTCTTCGTGATGTGTATGCACCGAAAAGCTGCAAAGCTGTGAAAAACACTCGGCAACGTCTTCTACCGTTGCATATAATGTGCTTTGTCGGGGCAGGAAGCTTGCCTCCCCTGTTTTGTTTACAAAAAGCTGTCCGTTGCAGGTAGTAAGCATAACAGGCTTGTTTGTCCTAATCCGAATCTCCTGTGTTTGGGCCTTGATTTTTTCGGGCAGTTTGTCCAGTACACTGCGAATTCTTGGGCATACACCGTAAAGTGCACTGTTGAACCTGCCCGCTAAATATTTTATATCCATTGGCATTCTGTCCTTTAAATTTACGGTCTGCTAAAATATATGTACAACCTGTCCGGACTATGCCTGTAAAAACAAAAATCCCGAGAGCTTTGTACTCTCGGGTTATTATTGTATTGTTTTATTTAGGCTGTAGTTGTTTGGTCAATCTGTCACGTATTTTGTAGGCAGCCTTATATATATCCCCGCCGCCCATAGTGATTACTATATCGCCCGGCCTAGCACTTTCGCAGATATAATCGGCAACCTCGTCAAAGGTATCAATTACTGTGCAGTTTTTCAGCCCTTTGGCAATATCGTATGAACTAATATTGTAAGTATTTTTTTCCCTTGAGCCCATTATCGGGGTAAGTACCACCTCGTCGGCAATGGAGAGTGCTTCTATAAAGTCATTAAGAAGCATGGCGGTTCTTGAAAAGGTAAAGGGTTGGAAAACCGCCACGAGCCTGTTAAATGGCAGCCTTTTTGCGGCTGACAGTGTAGCTTTGATTTCGGTCGGGTGATGGGCATAATCGTCGACCAGACATACTCCGTTTGTGTTTGCTAAAATCTCGAACCTTCTGCCAGCGCCGTGGTAGGTTTCAAGGTCTTTGGCTATGTTTTCAGGTTCTACGCCTAAATAGTGGCACACTGAAAAGGCCGCAAGAGCGTTGTAAATGTTATGCTCGCCCGAAATGTGAAGTTTAACCCGCTGCGATTGTCCGTTAAAAACAACAGTAAACTCTGTTCCGGTATCGTGCACGTCAATATCCTGCGCAACGTAATCGTTGCCGTTTTGCAGGCCAAATTTAAATTTTTTAGCTTTTATATCCTTTGCGGCTTTAAGGGACAGTTCATTATCGCCGTTGACAAACACTGCGTCATCTGCAAGGGAGAGAAATTTATGGAAGGAAGCCGCCATATTATCCATGGTCTTAAAGTAATCGAGATGGTCGTTGTCGATATTAAGCAACACCGCAATGCTTGGGGAAAGCTTTAAAAATGTGTCCACAAACTCGCAGGCTTCGCAGACCATATAGTCGCTCTTTCCCACCCTGCCATTTGCGTCAATTAACGGAAGTTTTCCTCCGATTACGGCAGTGGGGTCGTAGTTTTCCATTATAAGTACCTGGGTTATCATGGAAGTGACGGTGGTCTTGCCGTGGGTACCGCATACGCCTATGCAGTTTTTATATCTTTTAGTCAGCGCGCCCAAAAGGTATGACCGTTCTATTGCAGGGATACCTTTGTTTCGTGCTTCAATAAGCTCGGGGTTGTCTTGGGAAATGGCTGCAGAATATACGACCAGTTCGGCATTTCCTATGTTCCCGGCGCTATGCCCCATATATACCTGAATGCCAAGGTTTTTAACCCTTTGCAATGGTGCACTGTCGTTATTATCAGAGCCGGTAAGCTCATACCCCATGCTGTGCAAAATTTCCGCCAACGGGCACATCCCGGAACCGCCGATTCCTATCATATGAATCCGTTTTACATTATTAAGGATATTGTTAATATCAGCAACAGCAGCCACAGTATCACTCCAGAAACCAAATTTAAAACTCATAACTATTATATTGCTTTTTTATATTAAAATAAACAAAAACAGTAAATAAAAGCTATATTTTTCTTTTTTGGGTTGGCAAGCCAATTGACCGCACTAAAACAATTACAGGTTCATAGAATGTTATAGGCATTAGGAGCCTAAATGCTAAAATATTAAATTCGTCGAAACAGGGCGGTATTTATGGAAATACGCAACCTGAAATTCACAGTAATTGGCGGCGACAACCGCCAAGGGTATCTTGCACAAAGCCTTGCTAAAGATGGCATATCAGTAACTGTAAACGGTCTTGAAAAGCTGGGCACACTTGATAAAGTTAAACCGGTCATTGAAACAGCCCAAGCCGTTAAAAATTCGGATGTTGTTGTATTGCCTGTGCCGGCAAGCAGGGATAATGTACTTGTTAACGCGCCTCACAGCTACAGTCCAATCTACCTTACCGACATTTTCGCAGCCGCAAAACCCCACCAGATAATCCTTGGAGGCTTGCTGAACAAATCCCTGTATGAGGGCACTAGGGAAAAAGAATTGAAACTTATAGATTATTATGAACGGGAAGAACTAACCGTGCTCAACGCAATTCCCACAGCCGAAGGCGCTTTGGAAATTGCAATGAGGGAAACAAAAAAAACTATTTTTAAATCTAACTGCCTTGTTGTGGGATACGGAAGGATCGGCAAGGTTTTATCGAACATGTTAAAAGCTTTGGGCGCCAATGTTACCGCAACGGCGCGCAAATACTCTGATTTGGCATGGATAAAGGCCAATGGGATTAACGGTATATTTACCGATGATATACTAAATTACATAAGCCAATTTGACATTATTTTTAACACAGTACCCCATCTAGTTATTGGAATGCGGGAACTGTTGTGCTGCAAAGAGGACGTTTTAATAATCGATTTGGCATCCGCTCCCGGCGGCGTTGACTACAACGCCGCGAGCCAATGCGGCATAAAGACCATCCACGCATTGTCGCTTCCCGGAAAGGTAGCGCCTGAGAGTGCCGCAGAAATAATAAAAGAAACGCTGATTAACATAATCAAGGAAATCAACTGATACTATTCGCCATAAGGCATTGAAAGGTATGATAAATTCATGAAAGGGCTAAAATTAGGATATGCAATGTGCGGGTCTTTCTGCACTTTGGCACAGTCGATAGAACAGCTTAAAGTATTGAAAGACGCCGGCTGCGACATATATCCCATTATGTCTAAAATCCTTTATACCACGGATACGCGCTTTGGAAAGGCCAAGGATTTCATTAAGCAGGTAGAAGCTATATGCGAAAGGTCCATAATTCATGATATTAAGGAAGCAGAACCGATCGGGCCAAAAAATATGCTTGACATAATTGTAATAGCCCCCTGTACGGGGAACACGCTTAGCAAACTGGCAAACGGAATAACCGACACGCCGGTTACTATGGCGACAAAGGCGCATCTTAGAAACAACAAGCCGGTTGTAATAGCGCTGGCTACAAACGACGCGTTGGGCGCCTCGGCCAAAAACCTTGGGCTTCTATTGAATACGAAAAACATATACTTTGTGCCCTTAAGGCAGGACGACCCAATAAAAAAATACAATTCACTGGTGTGCGACTTTACCAAGATAAAAGATACAATAGAAGCTGCGCTATCCGGACGGCAACTTCAACCGGTGTTTTTAAAAGATTAAAAAAGTGCGAGCAGTAAAACTGCTCGCTTATATTTTTTATAGTGTAACACCGACAGCCTTGCACCACTCGCGCGCGATAAGGCCGTGGCCAGCATAAGACGGATGAACGCCGTCGCCTGATAAATAATTGCCCTTATTTTTTATGTATGCCGCTGTAAAAGGACCGTCAAGGGGTACGAATGTAGCATCAAACTCTATGGCAAGCTCTCTGACCGCCTGAATACGGGGGTCCAGATCCTCGCGCCAGACCTTTTTCTCGGGCGCGTTGGGGATAAGGAAAGGTTCCATTATTATAATCCGCGCGCCGAGTTTCTCTTTTACATCAGTAAGCAGGCTGCGGTAACATTCGGTAAAATCCTTGATTGGGCTTTCTACATTGGAATCATACCTTCGCCAAGTGTCGTTAATGCCAATTAGGATTGAGACTACGGTGGGCTTTAAATCAAGGCAGTCCTGCTGCCAGCGGTTTCTTAAATCGTATACCCTGTTGCCGCTGATTCCCTTGTTAATAAATTTAAGATTTAAGTCTGCAAGCTTGCTGTAAAGCAGGGATGAAATAACAAGCGGGTAGCCTACACCTAAGTCATACAGGTTATCGCGGTTTCTGCCGCAGTCGGTAATGCTGTCTCCCTGAAAAAGCACCACGTCATTTTTTTGCAACAACATATTTCCACCTTCTTATATAATTTAACCCATTTATTATAGACAACATTACTTTAATAATCAATCTTGATTTTGCCATTTTACGGGAATTGCACGGTTTAAATAGAAAGAATACAGGTAGCATTCCTTTACCAGTTTTTTATAGTTTTTTGAAAGGGATTTGGCGTAGATTTCAAGCTGCTTTGAATATTCGGCAATTAGTTCTTTTTCGCTTAAGCGGTCGGTTTTAAAATCCACAATTACAAGCTGCCCGTCTTCATCGAAAACGCAGTCAACAACCCCCTGTACCACTACATATTCATTTTTGATATTGTCCGGAATGCCGGGCTCGATTTCGCCGACCGGGATTTCGGTTAAAAACCGCAGTTCACGTTTTACGTTATTAGAGCTTTTTATTCGCTTAAACAGTTCGCTTTTAAAAAACCTTTCGATGGATTTTACATCTATAGCCTGGGCTTCCTCAAAAGAGATGTATTCCCACTCATAAAGTCGCTCAACTTCCGCCTGGATATCTTGGGCAGCCTTATTATAATCGGCAAACTGCATGAACTTATGGTTTGCGGTGCCCCTTTCGGCAGGAGTAAGCCCCGATTTTAACATGAATGCGGGGCGGGAGTTAAAGTCATACTGCTTTGAATCCGACTCGTGTACAAGTTTTGAAACCGAGCTTTTGGCGGCGATTTTGTTTAGAGCGTCATAAGGGTATGTATAGCTTAACCTCTGTTTGATTTGCTGGTAAAACTGATCATCGACCTGCGGCATTTGCGGTATTTCTGCCCGGGTTTCGGTACGCTCGGGCAGCTCATTTATTATTTGGGCTTTGAATAATCCGCGGGTTTCGGCCGGAATTATATCGGCACCGGCTAAAGCCCTAAAATCCGAGCAGGAGGGGTGAATCAGGGCAGCCGACAAAATCCAGTCGGCATAGCTGTTTGCCGACATGATAAATGTTTCGCTTAATCTATTGTCGGCCCAGCTTCTTTCAAGTTTTAAGCCCAAATTCGAAAGTTTTTCCTCTGGTTTTGATTCTG
Organism: Clostridiales bacterium; assembly: GCA_012840445.1. Taxonomy (GTDB): domain Bacteria; phylum Bacillota; class Clostridia; order Oscillospirales; family Acutalibacteraceae; genus DULI01. Next base: position 55,132 of record DULI01000007.1, read on the forward strand.
TGGTTATTAACACAAGCTTTTCCTTCGCGCGGGTCATTGCCACGTATAACAGCCGCATCTCCTCGGAAACCATCCGGTTGTTGGCTAATAGTGCAATTATTGCCCTTGAAATAACGTTCTTTCGGACGCCATTCTCTTCGTCTATATATTTAAACCCAATACCTGCAAATTCGTCAAGCACAAGCTGGCTTATGCTGTCCCTTGTGTTAAATTTCATACCGCAGTTGGCAATAATGCACACCGGAAACTCAAGCCCTTTGGAGGCGTGTATGCTCATTATCCTAACGGTGTTTTGGCTTTTTACCGCTTCGGCCGATTTAAGCCCGTCGGAGTCTTTCAGCCTGTCAAGAAAGCCAATAAACGCCGAAAGCCCTTTGTAGCCGCTGTTTTCAAATTCGGTGGCGTAACTTATAAGCTGAAGCAGGTTTGCCCTTCGCCTTTCACCGTCTTCGGCTGCAAGCACAATTTCGGCATATCCGGTAATATCATACAGACGCTTAATTAGCTGGCCCACCGGCAGGGTATTGGCAAGGGTTCTAAAAGACCTTAATTTTTCAAGAAACTCGGCGCACTTTGCATTTCCGTTTTGTGCTGCCTGGGTAATGCTTGAGATAATGTTGCAGTCGGTGTTGTTTACCCTGATTTCTGCAATTTCGGTGTCGGTAAAGCTAAAAATCGGCGACATAAGTACAGACAGTACAGCCACATCATCAGAAGGCCTGTCGATTGCCTTAAGAAGTGAAGCCATGGTAATGATTTCGGCAGAATCCAAAAATCCTCCCACGCTTGAGCTTACCGGAATTCCGCGGCTCCTAAGCTCGTTAAAATAAACGGCAGCCTTGCCCTTGATTGTGCGTAGAAGTATTGTAAAATCGCCGTATTCCGCCCTGCGCAGTTTCTCGGGGTCTTTTTTATCCTGTAAAAGCATGCCAGATTCGACCGCGTTTTGTATGTAATCGGCGATAAACCTAGCCTCCTGTAATTCGGCTGAATCTTCCTCACCCTTTTGAAGCAAATATAACTCAACGGAAGGCTGCGGACTTTCAGGGTATTGGGCCAAAGGAATAAGCATTTCTTCATGCGTGTAGTCAACACCGCCACTGTTTCGCGACATGAATATGGAAAAAAAGAAATTTATAAACTCGCAAACTTCGCCGCGGCTTCTAAAATTATTTTTTAGCAGTATTTTTGACGGGGAAGTTTTTCCGTCGTATGGGGGGTAGGCTTGTTTTCTTATCATGAAATTTTCCGGGTTTGCGTATCTGAACCCGTAAATGCTTTGTTTGACATCGCCCACCAAAAATAACTTGCTGCCGTTGTCTGAAAGGGCGTAAAACAGTGTGTCCTGCAGGTTGTTGGTGTCCTGATATTCGTCTACCAAAACTTCGTCGTAACGCTGTGCAATTTCCCTGGCTATTTCGGTGGGTTTTATTTCCCCATCCTGATCTTCAACAAGAAGTTTCAGCGCAAGATGTTCAACCGCGTCGAAGGAAAGCACATTTCTACTGCGGCATTCGGTCTTTAGCTGCTCTGCAAACTCCCGCACAAGTTCCATAAGCTTTGATATATGGGGGGAAAGTTCTGTCAGACGCTCTAGCTGTGTCTGGCTGCCGGTCAAAAACAGTTTTTTAAGGTCTTTTTTTACCATTTCCTTGATGGAGTTTTTGACCATCGAGGCTGAAGATTTCAGCCGTTCGTCGTCAAAATTGCGAAGAGGCTTAAAAGCAGGTATGTCGAAGCTTTCAATGAAGTCGTAGGCGCCGTCCCAATCCTTGTTTTCGAGTTTTTCATACAGCATATTTAGCTGGTCGATTATTGCACAAAAGGCGGCGCCGTATGCATTGAAAATTTTTTCATTACGGGACATCTTATTTAAAACATTCCGGGCATCGTCGGCGGCGGTTTTTACCATGTGTTTGGCATAGTCAAACAGAATTTCTGCCCAATAAGTTTCGTTTAAATCAGAAATATTTTTATACATGCCTTCTATCTTTTCAAACCATTTTTCTGGGAAAGGCATGGCGCGGCTTGAGTCGTAAATTTTTAATACAAAATCCTTTAAAACATTGTCACCGTAATCCGAACCCACAGCGTCAAGCAGAGCGAAAAAGCCAGGGTCGTTTTGATTATAATGGTTTTCAAAAACCTCGGTTATTGCCTTTTCTTTCAGCGGTTCCATCGCCGACGGATCGGCGATTTTAAAGTCGGGTTGGATGGAAAGGTGCTGAAAATTATCCCTTACAAGTTCAATGCAAAAAGAGTCTATTGTGCTGATTACCGCCTTTGACATTAATAGCTGCTGCCGCAGCAGCTTTGGATTGCCCGGGTTTTTGTTTATCTCTTCATTTAAGCGTTTTTCAATCCTTGCTCGCATTTCTGCCGCGGCGGCGTTGGTAAATGTGACTATGAGCAACCTGTCGGCATCGATTGGCTTTTGGCTGTTGGTGAGATGGTTTATAACCCTTTCAACCAAAACCGCGGTTTTCCCCGAACCTGCGGCGGCAGACACAAGTATGGTACCCTTTCCTTCTATGGCGGTTCGCTGTTCGGGGGTCGGATTAAATGCCATTATGTTCACCCTTTGTCAAAATATTAATAACATTTTGATTGTTTAACTGCGGCACCTTGCCGTTTATTTCATTTTGCTCCCGTTTGCAGCAGGGCCTGTAGTCACAGTATTTGCAGGCAGGCAAATCCCTTCCGTCCAGCGGGTTTATATCAATCTTTCCGCTGTAAATCTCGGTCCCCATTCTTTTAATTAAATCAAATATATATTCCTTAATAATCTGCAGGTTTTCCGTTTCAATCAGCGATGAATTCCTGCGGATTAAATCGCCGGATTTATCGTACTTTACGGGTATGTATTTGCACTGGGCGCTTGTCTCCATGGCCTTTAGCACATGCTCGTCGGCTATCAGCAGGCCGTTCATTTTAAGGTTTACCTCATCGGCGCTGTCTTCGTCGGGTATCACTCGCTTTGAGGGCATGTACAGAATACCTGCTGGCCGGGCATTGCTGAAAACGCCCTGGCCGTTTTCGGCAATGGTAAACAGGTATAAAAGCATTTGCAGATTTAGCCCGTACAGCACATCGGCAAGGTAGAACCTGCGGCTGCCGGTTTTGTAATCTATAACCCTTACATATTTGTTAACGCCGTCCTGCCACATATCCACGCGGTCCACCACGCCGCCTACCGCAATCTGCGCTCCGCCGGGCAGGCTTATTTTAACGGGTTTGACCAAACTATTGTAATCTATCTCTAATTCACAGGCCACAGGCTCGAAAAGGCTGACTTTAAACTCATCGGCAATGTTGGCGACAAGGCTTTTGAGCATTACTGATATTTTCTCAAGCAAAAACAGAAATTTGCGGCTTTTGTATTCCCTACCGCCGAGAAATTCGTTAAGGTAGTCTTCAATCAGGCGGTCTATGCAATCGTTGCGCTCTGCCGCGCTTAAATCCGCCAGCCTTTTTCCGTATATTCGTATTATATTTTCCAATACGTAATGGACAATGGTTCCCCTAAGCATGACATCAATTTCCGCAGGCCTTATTACCCTGGCTTTAAGACCGTATCTGCAAAAGTACGAAAAACTGCAACGGTAGAACATGTCCACCCGGGAGGGGGAAATGTAAAGGCTGGTTCCATACAGGCGTTTGGCGGTTTGGGGGTCTAACTTTCTGTCCCGGTTTTGAAAATTTTCAATCGCCTCAAGGCGATCCCTGTATTCTTCCTGTTCCCTGAAATATTTATACAGTGCCGCAAATTTCCCGTCCTGGCGGTTCCAGTTTGCCGCCAAAAGCTCAAAAGCCGGCCGTCTGGCCTCGATTTTCTCAAGACATATATCAGCGCCGGTCTCTTCAATGACTTTTATGCCTTTTGGGAAAATGCTCAATAGCTTGTCTATTAAAATCGACGGCTCTTTGATTTCCCCGTTTAAATCGGCAAGATAGTATGAAACAAACAATTTTTCCGAAGGTGAACAGACAGCAGTATAAAGCAAAAAGTTTTCATCTATTGCTTCCTGTATATACCTATCGGATATCGGAAGACCCAATTCTATAAGTCTTTGCCTTTCGCGGATGCTGAAAAGCCCTGTATTTTCAGAAACCTTTGGAAAAACCCCCTGATTGGCGCCGATTATGAAGGTAACTTTGGGGCGCGAGGGGCGCACCCGATCGGCGGAACCGAAGGTCACTTGATCAAGGTTCTGACTGATGGTACCAAGCGTCAATGCAAACAGTGCATTTTCAAAGTATTTAATAAAGTCGTTGTCCGACAGGTATTCGCCCTGCAAACACGCGCACAGGCCGTCAAGCAGGTTTATAAGCGCTTCCCAGCTCTGTCCCTGCAAATCCGCGTACTCATTCTGCCCCTGCTGACGAAGCGCATTTGTATAGTCCTGCAAGTGCTCGGGCACCCTGCACTCGAGCAAAAGCTCATAAACTCCCCTTGCCATGTCTTCAACTTTTCCGCCTGCAAAGCACTTTTTAAGCCTTACAAGGGGGTTTACCGCCCTTTGGCGGATGTCCTCGATAACCTGTAACAGCTCGGAGTTGTCATCGCCACGGCTTTCGAATCCGTCGGGATTGAATTTGAAGGGCTCGAGCCACTGCTTGCGATTTATTGACCATATAAAGCAGTAGTTTTCAAGTAAATTTATTTCCTCTTCGTTTATATCGGTAAGTTGAGTTTTTAAATATTTTAAAATATCATCGGTCTCAAACCTTGACGCGGCGTTTAACGCGGAAACAGCAAACACCATAAGGGGCAGGTGCTCGGCGCTGCGGCGCTTGTCCATATAAAGCGGGATATTATGGTGTTCAAAGGCAGTGTCTAATATGCCCTGGTAGCTTTCGGCGTCACGGGCAATTACCACAATATCCCTATACCTATAGCCCTCTTCGCGCACGAGCTTATGTATTGTCCTAGCCACGAAGTCGGCCTCTTTGTAAATATTTTCTGCCCTGCACACCGTTATGTCCTCTGACGCCAATTCGTCGGTTTTGGCCTTAGGATTGAACAGGTTTTCTTCAAGGATACACAGCGCCCTTGAATTAAAATATGATTTATTCAAAACAACCGGCGTATCAACGCCTGTGTCGTGCTTCTTTGCGAGGTTTTCCAAGGTTTTGGCGGTTGAATTGACATTGGCAAATAGCCCCAGATTGTCGTCTAAATAAATATCGCCGTCGGTGCAAAGAGATACCGTAACGTTGTCGGCCTGCTGGATAATCCTGTCGAGCAGCAGCAACTGTTGGGCGGTAAAGCCCTTAAAGGAATCGATATATACGCTTTTGCCTTTAAAGAACGGGTAATCGGCAAGCCTTTTATAAAGTACGGTGAGGCTGTCCGCCGGGTCAATAAAAGTCCGACCCAAACAAGAATCATATGCCGCCATTATCAGCGCCACATCTGAAATCTTTGCCCTTAATGCCGAAGAGGGCAAGCTGCCCGCGGCGTTAAGCAGCAAATCGGGATTAACCGCGGCCTGTTTAAGCTCTGCAACGGTTGTTGCCATCATTTTTATAAATTCAGGTGAATCGGTATGGGAAGTAAGCACATTCAGTTGCGATTTAATACTGTTGATGGCCCTGCCCATAATTATAAATCTGCCCGAGTCATCAAGCCTTTTTCCCGCAATCCCGCCAATATCCCTTCCTATTCTGTCCACAAGCCTTGAGAAACTAAGCACCTCCACAAGATCCGAGACCGAATAGCCAAGGTACTTAAGCAAGGTTTTCTCGCTTTCAAATGTAAACTGTTCCGGGACAAGCAGTATTACCTGTTTTTGCTTGTTTACCTCGTCACATATTCTGTTGATTATGGTAGTTGTTTTGCCGCTTGATGCCCTGCCAAAAATAAATTTAAGCATTCCTTTCACCCTGAATCCCGTTTGGAACCATTATACCATTGTCAATAAATATATAAAAGAGTAAACAGGTGCACAATGGTTTATTTTTACTCAAATAAAAGCACCCAAAGAGATATTTCCCTTTGGGTGTAAAATTATTTTTGTTTACTTATCTATTAGTGTACCGTGCTGTTTGTTGGCCGGACTATATCCCCCACAAAATCCTCAAGGTAAGCATCGCGAGCACTCCGGGTATCCCTGCGGCGGCGGAGGTTGCCAGTGTCCAGCCGTTGATATTAAGCACAACACCGGTAAGCCCTGAAGTCAGGTTAACGCAAAGTAACGCGGCAAGCCCCAGCAGCGCTGATAACATCAAGGTTTTTAAAGGCTTTTTTGTTTTCAGTGCAAAGATAAGCAGAAAAATGGCATATATTATTACCGCAATCAGCATCACCGTTTGGAAAATCTGCATCTTAACACATCCCCTGCAAATTTGGAATATTCATAATATTTGTATTAAAATTGTACCCCGATTATTCCCAAATGCAGGGTTATTTTGTTTTTATTAGTGAAAAGAAGTATGAGCACAATTCCTTGAATTCACGTGTTTTGAAAAACAGCATCAGGTTAATAATATTGGGAACGGTAAGGCAAATTACGACCTTGGCTATAAAAGCAATATATGCATTTTCCAAATTTACAAACGATGAAACAAGCATTGTAACCGCCACAATGGCTGCCGTACAAACGGCATATAGCACAAACCTTTTGTAATACCCGACAGCCGAGGTTTTAAAGAAATGCTTGCCCATTATATACGGCAAGGCGATGATTTCTTTAATAATTAGGCAGATCAGGGTTCCAATAAATACGCCCACGATTCCAATCTGCTTTACCAAAGCCACCGAAACGACAAGGTTTACCACAGCAAGCACCACATGAAGGTATTTATCGGGCTCGAATATTCCCGCACTTGCCCTTAAAGACCCTATTGTATAAGAAAAAGTAGATATATAAAAGTTGGTAATGAGCACCGCGACTGTGTATTTGTCAAGGAGCACATCCGGCCCCATCCAAATGCTGATAAACGGGTTTATTAAAACGGCAAAGCAGGTGGCGCAAAAAGATACCAAAAAGTAGTTAAACAATAGCACCCGCTTGAAGACGTCGAAAACGCGCTCCTTGCTCTCGCTGGCGACTAGATTCCCCATGCTGGCGGTAAGCCCGTTGGCAAACTGGTTAAGAAGTTCGGTAACGGTATTTATGATAAGCATGTAGTTAGAATAATAGCCGTTAATAACCGTTCCCAAAAATTTTGTAATAATTATTGAATCAGTGCCATTTATCAGGTATATTCCAACGCGGTGGTATACAAGCGCCTTAACCTTCTGAACAATGAGTTTTTTGTCTTCGGTGCTGACCTGTTCATTGGCATTTTTCTGGAACGGGTAATGCCTGTCGCAAATTTTATAGCATATATAGCTATCCAGAAAATCCAGCACCACTTTGGCTAACAAATATGCCACAAAACTGTGGGTGAGCAGGAGTATTACAATCTGCGTTGTGTGAAGCGCAATCAGGTAAATGGTCCTGACAATGGTAACAACATAGCCCTTCTGATCGGCAATGAGCAGGGTCTTTTTATAGGACATTAAATATGAAACCGACGCGCTAAGGACTAACGGGACAAATATTTTTGCAAGAAAAGGCGTGGGGTAATTCTCTTTTATAAAGAATCGCAAAAACGGGATTAGAAGCATTCCGATTACGAAAACAATCAGGGCTATATAACGGTAGATTTTTTTGTACAGAGTCATCAGCGCCGAAATCTGTTTTTGGTTGTTTTCCGCCAAAGGCTTATACAGGCTGTAGGTAATTGCCATCCCTATGCCAAGCTCGGTAAGGCTTAGCATGATAATTATGGTGTTGAAAAGTGAATTAAGGCCGTAAATTTCGCCGCCTAAAATATCTACAAAAATGCGTTTGGAAACGAGATTCAGCAGGACAGTGACGACCTGCATCAGTATTCCAAACAGGGTATTGATAGCTGTCTTCTTCGCCCTCATTTTTGCCCCTTCGCTCCGCCGATGTTATATGCGTATAAAAAGTCCCCGGCCCAAACTTTTATGCCCTTAAAAAAGGATTTATAATACATTTTATAGTTGCCAACTTTTAAAGCAAGCAAAAAGTATAGAAGCAAGTTACGGGTATTTAAAAATTTTAGCCTTAACTTCTCAAATTTAATACACTTTGAAAGCTTCTTTTTTATCGATTGTGTCATATTTTTGTATTCATGAGAGTGCTCGAGTATATAGGAATGTGCAAAAACTGACTGTTCAAGCCCCCGCTTGCGCTTTTCTATATCCCCAATAAGCCGGGTGCGGGACACTGCCGTAAGAGAGGCATTTTCCCCATGGTATCTGTATTTAAAGAGGATTTTATTGACAATATAATTCTTCCCATTCAGGCTTGCCAATATATTTATCAGCCAATCATGGGCCAACAGGTCATCAAGGTTAATATCGATAAGGCTTGCTTTAAGGCTTGCCCTGAAACAAGTTGCACACCCGCGGATATAGGAACAGCCGATTAGAGACTGCACAGAAACAGGCTCCATTGCACCGTCGTCTTTTATGTCGACATTAATTATCCCGGGGTTTTCGATATCCTTATTAAAGCTGTCAATCAGTGAATAGCGGGAAGACAGAGCAAGGATTTTAGGGTTTTGCAACATAATCCCGTACATGACAGAAACTTTATTGGGCAGCCATATATCGTCCTGGTCTGCAAGGAAAATGATGTCTCCGGTAGTTTTGGAGATGGCATTAAAAAAATTGCGGCTAAAGCCAAGGTTTTGGGCGTTCTTGTAAACCTTCCAGTTTTCAAGTCCGTTTTCCTTAATAAAACTTTCAGCCACAATTAAAGTATTGTCGGTGGAGCGGTCATCGCAAATGATAACCTCGTCCACCGGCATATCTTGGTCTAATATTGATTGTAACTGGGATTTAATATATTTTTCTCCGTTATATGTCGCTATTGCAACCGATATTTTCATGTTAGCTCCTATTTAACAACGGCATGTGCTGCCAATGGTTTTTTATCTTCAGACAGCTGTTTAAAGTTTATGCTGTTTTGCTGAACCGTGTCAAGCAGCAGGAACAAAATAAATATCATTCCGTTGGGGGAGAAAAGCAGCGGATTGGTTTGTATTGTGACAAAAAAACTGACAGCAATGGCAAACCACACCGCAAAATTGCGCAGATTTTCCTTGTATTTGGAGTATGCTGCAATTACCATAGACAGGGCAAATATTACCCACACACAGGCTCCTGCAATCCCTATTTTCATCAAGAGCGCAAAAAAGGTCATTTCATATGAAAACACCGCATTTTCGGACCGCAAATAACCCTCGATGTAACTTCCGTAACCGTGGCCAACAATTGGATGTTCACGCCACTTTTCCAGCAGCTTTTGGGCCTGTTCGAGTTTAATGTTATTTGATATATAGGCGCCATACTGGTCAAGATACGGGTCCCAGGTGTTCTCTGGGTCGCTCGGTATTTCGCTTGAGGTTAAGGGTTCGGATGAAATGAATGCATACAAAAGGCGGTTAAGTACAGCTCCTTGGAAAACCGTGAAGTTTAAAAATATCGTAACGCACAGGCTTGCCAGCAAAATTTTTACTGCGCTGTGGTTCTGTTGGTTTTTTATATACTCATAAATAATCAATAAAATTATTATAAATACTCCTGCAAAGATGCCAAACCAGAGCGATTTTAAAAATGTGCAAAGAATTGCAAAGGTAAACACAAATACATACAGATATTTAGAAAAACGGTTTTTAAAGTCGTAGTTAAACAACAAGAAAAATCCAATACACAACGAAACTGAATTTGTGGTTACCACCCTTATGATTCCATAGCCCTTAATCCATTCTCCCCTTTGAAACATACCGTTTGTGGCATTTTCCAAAAAGGTATAAATGCTGACAGCAAAATTCGGGTTTATAGATTCCCCGACCCACATAAATATGTGCCATATTGATACTGCAAAGGATGCGAAAAATATGGTTTTATAGATAAATCTGAGGTTAAATTCTTTCATCCGTATTAAAATGGCAACTGGAAAATAGACAAGAAGCATTGCCAGCCTGCCGGCGTCGGTAAAAGCCTGACCAGGATTGTTCCCGTAAATATGAGGTATAATATATATCCAAATCAGGTTGCAGGCAAGAAAACCCAAAAAGATAAAGTCAACCGGACTGACATAAAAAAAAATATTATGTAGTTTTTTAGAGAAAGGGAATATTTTTATACCGTAATACAGCATGCAAACAACTAAATGCACACAGGTACACACAAAAGTTAAAACCATTGTAATGGTCCTTAATTCTTCATTAAAAATATAAAGCGCCAGCGCCGAATGCTGAAACAGATTGTATGCCAAATACACAATAATGGTAAATTGAGATACTTTTCCACTTATATTTTTAATATTAGCTAATGAGGCTCTTTTCACTTCCATTAAACTTATCCCTCTTTAATTTTCGTAAATAATTTCTTCATCCTATATTTTAAGACAAACATTATTCTGCAAAAGCAATATATCAATAATACATTTTTGCTCTTTGCCAAGAAAATGATAAGGTTGTCTTTTTTATTATTACCTTTGCAGTTGTTTGCTGCTTTGGAAAATGTATTGGAGTTTATTTTTTTTAAAATAAATTCCCTACGGCTATTAAAGGTTGGAAAATCGGAAGACGGGAAAAAAAGGTCTATAAAACAAGAAAAAACCGATTTTATATAATAAAAATTATTAAACTCAACCAGTTCTTTCCTAATATTTTCAAAACTTGAAATGTATTGATAAATAGTGTTGTATCTTGCGGTTAAATAGTCGATTTTTAAAGGCTGAAAAGATTTTGTAATACTAAAATCCCTTTGCCGGTAATGATAAAAGCATTTGTCTGATATGACAATTTTTTTTAAAAATGGCAGCAACCTAAAGTTAAACTCGGTATCCTCGAACAGTTCGCCCTCCGGCATCCTGACGCCGGAATCCCTGATGGTTGACAACCTGTACAATTTATTGCAGCATGAATCAATTAAATGTTTGGATTTTAGTTCTATTAATACATCTAAAATCTCTTCATGGCTGAAAATTATTTTATTTTCAGTGCAGACAGTAGAGCTGTAAACAACAGTACCGTTTTGTTCAACGTCGTGATAAAAACCGCACATTACCATATCAGCGTTGTGGAGTGTTATAGAGTTATACATAAATTCCAGTGCGGGAGGGTCCAAATAATCATCAGAATCTATAAAGCAAATATACTCGCCAGCTGCTACATCAATGCCAAGGTTTCTGGTAATTGAAGGACCAGAGTTCGGCCTGTGGTAAACTTTTATTCTGCTATCTTTGGCTGCAAGCCGGTCGCATAAATCTGCACTTGAATCGGTTGAACCATCATTTATAAGTAGGATTTCAATATCTTTAAAGGTTTGATTAATAACCGAGTCCACACATTCTTCCAAATACTTTTCAGCATTATAAACCGGCAACACTACCGTTATTATCGGCATAATCGGCTCCCTTCAGTGTTGGCTATTTTTTCTTTAGACCGGTTATATAAAATAAATCACCAACAGTACTTCTTAGCGATTTTAATGGTTTGTCGTAAATAAAAAAAACATCCTTAAAAAGAAAAAACCATGATATCAAGCTATTATTGTTTATACATTTTTGTCTGTTTTTTGTATATGATTTTAGATGAATGGCAAACTTTTTACCACTTTTGCCGAGCTTGTCAAATATAAATGGTTTTAATAAAAATTCGGATAAACCAATCTGCTCGTTAAGAATATTTAATCTTTGTATAAAATTTCCTCTAAATTTAAAACCATTAATGTGTTTTAACGAGAGACCGATTGTATTATTACCGTGAAGCCTGTAAGAAATCAAAGGTTTGTTGTAAAAAAACAATCCGCCGCTTAAAGCCGAATAGATATTTATTTCCCAATCGTGTGGAAGCAAATGTTTAGTATTCTGCAGATAAATGTCTTTAATCTTGGACCTGAAAGCTACTGTGCAACCTGGAGAAATGTTCCGTCTGATAATGCTGTTTAGGTCTATATTTACAATATCATTCGGTTTTATGTCGAAAAAAATAAGGTTGTTATTGGACATTCCCCTTTTATTTTCTGATTGCAGCGGCTTGTCCTCGTCGTCTATAAATACAAAAGAGGTATTAATGCAATCAACTTTAGGGTTGCCAATAAAAATATTTTCGATTGTTTCAAATTTTTCGTTGTGCCAGATATCGTCCTGGTCGCATAAAAAAATAATATCGCCATCGGTTAAAGATATTGCCTTGCAAAAATTTTTCTTGTATCCAAGATTAGATTCATTTATTTCAAAGTGCCAGTCAAGCTGATATTCTTTGATAAAATCCCTGACGATTTGCGGCGTAGAATCGGTAGAGCAGTCGTCAATTATTATTACCTGGTCAGGTCTGCGGGTTTGTTCGTACAAAGATTTTAACTGTTTGTAGACGAATTTCTCCCCATTGTAGGTTGTCATAGCGACGGAAAGTTTATACATAGGATCTACCGTGCCTTTTACAATCATATCAAAGCATATTATACAATAGCAGATTCCATCTTTCAACAAGAATTTTGTTAAAGCTGGAAGCTCCAAAAATTCAGGCTGCTATCAGTATGACAGCAGCCTGAAAAATTTATACGAGTTCAATAATAGCCATCTCCGCGGCGTCTCCGCGGCGGGGGCCAGTCCTGACGATACGGCAGTATCCCCCGTTCCTATCTGCATATTTGGGAGCAATTTCATCAAAAAGCTTTTTGACGACTCCCTCTTTGGTAATAAAAGCCAAAGCCTTACGTTTGTTATGCAGGCTATTATCCTTCGCGAGTGTAATATATTTCTCGGCCAACGAACGAACCTCTTTTGCCCGTGTTACGGTAGTCTCAATCCTACCCTTTTCAAGCAGGTAGGTAACCATAGCACGCAACATAGCTGTTCTGTGATCGGTGGTTCTTCCGAGCTTTCTGGTACCGGGCATTTATACTCACTCCTTTAGTTGGAAAACCATTATTCATCGTCGCTACTTTTGAGTTTCAAGCCAAGCGAAGCAAGCTTGGTAATAACTTCTTCTAAGGATTTGCGTCCGAGATTCCGGACCTTCATCATGTCTTCTTCGGTCCGATTTATCAGATCTTCAACCGTATTTATACCAGCACGCTTTAAGCAGTTGAAGCTTCTGACTGAAAGGTCAAGCTCTTCAATGGTCATCTCAAGTGTTTTTTCCTTCTCTTTGTCGCCCTTTTCAACCATTATTTCGGCGTCAGAGGCTTCAGCGGAAAGATCTACAAACAGATTGAGATGCTCAGTGAGGATCTTGGCAGCTAACGATACCGCTTCCTTGGCCGAAATGGTACCGTTAGTCATTACTTCAAGGGTTAGCCGGTCATAGTCGGTTACCTGTCCGACACGCGTGTTTTCAATGGTGTAGTTGGCCTTAATAACTGGTGTATACATCGAATCGACCGGTATCACGCCAATAACATGCGGATTGGGCTTGTTACGTTCAGCTGGTACATATCCCCTGCCCTTTTCAAGGGTCATTTCCATGTTGAGCCTGGCGCCTTCTCCCAGAGTAGCTATATGCAGATCGGGGCAGAGAATCTCAACCTCAGAATCAGCCTTGACGGATGCACCAGTTACCTCGCAGGGGCCTTCCGCTTCGATATATACGGTTTTGGGGCCATCGCCGTGAATCTTGGCACGGAAGCCTTTAATGTTAAGAATGATTTCAGTTACATCCTCTTTAACACCCGGGATTGTGGAAAACTCATGCAGCACCCCATCAATTTTGACAGTGGTAACCGCAACACCGGGTAAGGATGATAAAAGAACACGACGCAGGCTGTTGCCTATTGTTGTACCGTAACCACTCTCAAGCGGTTCTATTATAAATTTGCCGTATGTCCCATCGGATTTCAGATCAATTATTTCGATTTTGGGCTTTTCAATCTCAATCATTTAAAGCTCCCTTTCTCCGCGCTATACAAAGTATTGTGGTTACTATAATACTTGCGCGGTAAATAGTTATAGTAACCGGTTAAACTTAGAAACCTAATACTTTGTATATAGGGTTATTCTATTAGTCTGATTACTTGGAGTAATACTCAACAATAAGCTGTTCATCGACAGGTGCATCGATTTGATCGCGCTCAGGCAGATTGATGATCCTGGCCTCAAAAGTATCGTGATTGTAGTCAATCCATTGAGGTACCGGTCTGCCAGCGTTCTTTTCAATGATTTCCTTAAACTTTTCACTATCACGGCTGTTCTGGCTTAATGAAACAACATCTCCGGCGCTGAGCAGATAGGACGGAATGTTAACGCGTTTCCCATTAACCTCAAAATGGCCGTGGGTTACGAGCATTCTGGCTTCTGCCCTTGAAGAAGCGAGACCGATTCTGTATACCACATTATCTAAACGGCTTTCAAGAATGCGCAGCAGGTTTTCGCCGGTAATGCCAGGTTTGCGCTCGGCCATTTCAAAATACCGGACAAACTGCCTTTCAAGTACGCCATAGTAACGCCTTGCTTTCTGTTTAGCACGAAGCTGAAGCCCGTATTCCGAAGATTTCTTTCTTCCGCGCCCATGTTGGCCAGGAGCATAATTTCTACGGGCTACCGAACATTTATCAGAATAGCAGCGCTCACCTTTAAGGAACAGCTTCTGTCCTTCACGGCGGCACAATCTGCAAACAGGTCCTGTATATCTCGCCATCTAATACACCTCCATTAAATACGTCTTCTTTTTGGCGGACGACATCCGTTGTGAGGAATCGGGGTGACGTCTTTAATCATATTGACCTCAAGTCCAGCCGACTGAAGTGCACGAATGGCAGCTTCACGACCGGCTCCGGGGCCTTTAACAAATACTTCAACAGATCTAAGACCATGTTCCATCGCAGCTTTTGCCGCCGCTTCTGCCGCACTTTGTGCCGCAAACGGGGTGGATTTCCTTGAACCCCTAAACCCTAGCCCACCAGCAGAGGCCCAGGAAATTGTATTGCCCTGAACATCTGTAATGGTAACTATGGTATTGTTGAAGGTCGACTGAATATGTGCAGCACCGTGTTCAATATTCTTCTTTTCACGGCGTCTGCGGGTTGCTGTAGATTTACCCTTTGTTGCCATTTAATTTCCTCCCGCTTATTTCTTTTTGTTAGCTATCGTTTTCTTGGGACCTTTGCGTGTGCGAGCGTTGGTCTTAGTGCGCTGTCCTCTGACTGGGAGCCCCTTGCGGTGACGAATACCACGATAACTGCCAATTTCAATAAGCCTTTTAATGTCAAGCGCTACAGAACGGCGAAGGTCACCTTCAACATGAAGGTTTCTGTCGATGTATTCACGAAGCTTGGAGACTTCGTCTTCTGTCAAATCTTTAACTCTGGTATCAGGATTAACCCCTGTCGCAGCAAGAATGTCGTTTGCTGTCTTACGGCCAATACCGTAAATATAGGTTAAGCCTATTTCTACCCGTTTGTCCCTGGGCAGATCAACACCACTTATACGCGCCATTTTTCAATGCACCTCCACATTACTGATAGCGCAGGTTAACCCTGGCGCTGCTTGTGCTTGGGATTTTCACAGATTACCCTGATTCTTCCCTTGCGCTTAATAATTTTACATTTATCGCAAATTTTCTTAACAGAAGGTCTGACTTTCATTTTGGTTTATACCTCCTTTAATAAAACTGACACTATTTGTAACGCCATGTGATGCGTCCACGTGTCAGGTCATAGGGTGACATTTCTACGGTGACTTTATCCCCGGGCAGTATGCGAATAAAATTCATTCTGAGTTTTCCGGAGATATGAGCTAAAATTGTATGACCACCTTGAATTTCCACCTTGAACATTGCGTTGGGCAATGCTTCAACAATGGTACCCTCAACCTCGATCATATCCTGCTTGGACATTCAATCGCCTCCTACCTGGTTCGCACTTTTTTCCAGAAACTCTTTAAGTGCTTGTCTTAAACCTTTATTAGTTGACAACTGTTCCTCATTTAAAATCCAATTTGTTGGTGCAAGATGCTTACTGTTCTTAAGTTTTGGACGTTCCAAAGGTCTTTTCTTTCCATCGCACAGATAACAGTTTTTTCCGTCAACTGAAACGACAACAAGATAGGTATCCTTATCCCGTCCTGCTTTTGAACGCACTATGCATCCTCTCTCAAGCACACTAACTTACCCCCTACTATGCTACAGTCAGTATTTTAGGACCGTCTGGCGTAATAGCAATAGTATGCTCGAAGTGGGCAGAAAGTGAGCCATCAAGGGTGAGTACAGTCCAACCGTCAGGCAAAACTCTGACCTCATGCCGTCCAATGTTAACCATTGGCTCAATTGCAAGTGTCATACCAGGAACCAAGCGAACACCCCTGCCGGATATGCCGTAGTTCGGGACCTCTGGTGATTCATGCAGGCTCGCGCCTACGCCGTGGCCGACAAACTGACGGACCACCGAGTAACCGCGCGCCTCAACATACTTTTGGATTGCGGAAGATATATCGCCGATTCTGCCGCCTGGACGGGCATTTTTTATTCCTTCGTAAAGGCTTTCACGCGTTGTGTCTATCAGCCGCTGCGCCTCGGGAGAAATTCTTCCCGCTGGAAAGGTTGCAGCGTTATCGCCGTGGTATCCCTCATAAAAGGCGCCAAGATCGACGCTTACAATATCGCCTTCTCTTATGATTCGCTTGTTAGAGGGGATGCCGTGAATAACCTCGTTATTTATTGAAATACAGGCAGCGGCCGGAAATCCGTTATAGCCCTTGAAACTTGGGACTGCGCCTTTGCTGAGGATATAGGATTCGGCAATTTGGTTAAGCTCGGAAGTGGAAACTCCCGGCTCAACCGCTTCACCGACCTTTTTTAAAGCCTCTGCCGCAATTCTGCAGGCATAACTCATTATGCGAATCTCCCGGTCTGTTTTGAGGACAATCATATTCAGTTCTCCAAAGCCTGTAGGGTTAGCCGGGTTGTGTCAGCAACCTCTTCCTGTCCCTCGACAATGCGGAGTTTTCCGGTTTTCTGATAGTAGTCTTTCAAAGGTTTGGTTTCGACATGGTAAACCCTAAGCCGTTCAAGCACTGTTTCGGGATCATCATCTTTGCGCCGGATTAAATTGCCGTCGCAAAGGTCGCATTTTCCCTCAACCAAAGGCTTCTTATATTTTATATGATAACTTGCACCGCAGTTTTCGCAGACGCGTCGCCCGGACATGCGTTCAACTATTTTTTCATCCGGGACCTCGATTGAAATTACCTTATCAATCCTTACCCCCATTTTGTCAAGGGCTTCCGCCTGCGGGATGGTGCGAGGAAATCCGTCGAGGATAAAGCCATTCTTACAATCATCCTTAGACAGTCTTTCCTTAATTATGCCGATAACTACATCATCGGGAACCAGTTTTCCGGCATTGACGAACTCCTGAGCCTTTTTGCCCATATCCGTTCCGGTCTTTATCGCTTCGCGAATAATGTTGCCGGTAGAAATGGAAGGTATCGAAAGCTTGTTACTGATAATCTCTGCCTGTGTTCCTTTACCGGCCCCCGGAGCACCCAATAATATAAGGTTCATTTATTACCTCCAAACTTTAATCAAGGAATCCCTTGTAGTGGCGCATCATCATCTGGGATTCGATGCTCTGAACAGTTTCAAGCGCTACACCGACAACTATCAGGATAGAGGTACCGCCAAGCTGTATGGCAATACCGCTGACATTTCCTATGATTATGGGAAGTATCGCGATAACGCTTAAAAACAACGCGCCCAGCAAAGTTATTCTTGACAAAATTCTAGAAATAAAATCGGATGTGGGTTTTCCAGGACGAATTCCGGGAATTGCACCGCTGTTTTTTCGTAAATTGTTTGCAATTTCAACAGTGTTGTACTGAATTGTTACATAGAAGTAGGCAAATCCAATTATAAACAGCAAATAAAGTATAGAATACAGCAAGCCGGTCGGGCTAAAGAGAGAGAAGAATTTATACCAGAAGGTATTTGCCCTGGATGTGCCCATGAAAGTAACAATCATCGTGGGAATGGCAAGTATGGAACTCGCAAAGATTATCGGCATGACACCCGACATGTTTACCTTTATCGGCAGATGGGTATTCTGACCACCATACATTTTACGGCCAACCACGCGCTTTGCATATTGGATTGGAATCCTGCGCTCAGCATTGGTCATCCATACGATAAATGCAATGGTAAGCAAAAATACAATAGTGATTACAACAACAGCAATCTGTCTACCATATGCCCAGTAAGCTGTTAAGCTCCTTACCGCCTGAGGTGCCCTTGCCAGAATACCTGAGAAAAGCAGGATTGATATTCCGTTTCCTATGCCCTTGGCATCAATCTGCTCGCCAAGCCACATGACAATTGCCGAACCTGCGGTAAGGCAGGCAACTATAACAACAGCTGCAAACCAGTTGCGGTTGCTTAAGAATCTTTCGTTGCGCAGGTAGAAATAATAGGAAGCACCTTGGATTAACGCAAGTATAACGGTGGCATATCGGGTGATTTGCGCAATCTTTTTCTGTCCTTCCTCCCCTTCTTTGGCCAAGCGTTCCAAAGCGGGGATCGCAACAGTTAAAAGATTTAAGATAATCGAGGCATTAATATACGGTGTAACTGACATTGCGAAAATAGCACCATAGTCCAGACCGCCACCTGTCAGCACCGCGAGGTAATTGAAGAAGCTGCTTGCCGCGGTAGTGGCATTGGCTATTGAACTTCTTAACGCTTCACCATCTATAAAAGGAACGGTAATAACTGAACCTACACGGAAAACGATAATTATAAAAAGCGTAAAAAGCATTTTCTTGCGCAGGTCTTCAGTTTTCCATGCGTTTCTGAAAGTGCTAAACATGTCAGTTCACCTCTGCTTTCCCACCAGCTGCCTCAATCTTTTGCAGAGCAGATGCTGAAAACGCAGCAGCTTTGACGGTTAGTTTTTTGGTAAGCTCGCCGTCGCCAAGGATTTTTACACCATCGTAAACCTTTTTAACAAGGCCTGTCTGCTTGAGCAGTTCAGTATCTACAACTGTGTCATTATCGAAAATATCAAGATCAGCAACATTTACAACAGCATAACGCTTGGCGAAGATATTGTTAAATCCTCTCTTGGGGATTCTTCTGTGTAAAGGCATCTGGCCGCCTTCAAAACCGATACGTACTCCGCCGCCGCTACGTGCTTTCTGACCTTTGTGTCCCCTTCCGGCGGTTTTTCCATGGCCTGATCCGTGCCCACGGCCGACACGTTTGGCTACCTTTTTGGAACCCGGGGCCGGTGACAGTTCATGCAGTTTCATAGTTCGCACCTCCTTGCTTACGCTTCAGTTACCTCAACGAGGTGGATGATCTTATTTATTTTTCCTAAAGTTTGAGGATTGTTGGGCTGGATTCTTTCATCTCCGATTTTGCGAAGGCCAAGTGAGTATGCAGTTGCTTTCTGGTCTTCTGTTGAACCAATCAGGCTGCGCACTAATTTTACCTTAAGGTTAGCCGCAGACTTACTAACTTTAAATGACATAGTGCTGCCCCTCCTTAACCTAATATTTCCTTAACGGTTTTGCCACGGATAGCAGCTACCGCTTCAGCGCTGCGGAGTTTTGACAAGCCGTCAATTGTCGCACGCACTACGTTTATGGGATTGTTGGAACGCAAAGCTTTTGTACGGATATCCTTGATTCCGACAGACTCTAAAACTGCACGAACCGCGCCGCCGGCAATAACACCGGTACCGGGAGCTGCAGGTTTGAGCAGAACCCTGCCTGCACCAAAAGAACCAATGATATCGTGAGGAATTGTGGTTCCGCGAAGCGGTACCCGAATTAAATTCTTCTTGGCATCCTCGATACCTTTCCTGATAGCTTCCGGAACCTCACTTGCCTTGCCAAGTCCAAAACCCACTATGCCGTTGCCATCTCCAACAACAACCAAAGCCGAAAACTTGATTACGCGTCCGCCTTTGACTGTTTTGGAAACACGGTTTATACTGACGACACGCTCTTTTAAGTCTAATGTAGTTGGATCAATATTCGTAGCCAAATGTATTCCTCCTTCTTAGAACTTGAGGCCGCCCTCGCGGGCTCCTTCGGCCAGCTCCTTGACACGGCCATGGTAGAGATAGCCGCCGCGGTCGAATACTACCTCAGTTATGCCCTTTTCGGCGGCGCGTTTTGCAATTAAAAGACCTACCCTGCGGGCTTCTTCTTTATTTCCTTTGGTTGGTCCGAAGTCTTTTTCTACGGATGAAGCTGATACCAAAGTAACGCCGTTTTCGTCATCTATAATCTGGGCATATATGTTCCTAAGGGAGCGGAATACATTAAGGCGCGGACGCTGCGCTGTTCCGCTTATTTTATTGCGGATTCTGCGATGGCGTTTTTTACGAGCCTTATTGCGATCTGGTTTAATAACCATTTTTTGTACACTCCTTTATTACTACTTAGAGCCCTTACCGGCTTTACCAGCCTTAAGGCGGATATATTCGCCGGCATATCTGATACCCTTGCCCTTGTACGGCTCGGGCGGACGCTTGCTGCGAATTTCTGCTGCAACATGTCCTACCAGTTGTTTATCTGCGCCGGAAACCACAATTTTGTTAGCAGCAGGCACGTCAATGGTAATTCCGGGAACTTCAGGCATAATCACTTGATGGGAATAGCCTAAATTCATTACTAAGTCTTTTCCTTGCTTAGCTACACGATATCCAACGCCGACAACCTCGAGCTCTTTAGTGAATCCTTTGGTAACACCTTCAACCATATTTGATATCAGTGTACGCGTAAGCCCGTGAAGAGCTCTGTGCTCTTTATCATCGCTCGGGCGGGATACTGTAATTTCGTTATTCTCCAAAGTAATCTTCATATCTTTATGAAATTGGCTGGTAAGTGTACCTTTAGGTCCCTTAACGGTAACCTCGTTGCCGCTAATTTTGACGTCAACACCGGCAGGAACAGCAATAGGTTTTCTCCCAATTCGTGACACTTCACTGCACCTCCTTACCAGACAAAAGCAAGAACTTCGCCGCCTACATTGGCTTTGCGAGCCTGCTTATCCGTCATTATTCCTTTAGAGGTAGAAAGGATGGCAATGCCGAGACCTTTCATTACCTTCGGCATATCCTCCACAGTTGTGTAAATGCGCAGGCCGGGCTTTGATACACGGCGAAGTCCGGTGATAACCTGCGACTTATTGGCACCATATTTTAAAGTAATACGGATTATTCCCTGTTTACCATCTTCAATAATTTTATAGTCGCTAATATATCCTTCGTCTTTTAAAATCTGCGCTATGGCTTTTTTGACATTAGACGCGGGAATATCAACCGACTCGTGACGCGCTGAATTAGCATTACGAATTCTTGTAAGCATATCAGCGATAGTATCGGTGACTTGCATGCCGTAAACCTCCTTTGCTTATGCCTTACCAGCTGGCCTTCTTCACGCCAGGGATTTCGCCCCTGTGGGCAAGGACCCTGAAACAAATACGGCAAACGCCAAATTTACGAAGATAGGCATGGGGTCGGCCACATATTTTGCATCTGTTGTATTTTCTTGTTGAAAACTTGGCAGGTCTGGCCTGCTTAACTTTCAATGATTTTTTGGCCATACTTACACTCCTTGCTCAGCAAACGGGGCACCCATGAGTGAAAGCAACTCTCGGGATTCCTCGTCGGTTTTAGCGGTTGTAACAAAAGTTATATCCATACCGCGAACTTTATCGATCTTGTCGTAGTTGATTTCAGGGAAGATCAACTGTTCTCTGATTCCTAAGGAGTAGTTTCCGCGACCGTCAAAAGAGTTGGGGTTAATACCCTTAAAGTCCCTTACACGAGGAAGAGCTATATTAAAGAGCTTGGTTACAAACTCGTACATTTTTTCTCCTCTTAAGGTGACCTTGACGCCGATCGGCATCCCTGCGCGGACCTTGAAATTCGCAACAGACTTTTTGGCCTTGCAAACCACCGGCCGCTGCCCTGTAATTTCAGTAAGATCAGAAACCACGGCATCTATAACCTTGGAATTGTCGCGGGCATCACCGCATCCTACGTTGATGACAACCTTTTCGAGCTTCGGAACTTCCATGACGTTCTTATAGCCAAATTTCTTCATCATCGCAGGAGCGATTATGTTTTTGTAATCGTCCTTTAGCTTTGCCATGTCATGTCCTCCTTTACTCAAAAGGTTTCGCCACATTTTTTGCACATACGGTCTTTTTTGCCGTCGGCATAGACCTTATGGCCAATGCGGGTTGGTTTTTTGCATTTCGGGCAAACCAACATAACCTTACATGCATATATTGGACTTTCAGCTTTTATTATACCTGAAGGATCGCCAGGCCTGCGGGGTTTAACATGTTTTGAAACCATATTCAAACCCTCTACGATGACCTTGCCTTCCTTGGGGCTTACTTCTAAAACCTTGCCGGTTTTACCGCGGTCCTTCTTATCACCGGTAAGAAGGATGACGGTATCACCAACCTTAACGTGAACTTTCTTCATTTAAGCAACCCTCCCATCAGAGTACTTCCGGGGCCAGAGAAAGGATTTTAAGAAAATCTTTCTCACGGAGTTCCCTGGCAACAGGACCAAATATACGTGTTCCTCTGGGGTTTTTATCTTCTCTTATGATAACGGCGGCATTTTCATCAAACCTGATGTAGCTACCATCACTGCGGCGAAGGCCTTTGCAGGACCTGACGATAACCGCCTTCACGACATCGCCTTTTTTAACAGTGCCGCCGGGAGTAGCTTTCTTAACAGAAGCCACAATAATATCGCCGATGTTGGCATATCTTCTGCCGGAACCGCCTAAAACGCGAATGCACATTATCTCTTTGGCACCGGTATTATCGGCAACCTTGAGGCGACTCTCTTGTTGAATCACAGTGTGTTCCTCCTAACTTAAGGCTATTTCGCCTTCTCTATGATTTCTACAACACGCCATCTTTTTTCTTTAGATAAGGGCCGTGTCTCCATGACAAGCACACGGTCGCCTACCTGACAGGCATTATTTTCATCATGCGCTTTAAGCTTCACTGTTCTTTTTATGATCTTTTTGTACAGCGGGTGTTTTACGTTGTCCTCGATGGCTACGACAACGGTTTTATCCATTTTATCGCTAACAACCTTGCCGATTCGGGTTTTGCGTAGGTTTCTTTCGCTCACAGCCTATACCTCCCTTGCATTACGATTCAGAGCTGTCGGACTTAAGCTCGTGTTCGCGGATAATGGTCTTTACGCGAGCAATATCCTTTTTGACAGCCTTGATTCGCATCGGGTTATCGAGCTGGTTTATGGCGTGTTGAAAACGCAGGTGAAACAGCTCCTGTTTTAATTCTTTTAGCAGCTCTTGAAGCTCGGGAACAGACTTCTCCCTGATTTCCTTAGCTTTCATTATTGCTCACCACCCACTTCCTGCTTTACTACAAACTTACATTTAATGGGCAGTTTATTTGCGGCAAGTCTCATTGCCTCGCGAGCAACAGCTTCATCTACTCCGCCGATTTCAAACAAAATTCTGCCCGGTTTAACAACGGCAACCCAGTATTCCGGGGAACCTTTACCTGAACCCATTCGGGTTTCAGCAGGCTTCTCGGTAATCGGCTTATCAGGGAAAATCTTAATCCATACCTGGCCGCCACGTTTGATATGACGTGTCATGGCAACACGGGCAGCTTCGATCTGGTTGGATGTTATCCAGGCAGGTTCTAAAGCCTGCAGTCCGAATTTGCCATACGTGACGGTATTTCCGCGGGTAGCCTTACCTTTAAGGCGTCCTCTTTGTACCTTGCGGTGTTTTACGCGTTTAGGCATTAACATTACCGGGCGCCTCCTTCCTTACGCGTCTTGGTCAGAACTTCGCCTTTATATACCCATACCTTAACACCGATTCTTCCATAGGTGGTGTGGGCCTCGGCAAAGCCATAATCAATATCCGCTCTAATTGTTTGCAGCGGGATTGTTCCTTCGTGATAATGCTCTGATCTGGCAATCTCAGCTCCGCCCAGACGGCCGGAAACCTGAGTCTTAATTCCTTTTGCACCCAATTTCATTGCACGGCCGATAGCAGTTTTCATTGCGCGGCGGAAAGAAATACGCCTTTCAAGCTGGGCTGCTATATTTTCGGCTATAAGGGTGGCATTCAAATCGGGATTTTTAACTTCTACGACATTAATGTGTACCGGCTTGCCAAGCATCTTCTCGCACTGTGCGCGGAGCCTATCGATTTCAGAACCGTTACGCCCGATTACCATACCTGGTTTTGCGCAATGAATAAAGATTCTAACGCGCGAAGCGTCACGTTCTATCTCGATTTTGGGAACGCCGGCTGAATAAAGCGCCTTTTTCAGATACTTGCGGAGGTTATAATCCTCAACCAATGTATCACCAAAGGCATTATCCTTGGTAAACCAGCGGGAATCCCAATTTCTGATGATTCCTACGCGGAAACCATTAGGATGTACTTTTTGGCCCATAACATATAACCTCCCTTAGTCTTCCTGTTCCCTGAGAACAAGTGTAATATGAGATGTTCGTTTCAAAATGCGGTGGGCGCGTCCGTGGTCTTTCGGCCTGATGCGCTTAAGCGTCGGACCGTCGCCTACATAGCATTCCGCTACATACAATTTTGAAACGTTCATGTTGTGGTTCATTTCGGCATTAGCCATAGCAGACTTCAACAGCTTAACCAAGTACTCACAAGCGGCCTTGGGTGTAAACTTTAGAATAGCCATGGCTTTATCTACAGGTTGATTGCGGATTAAATCCAGCACAACCTTAACCTTGCGTGGGGATATGCGGGCATAT
The DNA here is from genome assembly GCA_012840445.1 of Clostridiales bacterium. Classification (GTDB taxonomy): domain Bacteria; phylum Bacillota; class Clostridia; order Oscillospirales; family Acutalibacteraceae; genus DULI01. Next base: position 79,907 of record DULI01000007.1, read on the forward strand.
CTTAAAGTAGCCCTTGCTTCCATAGTCTAACTCTCCTTTCGACCGCTATTTTTGGGTGGTCTTTGCACCTGCGTGACCCCTGAAAGTTCTCGTCGGAGCAAACTCACCAAGTTTATGGCCGACCATGTCTTCAGTGACGTATACAGGTACGTGCTTACGGCCATCATGCACCGCAAAAGTATGTCCGACAAAATCGGGGAATATTGTAGATGAGCGGCTCCAGGTCTTTATAACCCGTTTTTCGCCGGATTCATTCATTTGCTGGACCTTTTTAAGCAGTTTGGGATCCACATAAGGGCCCTTTTTGGTACTTCTTCCCATTATAAATCTCCTTTCGTCCGACTACTTAACACCGCGGCGTTTTACTATATATTTATCAGAGCGATGATGTTTCTTGCGTGTCTTGTAACCCAGTGTGGGTTTGCCCCAAGGTGTTACAGGGCTGGGACGGCCGATAGGTGATTTGCCCTCACCGCCGCCGTGCGGGTGGTCAACTGGGTTCATGGCAGAACCACGGACCGTGGGTCTCCAACCCATATGGCGCTTGCGGCCAGCCTTACCTATGTTAACATTCTCATGTTCGGCATTGCTTACCTGACCAACGGTGGCCATGCACTCGAGCGGAACATTGCGGAGCTCGCCTGAAGGCAGCCTCAGCAGCGCCATGCCTTGCTCTTTCGCCATCAACTGTGCCATGTTTCCAGCAGCACGGGCAAGCTGTCCGCCCTTCCCGGGGTACAGTTCAATATTGTGAACGAAGGTACCGGTCGGAATGTTGGCAAGAGGCAGCGCGTTGCCGTCTTTAATATCGACATCGGTACCGCTGATTACTACATCGCCAACCTTAAGGCCCAGCGGGGCGAGGATGTAGCGTTTCTCGCCGTCAGCATACTCGACAAGGGCGATGTGAGCTGTGCGGTTGGGATCGTACTCAATCGTTTTAACCGTTGCCGGGATATTAAATTTGTCACGTTTGAAATCAATAATTCTGTACTTTCTGCGGTTACCGCCACCGCGATGACGCACGGTAATCCGGCCGTAGCTGTTTCTTCCAGCCTTTTTGTTCAGCGGTACCAGCAGGCTCTTTTCTGGCTTGACCTTTGACAGATATGAATAATCTATAACTGTCATTCCGCGTCTTCCAGGTGTAGTTGGTTTATAATGCTTAATTGCCATCTGGCTTTCACACTCCTATTTTGGCTTAGCGGGAAAAATCCCATACATTGCCGGAACCGGAATTCCGATTCCAATTACATTAAACCTTCAAAGAATTCAATGGGTTTGGACTTTTCGGACAGGGTAACTACAGCCTTTTTCCAGCTGGGTGTATATCCCTCAAAACGGCCCATACGCCTTAACTGTCCACGTACATTGATTGTATTTACCTTTACAACCTCTACTTTAAAGAGTTTCTCAACAGCCTCTTTAATTTCTATCTTGTTAGCGTCTTTGGCAACCTTGAAGGTGTATTTCTTGTCCTTTATTCCCTGCATGCTCTTTTCGGTAATTATGGGAGCCAAAATGATGTCTTCAGCAGCTCTCATTCAGAATACACCTCCTCGATTTTGGCCACAGCGTCTTTGGCTATCACCAGCGTATCGGCATTAATAATGTCGTACGCGTTAATGGTGTTGAACTGGGTTGTCTTTACACCGGGGATGTTGGCAGCGCTCTTGATAACAAATTTGTCGTTATCGGCAAGCACTATAAGAGATTTTTTGCCAGCCCCAATTGCATTCAGGCAGTTGACCATGGTTTTGGTATTGTAACCATCCATCTTTAGCCCGTCAATTACGATAAGGGAATTGTCAAGCACTTTGTCTGAAAGTGCGGATTTAATGGCAAGCTGGCGGACCTTTCTATTTAATGAATAACGGTAGTCCCTCGGTTTGGGTCCGAGCGCCACTCCGCCGTGCCTCCACTGGGGAGCGCGGATTGAACCTTGCCTTGCATGGCCGGTTCCCTTTTGTCTCCACGGCTTGCGTCCGCCGCCGGAAACTTCGGAGCGGGTCAGGGTTGACTGTGTGCCCTGACGCTGGTTAGCAAGATGGTTAACAACCGCCATATGCATTACAGTTTTATTTGGTTCTATTCCGAAAATGGCATCGCTTAAGGTTATTTCACCGACTTTTTTGCCAGCCATATCGACCACTGTTACATTTGGCATTTAAAACACTCCTTTCCTTAGGCCTTAACGCTGTCGGAGATCACAACAATGCCGCCTTTGGGGCCTGGAACAGCTCCCTTGACCGCAATAATGTTATTCTCAGCGTCTACCTTCACAATACTAAGATTTTGTACGGTTACCCTTTCATAGCCCATGCGTCCGGCCATTCTCTTGCCCTTGAAAACCCTGGAGGGAGAAGAGTTGGCACCAATGGAACCGCCGTGACGTGTTACAGGTCCGGTACCGTGCGACATCTTAAGGCGGCCGAAATTCCAGCGTTTGATAACACCGGTATAGCCCTTACCTTTGCTTCTGCCGGTTACATCAACATGTTCGCCTTCTTCGAAAGCGTCAGCTTTAATCAGGTCGCCCACCTTGTAGCTGCTTATATCATCCAGACGAAACTCGCGCAAAACCTTCTTGGGGGCAACGTCTGCCTTGTCGAAATGGCCTTTCAATGGTTTGTTGACCTTTGAAGCCTTCAGGTCGCCAAAACCTACCTGAATTGCCTCGTACCCATCGTTCTCGACGGTTTTAATTTGGGTGACAACACAAGGACCAGCTTCGATAACGGTTACAGGAACAAAAGCACCGTTTTGATCGAAAAGCTGGGTCATACCAAGTTTTTTGCCGATTATTCCCTTTTTCATATTTATCCTCCTTATTGGTTATTGGTTGGCACTGCCAACATGACCACGGGAGTTAAAACAGAAATTACAATTTTATTTCTATTTCAACACCTGCGGGGAGCTCCAGACCCATCATAGCCTCAACAGTCTTGTTGGAAGGCCTGAGAATGTCGATAAGCCTCTTGTGGGTCCTGATTTCAAACTGCTCTCTGCTGTCCTTGTATTTGTGAACAGCTCGCAGAATAGTTACAACCTCTTTCTTGGTGGGCAGCGGTACCGGACCGGAAACCCTGGCTCCTGTACGCTTGGCGGTTTCAACGATCTTTTCGGCCGCCTGGTCTACCAGACGATGGTCGTAACCTTTAATCCTGATCCTGATTTTCTCCTTTACTGCCATGTGTCTTTTCGCCTCCTTTATATAGTTGGCGGGCATTAGCATAAACCTTACACTGTGCCGGGTGTTTCAAGTTGTGAGAAGAGAAAACCGGATTGGCTGGCTTCAGCCGAATCCGGGACTTTTGGCACATTAAGCACAGCAGCCTTACGGCCGGTATGCTAAAGTTTTTCGCCCGGTTTACAAATCGGACATACTCCGTGGAAATTCCCCGGCTCTAAGGCCGGCCACCTCCCACATCATCGCATTCCGCGCGATTCTAACAGAATCACGCCAGAATATATTATCATACAGGCTTTAAAAATTCAAGCCTTTTTTGCGAAAAAATAATAATTTTTGCAGGAAAAATTTATATACGCGGGCGCCTGCTGTTTTTAGGCTTTTGTTCTGGTTTTTTTAAGGATTTTATGTCGTAGGAATTATTGTATATTCTCATTTTCTTACGTTCAGCTTTGCGGTTTTTGTAAGCAGTGTAATTTACATAGATTAACGTTCCTACGGAAACGATTATCAGTATTATAGGCACCCAAATCCATTTTCTTGCAAGTTCCGCATAGTTGGTAATGTTCTTCTTTACAGATGTAGGCATGCTCTGCGGCTCAAAACTAATAATTTCTTCTTCCGACAGCTCGATGTTCTTCCCCCAATCGCCGCCGTCGATATCAAGACCAGGATCATACAGGTCGGATTCTATGATGACTTCCCGGCTGCTATGGCTGCTTTGCGACGTTTTCGTATCGGATGAGCTTTTGTCATTGCCCGATGAGTTATTGGACTCCGTGGAGCTTTCAGACGAACTTGTGTCCGAAGATTCGGAATACTGTGAACCGGAAGAAGGCGATGAGGAATCGTCTCCTGATGATTCACTTGATGTGCCAGACGAGGAACCTCCCTGGCTGCTGGACCCGGCGCTTGAGCCGGAAGTGCCAGAAGTTGTCACCGAAGTGGTGGTAGTTGATGATATGTCACCGCTGGTGTCAGGATCGGCGAAAACCGATACTGTGAAAACGGTTAAAATTAGAATTATTAAGATTAATATTGCCGTACCTTTTTCGGTTTGATGCACTTTATTTTCCTCCAAACAAATCACACATCAAGTGAATCTGAATTAATAGGATTTCCCCCAATAAACCATTTTGTTAGCTGGTCTGCCGCAGCAGACGCATTTATCTGCCACGTGCTCCTGTTCAAATGGTATGCAGCGCGAGGTAACTCCAGCTTTTTCTTTGATTAAATCCTCACACGCCCTGTCGCCGCACCACATGGCCTTTATAAAGCCGGGTTTGTTTTCGGCTGTATCAATAAGTTCTTCAAAGTTTGTTGCCCTATGGGTCATCTGTTCGCGGCGGGCGAGCGCCTTTTGGTAGATACCTTCGTGCACTTTCTCGAGCAGCTTTGGAATCTCGGTTTCAATATTATCTATAGAAATTACTTGCTTTTCCCTGTTATTCCTGAGTACGGCAACGCATGAGCCGTTTTCAATGTCTTTAGGGCCAATTTCCAAACGCAGCGGCACACCCTTCATCTCGTACTGTGCGAATTTCCAGCCTGGCGACTGGTCGCTGGTGTCTATTAAAACGCGGCAGACAGATTTAAGCCTTTGGTAAATCTCCTCTGCCCTTTCGAGCACCCCGGGTTTGTGAGCTGCGATAGGTATTACCACAACCTGGGCCGGTGCAACCGCCGGCGGCAGGACAAGCCCGTTATCGTCGCCGTGGGTCATGATAATGGCACCAATTAAGCGCGTGGAAACACCCCATGAAGTCTGATGGACATATTTTAATTTATTGTCTTTGTCGGTAAACTGTATATCGAATGCTTTGGCAAACCCGTCGCCGAAGTAATGGGAAGTGCCACTTTGGAGCGCCTTACCGTCGTGCATAAGCGCTTCGATTGTATAGGTTTCCTTTGCTCCCGCAAACCGTTCCTTTTCTGTTTTAATGCCTTTTATCACCGGTATTGCAAGGTATTTTTCAGCAAATTCGGCGTATACATTCAGCATCCGTATGGTTTCTTCTTTTGCCTCCTCAGCGGTGGCGTGTGCGGTATGACCCTCCTGCCATAAAAATTCCCTGGAACGCAGGAAAGGCCTTGAGGTTTTTTCCCAGCGGACTACCGAACACCATTGGTTATACAGCTTAGGCAAATCCCTGTAGGAATGAATAATATTTGCGTAATGCTCGCAGAACAGGGTCTCTGAAGTAGGGCGCACACACAGCCTTTCTTCAAGCTTCTCGTCCCCACCGTGAGTTACCCAGGCAACCTCGGGCGCAAAGCCTTCCACATGGTCCTTTTCCTTTTGCAAAAGGCTCTCGGGTATAAACAAAGGCATATAGACATTCTCGTGCCCTGTTTCAACAAACATATTATTTAATATGCGCTGAATATTCTCCCAAATAGCATAACCATAGGGCCGAAGAATCATGCATCCTTTAACGCTTGAATAATCAATCAGTTCGGCCTTAAGCACAATATCGGTATACCATTTGGCAAAATCCTCATCCATGGAGGTTATTTCCTCTACCAGTTTTTTATCCGCCATTATATCACCATTTCCGCCAAAATAATAGTAATCAAGCTAACAATACTTTAGTATTATAATATAACAGGCAAAAACATGCAAGCAAAAGTCTTATGTTGATTGAATTTACAAATACACCTGACAAAATAGTATTGAATTAAATAAATTTATAATGTATTATAAACTAATCAATTTTAAGGAGTTCATTGTATTTGGATATTATTTCGATAATAGTCATTGGTTTCGGGCTTTCCATGGACGCATTTGCGGTATCTGTAACTAACGGGATATCGCTTAGGAGAGCAAACTTAAAAACTGCATTTGTTTCGTCATTTTTCTTCGGTTTCTTCCAAGGCCTAATGCCCTATATCGGTTGGCTTTTGGGTTTTGGATTCAGTCGAAAAATAGAGGTTATAGACCATTGGGTGGCCTTCGCGCTACTTGCCTTTATCGGGATTAACATGATAAGGGAAGCTAAAGTGGACAGATGCGAAGCGGAGGGAAGCTGTGCCGTATTAAATCCTAGAATGGTGCTTTTTGCGTCTTTGGCAACAAGTATTGATGCTCTTGTGGTCGGTGTCAGTATGGCGTTTTCGGGTATAAAAGACTTTATCTCAATGTTTGTTAATTCCATTATTATTGCGGTTATTACATTCATAGTATGTTCAATAGGTTTTAATTTAGGAAAATATTTTGGAAGAATTTTTAAGAATAAGGCCGAGATAGCCGGCGGAATTATTTTAATTCTAATGGGCGTGAGAATCTTAATTGAACATCTTTTTATTAAGAAGTGACATTTTAAATATAAAAAAATGGTTTCCAAATTTGGTTTTGGAAACCGTTTTTTATTGCAACCTGTTAATATACTCTTTGTATTCATCGTAAGACAACATGATATTCAGCACTTTAAGAAGGCTGTTGGCCGAAATTTTTTCGGGAAGATTCAGCATTTTTATTAGCTTAAGCCGCTTCTCTTTACTGTTTCGCCCACCGCAGATACCGTCCTCGTACAAGTCGATTTTGGTGATTTCCCTGGATTTTTTTGCAGACGTCTTAGTAATCCCGGCTTTTTTTAAGGCTTCCAATACCGCTTCTTTGGGTACCCCCTCGACCCCCAGCTTGCCCTCGGCATTGCCTTCGGTTTTTCTGCTTTCTTTGCCGTATATGTCCGGGATATAGGCGTGGTACACCTTGCCCTCTTTAATATTGGAAGCGATATATGAACGTATCATAAACCCTGCAGAATCACTGTCGGTCATTATAATAATCCCGCAGGTCGCGGCTAATTTCCTGATAAAATCTATTTTCTCCTTGTCTTTGAATATCTGAAACCCGTCGGTGGTTATTATAAGCCCGTCAATAATTGATGAGAGTTTAATTTTATCATACCTGCCCTCGACAATAATTGCCTGTTTTAGTTTAATCAAACTTCCACCCCTTTGGAAGCGATATACAAAAGTTTTACCACCGTTTGTTCCAAGACCATTCTTGCATCCATATTTAAGCCCTTGATTTTGGTATCGGCATCAAGAAGCGTTTTAAGGCAAAGCATGATTTTTGACCCGCCAAGCTTTCTTGCTGACGCAGACGCCCTTTCGAGTTTGAAAAGGGTATTTTTTTTGTAGCCGAAATCATCGGCTATTTCTTTTGGCTTTAACCCAGCAGACTCTGCGGCAAAGACACGGTACATGTCAACAAATGGCATGGTAAGAACGCTGAAAATAAAAACCGGCTCTATGCGCTGAAAAAACAAATCATTAAGGAGCTCCAAAGCCTTACTTGAGTTTCCTGCGGATATGGCATTCGCAAGTTCATAAACCGAGGTTTCCACAGTGCGCACGGCAAGTTTGTCAATTGCCTCCTCGGTAATGTGCCCGCTGCCGGTATAGGCACAAAGCTTGTCAATCTCGTTCATTAAAATGCCTAAATTGTCTGAAGTGCGGTTAATTAAATGCCTTGCAGTGTTAGGCTCCAGTCGGCAACCACGCTGCTCGGCCGCTTTGCAAAGGACTTTGACCAAATCATACTCCTTTTTGCGCTCGATTTGCGCCACGCTGCCGCCCATTTTCTGTATCTGTGCCATAATTTTAATAAAGTTACCCGACTGCTTATAATCGACCTGTACGTTTTCGTACCAGAAAATAATAATTGTGGTGTCATTCGGCTGAGATATTAGTTTAAGGTACTCTTCAAGCTCGGATTTGGACATCTTATCAAAATCTATATCTTTAATCAATAAGCACCTGCGTTCGGACATAAGCGGCAGCTGGGCGGCTGAATCATATAACTGCTGAATGTCCGTGGAAGCGTCTGCTTTGTGCAGGTTAAACTCTTCCGCCGTTTTTATTGTTTTTTTGACTATTTGATTCACATAATATTTGTTTAGATACGGGTCGTTACCGAAAATAAAATAGAGATTTGAAAAATTGCCTTTTGATATCTGGTTTTTAAGATCAAGCTCGTTAAAAAAAGTCATTGGATTTACCCTTTCTTTTGGGAAATTCATGATATGGCGTGAATTGTAATATCGTTTCCCACGCCCCTGGTTTTTATTTCGAACGCCTGATAATCCGAAACCATATAGGGCTTAATACCCCATTTTGCCAAAGTATTTGCCGCCGCCACCGCCTTTCGAGTTTCACCGCACACGAAAACCTGCGTGCCGTGATTGACCTGGATTCCTTCAGGTATGGCAGTGGGGGAAATTATTATATTGGCTTTTTTGAAATCATCTGGCAGGCTGTTTATATCCGCTGACGGCGCACAGATTAAAACGTTAGTACTGCCGATTGATATGTAGATTGAGTTTCCATATTGTGAGTTTCGAACTGTAGTAAGTTTTACATCATCCCAAAGCGTGACGTCAACGTTATCACCGATATGCAATTGGGAACAGTTAAGGCTGCTGTAGTATTTATGATACCTACCGACATTTGGAATAATAATATTGTCCGCTTTCAGTCTCTTAAGCAGATAGATACCCCCGCCGGCATCGTTTTGCTCAAGGCATGGGAGGATCAGCAAATCAAGTTTTGGAACGTTTTCCTGCTTAAGATAATCCGATATTCGGTATGCCCCGGTTTTGTCTGCCCCGGTCCCTATAACAACTGCATGACCGTTGCGCGCAACCACAACCGCGGCGCTCTGGTTCAGATTTATTATGCCGATTTTGGTAACATCCTTGTTTGCGGCGGCAAATGCAAGGGATGAGCTTGCAAGCATAAACACTGAAAGCATCATTATAAATCCAAGCCTGAATTTTTCCTTTTTTATTAACAAATATACTGCAATGACAAGCAACGCTGCAACAACCCAAAGATGGATATGCCGGTTGCCTGCCCGTATTTCAAAAACATTTGAATCAAAAACCGCTGTAACTTTAATAATGATTTTGCTGCACACCGCAGCTATCAGCAGCAGCGGATACGCGACAAAAGAGGTAAAGGGCAGCATAAAGAATAATGCCGCTAAAACTGTACAGATTAATGCCAGAAATACCGGATAGTTTACAATAACGTTTGCAACCGGCGCGATTATTGATACTTCGCCGAACATTACAATTGTAACAGGCAACGTAGAAATAACTGCAGAAACTGACTGGCAGATAATTAATACATTTGCCATCACTAATTTGCGAAAAACACCAGACAGTTTTATCCTTCGCGCAGCCCAGTTGTACATAACCGGGGATATGACTATCAGGCCGAATGTTGCGCAGACCGACAGCAGCAAAGACACATCAGCCACCGCAAAGGGATTGGCGGCTAAAATTGCCAAAAACGCCGCCCCAAGAGAATTCAGCGGGTCAGGCTTTCGCGCAATAATCAGGCCTATTAACATAATTATATATGTAATACCTGACCGCACCACAGATGCCGAAAACCCGGCAACTGCCATGATTGCAATAACCGCGACAAGACAAATTGAGGCAGATATCCTTTTGCCCACACCGGTTTTACTGAGTATCATCAGCAGCGTTTGGCAAAGGATTGCAATATGAAGCCCCGACACAGACATTACATGGAGCACTCCGCTTGATTTTAAATTGGCGTATATGGGTTCTTCTATTCCGGACGTATCACCCATAATAATCCCCGAAAGCAATGCAGCAGTATTATAGGAAAGGGTATTGTAGAGTTTGCTTTTGAGGCTTCTTCTGAACTCAACCACATTAAAATACAAAGGCTTTTTGATTACAGGCACTGTTTGTGCCGCATCTGTAATAACGGCGCCTAAAAATATGCCGTCGCTGTACCTTATTAACTTGTCTTTATCAAATTTATAAAATTTGACCCGTGTGTATATTTGGTCATATATATCCGCGCCAAGGCCTGTGCTCGATATTACCCTTAGTTTAATCTTCTGTGGAGCGCCGTTTAGCTTTACTTTATCGGTTTTAATGGTATAAACCGTAAAATTGTCGTTATATTCGGGTTCCTTTATTACTACCCCTTCGATTTGGGCCTCTTTTTGGCCGAGGGAGAGTATGGGGTTTATTTTAAAGTGAAAAAGAAGGCAAAGATAAAGTACAGTTACAAACGCAACAAAAGCAAACGGAGCATAACGGTTTGCAGGATTTTGCTTTGGCAGCAGCACACACAAAAAAAGGAGTATAAGCAGTACTATTGCCAGTACCACACACGCATTAAAGGGGATAAATACTGCCAAAGCCGACATTGATGCCGCCGTTAAGGCGGACGCAAAAAGTAGTCTGCCCACCGCAATATCCTCCAGTAAAGATTTGTGTATATAAAATTACCCTCAGAATTAATCCGAGGGTAATAAGTTTATTTAGTAAAAAGCGGCAGAGGTTCTAAAAAGATAATATCGGTCCGCTTTGCCGCGTCTCCCTCAGCCAGGATGGCGCAGGAACCTACTATATTGCCGCCCGCGCGATTGACAAGCTCTTCAACTGCCATAAGGGATTCGCCGGTGCTGATAACGTCGTCGACAATAAGCACCCTGCTGCCTTTTAGCAGTTTAACGTCATCCGCACTGATATAAAGCTCCTGCTCGTGGGCGGTGGTAATGGATTTAACCTTTACGCCAAGCGGGTCCCTCATATAAAGCTTTTTGCTCTTTCTTGCCACAACATAAGGCTTGTTCGACTGCCTTGCCATCTCATAGGCGAGGGGTATGCTTTTGGCCTCGGGAGTTATGATTATATCAAATTCTGGACATTTCTTTAAAAGTTCCTTTGATGCGGCAACTGTAAGTTCCACATCTCCGAAAATTATAAACGCAGCTATGTCTATCTGATTGTTAATAGCGCACAGCGGAAGCTCGCGTTCAAGCCCTGCAATTTTCATTCTATATACATCTGCCATATATCAATTCAACACCTGATTCTAAAATTATTTTTTAATATGAACGACTAAACCTAATTATTAACCGGGAGGCCAGGCTAGATTCCTGCCTGCGAGCACATGAAAGTGTATATGGTTGACCGTTTGCCCGCCCTGCTCACCGCAGTTGTTGACCACGCGAAAACCGGCTTTAAGGTCCTTCTCTTTTGCTATTGCCGATATCGCTTCGAAGATTTTGGCGATTATTTGGCTGTTTTCGGGCGAAATATCGGCAGCGCTTTCAATATGATTTTTGGGAATTACAACTGCATGAAACGGTGCCTGGGGTGCTATATCCAGAAAGGCTAACACCTCGTCGGTTTCATACACCTTCTGGCTTGGTATTTCACCTTTTACAATTTTACAAAAAATGCAATCCATACCAATCACCCTTAATATTATATTACAATTTCAGCTGCGACCGCAATATGGTTTCGCCCTGGGATATAGCCTCCTCCACCTTGGAGGTGTCCTTCCCGCCTGCCATGGCGCTGTCCGGCCTTCCGCCGCCGTTTCCGCCGGTTACCTGGGCAACCCCTTTTACAAGGTTTCCGGCATGTGCGCCCAGATTTACAGCCTTTTTGCCGCATGCTGCCGCAAAAGTTACCTTATTGTCAGATATGCTCGCTATAAGCGCCACGGCGTTGTCGTTTTCGGCCTTTACCTTGTCACACATGGCCCTGATCTCATCAGCGCCGGCACCAGGCATAATTGCAGTGATGAATTTAACCTCGCCGATTGTTTTGGCTTGTGAAATCAAGTTTTTAAGTTTAATGCCCGCAATTTCTTCCTGAAGCTTTTGGATGGCCTTTTCTTTTTCTTTGAGCTCTCTCATTACAAGTTCCGCTCTGACCATTATATCGTCCGGATTTGCGGTTTTTAAAGCCTCGGCTGTTCCGATTATCTGGTTTAAATACTTATCGAGCAGCCCGAGCACATTCTTGCCGGTATAGGCTTCTATCCTGCGTACGCCCGAGGCCACCGAGTTTTCGGAAATAATGCGGAAAAGCCCTATTTTCGCGGTATTGTCTATGTGCGTACCGCCACAAAGCTCAATAGATTCACCTGCCGAGACCACCCGTACGGTATCCCCGTACTTTTCGCCGAATAAGGCAAGGGCTCCCAATTCTTTCGCCCTTTCAATTGGCATTTCCTCACACTTGACCTCATAGCCTGAAAGAATGGTATTGTTTACTTCGGCTTCCACTTGTTTGAGCTCTTCGGCGGTAAGCGCCGAAAAATGGGTAAAATCAAAGCGGACATGGGTCTCGTCCACGTGCTGGCCAGCCTGCTGTACATGGTTTCCCAAAACCCTGCGCAGTGCATTCTGCAGAAGATGGGCAGCGGTGTGGTTACGCCTTATGGCCATGCGCCTTTCTACATCAATCATGGCGGTTGCGAGCTCGTTTACGCGCAATATGCCGCTTTCGGCCACCGCCTCGTGCAGGAATACCTCATCGGCGTTCTTGGTGGTATTAACAATACGCACCTTTCCACCGATATTGCTTATAAATCCTGTATCCCCCACCTGGCCTCCGCTTTCGGCATAAAACGGAGTTTTATCAAGCACAATAATGCCTTTTTCGCCCGCTTTTATTTCTGAGACAGGCTGACCGTCGACTATTATGGCCTTTATAACACAGTCGCACGAATCCTGTTTGTAGCCTACAAATTCTGTCGGCTCAACGCCTTCAATCGGGCCGTTTTCGCTCTTCCAAGCGCTGGACTCTGAATCTTTCCGAGCCTTTCGCGCCCGCTCGCGCTGCTCTTTCATCAGTTTATTAAAGGTATCCTCGTCTACCGTCATACCCTTTTCGGCCAGGATATCCTTGGTAAGATCCAGCGGGAAGCCGTATGTGTCATAGAGTTTAAAGGCATCCTCGCCTGACAGCACGGTGCTGCCGGTATTCATAAGATCTTCAAGCAGCTGAAGCCCCTGGTCGATTGTACGTCCGAAGTTTTCCTCCTCAACAGAAATGACCTTCTTGATAAAATCCTTCTTTTCAACAATTTCAGGATATGCGGTTTTGTTTTCTTCTATGACGGTCTCAAACAAATCTTTCAAAAATGCGTGTTTAATGCCAAGCAGACGCCCGTGGCGCGCAGCCCTTCGCAAAAGCCTGCGAAGTACATATCCGCGCCCCTCATTTGAGGGCATTACGCCGTCTGCTATCATAAATGTAATCGAGCGTATGTGGTCGGTTATTACCCTCATGGACACATCGGTTTTGGGGTCAGATTTGTATTGAATGCCGGCAATTTTGCCAAGCTCATTCATAATATTTCTTACCGTATCAACCTCAAACAGGTTGTCCACGTCCTGCATAATGCATGCAAGCCTTTCAAGCCCCATACCGGTGTCTATATTGGGGTTGCTCAAAGGAGTATAAGTGCCCTTGCCGTCCGAGTCAAGCTGGGTAAACACAAGGTTCCAGAATTCCACAAATCGGTCGCAGTCGCAACCAACGCCGCAGCCAGGCTTACGGCAGCCGCGGTGTTCACCGCGGTCAAAGTAAATCTCCGAACAGGGGCCGCAGGGGCCGGGGCCGTGCTCCCAGAAGTTATCCGATTTTCCAAGCCTTACTACCCTTTCTGGGGCAACACCAACATGTTTTGTCCAGATTTCAAAAGCCTCGTCGTCATTCTCGTAAATGGAAACCCAAAGCCTTTCTTTAGGCATTTGTAATACTTCGGTACAAAACTCCCATGCCCAGGAAATGGCTTCCTTCTTGAAATAGTCGCCAAAGGAAAAGTTGCCAAGCATCTCGAAATAGGTGCCATGCCTTGCGGTTTTGCCCACAAGGTCGATATCGGGCGTCCTGATACATTTCTGGCAGGTGGTAACCCTGCGCCTTGGCGGGGTCGCCTCACCCGTGAAATACTTTTTCATCGGGGCCATTCCAGAGTTTATAAGCAGAAGCGAGTTGTCATCTTTTGGGATTAAAGAGAAACTTGGGAGCCTTAAATGTCCCTTGCTTTCAAAAAAGGAAAGGTATTTTTCACGCAGCTCGTTTAAAGATGTCCATTTCATTAAGTAATCATCCTATCTTTTGCAGGTTTGCAAAAAATAAATTTTACAAAATATCAATACCCCCGCAACCACCGGGCGGGGGCAAACCCGAGTAAATTATATCCTTTAATAAATATTTTGTCAACTTTGTATTGGTTTTTGTATTGGTTTCACCGATAAAACACAAAATTTATTCCGGTTAATAATTATTGTAGTATTAACTTAAACTTAAAAATATTTACCGAAATATTTATCTATTATTGCCCTTGATTTTACATAAAATAGTGATAACATATATTAAAATTTACAACTTTTGCAGGAGATGCAATATGGATAAGCGAAGACAAATGCCCGCTTCTGCTTCGGAGTTTGAAAGCGTAATAAAGCAGATACTGGATATAGACGAAATGGCGCGGGAAACTACCAGAATGGCTCTGGAAGACCGCAAAAAAGCCGAAGAGAATATTGAAAAGCAAAAACAAGAATTAAAGCAACGGTATTTGCAAAAAGCGCATAAACGCATTGAAAAGGTTAGGGAGCAGGAGCGCAATTGGGCTGACAGCATGCTTGAAAACGAGTATAATAAGTACCAAAAGAAGCGGTTAACCTTGGAAGCTCTGGCGGAATCAAATATTGAAAAATGGGCGGACGAGATATTTAAAAAGATAATCAGCTAATATTTGCGGGGTTTTTAATATGCAACTGTCCTCTGCAGCAGCTTATTCAATAATACCGATTATAAGGGCAAAATACGGCATCAGGCTTAGCCTTCGTGATTACGATGAACTTATAAAATTAAAAACAGTGGCAGAAGTTGTTGCCTACCTTAAAAACCGCACCCACTATTCCAAGGTATTAAAAGGCATATCGGAAACATCGCTGCACCGCGGGAATCTGGAAAAGCTGATAAACAAAAACCAGTTAAACGAAATTTTGCGCATTTGCAGGTTCGAGAAGACGGTTGGCGAGCACCTGTTTTCGTATGTGGTATCCCAGGCAGAAATTGAAGAATTGCTTAAATTCGCCCGCTTTTTGGCAGCCGGGCATCCGGAGGACTATATTTTGGACGCCTCGCACGCCATAAACAGTTTTTCTCACATAGATTTCATGAAATTAGCTTCAATCCACACATTTCCTGAGTTTTTTGACTTTATAAGACATACAAAATTCAAGACAGTTTTAAAAGACCAGGTGGACGACATTCAAAGCCTTGATTTTCCGCGATTTGAGGCTGCACTGTTCAGAAAACTTTACAGCGACACTTTTAAAATTATCAATACCGAGTTTCCGGCCGCAGCCAGAACCCTGCTTAAATCTCTTTTTGCCCTAAAGGTCGAACTAAACGATATTCTTCTAATCTACCGCGCAAAGCGTTTTTATAATCTTGACCCCGCGTCTATAAACAAATTGGTTACAGGCATTAGGTATCTTTTATCCGAAAAAATGCTGAAACGTATGGTAAATGCTGAAAGCCCTGATGAGATACTTAAAA
The DNA here is from genome assembly GCA_012840445.1 of Clostridiales bacterium. Lineage (GTDB taxonomy): Bacteria > Bacillota > Clostridia > Oscillospirales > Acutalibacteraceae > DULI01. The sequence goes on from DULI01000007.1 coordinate 95,465, forward strand.
TTCTAAACAGCTCCAAATACAAAAAATTCATAAGGCTTTACGGTTTCGAGAATCCCGAATTGTTCAAAAACCACGTGTTGCAGCACCAGGCCGAAAGACTGATTAAAATTTCCATCAACCCTCCCGTGGTTATGGCATGTTTTATCATCCTGACAGAAATAGAAAAAGAAAACCTCACCAGTTTAATAGAAGGAGTCAGATACAGGCTGTCGCAGGAGGAAATAAAAAAAATGCTGGTATTGACAAGAAAGGCAGGTGATTGAGGTTGGCAGTCCAAAGCATGAAGATGGTAAGCATTACAGGCGATTATTCCAAGCTTAACGATGCTGTGGGCGCCTGCCTGGATACGGGCTGTTTTCATCCCGAGCACGCTTCAAAAGTAATGACCAACTTTACCGACTTCAGCCTGTTTGCCGAGGAAAACCCATTTTCCGAAAGGCTCCAGAGAATCAGTGATTTTTTGGACAGAATACAAAAAAAGCCGCGCATTGTCGGTTTCCAGCATATGGCCGACAAGGAAGCGGACGAAAAGCTGAATAAATTTATTAAGGATTTGGACAATTTTGAGCAGCAAAAGAGCGAGCTTAAAGGGTTGATTCAGGAAAACCGGCAGGCGGTTGCCCAGTTGGAACATTTCTACAGCCTTAATATAGATCTTAACAAACTGCTGACTTCGGAATTTGTTAAAGTCAGGTTTGGAAAACTTCCTGTTGAAAGCTACGAAAACATCAAAAACTACACCAAAAATCCCTATGTGCTGTTTTTCCCCTATTCCAAAGACCAGTCTTACTACTGGGGAATGTATGTCGCACCAGTCTCGGCAATTGATGAGGTCGACCGCATATTTAACCTGCTTTTCTTTGAGCGCACGCGGCTGCCTAAAGATTTTGGAACACCGGAAGAGGTTATAAATTCCCGCAAAAAGGCATTAAGCAAGGCAGAGGCCGATTTAAAGGCTTTGGATGAAAATATTAAGAGTTATTTTGCCGAGAATGAAGAAACGATAATGCAGATATACTCCTATATAGCCCGCCGTAATGACGAGTATGAAATTAAAAAGTATGCCACCAAATATAAAAACTATTTTATGCTGGTGGGCTGGATTCCGGAAAGTGAGTACAGTCAGTTTGAAAACGCCCTGAAACAAATTGACGGTATTGAGCTTGATTACGACAATCCCGAACAGGTAAAACATCTGACACCGCCCACCAAGCTTAAAAACCGCGGACTCTTTAAATATTTTGAGTATTTCGTTGAAATGTACGGGGTGCCGAACTACCATGAGATTGACCCCACAGCCATTGTGGCAATCACATATACCCTGCTTTTTGGAATTATGTTTGCCGATGTGGGGCAAGGCATAATACTCGCGCTAGTCGGGTTGTTTATGCACAAATTCAAAAAAATGCAGCTTGGCAGAATACTAATACCCTGTGGTATTGCAAGCACGGTTTTCGGATTTGTGTTCGGCAGCCTGTTCGGATTCGAACACGCGCTGGACCCCTTGTACCACAGTTTGGGACTCGAGGGCAAGCCGGTGGAAATAATGGAGTCGGCAACCGGAATCGTTGTAGTGTCTATCGGTCTTGGCGTTGTGTTAATTATTTTGGCGATGCTTTTGAGCATTATATCAAGCATTAAGCAAAAAAACCTTGCCAACGCAATATTTGGCCACAACGGTATTGCCGGGATGGTACTGTATTTAAGCCTGCTTCTTGTTGTTGGCGGTTCTTTTATGAGTTTAGAGCTTCCGGTCGGTAAAATTGCATTTGCCGGAATTGTACTACCAATTATTCTAATCTTCTTCAAACATCCTATATCTGATTTAATAAAATACCGCAAAATCCAAATACACAGCGTTTCCGACTTCTTTATAGAAAACTTTTTTGAAATGTTTGAAGTACTGTTAAGCTACCTTACAAACACATTGAGTTTTATGAGGGTCGGCGCCTTTGTGCTGATACATTCTGGCATGATGATGGCATTCTTCGCCCTGGCCGAAATGATGGGTGGTGGAATTGGTACCGCTATGATGATTGTTTTCGGCAACGTGTTTGTTATAGCACTTGAAGGATTGCTTGTGGGCATTCAGGTTTTAAGGCTTGAATTTTATGAGATGTTCAGCCGGTTTTACAACGGTGACGGAGTATTATACAAACCTGTTGCCGTAAAAGCAGAATAAACAATAAAAATGCATAAGGGGAAGTGTTTATTATGACTACATTATCAACAATTATGGCATTTGGACTTCCGGTACTTTGTTTAGCAGTTTCGATATTTGTATGTGTCAGAACAATGAAAAAAAGCAGGAATTTCCGCAAGGCTATTGCAAGGCATTTGGTAACTTTGGTTGTGGCTTTGGCGGTTTGTTCGGTGCTTACGGTACTGGCCGCTAACGGCGATACCGACACGGCAGCTCAAGCCGTTCAGGCCACTGCCGGAACTGATAGCGGTGCCGGGCTTGCCACCTCGTTAGGTTTTATCGGTGCGGCTTTAAGCGTAGGGCTTGCCGCAATCGGCGCGGGTATTGCCCTTTCCGGCGGTGCGCCGGCGGCTATCGGCGCAATATCGGAAGACCCACAGGCATTTGGTAAAGCCATGATTTTCGTCGTTCTTGGCGAGGCGGTTGCCATTTACGGATTTATTATCGCGTTTATGATACTTATGAAAATACCCAACCTGCCACAGCTGTAATTAAGGTGAATTACTATGCGTTTTATGCTGATTAGTGATAATCACGATACCGCAACCGGCCTTCGCCTTGCGGGTATTGACGGAGTGATTGTACACAGCAAAGAAGAAGTTGCAAATGCCCTTAACAAAGTTTTGCAAAGCGATGATATCGGGATTGTGCTTATAACCGAAAAGTTAGTTCCGCTTTGCCCTGATATAATTAACGACATAAAACTCAACCGAAAGGTTCCGTTAATCGTGGAAATACCCGACCGCCATGTTGAAGGGCGCAGAAAGGATTCCATTATCCGCTATGTGCGTGAAGCAATTGGCGTTAAGATTTAAGGGGTGAAGATTTTGCCGGTTCAAGAAAAACTGTATAATTTTGTCTCTGCAATTACGAAGGAAGCGGAGCGAAAGCGGCAACAAATCCAGCAGGAAACCAAGGATTACATTTCGGCAGAGCTTGAAAAGGCTGAAAACGAAGCGCTATATGAAAGCTATCATTTAATTCAGAACAGCATCTCCCAAATAAGAAACGAAATATGGCAGGAAGTGTCCGAAAAGGTCTTGGAATATAAGTATTTGCTAATAGAGCGCCGTAACGAGATATGGCGCGAAGTATTTAATCTGGTGGAACGCCGTGTCAAGGATTTTGCGGGTTCTGAGAAATACGAAGAATTTTTAAAAAAGGCCGCCCTTCAAGCATACAATCTGCTTTCCGGCAAGGTCACCGTATACATCCGGCCTGAAGACAAAAAATTTGAGGACTTAATAAAAAGCATTCTACCCGAATGCGAGATCGTGGTTGACAATACCATAGAATTTGGCGGAATAAAGATGGCCGCGGACGGTAGCAAAATAATTGATAATACGCTTGATACCCGGATTAAAACCGAATGCAAGCAATTCACAAATACCCGTGAACTTATTATTTCGTAAAAACTTTTGGAGGTTATGCCATGCCGCATAACGTAATTTTCAGCATTAACGGCCCTGTCGTTACCGTTAAAGACACAAAGGATTTTTTTATGCAGGAAATGGTGTATGTCGGCAACGACAGGTTGGTCGGAGAGGTTATTGAAATAAATGAAGATAGGACCATTATTCAGGTCTATGAAATAACAACCGGGCTTAAACCTGGCGAACCGGTAGAACCCACAGGCGCACCCTTAACAATTGCTTTGGGGCCCGGCCTTATTGGAAATATATTTGACGGCATAGCGCGCCCTTTAAAAACCATTCAGCAACAAACCGGGGCGTTTATTTCAAGGGGCTCTTCCCTCTCCTCACTTGATACGGAAAGGCTTTGGGACGTTGTTATGCTTGTGACTGAAGGGAACAGCGTACATCCCGGTCAGATAATTGCGCAGTGTCCTGAAAGCGAAAGCATTACGCACAAGATTTTGGTGCCTCCCGATATTTCCGGTCGGGTTGTTTTTGTTGCAAAAAATGGGCAATACCGCATAAACGACACAATATGCGAAATAGAGACCGAAAGCGGGCAAAGGGTTCCCCTTTCCCTTTGCCAAAACTGGCCTATCCGGAAACCCAGGCCATATAAAGAACACCTGCCCAATACTATTCCGCTTATTACGGGGCAGCGTGTAATTGACACACTTTTCCCCATTGCAAAAGGCGGTACGGCGGCTATCCCCGGCGGATTTGGCACCGGCAAGACCATGACACAGCACCAGCTTGCCAAATGGTGCGACGCTGACATCATTGTTTATGTTGGCTGCGGGGAGCGCGGCAACGAAATGACCCAGGTTTTGGAGGAGTTTGGCGAGCTGATAGACCCCCGCTCTGGAAGGAAATTGACTGACCGCACAATTTTGATCGCAAACACCTCCAACATGCCCGTTGCCGCAAGGGAAGCTTCTATCTATACTGGGATTACCATAGCGGAATATTACCGCGATATGGGGTATAATGTCGCCATGATGGCCGACTCCACCTCCCGATGGGCGGAAGCTTTGCGCGAAATATCAGGAAGGCTTGAGGAAATGCCTGCAGAAGAGGGCTTTCCGGCATATCTGCCCTCCCGCCTTGCCGAGTTCTATGAAAGGGCAGGACGGGTTAACACATTGTCCGGCAGCAACGGTTCGGTAACCATTATTGGTGCGGTATCTCCCCAAGGGTCTGACTTTTCCGAACCGGTAACCCAAAACACAAAAAGGTTTACCCGCGTATTTTGGGCGCTGGACAAGTCTTTGGCATATGCGCGCCATTACCCCGCAATAAATTGGATGACCAGCTACAGCGAATATGACAATGAACTTGCCTCATACTTCGAGCAGGAAGTTGACCCTGAATTCATGAAATGTCGCGCGCGCATAATTTCAATACTTCATGAAGAAAGCTCGCTAATGGAAATCGTAAAATTGATAGGTGCCGATGTGCTGCCCGACGACCAGAAACTGATAATAGATATTGCAAGGGTAATCCGCATAGGTTTCCTGCAGCAAAACGCCTACCACGCCGAGGACACCTATGTGCCTTTGAAAAAACAGTTTTTGATGATGAAGGTAATACTGCATCTTTTCGACCGCGCAAAGGCGCTGATAGAATCCAATATACCCATTTCAAGGCTTGCAGAATCGGGTATTTATGAGAAGATTATCAAAATAAAATATGATGTCCCAAACTCCAGAACAGATATGTTGGAAGAATATTTTAAATATATTAATAATGTAGTAGACGAAATATTGGGCAAATCGTGAGTTTAAGGATGATTGGCTATGATTATAGAGCATGTCGGGCTAAAAGAAATCACCGGGCCGCTGGTTATTCTCGACGGCGTTACCGGGGCGAGTTTTGAGGAAATTGTGGAGCTTCGCCTTACAAACGGCCAAATCAGAACCGGAAGGATTGTCCAGATAGACGGCGACCGGGTGGTAATACAGGTTTTTGAGGGCACCCCCGGCCTTTCCCTTGAAAACACACGCACAGTCCTTACAGGGCGCCCCATGGGACTTCCGTTGTCGGAAGAAATTTTGGGAAGGGTATTCGATGGGGTCGGCCGCCCGATTGACGGGCTTGGCGATATTTTTGCCGAGTGTTCCAGGGATATTAACGGCTCTCCCATAAATCCCGTGGCACGTATATACCCGAGAAACTATATAAGCACCGGTATATCCTCAATAGACGCACTAATAACCCTAATTAGGGGCCAGAAGCTGCCGATATTCTCGGGCTACGGAATGAAACATAACGAACTTGCGGTGCAGATAGTAAAACAAGCCCAGATTTCAGAAGAGTCGGACGAAAGGTTTGCCGTGGTTTTTGCGGCAATGGGCGTTAAAAAGGATGTGGCCGAATATTTCCGCCGTTCCTTTGAAAGCTCCGGGGTATTGTCAAGGGTTGTCATGTTTTTGAATCTTTCCAATGACCCGATTATAGAACGAATTATCACCCCCCGCTGTGCCCTTACAGCCGCAGAATATCTGGCCTTTGACAAAGGTATGCATATTCTTGTGGTAATGACTGATATGACTTCGTATGCAGAGGCTCTGCGGGAATTCAGCTCCTCCAAAGGCGAAATTCCGGGACGCAAAGGCTATCCGGGATACCTCTATTCGGACCTGGCCTCTATATACGAGCGGGCCGGCATGATTAAAGGCTGCAGCGGTTCGGTTACCCAAATCCCCATACTTACCATGCCGAATGATGACATAACGCACCCGGTTCCAGACCTTACCGGATATATTACCGAGGGACAGATTGTTCTAGACCGTACACTGGACGGCCTTGGCATATATCCTCCCGTAAGTATACTTCCGAGCCTTTCCCGCCTTATGAAGGACGGCATTGGCGAGGGGTACACTAGGGCAGACCATGCACAGCTTTCCAACCAGTTGTTTGCTTCGTACGCCAAGGTGCAGGAGGTCCGAGCCCTTGCGACGGTCATCGGGGAAGATGAGCTCTCAGCCATAGACAAAAAGTACCTTGAGTTTGGAAGGTTATTTGAAAACAGGTTTATCTCGCAAGGATTTAACGAAAATCGCACCATTGAGCAGACCTTGAATCTTGGATGGGAGATTCTGTCGGTGCTGCCCCGCGAAGAACTGGACCGCGTGGATGACGCGCTGCTTGATAAATACTATAAGGTTTAAATTTTAAGTAAAGTGAGGTGATTTCCCTGGCAGGACAGGTTTTATATACCAAAGGCAGCCTTATTCAACTTAAAAAATCTTTAGAGCTTGCCAAAACCGGATTTGAATTGCTTGATAGAAAACGCAATATTTTAATTCGGGAGATTATGGCCTTAATCAATACTGCCGAGGAAATCCAAAACCGCATAGACCTTACCTATTCCAAAGCTTATAAGGCGTTGCAAAGCGCAAACATCCGGCTTGGAATTGTGGATGAAATCGCCAAATCCATACCCGAAGAAAACGGCGTTAGCATTTCTTACAAAAGCGTTATGGGTATTGAAATTCCCTCTGTGACCCTTAAATCCCAGCCAGTAAAGAACTATTTCGGATACCAGAAAACCAGCATCCTGCTTGATGAGGCATACCAAAGGTTCGACGAGGTAAAAAGGTTGACCGCTGAGCTTGCCGAAATAGAGAATACCGTATACCGTCTCGCCAAGGGCATTAAAAAGGCCCAAAAGCGGGCCAATGCGCTAAAAAATATAATCATTCCCCGTTTTGAGTCGCAGATAAAAGCCATCACCGAATTTTTAGAGGAAAAGGAACGCGAAGAATTTACCAGGCTAAAAGTAATAAAACATAATTTAGGCAAGTAAAAAGCGCCCAAAACGGGCGCTTTTTTAGTATCCTGCAGGTTCGCCTATAATTATTACCTTAATCCGGTCTTTTTGGCGCTGTTTTGCCGAAATTACATAATTGCAGCAGATACGGTCGGCAGAGGCGCAGCCGGCTGTAATCCCATTGGTGTTGCTCGCAAGCGCAACACACTGCCCTGCTTTGTTGCAATATGTCTCGCAGGACAACCTTGATGTGTTTGCGGGGGCGGCTATCTGCTTTACCCTCATAACGGCGTCATCCAATGTCCTTACTATTTTGTTGCAGCCTGCGACTATTATTACACTTTTGGGGCCATAAAGTATGGCTGCCACACGGTTGGAATTGCCGTCGACATTATACAGTTCACCGTTTTCGGTTATTGCGTTTGATGATGATATATATGTGTCGGCGCTGAAGGATTTTATAAAGATTTCCTCGACCTCGGGCCTTGTCAAGCCGGGCCTGTATCTATCAAGGAAGTTGTATTCGCCGCTGCGCAGCAAGTCCAAAACGCCGGTTTCCGCAAGAGTCACCGAACCGCCTACTGCAACTGTCTCACCGGGTTTTAAAAGCTGTTTTACAAGCGGCACAACATCGGACCTTTTCTCGACAAAATAGGGTTTCATGTTGTTCTTTTCAAGATTTTCCATAGTTCTTTTAACCCTTAAATCCAGCACCTTTTTTGCATTGGCATCCATAATACTTCACTCCCTTAAAATTTTTAATCTGCAGATAATCTTTCGTCAACTGATTTGTCAGGCTTTACAAATGCCGTAGAATACGAATCGTAAATTACCATGCCGGGTTTTGCGCCAGGCGGCTTTTTAACGTTTTTGACCAATGTGTAATCCACCGGTACCGAAGAAGAATCCCGCGCTTTGGAATTATAGGCCGCCAAAATAGCTGCTTCTTTAATTGTTGAATCGGGAGGGGTCTTTCCCTCGCAGCGGATTATGACGTGCGAGCCGGGTATGCTTTTGGTATGCAGCCATATGTCGTCTTTGCGGGCGGTTTTGAGGGTTAGTTCATCATTCTGCCTGTTGTTGCGCCCGACTAGAATTGTAAACCCGTCGGAGGATAGGTATTTTTTATATGGCAGGCTTTTTACCTTTTGGTTGTTTTTCTTTCTGGTTTTGATATATCCGCTTGAAACCAATTCCTCTTCTATTGCAGCAAGTTCTGCTACTGTATCCGCCCTTGTCAGCGCATCAAACACCGATTCGAGGTATTCAAGCTCCTGCTCACTTTCTTTTATTATGTTTTTAAGCGTATGTTCGGCTGTAGCAAGTTTTCGGTATTCCTTAAAATACTTTTGGGCATTTTGGGCGGGCGACAGCTTTGTATCCAGCGGGATTCTGATTGTTTCAAGGCCAGGATCATAATAATTCTGCACCTGGACAGAGGGCTGGCCTTTTTGTATATTATAGAGATTTGCGTTAATAAGCTCGCCGTAAATTCTGCATTTCTCCCGGTCTTTGCATCTTGCCAAATCCGCTTTCTGAGCATTTATCTTTCGGTTTACCCTTTGTATTAGGTTGGTCAACAGTTTCAGCAGGTCAGATGAGTGTTTTCTTATCCTATCAATATGTTCGCGTTCGGCATAAAACTCATCCAGAAGTTCCGAATAGGTTTCCATCTGCCTGGTTGCCGCTGCGGTTCCGTATTGAGTTATCGAAATATAGGTAAAATCCATCGGACGGGCATCGGCATTAAGTATTAGGGTCGGGATCCCTTTTCCAGCTATCTCCTCAGCCAGAATTTTAAGCCTTACATTTAGGCGGTTTAATAGGTCATCGTCCAACTGTCCAGCGTAAAGCTCCTGCCCCCTGCCGACAAAATGCGTGATCTCCCTGCAGATAAGGGGTGAAAGGCCGTCAGCCACACTGAGGATTGCCTTAGACAGCTCTATATCGCCAAGGCTTTTTATTTTTGAAGTTATTTTCTCTATATCTTCATTTAAAATATTCAGCTTGTTCTGCGGCTCAGGCAGCTGGTATGTGGCTCCGGGTTGGATTAGGCGGCTTTCTTTTTCCATGTCGGACCGGCGAACAGCATCTTGAATCCTGCCGTCCTCAGCCACAAAAATAATATTTGGGCGGCTGCCGATTAGCTCTGCCACGATTTTGGGGTATATTATATCCCCCATTTCGTTGACCGACTCGAACTGAATTTCCAGCACCCTTTCAAGCCCCGGCTGGGCAAATCCTGTGATTTTGGCGCCAGTTAAGTATTTTCTAAGCAGCATACAAAACATTGGCGGCGTGGCGGGGTTTTCGGGGGCATATTTTGTAAAATGCACCCTTGCGGAAGAAGCCTTTGCAGAAATTAACAGCTTGCCTGTAGAATTACGCGAGCGCAGAACAAATACTAACTCCTCTTTTGAGGGCTGGTATATTTTTTCCACGCGACAGCCGACCGCAGATTCGTTAAGTTCATTTTTAAGTAGAAAGAGAAAAGCACCATCTAAAGGCAAATTAATCATCCTTCATTTGAATTTCTTCAAGCTGTTCAATAATATCCAGTAATTCAAGATATTCCGAGCGCTTTCGTTCAACAGTTTCAAGTGCCTTCGCTCGCTTTTTTAGCTGCTTTGTTTTGGTTTTAATATACTCCCGTTCCCATATGCCACCATTATTTCCCATGGCGCCAATATAGAAATAAAGCGGGCTTACCGAGCGGATTTCTCCGGTGTAGCCCACCTGCATAACTGAATAAAGCCTTTTATTATCATATACTGCCTTTTCCTTGAATATATCAAAACCGTTTGTATATAAAAATCTGCGCAGCTTGTTCGCCGAACTCATGGGCTGAAGGATAAGCGAAATTTCATGGGATTTCACCCACTCTGCCCGTTGGATTATTTGGGCTATGGTCTCGCCTCCCATTCCAGCAATTACAATTACATCCACCTCTTTTGGCCGTACGCAGTCAAGGCCGTTACCGAGCCGAAGTTCTATATTCTGAGCGCCATAGCGGTTAATATTCTCGGCGGCAGTCTCAAGCGGCCCTTTATTTATGTCGCACGCAACAACCTTTGCATGCTTTGACTGTGACAGCGCAATTGCAAGCAGCCCGTGGTCAGTGCCGACATCAGCGACCTTGGAACCGTACGGCACAAATTCCGCAACAAGGGACAGCCTTTTACTAAGTTTCACCATAAATCTGTCTAATTCTTTTCGGCAAAGTGCTTGTTTAATTTTTCAACCAGCTGGTCACAATCAACATTGTGAACCATGCATGCTTCTTCAATTGTTTCTCCCCTTGACGCGGGGCAACCAAGGCAGTGCATTCCTATTTCAAGAAAATATTTAGCGGTTTCCATATCCATATCAAGAACATCGCCGATAAGCATATCTTTGGTAATCTTTTGCATAGTGCTTCACCTTTTTATTAATTTATTAGTTTTTATTATATTATCCTCATTTGTTTATTTCAATACCGCAGTTAAATTAAACCATTATTTTTCCCTTTATAAAAACCTTTTGAATATTAAGCTCCTTGTCTGTTACCAATAAGTCTGCACGCTTTCCGACCTCTATGCTGCCAATGATATTATCCATGTTTATAACCCTTGCCGGATTAAGCGTAGCACTTAAAATTGCCTTCTCTTTTTCCACGCCAAACTTAACGGCCTTTTTTACCGCCTGATTCAATGTAATAACTGACCCTGCAATGCTTCCGTTTTCAAGCAATGCTGTATTGCCTTCTTTAATCACCTTTTGTCCGCCCAATTTGTTTTGGGACTTTATACTTCCACACGCGCTGATTGAATCAGATACAAGTACGATTTTTGAAGGGCAAAGTTTGAACATCATTCTAATAATTGATTCATGAATGTGTATTCCGTCGCAAATCAGCTCGGCAGTGACATCACGGTCCACGAGAACGCCAAGCAACGCTGGCTCCCTGTGGTGGGGCTGGCGCATTGCATTAAACAGGTGTGTAATATGAGAAGCTCCTGCATTCACTGCATTAACAGCTTGGTTATAGGTACAGTTGGTGTGCCCCAAAGCAATAGTCATACTGTTTCTGTATTCTTGTATAAAACCAATGACATTTTCAAGACAGGGGTCGACAGTTACGATCTTTAGATTTTCGCCTGCTGCTTTATGTAAACTATTAAAATGCTTTTGCGAAATCCCGGATAAAAATTTAACATCATGCGCACCGCTTTTATCACGCGAAATATAGGGCCCCTCTAAATTAATGCCAATCAGACTGCTGCCTTCCGTACCCTCTGTAATGGCTTTGTTTAATGTCGACAGGGCAGATATTAGTTTATCATCAGCCATTGTCATAGTGGTTGCAATAATTGAGGTGACACCGTTACGGGCATAGAATTTGGCCATCTCATTTATTTCGTCAAGTGTGCATTCGGAAAAATCATATCCGCAGCAGCCGTGTGTATGAATGTCTATAAAACCAGGAAGCAGCAGTTTACCGGTTAAATCGCAGATCTCATCGCCGCAAAGATCATACCCTATTTCCTGGATCAGCCCGCCATTAATTCTAACATCTATCTGCCAAAAGCTGCCGCACAAGAATACCTCAGCGTTTTTTAAAATCATAGCCTCACGCCTTCCGGCAAGCAAACGCCTTGTTTTATGTAAAGTTAATTAAAACCAATCTCATTTACCAGATTTTCCACCAAGGACATAACGCGGCAGTATAATGCCTCTCCAATTTCCTGAAATACCGGATCCCCGTCGTGGGAACACAGCATGGCAAAGGTTTGTCCAATTCGTCTCTCAACATCGCCGGCGCGGCGGTATGCCAGAAAGTAAAAGGACCATGCCCCCATGTCTTTAGAACTTGTATACATTTCAGGAGCAATCCGTTTTAGTGTATCACTAAAACTATTATAAGCGGTTTTGGATACCACCGAGCTTGAACAAAAGCGCCCGAAACTCACAGATACAGCAAAGGTAACAAGCTGGTGGCACTGGGTAATATAATCCCTTTTGTCTTCACCGATAATATCAAAAAGTATGGAACGACCTTGGGCACTCAAATGCTCGGCAACCAGAACTCCAAGGCGCCTTGCCTTTTCAATATTTCCCTTTTGCTTTTCACGGTTGAACTCTTCGGTGGCATAAGAGGTCTCTAATTTGTTCCGATCAGTATTGGACGGCTGACTGCCCGCGATTTTAATATCCCTGTCGTCGCACAAATTAATCACCCTTTGAATATTTTTAGACCTCTATTATTTTGTGGGTAACCTGTCCACTATTTTATATGTAATTTTTAAATGCTTTATTCCAGCTTTATGCCCGCAATTCCTTCTTTAATCGCACATTCGGAAACAGCCCTGGCCACACATTCGGCCACGCCGGGCTCAAATGGTTTTGGCAGGATATAGTCGGCCGAAAGCTTTTCGGGAGCTACAAAATCGGCCAGTGCCCTTGCCGCAGCCAGTTTCATCCCCTCGGTTATATCGCGTGCCCTCACCGCCAAAGCGCCTTTGAATATTCCCGGGAAGGCCAGCACATTGTTAATCTGGTTGGGATAATCAGACCTACCGGTACCAACTACCGCCGCACCCGCGCTTTTCGCAAGTTGCGGGTCAATTTCGGGTATTGGGTTAGCCAAAGCAAATACAATAGGATTATCATTCATTGATTTGACCATTTCAGGTGTTAAAACGTTTGCGGCAGAAACTCCGACAAATACATCGGCGCCATTTAAAGCATCCGACAGGGTTCCCTGAACCTTGTTTTTGTTTGTAATACCGGCTATTTGGCGCTTTACATGGTCCAATTTTTCATTGTGCCCGTTAAGAATTCCGGTTCTGTCACACATAACAATGTCGTCAACACCAAGCCTTAGCAACAGTTTGGCAATTGCAATGCCGGCGGCTCCCGCCCCGTTAATTACTATTCGCAAATCCTTCAAACTCTTGCCCGTAACCCTGCAGGCATTAATCAGCGCAGCGCATGCAATTACAGCAGTTCCATGCTGGTCGTCGTGGAAGATGGGTATATCGCATCTGGCTTTTAATTTCTCTTCGATTTCAAAACAGCGGGGTGCCGAAATATCCTCGAGATTTATCCCGCCAAAGGATTTGGAGATTAGCGCCACGGTATTTACTATGGTATCAACATCCTTGCTGTCTATGCATATCGGGAAAGCGTCTATTCCGGCAAAAGCTTTGAACAGGGCGCACTTACCCTCCATTACAGGCATGGCGGCCGCGGGGCCGATGTCACCCAGCCCCAATACGGCTGTTCCGTCTGTTACCACTGCTACTAAGTTGTGCCTACGTGTCAGTTCAAAGGACTGATTGTAATCCTTTTGTATCTCAAGGCAGGGTTGTGCCACGCCGGGTGTATACGCTATCGACAAATCCTTACTGTTATTAAGCTCCACGCGGGATATAACCTCAATTTTGCCACCCCACTGACGGTGTTTTTTAATAGGGTCAAATATATCGCTCATTTTCTTCATCCTTTCATAAACTCATTATATAATTAATTGTTTTTTACAGCAATATCTATTTGTGAATAAAAGCATTCTTTTTGTCAAATTTTTTTATATTTTATATCATCAATTTCGTACACTTTTTTTGTACAAATATTACCACTTTTCTGCTGACAAATTTATTTAATTGATATATAATTAGCCGATTGGTATACTTAAAGTAGCAAATGTTTGTACTTTTGTACAGGCATATAAATTTTTTAAAAGGAGTGAACTTTGTGAGAAATCATCTAAAACGAATGATTTCTGTAATGCTTTCCTTTGCAGTCTGCATTACAGCATTGGGCATTACCAGCCTTAATCCCGTGCTTGGTGCGGACGATGATTTTAACAAAGAGGAACATCTGGTCAGTGTCGCAGATGGCTATAATGTAATCAGTTTGGATAAAAATGTCATATTCAAGCTGTATACCAAAAATAACAGCCTTTATTACCAGGTTTTCAAAAAAGATTACGACACTGAATCACCCATTATCCGTGAGTCAAAGCTCGGTGTAGTAATAGACGGGGTGTCATACGGCCAGGGCGCACAGATAACCAAAGCAGACGCCTATATGACAAACCGTACATACAGCCACATGGGCAATCAGAGCACCCTTGTTGACAACGGTGTACATGCAACATTTACATTAAATCAAGGTAGCACCGAGTTCTTTATTGATGTAAGGGCCTACAACGACGGTGTTGCCTTCCGATACCGCTTCCCAGGCAGCGGCACTAGGACTGTTAGGGATGAGTATACCGAATTTGCACTTCCCCAATCGGTTGAAAGGGTATGGGCAGGCGTAAACAACAAGGATTACGAGCCGGTTATAGAGTCTTACAACCCTGCGGCTTCGTCGAGCGATAAATTTAATGCTCCCCTTACGGCAGTTCTGTCGGATAACAAAGGCTATATCGCTCTGCTCGAAGCGGGGCTTACCGGAAAGTATGTCGGGACAAACCTGCTGGCAATGGGCAATCGCGTTTATAAAATCGGCATTACCTGGGATGCTACCGTTGCATTCAATGTCACCGGCGATATTGAAACCGGCTGGAGGCTTATTAATCTTGCCGATGACTTGAACGAGCTTGTAAACAACTATAATGTCTACCATGTAAATGAAGCACCCGACAGCGAGCTTTATGCCGATACCTCCTGGATTGTCCCCGGCCGCTCCACCTGGACCTGGCTTTCGGACTACGGCAATCCGAGTTGTACTGACCCAAAATATCAGGAAGAAGCTATCATTGGCGCCGCAAAACTCGGATTTGAGTACCATATAATTGACGACGGTTATACACAGCAAGGCTGGATAGATCCCGAAACCAAAAGTTATATCCCTTCACTTACACATCTCGGAAATGTCGGTAAGCAGGTTAACGTAAAACCCCTTTTGTGGGCAAACGTAACTCCTGTGGGCAAGGGCTATCTTGTTAAAGATTATGCTGCTGCTCAAAACTTTATTGAGTTCCTTAAACAAACCGGCATGCACGGTGGTAAGGTTGATTTCTGGCCGGGAGAAGATAATATTTCTGCACTGCAGCTTCAAATCGACATACTTAAACTTGCAGCTGAGAATAAAATGGTAATGAATTACCACGGTGTTAACAAACCCACCGGTTTATCTGTAACCTACCCGAACGAGCTTACAAGAGAAGCTATCCGCGGTCTTGAGAATATCGGAAACGCTGCCAATACAAACTACGAGATGCAAACACGTTTCCTTACAAGACAGTTGTTTACAAGGTATCTAGCAGGGCATGGCGATTATACTCCCGCCTGCAACAATGCTATGCAGATTGCTTCATTGATACTTATCGATTCGCCTCTTAATGTTATTGCTACCCCTCCCTCAATAATCCTGCAAAACGAGGCTGTTGAATTTATTAAGAGCATTCCCACCGTTTGGGACAGGACTGTGGTGCTTGAAGAAAGCGAAATTGACAAGATGGCGGTATATGCCAAGGAACACAAAGGTAACTGGTTCCTGGGCGGTATTTCGCATACATCTAATACTACTGTAAACATTGAACTTGGCGATTTCCTTGGCGACGGAACTTATAACATGGAACTTTGGGTCGACAAGGCCGACGGTTCGAAAGAAATGATTACCGGCGAAGTTACCAAAGAGGATACTTTGGAAATTCAGGTTCCGCAATACCGCGGTTTTGCCGCACGTTTCTCCAAGATCGAATTTAACCGCTTTGGCGGAGAAATTTACTTCGGTGACAAACTTGAAATTACAACTGCAGATCCTGAAGCTGTGGTTAAATACACAACCGATGGTAGCGACCCGCTAACAAGCAATACTGCAAAGGTTTACTCCGAGCCTATACAGCTTAGCCAAACCACCAAACTTAGGGCTGCTATTTCCGAAGGCGACGGCCAAGGTGCAGAAATCTCCAGTAACTTCAATTTAATCGGCGGCAACAAAGTCGAAATTAATGCTGCTATCGGAGTGGGCGAAACTACCGTTGAGTTAAAGTATAACTTTGACTGCGATATATACTATACTTTAGATGGCAAGCAACCCACCGAAAATTCGACCAAATATACCGGCCCATTTAATGTAGAGACTACATGCCTGCTAAAGGTAGTAGGAATTCCAAAAGACGGCGGTGAAAGGGTTTACACCCAAGCATATGTATTCGTAAACGGTAAGGCTGTAGACCCAGAAGTGCAGCTTACCGATGCAAACTGGGTAGAAGCTACAACAGGATGGGCTGGAGACCCGCCCAGCAAAGACAAAAATACAAAGAGCGGCTCCGAGGCTGGAAATATTTCACTTGGCGGCAAGCAGTACGAGAGGGGTATCTCCACAAACGCAGTCGGCTACTTTGTATATAACATTCCCGAAGGCGCCAAACGCTTTGTAGGCGTAGTGGGAATAGACGATGTCGCAAAACTCAACGCTAACGACGGCCATAAGGCGTCCGGCAATCTTATTATCTACTTTGACAATGTCGAATATTTAAGAACACCCGTATTCAGGCTTAACGAATTCTACGTTATCGATATACCGGTTCCGGAAGGCGCGAAGCAGATAAAACTGTACATGGGAGACGCAGGAGACGGTATTACCTGCGACAACATTTCTATGGGCAACCCCGGCTGGATTTTTACAAGCGAGACTGAGCCTGAGCCTGAGTATATTATCGGCGACGCTGATGGCGACAACAGGGTAACGGTTGCAGACATAATTGCAGTACGCAACCATATAATGGGCAATATCCTGCTTACTGGCAACAACCTTTTGGCCGCTAATGCTGACGAGGATGAAAACGGCAATATTACAGTCGCAGACATTGTAGCAATTCGAAGAATCATTATGAATCAGAATTAATATATTAATAGCGGAGTGGTTTGACCACTCCGCTTACTTGTTTACGCAAAATTTCGCAACATTTCATTGCGCAGATATATAATACCCCGCTAATGAGGGGTTTTTACCAAAAAAAGAGGTGGAGACAATCCACCTCTTTTTTTTAGCAAATTGTAATTTCCCTTTCGGATTACGGATCCAGATGGTTAATATCCCTCGGGAACAGGCTTGCCTGGCGGATATTGGGAAGATTTAAAAGCTTCATAACAAGACGCTCAAGGCCTATACCAAGCCCTCCATGCGGCGGCATGCCGTATTTGTGAATATCAAGATAACTTGCAAAATCATCGGGATTAAGGTTCATGCGTTTCATCTTTTCGACCTGCTGCTGGTAGTCGTGGATTCTTTGGCCGCCGGTTGTAATCTCCAGCCCTCTGAAAAGTAGGTCGAAACTCTCGGCTAGGCGGGGGTCATCTGGGTTGTCCATAGCATAAAATGGACGCTTGGCTGACGGGAAATGGGTAATAAACACGAACTCTGAACCGTACTCTTTATAAATTTGCTCGCATATTTTCACTTCGTCTGCCGGTTCAAGGTCGTGTTTGCTTTTCGATCCGCCGACTATATTAATGGCCTCCAAAAAGGTGATGGTTGGGATTTTATCAATTTCGGGTATTTTTGCGCCGGTAATCTCTATTTCGTTCTGATAGTGAGCTTTAATATATTCGAGCACATATTTGAGCATGGCAGTTTCTATGTTCATGACGTCGTACATGTCTTTTATATATCCCATCTCAAAATCAAGCCCGATATACTCATTTAAATGGCGCGTGGAGTTATGCTTCTCGGCACGGTAAACAGGCCCTATTTCAAACACACGGTCAAAAATCGCCACACAGGTTTGCTTGTAAAACTGTGGGCTCTGGGCTAAAAATGCGTCTTTCCCAAAGTATTTCAGTTTAAAAATATTCGCGCCGCCCTCCGCACCGGCCGATACGATTTTGGGAGTATGGATTTCAGTAAACCCATTTTGTAGCAAAAACCGCCGGAAGCCCTCGCAAACGCCCTCGGCAATCTTAAAGGCTGCGCGTTCATGCGGGTTTCTTAAGGCTACCGAACGGTATTTGAGGTTTGCTTCTATAGAGCAACCGAGTTTCCTTGCAGAGACATGCAGCGGATAATCTTCGGCGGGTACTGACAATACAGTAAAATCATTCAGTTCAATTTCATAACCATAGATTGCCCTTGGCTCTTCCCTGACTTTCCCGGTGGCTGTGATATAATATCCTTCCTTTATATCGGAAAGAGGGGCTTTGCAGCCTTCATTTGTATAAACCGACTGGACCACATATCTTCCGGTCCTTAGCATTACGAATGCAAACGCGCCCATTTCCTTAATTTTGTGAACACAGGCATTAATGGTTACTACCCTGCCTACATTGGTTTTTAAATGTTCAATGTCGAATTGCTTTATAAGTTCTGTTCCGTCAAGAGTGTGCATTGCTATGATCAACCTTTCAATTAAATTTAAGGTTTACAGGTTGCTAAGTTTCTTATTTAGTATTTCCTTAACAGTCTGCGGGCTGGCAGACTTGCCGATTTTTTTGAACATCTGTCCCATAAGAAAGCCAAAGACCTTTTGGCTTCCCTCTTTATATTCCGCAACTGCCTTGGGATTCTCGGCCAAAATCTCGTCAGCCGTTTTTTCGATTAGTTCAATATCATCTTTAATAATAAACCCGTTCTTCTCGGCTATATCCAGCGGGTGGCCGCCCTGCTCGAACATGATAAGCAGAATGTCCTTAGCGGCATTTTTGCTGACTGTTCCCTCGTCGCTGAGTTTAACCAATTCAGCAAGCTGAGCCGGGGTGAATTTTAATTCATCTATGCTTGCACCAGTATCATTCAAACGGCGAAGCAGTTCCACCAGAACCATGTTGGAAACCTGCTTATATGCCGGATACACTTTTACAGCTTCGTCATAAAAATCAGACAATGCCTTTTCACTTACCAGCAGCTTTGCGTCGGCAAAAGGAAGTGAATATTCCTCTGTGTACCTTTTGATTCTTGAATCGGGCAATTCAGGCATTGTAGCCTTTATTTTTTCAATATCCTCATCCGTCAGCAACACTGCGGGAATGTCGGCATCGGGGAAATACCTGTAATCATGCGCCTCTTCTTTAGAGCGTAGCGGCTTGGTAGTTCCGTGGTTTTCGTTGAAATGAAGGGTCTGCCGGATAACTTTTTTACCGCTTTCCAGTAGATCGCACTGGCGTTGGTATTCATATTCAATCGCGCGGACAATTGATTTAAAGGAGTTTAAATTCTTAATCTCTGTTCGGGTGCCGAATTCGGTGGCGTCATACGGCATGATAGATATGTTGACATCGCAACGCAGCGAGCCTTCCTCCATTTTTGCGTCGCACACGCCAGCGTATTTCAGGCGCTGGGCCACCTGTTCGACAAACTCCCTTGCCTCTTCGGCAGAAGAAATATCCGGCTCGGTTACAATTTCTATCAGCGGTACGCCTGAACGGTTATAGTCGGCAAGCGAGACGCCTTCAAGGTCGTCATGTACCAGTTTTCCCGCGTCTTCTTCTATATGAATGCGGTTTATTCTGATTCTTTTTCCGCCGATATCTATATAACCGTTTGTGCAGATAGGATATTCGTACTGGGAAATCTGATATGCTGAAGGCAGGTCGGGATAAAAATAGTTTTTTCGGTCAAAAACACTGTATTTGTTTATCTGGCAGTTTAACGCAAGGCCTGCCTTTACTGCCAACGTTACAGCACCCTGGTTAAATATTGGTAACGTTCCGGGAAAACCAGCACATCCGGGGCAAACCTTTGTGTTTTCCCCGCCACCAAACTCTGCGCTGCATGTGCAAAATGCCTTCGACTTTGTAAGCAATTCTGCGTGTATCTCAAGCCCTATTACAGTCCTGTATTTCATATGGCCGGTTCCCTCCTAACAAAACTGCGCTCAAACGCATCGGCCAACATAATAATTGTGGATTCATCAAAGGCCCTGCCCACTATGCTCATGCCCACAGGCATACCATTTTTGTCATATCCGCAGGGTGTATTAATTGCGGGCAGCCCGGCAACACTAACCGGAACGGTGCAAATATTGGCAGAATACATCTTTACTGGTGTGCTTTCAAGCTCCCCAATTTTATAGGCCGAATGCGGCGTAGTCGGCGTGATAATACAATCGCATGTATCAAATATATTTTTAAAATCCTCTTTAATTTTTGCTCGTACCTGCTGTGATTTTACAAATAAGGCATTATAGTTTTCCTTAGACAGCACATAGTTGCCGAGCATTATCCTGCGTTTTACCTCGTCACCAAAAGCCTCAGTACGGGTATTTTTAATTAACTCATCATACGTGTCACCATTCAGTGAACGGTATCCAAATTTTATCCCGTCGTATCTACCCATGTTGCTTGAGGCCTCGGCAGATGAGATAAGATAATATGCAGAAAGGGCATATTTAAAGCTTGGGAGCGACACTTCTTTCAAAGTACAACCCATGCTCTCATACTGCTTGGCAGCATTCATAACAATAGTTTTTACCTCATCATCAATTTCCTCCCCGAAAAACTCGGCAGGAACTCCAATAGTCAGCCCTTTAATGGAGGAGCCTATCTTGCTGTTATACTCAGTATTAGCCAATTCAACGGTTGTGTTGTCATAAAAATCCTTTCCTGCAATGGCAGACAAAAGAATTCCACAATCCTCGGCGGACCTGGCAATGGGGCCGATTTGGTCAAAAGAGGACGCAAAGGCTACAAGGCCATATCTTGAAACCGTACCATAGGTTGGACGAAGGCCTGTCACACCGCATAATGCGGCAGGCTGGCGGACCGAGCCGCCGGTATCCGATCCGAGAGCGGCGGCGCAAAATCCGGCAGCAACCCCGGCAGCGGCACCTCCGGAGGAACCGCCGGGCGAAAAATCCGTGCTGTGTGGATTTTTAACACCGCCAAAAACAGACCTCTGCGAGGTGCAGCCAATCGCAAACTCGTCCATATTAGTTTTGCCAAGCATTACTGCATAATTATTTTTAAGCCTGTCCACCGCTGTGGCATCAAAGGGTGATACAAAATTCTCAAGCATTTTAGAGGCGCAGGTCGTGGGAATTTGTGTCGTACAGATATTATCCTTAACACTAACCGGTATTCCGGCAAGCTGGCCAACTTCGCCCCGGTCAATTGCCTGTTGCGCCTTTCGGGCCATTTCCCTGGCAGTATCTTCGCATACGGTTATAAAACTATTGATTTGAACATCTTTTGCCTTTATCCGCTTTAAGTACATTTCGGTGAGTTCCACCGCGGAAATCTCTTTGTTCCTCAAAAGGGATGACAATTCTTTTATTGTGTAATTATTGAATTCCATAAAATTAAACCACCTTCGGAACTTTGAAATAGGTATCGCTGTGCTCTTTGGCGTTTTCAAGAAGTTGTTCGCGCGGCAAGGATTCCATGGCAATATCTGCCCTTAATTGGCTATACACTACGGCGTTTTTTTGAATATTGCCTGGTTGCTCGTTAAAATTGTTAATGACACTGACAAATTCCATTATCTCGCCCAATTCGCGCGAAAGCTTTTTTAACTCCTCTTCGGTAAAGCTCAATTTGCTAAGTTCGGCTAAATTATTTAAGACATTCATATCAAGCATTGCATTTCCCCCTTGATAATACAAAAAACGCCCCACGGGTTCTCCGCGAGCGCGAACAGTATGCCAAAAGTAATTTTACCATGAGTAGCCAAAAAACGCAACAATTAATACCTTCAAAATATATTTTTTCTTATATTACACGATATATTCCGGAAACTAAGTTTTTAATGTGATAGGGCTCTACGATACATTTTCCTATAAGCGGTCAGCATTAGCAAAACACCTAAGAGCAATGCCAGAATTCCACTACAAATAAACAATTTAAGAATAGACTCGATATACCCCAGAACAAATAAATATAAGCCTCCGCTTAGGATGTTGATATGCTTATATTTTCCAAGTATCAGTACAAATGCCGGCAATGCGGATAACATAATGCCTGAGGATATTATCGACTGGATAAACACGCGCATAGCGCGGTGCCTCCAGTGATTTATAATAAACACACAGCATGTTAGCGTAAAAATTAAAACAAGGGAAAAAATCAATACCACTGCCAGATATTTTTTAAAACTGGCAGATAAGGCACCTACAATGTCTATTAGCGGCAAGCGGACATGCTGTAAATATTTCTCGGCAACGGCATTTGCAATATTACGCAAATTCTCGGCAAGCTCGCCATCAACAGTGTATCCCTGATTTTTTGCATAGGCACTTAAAGCATTGAAATATTCAGCTTCAATTCTGTCTGTATCAAGGCTGAATACGCTTTGTTTAAACGAAGCGGCAATATAATTATCTATATCTTTCTTTAGTTTATCGGAATCTGTAGTTTGAATTAGCACATCTGGGTCTATACCCGCAGGTTCAGCAATTAATTCAAGTTGTTCACAAAGTTCGTAGTATGAGTTTTTGTAAAAATCCCGCTTGCCCAACACTATAATAATATGTCGCGGGCTTAAAACGGTGTAGCTTAAAATGATTATTGATGTTGAAATAAAAAAAAGCAGCGAAATTAAAAAAGCAGACAAGGTATTTATTGCTTTAACACGTGTATCTTTTACCCGCAATTTTTTACCCATTAAATAAACCTCTCGAAATTATTTTGAAACATCAACCACCGGGCCTGAAGTGTATTCGGCATAAACAAAATAGCGCTTTTTTGAAAAACCCATCATGTTAAATGGATAGCAGGTGTAAAGTATTAAATTCTCATGGTCTGCGCCCAAATCGTAGGCAGTGGTATCTTTGGGGTCAACAACTTTCAAATCATTTACGGTATATTTGTACACACCATAGCTAGTGACAATGGTAACAGCGTCGCCAATCTTAACGCTTTCAAGGTCCTTGAAATGGGTGGTTTTATGTGCGCCGATAATTATGGTCCCGCCAAAACCCGGCAATTTACTTCCAATATACTGTGCAGCACCCTTTTTCAGCAATTCCTTGCTATCACCAAAAAACACAGGTGTATCGACTTTAGTGCCTTCAATGCAAACCCTTGCATACTGGTCTCCGTATTTCGGGAAACTGATTGAGCTTGCCGGAATGGTTTCATCAACCGGCTCTTTAATGTCAACAAGTTCAAAGACCTTGCCTGAGTAAACCTCGCGACCAGCATTGCTGCTGAAAGCAAGGTTTGTGACTGCCAGTAAAGGTGAAATTAGCGGTTGGGCAAAAAAATATACCAAAACATAGGCTATAACTGAAAAAATTAATGGCATTCCAAGGAAAGCCATTAATTTTTTCGAAAATTTGGATTTTTTGATATTCAACATATTAAACACGGTCATTTCTGAGCCTTATGCTCTTGAAAACTACCAATCCAGCAAGACCAACAATCATCAAAGACACAATCACAAAGCCCATCATCTGGGTGTCGGTCTGTTTGATTGGAGTGCTGGTATTTACATTGGCTTCGAATACAACAACATTTTGGCTGTCAGTAATGACAATCTGATTTCCGGATTTAACGGTCAGTTTCAGGTCAACAACATTGGCAGCTTCTGACGCTAAAGAGATTATTTCTTTTTTAACGCTTGACGGGATATCGGAAATTTTTCTGGCGTTTACATCTTTTATAATGTCCTTAACCTCATTAATTTTTTCCAATATTTGATTGACCTCATCGGAATTTAAATCATTAGCATTAAGAAAGTTCTCGACCTGGTTTATGTATTCAGCTGGTAGTTTATATGTCGATGATTTAAGCTGGATTTCAGATTTTAATGCATCAAGTATTTTCTGTTCATCAGCAGAAATACCGGCTGCGTTTGCCATTAATGATAATGATAAGAATATACCTAAAGTCAAAACTAACGCAATAATCCTTTTCATTTGTATCCCCCTACATGTTTCATTTCAAGTTATATTCTACCACTAAAAACCTAAAAGTCAACAAAAAATACCCCTTTTAAAAAAATCAAGGCTAATTTCGTAAAATTAGCCTTGAAAAGATATTGTGTTTTATAGTCATTTTTAATAAAAATTATACTTTGGGTAATTTAGCAAATCCGCGCTCCAAATCCTCGTCAGTTGGGATATAATCGGTCATAGTGCCATCATGGAAGCTAGCATATGCGGTCATATCGAAATAACCTGTTCCGGTAAGGCCGAAAAGAATGGTTTTGCTTTCCCCGCTCTCTCTGCATTTAATAGCCTCCTGAATAGCCACATGAACGGCATGGGCGGATTCCGGAGCAGGGAGTATGGTTTCGACCTGGGAGAATAATACTGCAGATTCAAAGACCTTGGTCTGTTCAACCGCCCTTGCTTCATCAAGATAGCCGTCATGATACAGTTTGCTGATAATCGGGGCCATACCGTGATAGCGCAGGCCCCCTGCGTGGTTGGGGGAGGGCTGGAAGTCGCAGCCTAAGGTGTACATTTTGGCCAAAGGTGTCATCTTCCCGGTATCGCAGAAATCATATGCGTATTTACCCCTGGTAAGCGACGGGCAAGAAGCAGGCTCAACGGCTATAAAGTACGGATTATGTTTGCCTTCGAGCTTATCTTTCATAAAGGGGGAGATAAGCCCGCCCAGATTTGAACCGCCGCCGGCGCAGCCTATTATTATGTCGGGGTATTCATCAATCATTTCAAAAGCTGCCTTAGCCTCAAGGCCTATAACAGACTGATGAAGAATTACCTGGTCAAGAACAGATCCTAAAACATAACGGCAGTTTTCGGTTTTAAACGCGGTTTCCACCGCTTCGGATATTGCGCAGCCAAGGCTTCCGTTTGTATCTGGGAACTGCTTAAGGATTGCCCTTCCGGCCTCTGTCGTATCGCTGGGACTTGGGATAATTGTAGCGCCAAAGGTCTCCATGACGGCCTTGCGGTAGGGTTTTTGATAGTAGCTTGATTTAACCATGTATACGGTCAAATCCATGTTAAAATATTTCGCCGCCATGGCAAGGGCCGTTCCCCACTGGCCCGCACCGGTCTCGGTGGTAAGCTTGGTGATACCCTGTTTTTTGGCATAATACACCTGGGCAACTGCAGAATTCAGTTTATGGCTGCCGGAGGTGTTGTTGCCCTCGAATTTATAATATATTTTTGCAGGCGTATTAAGGGCTTTTTCAAGGTTATAGGCTCTTACAAGCGGGGACGGGCGGTACATTTTGTAGAATTCAACTATCTCATCGGGTATATCAATATACTCATGTGTGGTGTCAAACTCCTGTTCTACAAGTTCCTCGCAGAAAACCGGGTATAAATCCTCTTTTTTTAAGACCTCACCCGTAGCTGGGTTTAAAAAGGGTTCATGCTGTTCTTTCATATTTGCACGGATATTATGCCATTGCCTTGGGATCCTGTCTTCGGGCAAATATATTCTGTAGGGTACTTTTTTCATAATCTTCTCTCCTTTATATAAAAATTATTTGTTAGCAAATCAAAAATATAAACTTAATTAAAAAAGCTCTTGCCCCACTATGGGACAAGAGCCTAATACTCCTGCGGTACCACCCAAATTGACGCAACAGCGCCCACTCAACGCATACTAACATATGCTTCCGATGTTAACGTATCGGATTACGTCGGCAATTACTCCGCAAACTGCGTTTCCGGCCGCCCTCCGCAGCCCATTCACCAGGAGACCGATACTGTGTCACACCTGCCCACAGCTCTCTGCAAATCAAATCTTCCAGGCTACTACTCTGCATCAAAGGTTTAACTATATTTAATATTTCTAATATTGTATTATATCAATTAAATTTTGTCAACACAAATTTACGCATTTACGGCCTTTACTACAGCATTATCATCATACTGCGCGGTGTAAAGCTCGTAATAGCGCCCTTTTTTGCCCATGAGCTCTTCATGGGTCCCGCTTTCCACAATCCTGCCATCATCTATAAACATAATTATATCGCATTTCTTTATTGTGGAAAGCCTGTGGGCGATTATAAAGCTGGTCCTGCCCTTTAGCAGCTGGTTTATGCCAAGCTGAAGCAATTGTTCGGTCTTTGCGTCTATTGATGAGGTGGCTTCATCCAACACCAAGATTTTGGGGTCCGCCAGAAGGGTTCTAGCAAAGGAAATCAGTTGTTTCTGGCCCTGTGACAAACGGCCTCCCCTTTCATTAACCTGGGTCTGATAACCGTTTTCGGTTTCGACAATAAAATCATGGGCCTTAACCGTCTTTGCCGCCTCTTCAATCTCAGAAAAATCGGCATTAAGCCTTCCATATCGGATGTTATCCTCTATGGTGCCGGAAAATATGAATGTATCCTGCAGCATTATGCCCATTTGGCTGCGCAGAGACTTTAGGGTTACCTTTGAAATATCGTGCCCATCCACTAGTATTTGCCCTTCGGTGACGTTGTAAAACCGGCTTAACAAATTAACAATTGTAGTCTTACCCGCACCCGTAGGTCCTACAAGCGCTACCGACTGGCCAGCCTTAACCTTAAAGCTGACGTTATTAAGTACGCGGATACCAGGCTCGTACTCAAAGCTCACATTCTTAAACTCCACATCACCGTTAATTGCGGGCAGATCATACGCGTCGGGCGCGTCGCAAATATCGATCGGCTCATCCAGGGTTTGGAATATGCGCTCAAGATAGGCGATTGTATTTATAAGCCTGTTATACAGGTTTGCAAGGTTGGTAATGGGCTGCCAGAAACGGGAAGCATATGTCCCCATAGCCACCACCACTCCCACCGAAACGGCAGGGGCAGTAAAAATAATGCCTACTATGTACATTATCGCGATTACCCATTGGGAAATATTCTCTACTGCAAACCAAACCAGGTTGGACACATATATTGCCTTCATCCAGACCTTGTTAAGCAGTTGGTTCAGCCTTTTGTATATTTTTTTGTTTTCTTCCTGGCGGTTAAACAGCTCGGTCACCTTGACGCCCTCGATATTTTCACAGATATACGCAGTTAGATTGGAGGTTTTATTGGAAACCTGCTGCCAGGCCTTTCTTTGCTTTGGCTTTATAATAAACACAATAACCACAAGAATTGGAAGACCGGACACTATGACCAAGGCTAGCTTGGGGCTCATTCTGAACATAAATATTGAAATAAAAATGATATTTAAAAGTTCTATTATTATGTCAACTATTCCGTTGGAAAGCATATCAGACACATTGTTTACATACTGCACCACACGCACTAAAATCTTGCCGTGGGGCCTTGAGTCATAGTAGGCAAGTGGTAGTTTTTGCAAATGCTCAAACAGGTCAGAGCGTATATCATACACAATGTTCTGTCCGACCTTTGCCATTATTAATCCACGTACCATGCCAAGCAACGAGCTAATTATTATGGTGCCTGCAATAAGCGCTGACAGCCATATAAGATAAGATACATCTTTATTCGGAATGGCGATGTCTATCGCTTTCTGGGTAAGTTCAGGACCTAGGAGCGATATAATTGAAGCCATTACAGACAGAAGAAAGGCCGCAATCATTTGTTTTGAATATCGTTTTATGTAAACCAAGCTGCGTTTTAGGTGGGATAAGTCAAATGGTGTCTCCAGACTTTCATCAATGTCATATTTGTTTCTTGCCATACCTAATCTCCGTTCCGCAGGGATTATGCTTCAAATGCGACCTTTTCAAGTTCAGGCACATTCTGAAGTTCGCAGATTTCCCTGTAGTATTTGTTTCGCCTCATAAGCGATTCGTGGTTGCCGATATCCAGTTTGCCGTTTTCCAAAATCATAATTTTGTCGGCATTTTTAACCGATGAAATACGCTGAGCAATAATAATCTTGGTGCAGTCGAAATCTATATTGTTGTTTAGTTGGTGCTGGATATATTTTTCGGTTTCCATATCCACCGCCGAGGTGGTATCGTCTAAAATGAGTATTGGCGGCTTGACTGCCAGGGCGCGAGCCAGCGAAATCCTCTGCCGCTGCCCGCCGGAAAGGCCAACCCCTCGCTCTCCGACTATTGTGTTGTAGCTTTCTTCCATTTTTCTTATAAACTGGTCTGCGGCCGCCATTTGAGCGTATTTGAAAACGTCCTCTTCGGGCATATCCGGATCCCCATAGGCAATGTTTCCGTCAATCGTATCGGAAAACAGAAATACATCCTGCATGGCAATACCTATGGATTTTCGCAAGGTGCTTAATTTATACATCCTGATATTTATGCCGTCAATCAATATCTCGCCTTTATCCACATCATACAGGCGGGCTAGCAGATTTACAATCGTGGTTTTGCCTGAACCGGTAGGGCCCATTATGGCCACCGTTTCGCCCGGCTCGATTGTAAAGGAAACGTTATCAAGCACAATTTGGCCTTTTTTATATGAAAAGCTTACATTTTTAAATTCGATTTTGCCCTTAATATTGCCAGAGATATTAACCGCGTCATGCCTGTCGGCAATGGTAGGTTTGGCGTAATAAACCTCTATTACCTTTTCAGCGGACGCAAAAAAACGCTCCAAATCATTCAAAATAACTCCAAAGTTTCTCATGGGATTGGAAAGCGCCCATGTAAGCCCGGAAAATGCAGTCAATTCACCGTATGTAAGCGTGCCGTTTATTATAAAAAGCCCGCCCGCCAATATCATGATAACGGTCAGTGACTGGCTTATTATGTTAGTTACAAATGAAAAAAACTGCCATTTATATGATGCCGTAAGGTTGGCCTTTCTAAACTGCTCGCTGCGCTCGCTAAACTTTTCAATTTCGTAGTCTTCCCTTACAAAAGCGCGCACCACACGGTATCCTGCAATATTCTCCTGTGCTACCGTGTTAAGCTGGGACAGCTTTTCCCTAAGGTGGGCATAAATAGGCCTTATGCGCTTTATATACCTCCACGACAGCACGGCAATCAGCGGAGTGATACTTAGCATTAAAAGCGTTAGTCCCAAATTTATAGTTGCAAGAAACACAATGGATGCCACAAACACCGAAACCGAATCGGTGAATTGGTAAACTATCCAGGCGCAGGTATGCCTTACGTATTCAATATCGCCTGTTACCCTTGTAATCAAGTCACCGGTACGGTTGCGGTCAAAAAACCTTATTTCCTGGTGGACCAGATTATCGAAAATATGATTCCTGATGCGGATAATCATATGCTGGGAAGAAATTTCAAGACAGATTATCATCAGGTATCTGAGTGTTGTACGCAGCAGCTGGACGCCGCACATGGCAAGCAGTACCGGAAACATTTTGTCTGTCTGCCCGCCTTTTAAAACATCATCAACCAAGACCTGCGATAATTTTGGAATGATTATCATCATTGACATAGTTGTAACGGACAAGATTAGCCCCATTACAAAAAATCTGCGCTTGCCCTGCATGTTTTTCCAAATCCATCTTAGCTGGAACACAAAATCACTCCAATTTTACTATTCCATATCATTATAATAAAAACTAAAATAAAATAAAGCCCAAAATGCAAAAATAATTGCACAAATTGGGCTTTATAAAATGTATATATTGTAAATATTACTGACTTTCCCTACAATTGCGGCAGATGCCATAAAATATTAAATTATGGTAGGAAATTTCGCAACCTAGTGTCTCGGCCGCCTTTCTGTCCAGATCTTCAATCGTAGGAATATCAACGTCGATAACCGACCTGCAGCTTGAGCAGTAAAAATGATAGTGCGGTTTTGTGTTCCCGTCGAACCTTTCAGTACCGTCGCCGGGTGTGAAGGACAAGATATCCCCCGACTGGCTGAGTTCTGCCAAATTTCTGTAGACTGTACCTAAACTTATGTTAGGTATTTCTTTTCTGACGTTGTCATACAGCCACCCGGCCGAAGGATGACAGTTGGTATTTTTAAGACATTCAAGAATTGCTTGTCTTTGCCTTGAAAACTTTTTCATTTCAACAACCCCACCATAATAATCATTACTATTTTAATTTAAAAAAACCCTTTTGTAAAGGCATGGTAATACTTTTATATTTTTTTATGAATATCCTAACATTTTTCCAGACTGATATATTAAAAATGACATAAACCATGCGGTGCCAAACTGCATCAATACCGAAAAAGTAGTCCACTTTATTGACCTTGTCTCCTTATATATCGTAAAAACTGCTGCATAGCATGGTACATACAGTAAAGTAAACACAATAAAAGTTAATGCCGAAAGCGGTGTAAACACGCTGGAGAGCACCCAAATTTGTGCCGATTCGCTTGCCACACCGTAAAGAATACCAAAAGTGCTGACCACCGTTTCTTTGGCAACCAGTCCGCTAAGCAGTGCAACTGAAGCCTGCCAAAAGCCAAAACCTAAAGGTTTGAATATCGGTGCAATTTTTGTACCGACTTGTGCAAGAATACTCTCTGAACTGTTGTCTACAAACTGCAGTGAGGTATCAAAGGACTGCAAAAACCAAATAGCTATAGACGCAAGCAATAATACGGTGCCGGCTTTTAGCAAAAAATCCTTAATCCTTTCCCGCATATGCAAGTAAAGTCCCTTGATTGTTGGAACCCGGTATGGAGGAAGCTCCATGACAAAGGGGGTATCTTCCCCCTTTAGTAAAAATTTATTTAGAATAAACCCGATTAAAACTGCCAAAAAAATACCAAGTAGATAAACAGAAAATATAATTACCGGCTGGTGGTCTTTAAACAGCGCCGAACAAAACAATACATATACCGGCATTTTAGCCGAGCAGGACATAAACGGAATTAGCAGTATTGTAAATATCCTGTTCCTTTCGCTCTCAAGAGTGCGGGTAGCCAGCGCGGCGGGCACAGAACATCCAAATCCCATAAGCAGTGGTACAAACGAGCGCCCGGTAAGGCCAATACCCCGCAACGGCCTGTCAATAACAAAGGCAGCGCGCGCCATATATCCGCTGTCTTCCAGTATTGACAAAAACAAAAAAAGCAGTGATATCTGGGGAAGGTATGACAAAACCGCCCCCAATCCCGCCACTATACCGTCACACACAAGGCTTACCGCAAAAGGTTTTACATTTATGCTTTCAAACAATGCTCTTAAATTGTTTGAAAGGCTGCCTGTGAAAACTTCTAGCCTTTGGGACAGGAAACTGCCTAAAAACCCGAAAGTTGCCACAAAAATCAGCAACATTATTGCAAAAAATATTGGGATGGACAAAAATTTATGGGTTAAAACCCTGTCAATTTTATCAGACATGGTATATTCGTCAGTTTTGTGTTTTTTTACAGCAATCTTACAAATGTTGCTTATGTATTTATACCTTTGGTCGGCCACCATCATTTGGCGGTCAACATATTCGGTTTCGGGGACACTCTGCAAAATACTGTTTATCAGCCTTTGCTGCTGAGCATTTAAATTCAGTTTTCTTACAGAATGGGTATCGCCTTCAAAGAGTTTGACCGCCATAAACAACGGGGCCTTTTTGGCATAATCTATATTTGAGATTACATCTTCTATCGCGCTGATTGCAGATTTTATTTTCCAGTCGAACACTCCAAAAGTGCTTTTTTGTGGTTCCAACATAATCCGGCTGCTTTTTGGGGCATTAGCTTTAATAGTAGCCGCCTTTTTTTTGTTTTTTGATTCTTTTATTAAAGCTATGCAGGTTTCGACTAACTCTTCAATCCCCCTGCCTTTTGAAGCAGAGACGGGGCATACGGCAATACCAAGCAGTTTTTGAAGGGCTTTAATATCTATTTCAATACCCTTAGATTTCAGCATATCCACCATATTGAGAGCTATTACCATTGGCCTGCCTAATTCTGCCAATTGGGTTGTAAGATATAAATTGCGTTCAAGATTAGTTGCATCGACAATGTTTATGATTAAATCCGGGGTACTTTCAATTATATAATTTCGTGAAATTATTTCTTCCGGAGTGTATGGCGACAAAGAATATATCCCAGGCAGGTCTACCAAAATAATTTCATTGTTATCGTAGTAAAATATTCCTTCCTTTTTTTCAACCGTAACCCCCGGCCAATTTCCCACATGCTGTGCTGTTCCGGTGATTGCATTGAACAAAGATGTTTTTCCGCTGTTAGGATTGCCTACCAGAGCAATCGTGTAGGGCATATTTACCTGTCTCCTTCTGTACTAACGATAATTTGACAGGCTTCTGATTTTCTGATGCAAAGCCTGTACCCTCTTACAATAAATTCAAGCGGGTCGCCAAAGGGTGCCCTTTTCCGCAGGATTATCTGCACACCGGGGATTATACCCATATCTATAATCCTGCGCCTTAGTGCCCCTTTGCAGGCCAGTGCTTTAACCACAGTTTTCTGGCCTATTTTAATTTTATCCGCGGTTGTCTCCATTTTCCCACTCCACAGGCAGTCCAACTTTACAGTATATTTATATTGACTGTAAAAAATTTTTATTAATAAAAGTGACAACAAAAAAGCGGAGAAAGGACAAACCCTTTCTCCGCAAATTCTCTTATTTTTATGCCTTTCCGTCGCAGCCCAATACATTTACAATTTTATGGGCAACCATTTGCTTTATGGCTGCGCGGCCGTCGGCCAGATACTGCCTCGGGTCAAAGTGGTCGGGATGTTCGGCAAAGTGCTTCCTGATTGCCGCAGTCATTGCAAGGCGAAGGTCCGAATCGATGTTTATTTTGCATACAGCCATGGATGCTGCCTTCCTTAGCATTTCTTCGGGTATGCCTATCGCATTGGGCATATTGCCGCCATATTTATTAATTATCTCGACAAATTCAGGAACAACAGAGCTTGCGCCGTGCAGCACAATCGGGAATCCAGGCAGCTGCCTTTGTACCTCTTCAAGAATATCAAAGCGAAGCTGCGGCTTCTGACCGGGTTTGAATTTATACGCGCCGTGGCTGGTACCAATTGCAATCGCCAGAGAGTCAACGCCCGTGCGGGTCACAAAGTCATAAACCTGGGCGGGATCGGTAAAGCAGGCGTCTTCTTCTGAAACATTAACGTCGTCCTCTATGCCGGCAAGCTGTCCAAGCTCCCCTTCAACGGTTACATTAAACTGGTGGGCATATTCAACAACCTTTTTGGTCAACGCGACGTTATCTTCGTAATCGAGATGTGAGCCGTCTATCATGACAGAGGTAAATCCGCCATCGATACAGCTTTTGCAAAGTTCGAACGAATCGCCGTGGTCCAGATGCAGCGCAATCGGCAGGCCGGTTTCGGCAACGGCGGCTTCTACGAGTTTTACCAAATAGGTGTGATTGGCATATTTGCGAGCACCCGAGGAAACCTGAAGAATAAGCGGGGCATTAAGCTCTTTCGCCGCCTCGGTAATACCTTGGATTATTTCCATATTGTTGACATTAAACGCGCCTACAGCAAATCCGCCCTCATAGGCTTTTTTAAACATTTCCTTTGTGTTTACCAGTGGCATTTATTTCACTCTCCAAAATGATTTTAAACACCCATTTTTGGGGGCAACCTTAATTCCTAAATTATTATAACCCAAGTATTTGCAAAAAAAAAGTCCTAAATTGGCATCATTGACACTAAAGTAACAATCTTGTGCAATAATACTAATTTTTCGTACTTTATATCTCCAGTTTAGTAATCCTTGCGTAGTGGAAAATGTATTGCTGCACAATGCCCGCGTAGGGTTTGGCAACATCGGGGAGGCTACCGTCAAAAAGCACTTTCATAGCCCGTTTAATCCAGACATCCTGAGGGAAAGCCTCGATAAATCCGCAGCCAAACAAAAGGGTACAGTCGGCAACTTTCGGCCCCACCCCGTATATTGCCATTAACCGTTCGCGCGCCTTAGTTATGGGCAGTTTGTGAAGGTTATATATATCAACCCGTCCTTCGGCCACCTTTTGGGCTGCATCGAGTATGTATTTTGCCCTAAATCCGCATTTGATGGGGCTTAAATCCCCGGCAGTAAGCTTTGCCAAGTGTTCAGGTGCGGGAAATGTATAAAAGCCTTCACCAATTTGCTCTCCAAAATGCATGCATAGCCTTTGGATTATTCCCTTAATACGCTTTATATTGTTGTTTTGAGAAATAATAAAAGAACACAGCGTTTCCCAGGGGTCTTGCCTGAGAACCCTGATTCCACCCGCATATTCCACCGCTTTTGTCAAAACCCTGTCTGACTTTATGGTTTCTATAATTTGGGCGTAATCCCTGTCAAGGTCAAAATAACCCCGCCATATTTTATTAAATTCATCGGTATTTGTATTAAATAAGGTAAGGCTTCCCTCGTTGTAAGCTATTTTCATAATCCGTCCGTGGGCAACTCCCTGCCAAGTGTTATCTGAAACCCGGCACCAGCGGAAGGACTGGCCGCAGTCCAGGGTCTGTTCTAAATCAAACGGAAACACGTTGAATATAACTACGTTGTTGCCCTGCTGTTCATATATCAAATCAGTTTTCATCCTATGTTTTCACTGCCTTTAACTTTTTCGGTTTAATTATACCATCTTTATGGTATAATCGAAATATGAAGTTTTTTGTATTTTG
This sequence comes from Clostridiales bacterium, assembly GCA_012840445.1. Taxonomy (GTDB): domain Bacteria; phylum Bacillota; class Clostridia; order Oscillospirales; family Acutalibacteraceae; genus DULI01. The sequence continues at coordinate 130,164 of DULI01000007.1, forward strand.
GAGGATTTTTATGCGGGAGAACATCTACACAATTCCGGTTAAGGATGTATTCGACATAAAAAACGGTTGTCCATTATGCCGCATGAGAGACACAATAGAAAACCGTATTCTTGATTACATTATGGGCCCTGCCATGATGGAGCCAGATATCCGAGGGCAGACCAATCAACAGGGTTTTTGCCCTACCCATTTTAAAATGATGGTCGGCCGCAGGGGAAGGTTATCGTTAGCGCTTATATTGGAAAGCCATCTTGACGAAATCATAAACAGCATGGAAGGCAAAAAGGGATTGCTAGCACCTTCTGCCTCAAAACAGGCAGAACATATGGGAAAAATAATAGACGGCTGTTTTGTTTGCCAAAAGATTGAATGGGGCTTCGGCCGTATGATTGACACAATATGTATGCTTTACGAAACCCAGGCTGATTTCCGCGACCTGTTTAACGGCCAGCCAGGCTTTTGCCTGCCCCATTATCAAATGCTGCTTGCAGGCTGCAGCAAAAAGGTTATGAAGCAAAAGTACAAAGATTTTCAGGATAACCTGACCAGAATAACAGACGAATACTTAAAACAGCTTAAATCGGATGTTAAACATTTTACATCAATGTATGATTACCGCAACAACACCGAAGGTGCTGACTGGGGAAACTCCAGAGATTCAATCGAACGCGCAATTGAATTTTTAACTTCCAGACGACCTGATTAGTTATACTTAATGTAAGGCAACATAAACCTGTTATTTATTTATCAATCAAAGTTTTACACCCATAAAGCCCTTGAGTTTACAGGGAGTTTTCAGCAGTTTCCACTAAGTTTTCCACAAGTATTATGTAAACCTCAGAAATAAACACCCGGTATAATAAAAAATGGAGTTAAAACTGTATAATTTTTGCCACCCTGCCAAAACTATTTAGGACAGAACATTCAGGGGGCAAAACATATGCTACGAGGGGTTAACCGGCAGATTATAGAAGTAAACAACACTGGTAACCGGTATTTTGAAAAGGTAATATTATTCGTAAAACCAGAATACAGCGACGCCAGCAGGCACAAGTTGGAGGACGAGGCGTATCAGCTGCTTGAAAGCTTCGGTCAGCCTCCGCCTCTAAAGTCTTCAAGGCAAATTATAAAGCAAAAAGCCAAAATTCGCCGCCGGATTAAAAGGGCGCTGATTTACCTTTCAATAACCGTTTCTCCCCTTTTGCTATACTGTTTATTCAGATTGATGTTTTAAAAACCCCGTCAAAGCCTGTAGCTTTGACGGGGTTTTGTTGATTCGTTTTAAGCATTGTCTGTTTTCTCAGAAACATTTTTATTATCGGGATCTGTTGTTCCTGCCGGCGGCTCGCCCTTGTTCTCCATTAGCTTTCTGAAGGTCTCGCCGTCGATTTTCTCATTTATAAATAGCAGGCGCGCCACCTCGTGCACCTTGTCTATGGAGTCCTGAAGTATTTTTAGCGCACGCTTGTATTGGGTGGTAATTATATCTTTAATCTCTTTGTCAATCAGGGCAGCAATTTCCTCTGAGTAGTTGGGGGTAGTAGTGAAATCCCTGCCGAGGAAGACCTCTTCATGTCCTGAAGCTAAAGATACAAGCCCCAACTTTTCGCTCATGCCAAATTTGGTAACCATTTTTCTTGCAAGTTCGGTAGCGCGTTCGATGTCGTTGGCAGCGCCGGTACAAATATCATCCTGGGTCAGTTCCTCGGCTGCGCGTCCGCCCAGCAGTGCGCAAATATCATCCAAAATTTTGTTTCTTGAAATATGATTTTTATCATCGCTGGGCAGATACATAGTATATCCGGCAGCCATGCCTCTTGGAATTATGGATATTTGATGCACCGGATCCTGCGTGGGTAAAAAGTAGGATACTACCGCATGGCCCGCTTCGTGGTAGGAGGTAATCATTTTATCCTTGTCGCTCATTACATGGCTCTTTTTCTCGGTGCCCATTACTACCTTTATGGTTGCCTCTTCGATATTGGGCTGGGTAATGGCTTTCAACCCCTGCCTTGCCGCAAGCAACGCAGCCTCATTCAGCAGGTTTTCAAGATCTGCTCCGGTAAATCCGGCAGTAGACTGGGCAATAGTCTTAAGGTCCACATCCGGGCCTAAGGGTTTGCCTCTGGCATGAACTTTCAATATTTCCTCGCGACCCTTGACATCCGGGTAGTTGACGGTTATCTGCCTGTCAAATCGGCCAGGGCGCAGCAGCGCTTTATCCAAAATATCTGGCCGGTTTGTGGCGGCGATAATTATTACGCCCTCATTGGCTCCAAAGCCATCCATTTCAACCAGCAGCTGGTTGAGCGTCTGTTCGCGCTCATCATGGCCTCCGCCAAGTCCGGCGCCGCGCTGGCGGCCAACAGCATCAATTTCATCTATAAATATAATGGCGGGCGCATTTTTCTTCGCCTGCTCAAACAAGTCACGCACACGGGAGGCGCCCACACCTACAAACATTTCCACGAAATCCGAACCGGAAATCGAGAAAAAGGGTACACCTGCTTCGCCTGCAACCGCACGGGCAAGAAGGGTTTTACCCGTTCCGGGAGGACCAACCAGCAATACTCCCTTCGGGATTCGTGCCCCAAGTTCATTAAAGCGTTTTGGGTTTTTGAGGAATTCTACAATTTCCTTAAGTTCTTCCTTTTCCTCATCCGCGCCGGCCACATCGGCAAATGTGGTCCTGCGATTATCGTCGACCGCGCGTTTGTATTTTGCCTTGCCAAAGCTTAAAGTTTTGTCGCCGCCAATGGTCTGGTTCATCTTTTTCATAATAAAGAACCATGCGACAATCAGACCTCCGAACAAAAGCAAGGTCGGCAACAAATTAACAAGCCACGAGGCCTCGTTGCCTCTTTTGTAGTTCCAGCGCATTCTTTGCGGATCGTTTTCCGCGTACGTTTGCTGGTTTTCCTGGAGCGCGTCCTTTATGTCATAGTAAAACAGGGTCGAATCGGCCACAACATATCTGTACTTCTGGCCGTCAGAGCGTTTTGTATATATAAGCTCGCCGCTGTATAAATTCAATTCAAATTCCGAAATCTGATTGGTTCTGACCATGTTGACAATTTCGGAATATTTTATTTCAGCCTGCCGCTGTGTCCCCCACAATACCGCCATAACCGCAAGCAGCAGGGCAATTGGAATGCCTATTCCGATTAATATATTTCTTATATTTTTTCCCAAATTATAATCTCTCCTTTCGACGGGCCTATCCGCCGTACACCTCGCTTTTAAGCACTCCCAGGTATGGCAGATTCCTGTATTTCTCGTCGTAATCGAGGCCATATCCCACAACAAATTCATCCGGTACCACCGCACCAATATAGTCGGCGGAAATATCCTTGGCTATTCTTCTTTCGGGTTTATCCAAAAATGCACAGATTTTAATACTTTTTGGATTTCTGGCCGAAAGCAACTCGAGTATGTAGGAAAGTGTTAAGCCAGAATCCAGGATATCCTCTACAATTAACAAGTCATAGCCTTCAAGTTCCAAATCAAGGTCCTTTTCTATTTTTACCACACCTGAGGTTTTTGTACCCGAACCGTAGGAAGAAACCGACATGAAATCTATTCTGCATGGCAGGTTAATTGCCCTCATAAGATCGGCCATAAATACAACCGAACCTTTAAGCACGCTTACAAGCAGTAAATTCTTGTCTTTATAATCCTCGGTAATCTGTTTTCCTAATCTTTCTATAATGTCGCGAATCTGATCTTCTGTAAGTAGTATATCCTTTACATCAGCATGTAAATCACTCATTTTTATTATCCGTACCTTTCTACGCCTTGATTTTTTATTATTGTTTATTCTAACAGTTTTAAGGTGATATAGCAACACAAAATATTTATCTTTCAAAATGTATTACCATAACCCGTTTTGTGTTCCCATCAACTTTCACCCGCTCGGCTATCCCAAAGCCTTCAATCCAGATAATCCCCTGCTCGTCGGTCAGCAAGGGCACGAGCATGCGGTCTTCTTTAGGGATTTTAGCCTCGTTAAACAGTTTTTTTAGGCTTTTTGTAACACCCCTGCCGGCCTGTTTGAAAGAATCGCCGCTTTGTCGGCTTCTTATCTGAATTTTTCCTTTGATTTTATCATAATCAAGTGAATTTTTGAAAAACAAATTGTTAATATTCTTTGATTCATTAAATTCTTTTATAGGCAGCAGTTTCATTTGGATTTTGCCGGTAGGAAGGGCAACAGGAAGATTATCAGGCTTTACATCAATACAAAAACCCTGCGGGTCGGGCTTATCTTTAAGTATTACAAGCCTGCCGTTTCTAATCTCGGCGAAAAAATCTGATTTTAATCCTGTTTTGCCGGACTTAGTTTTTACCAATTTTTCAATCTCACCAATATGATACTGGTCAGGCGATTCATTTGTACAGTATTTATAATACGCTGCCAAAATCCTTCTGATAACAGCAGGATGTTCCTGCGTCAGTGCAATAACGTCAAGCCCGTTTGAGCTGCCTAACAAAAATTTTTCAGCAACAGAGTCAAGGTACTCATCCTCACAGCGCAAAATGTCAGTCATCCTTAAAAAGGAACGCACCAAAGACGGGTTGATCTCCATGAGTTTCGGTATTACATGCAGCCTTATTTTGTTTCTTGTGTATTGGTCGCTTAAATTGGAACTATCGGTTACGTAATCCAAGTTATTCTGCCTGCAGTAGTCCTCCACATCCTGCCTGGAGCAATAAATAAGCGGCCGGATAATTCTGCCCCTTACGGGTGGAATCCCCACAAGCCCTTTAAGCCCGGTTCCCCTTACAATGTTGAGTAAAACCGTCTCTAGAGAATCGCTGGCGGTGTGGGCAGTGGCAATTTTGCCTCTACTCGCCCGCTCCAAAAATTCATACCGCACACGCCTTGCACAAAGCTCAATGCTCTCTCCGGTCTTTCTAGAAATTTCTTTAATATCTGCGCGTTCAACAGTTAACGGCACACCCAGCCTTTCGCAAAGGGTCCTTACAAAACTCTCGTCCCGGTTTGATTCCTCTCCTCTTAAGCAGTGATTAAGGTGTGCAGCCGATAGTGTTATATCCAATTTCAGCTGTTTTAACATAAAAAGCAGCGCGACTGAATCAGCGCCGCCTGAAAGGGCAACGGTAATATTATCTCCATGGTTTATCATATTAAATTTTTCAATGGCTAATATTACCTTATCCCTCATCCGTTAACACATCCCGTGAAGTAAATCGGGTAAATTGTCCGTCCCAGAAAAGTTCTATTGTCTTGGTTTCGCCATGCCTGTTTTTGGCAACTATGCATTCGGCCTTATGTTCGTCATGCCCAGCCTCTGGGTTGTCCTCCTGCAGAGAATAGTAGTCCTCACGGTAAAGGAACAAAACAATATCGGCATCCTGCTCTATTGAGCCGGATTCCCTTAAATCGGCAAGGCCGGGCCTGTGGGACTTGCCTTTGGCTTCGGTCGCGCGGGAAAGCTGCGCGCAGACGATAACCGGCACATTAAGTTCCTTTGCCATAATTTTCAGGCTTCTTGTAATTTCGGAAACTTCCTGCACGCGGTTCTCTGTCTTTTTAGCAGATCTCATAAGCTGCAGGTAATCTATTATTACCAAATCCACCTTTTTTAATCTGCGCAGTTTTGCCTTCATTTCGGGAACGGTGATGTTGGCCGACTCATCAAAATATATCTCGGCCTTGGAAAGCATCTCGCCGGCCTGGGCTAGCCTTGTCCATTCGTCGGTAGTAAGTTCCCCAGTGCGCAGTTTCTCGCTTCTAATTGACGCTTCATTTGAAAGCATACGCTGGGCAAGCTGGTCGCGGGTCATTTCCAGCGAGAAAAAGCAGACGGTTTTCTTTTCTTTAATTGCCACATTCCGGGCAATATTAAGCGCGAACGAGGTTTTCCCCATACCGGGGCGCGCACCTATTATTATTAAATCCGACTTATTAAGACCGGTTATGACTTTATCCAAATCCGAAATCCCACTGGGGATTCCCAAATATTCCTTTCGGGTTTCGGGATTACTGATCTTTATAAGCCGGTCATATGTTTCATGCTGAATAACGTCCTTAATATGTTTAAGGCCCGTGGAGTCCCGATGCTGCCTGATTTCATATATGCGCTGTTCAGCCGAATCAAGCAATAGACTCGCATCAACCGTGCCTTCGGTAGCCTCTTTGATAATTTCTCGAGAAGCTATAATAAGGGAGCGAATATAGTACCGCTCCCTCACAATTGTCGCATAGGTCTCTATGTTGGCAGAAGACGGAACCATTTGAACTAGCTGTGTCAAATAGGCCTTGCCGCCGGCTTCGTCATATGTACCGCTGCTCTTAAGCCGCTCAAGCAACGTTACAAAATCAATAGTCAAATTCAGCTCGAACATATTTATTAAAGCTGAATAGATTTCCTTGTGCTGGGGTATATAAAAATATTCGGGTTTCAGCAAATCTGCTACCTGGCTGATACTTTTAGGGTCAATCAGCATAGCCCCCAAAACCGACTGCTCGGCTTCGAGGGAATAGGGCAGCGCCTGGCCTTCAATGTCAATCAGCCGTTCTAATTCCGCCATTTTCCCACCCGCCTTTAATTTATTCCTCTACCTTTATGCTTAACTTGGCGTTAATCCCGGAATACAGCTTTACCACTGCGGTATATTCGCCATGGGCTTTTATGTCTTCCATATTTATCTTTTTCCTGTCTATGTCAAGCCCAAACTTTGATTTGATTTCGGCGGCAACCTCTTTGGTTGTAACCGCACCGAACAGCTTTCCGCTGTCCCCTGCCTTTGCGTGAATAACCAAATGTTTGCCTTCAAGAGTTTTTGCAGCATCCATAGCCTTCTGGCGTTCCTGCTCTTCATGGTAGGCCTTTGATTGTTCCTTTTGCTTTAATTGGCTTAATGCTGCCTGATCGGCCTCTATTGCGAGTTTCTTGGGGAAAAGAAAGTTTCTTGCGTATCCGTCGGAGACATTGCAAAGGTCGCCCTTTTTGCCAAGGCCCTTTACATCTTCCACTAATATTACCTTCATTATCTTCAACCTTTCATTCAGTTATTTACACTTTGACCGTTTTTGTTTTTATATGAATCTATAGCGCTAATCAGCATGGTTTTAGCCTCTTCAAAATCCGTTACCTCAAGCTGGCACGCGGCCATAGTCCGGTGGCCGCCCCCGCCTAGTTCTTCCATTATAAGCTGAACATTGATTTTGCCAAGGGATCGGGCAGATATGTTAATTTTCCCCTCTTTCCAGCACAGCACAAAAGCGGCATTGACCCCGCTTATATTCAGCAATTCGTCAGCAGCCTGGGAAGTGGCTATCAGTGTATGCTCATCATTTTCCCGGTTTTCCGAAATAGCACAATCGCCATAAATTTCGGCGTTTGAAATTATGTTCGCGCGCTGGCGGTATGCCGATATGTTTCCTGCAAGCATGTATTTTACCTGCACCGGGTCGGCACCATGGTTTATTAGAAAGGCCGACGCTTCGAATGTACGAACACCTGTATGTAATACAAAATTGCGGGTATCCAGCATTATCCCGGATAGCAGTGCCTCCGCCTCAAGTTTTCCCACTGTTTTTTCTCCCATATACTGAAGCAACTCTGTGACCATTTCGCAGGTCGACGATGCGGAGGTTTCGTGATAGAAAATTACGGCATTGTCTATATGGTCAACGGATTTGCGATGATGGTCAATTACCACTACCGTCTCACAGGCCTTGTAAATGTCCTGGCTTTCTAAAAAATCCGGCTTGTGGGTATCCAGTATAATAAGCATGGTTTTTTTATCAATAAGCGGTAAAAGCTGCTTTCCATCGGTCACCACATCGGTTATGCCCTGAGCAACAATTCGGTCAAGCAGGGTTTTGGCAAGGTTTTTTTCTGTATCCATAATGATGTGGGCTTCTTTGCCCATTGATTTAACACAGGACCAAAGGCTGTATGCAGCGCCAAAACAGTCAAGATCTGCAAAACGGTGCCCCATTAAAAGTACCCTGTCACTGCCTTCTATCAATTCTTTTATGGCGGAAGCCACAATCCTTGCCCTCACCTTTGACCGTTTTTCAACCGATTTGGAAACACCGCCGAAAAACTCAAACTCATTATTACGGTTTTTTACCGCAGCCTGATCGCCGCCGCGGCCAAGGGCCATGTCGAGCGCCTGTCTTGCGAATTCCTCGCATTCACGCAGGTTAGCTGCGTTATGCCCGACACCTATGGACAGGGTCGGCCTGCCGCGGCCTTCAAAGTTCAAACTCCTTACCGTATCAAGCACGCTGAAACGCTCTTCCATTATCTTTTGAAGGTGCCGCTCTTCAAAAATGAGCATGTACCTGTCGGTGGAAAGCTTGCGGCTGATACCGTTGCTTGAAGCCGACCAATTTTCGATTTCCTTTTCAATTGTGCTAATGATTAATGCCTTTTCGCTGTCCTTTGCATCGCGTGTTAGCTCGTCCAAATTGTCTATTGCCACCAGCGCCACAGCCGGGCGAGAAAGGGCATACTGCTGCGCATTTTTAACAGAATCGGTTATATCAAAGAAATAATATACCTTTTGCGCAACACCGTCAACATTTGTGCAGGTCTCGAAGACAGTAAAGTACTTATTGTTGTAAAAAATATTGGCCTGTTTTTCCCTTTCGAGAATTTCCTTGTCTTCCGGGCTAATTATAACATTTATCGACTCGCCGAAAACTCCGGTACCCTCGGGCAAAAAGTTAAGTAGTGCATTGTTATACCAGATAATCTCATCGTTATCTGACACGACTAGTACAGGAATTGTCAGCCGGGACAGCGCATCCGACCCTTCGGTATTTATGCTGTCATTTACCGCTCGCAGCACTCGACTGACATGCTTCTGAATATTCAGCAAGCGAAATATTGTATATCCTGAAACTACAAGTGAAAGTATTAGCATTACATAAAATATTTTTAAATCATAAAACGCCCAAACTACTGTTTGAAGCAGTAGCGTTCCAATTATAAGCAAGGAAACATTACTAATAGTCTTAAATTTCCCGTGTTTCATGGCTAAACCCCCAGCATGGAAGGCCTTTAAAAATTATACTTCCATAATAATAGGCAGTATCATAGGGCTTCGCTTAGTCTGGTCATATAAGAAGCGGGACAATTCGTCCTTAATTTTGGTTTTGATTGTATTCCAGTCCCTGATTCCCGATGACTTGCAGCTGTTCAGTACTGAACAAGCCACGTCCCTGGCTTCGTCAAGCAGCTTCTCGGATTCTCTTACATATACAAAGCCTCTTGAGATAACATCCGGCCCCGATACAACCTGGCCTGAGGTGGAATCCATGGTGATAGCCACTACAAAAATACCATCCTCGGCAAGGTGTTTGCGGTCACGAAGTACAATACTGCCCACATCGCCAACTCCCAATCCGTCTACAAAGACCTTGCCAGCAGGTATGGTATCTGCCACCCTAATATTTTCTCTGCTGGCCTCGATAACTTCACCAATATCCGAAATGATTATCTTGTTTTTGGGTATCCCCATGGAATGGGCAAGTTGGGCATGTTTAACCAGATGCTTCTGCTCTCCGTGCACGGGAATAAAATACTGGGGTTTAACGAGACTAATCATCAGTTTTAGTTCTTCCTGATATGCGTGGCCGGAAACATGTACTTCATACATTTTTTCGTAAACCACATGCGCGCCAAGCTTCATCAGCTCATTTATAACTTTGCTTACGAGCTTTTCGTTGCCGGGTATGGGCGTTGCGGAAATTATTATTAAATCCCCGGGTACAATTTCAACCTGGCGGTGGTCACTAAAAGCCATCCTATGGAGCGCCGACAAAGGTTCGCCCTGGCTGCCGGTTGTAATAATTACAAGTTCCTCCGGCCTGTATTTGCGAATCATATCAATGTCTATTAAAACGCCCTCTGGAATTTTTAAATACCCCAGTTCGCTTGCTATTGATACCACGTTTAGCATGCTTCTGCCGGATACGGCGACCTTCCGGCCGCATCTGACAGCTTCGGTTATAATCTGCTGTATCCTGTGGATGTTTGACGAAAAGGTTGCCACAATAATCCTCTGGTTTTCTGCCTTGTTAAACAAATTAGTAAAAGATTCGCCCACAACCCTTTCGGAATGGGAGTAACCCGGACGTTCGGCATTCGTTGAATCCGACAGAAGTAACATAACACCTTCTTTGCCGAGTTCCGCAAACCTTGCAAAATCTATAGGTTTGTCGTCAATCGGGGTGGTATCTATCTTAAAATCTCCCGTCTGAACCACAAGCCCTGCGGGAGTCCTAATAGCCAACGCTACAGAATCTGGGATGGAGTGGTTTACATGTATAAACTCTATTCCGAAACAGCCAAGTGTTATGTTATCCCCGGGTTTTACCACATTTAAAGCAGCTGTGTTCTTTATTTTGTGTTCTTTCAGTTTCGCCTGAATTAAACCTAAGGTTAATTTGGTACCATAAATCGGTATATTAATGTTTTTCAGCAGATAGGGTATTCCGCCAATATGGTCCTCGTGCCCGTGAGTGACAATCAAGCCCCTGATTTTGTCCTTATTTTTTACCACATAGCTAAAATCGGGTATTACTATATCAATACCTGGCATTTCCTCATCAGGGAAGGTCATTCCGCAGTCGACCAGAATCATGTCATCGCCGTACTCATAAAGGGTGATGTTCTTGCCAACTTCATTAATGCCTCCCAAAAAAGCTATGCGCAAGGGCCTGGCAACCAGCTTTTTTCGGCCGCGCGTAGGCTGGATGCGTTTGCGTTTTACCATTTCCACAGCAACCGCATCGCCAGAATTTTTATTCAGTTTTGACATTAATAAAAAACCTCCAAAATTATTATGTAACGTACTCAACAAAGGGTTTAAAACAGCGCCCGCCGAAACAGGCAGGCGTCTGTTTTAAGTTTTATACACGGACCCAATATCTCAACCACAAAATATTGTGGAGTAAGCTCAAAAAATAATTCCACTATTGTTAATTCTAAACTATTAAATAACATAGTGTCAAGTATTGTTTTCCAGCAAAGGTTCAAACAAGGATCTTTTCAATGTCTGCAAACAGTTCTTCGGCAATCTCGGTATTGACAGCTTCGGCGTACACTTTTAATGCTTCTCCCCGCTTTGTGGGGGTGATTAACAGGTTGCCGTTTTCCCGGCGCAAAAGTACGCCTTCCCCATCGGCTTTTATTTGCTGGTTAAGTTTCTTGAACGCATCGGAAACCGAAGATTTTATTTCCACATTCTTTACAACCATGGCAAACTGCGGGATTTTCTCATTAAGTTCTGCCAGCGAAACGGAGTTTTGCTTTAGATAAGACAAAATTCCTATGCCCATCATAATGCCATCCCGTAACCACATCTGGCTGGAAGATACGCACCTTGCCTCCTTGTCGGAATCATCCGCAGGGCAGGACAAATACCTGTAAACCTTTCTGCCATACTTTTCGGCCAAAGCCTCTACAACCCTTGGGGCGCTGTAGGGCAATGCCACATCCTTTCCCTCTTCAAAATTAATAAGGCAACAAATTGCAAGAACCCTGTCTGCCGGAATATATCCTGTTGAAGGATCATTAATTGAAAGGCTGATACCATCCGGCGATAAGTTTAACATCATGCCCTTTGAGGTATCGCAGCCAAGCCTTGCAAGCGTGTCCTCAAACAGCCTTTCACCCTCTTTGTTAAGGCACCCAACCCTTGCCTGCATACTCGAAAGTCCAAAAGGAGCCATGCTGTAAAGGGTCTGTTGGTAAATAAGTTTTATCCCGTCCATATCGGTTATATCTTTATAGTCGCTATATGTGCAGCGCTTGAATTCACCCCGGTTTAAATACCCTTCCAGTTCCCTTTCAAGCTGCCTGCCTATAGGCAGCCCGCCAGATCCTAGCATTTTTATGCTACACACCGAACCACCGCTTATATACGCTGATATTTCAAGCCCGCAGTAGTTAACAGCAAACGCCATTACCGACTCCAGTATCTGTCCAAAATCCCATACATGGGCACCCGTAGATAACGCTCCAGAAATAAAAGCCGCCTTTAAAGCCTTGGCCGCCTTGCCACCTACCGAACCTACGCCAATGCGCTCGCCGCACTTTAGCGAGCCGGTAGCGGAACCGATACGCGCACAAAATTCAGGGGTCATTTCAACTCCCGCTTCGCCGGTTATGCCATCGTCGTCAAAAATGTCCGCTCTGGCAGAACCGTATTTTAAGTTTCCAGATAGCCTTGTACCGGACTCCACCTTTTTACCCGGCCATATTTTGGAAGCAGGAGACACTTCAGCAAAACTGCCTACCTTCGCTTTGGAGCCCACAACTGCGTTTTCAAACACGCTGGCACCCTTTTTAACCGATGCACCCGAACAAATTACGGCGCCTGTAAGCCTTGCCGAATCGCCGATATACGAACCGGGGAGCAACACAGATTCGCGTACATATGCTCTTGTGCCAATTGTCACACCATCATCCACAACCGTATTCGGGCCGATAACCGATCCGTTGCCAATTTTTACACCGCTACCGATATATACAGGCTCAATAATCCTGTAGTCGCCATGCTCAGAGTTATAGTTTTCAGGGATTTTGCATTTTACCCGTCCCAGCAGGATATCCTTCTGGCAGGTCTGGTAGGATATTATATCCCCAATATCGCACCAATAGTCTTTGGTTTCAAATGCCGAAAGTTTCATTCCCACTGATAACATTTTTGGGAAGAGGTCCCTTGCAAAGTCAAATTGTTTGTTATCGGGAATGAGTTCCAGACACGATGGGCTTAAAATATAAATTCCGGTATTGGCCGCATTGGTATGGGCCTGGTTCCAACCTGGTTTTTCCAAAAAACCTGTAATTACCCCGTCTCTGTCGAAACTTACAAGCCCGTATTCCCGCGGATCCATAACCCGGGTTACAACAAGCGTGGCATCGGAGTTTGACTGTTTATGAAACGTGAATGCTTCGGTTAAATCTATGTCACATAACGCGTCTCCGCTTATAACCAGAAAATCCTCGCCAAAATCCGCTGCGGCATGCTTTACGCTTCCTGCAGTACCAAGGGGTTCGTCTTCGACAATGAATTTTAGCTTTACATTCCTATACTTTTCATTCTTAAAATGATCTATAATAACATGCGGCAGGTACCTTAGCGTTACCGCCGCCATATCAATCCCGTGATCATTCAAAAGATCTAAGATATATTCCAAAATCGGGCGTCCGCAAAGCCTAGCCATGGGTTTTGGAATATCACAGGTAAGAGGCCTGAGTCTGCTGCCCTCTCCACCTGCCATGATCACTGCCTTCAAAACATCATCTCCCTGCAATTGATTTTGCATAATATAGTATTATGCAAATTGCAGCGGGATAAACCTTTCATAATTTTAACTAGACCGTGGTACAAAATTTACAATATATTGCCAACTGTTTTTAACAGAGGGAAAGACTAAAGCGCAAATAATAAAAAATCATTTGAAAAGTTTTGCTGCATCTTGTGGTGACAACGATGTTTGCGAAAGTAATAAAAAAACTATTAAAATATGGTTACAAGAATATGACTAACGAAAACATAATAATTCGCAGGCGAACAAAACCCTTCCAAACAGCGCACGCGACTACGCGCGCGCTGTTTTATATTGTTTTCAAAGTTTTTGTTAATGTTAATATTACGCCTGTTGGCAATTTAACAAACAAAAACGCATGTGCGCCACTTACAATTTTTGTGTGCATTACATAAATATACATATTTTTGAGTGTTATCACAATTTTTTAGTGGAATTTATACAAAATGACTATGACATTTAATTTTATTATATGTTATAATTGATATATACATTGCAGCGGCTTTATACATAACATAATTTAATTTTTTTTTGGCGGCTAACTCGATGGAAAGGAGGTAGACAAAATTGTATTCGATAAATGAATATATTGTTTACGGCAAAGCAGGTGTAAGCCAAATTATAGATATCCGAAAAGAAAACTTTGAGGGGCTTGAAGAGCAAACCTATTACGTATTAAAACCTGTATATTCTGAAAAGTCGATTATATACGCACCAGTTGATAGAAATCTAAACAAGTTAAGAAAGGTTTTGACTGTCGAAGAAATATATGAAATAATCGGAGCTTTGCCTGAAGAAAAAACAATTTGGATAGCTAATGACCACTCAAGAAAAGAGAGGTATTTGAAAATTCTTAAAGAAGGAAGCCATATCGAGCTTGCTAGGCTGCTTAAAACGCTTTATGAAAAAAACAAAGAATTGACATCAACGGGGAAAAAGCTGCATGTTTCGGACGAGCGGATAATGAAGGAAGCGGAAAGAATTTTATTTGAAGAGTTTGCGTTTGTGCTAAAAATAGAGCCGGAAGAAGTGCTTCCATTTATTACAGAAAAAATAGAAATACTGACAAAGCAAAAAAGCAGTTTTATCGAGACAACTGCACAAAACACTCCGCCAGACTGATGCAACAAAAAAATTGGGTATTAACACAAACTGCGTATCATTGCGGCGCTAGCCACATTATGTAAATCGAATAAAATATATTATAAAAGCAAAATCCCTTGAAGCCTTAGAGCCTCAAGGGATTTAAGTTTGGCTGCGGAACTAGGATTCGAACCCAGACAAGCAGAGTCAGAGTCTGCCGTGCTACCGTTACACAATTCCGCATCAGTCAGCAATAAATATTATATATCTTTTTTAAAGGATGTCAAGCAGAAAATTTATAATTATTTATTTTCAAAAAATAATAGAAAATCAACCGCTGTTGGTATATAATAGACCTCGAAAAAAATTAAAGGTGGTAATCAACATTAGCAGTTTATTAGAAGCATTTATGGTTATAAGCTTTGGGATATCCTGGCCGCTTTCAATTTTCAAATCCTTTAAATCCCGCTCTAACAAGGGCAAAAGCCTGCCCTTTTTACTATTTATATTGTTCGGATATGCCTGTGGAATAGCTTCAAAACTGGTTGCATCAAACATTACATATGTATTCTTTTTTTATGTCCTAAACTTTATGATGGTTTTTGTGGACCTGCTGCTTTATTTTAGAAATAAATTATATGACAAATAAAAACTTTATGGCCCCGGTTTTTGGTTTCAACAAAGTATTTTTATTTACTTTTATTGTTTGGCTTAACATAAAGCTTTTTAAATTTTTTTGGAGTTGTGCCTTTTAGCTGTTTAAATTTTTGAATAAAATATCCCGTATTTGAAAAACCGGTATCCAACGCTATTTCGGTTATGTTTTTATCGGTCTCTACCAGCATTTTTTCGGCATTTGATATCCTGACGTTATTAAGATATTCGCTAAAGCTTTGGCCCATCACCCTTTTGAACATTCGTGAAAAATAGCTGTAGCTCATGTTGCACATTTTAGCCATATCAACAACCGCTAAATCGTTGCTGAAGTTATTGTCGACATAGTCTATAACCTTCTGCATCGCCTTCATTGTATCTTCGCTAATATTGCTGGTTGTTTCAAGGTTAAAGCCATTGGCTTTCCAGAATCTTAAAATCCACAAAAACAGCCTGCAGACGCATGAGCGTATGGCTAGTTCGTATCCATAGGCCTGTTGGTCATATTCCCTTTTTATCTCCTGCATTAGTTCAGGTATGGCGCCTTTCTTTAATTCCCCGGCTTTAAATATTTTGGGGTGTTTTAAGCGGCTTAAGGTAAACGGTAATACATATTTCATTTCAAAAATAGCCTGAGATGAGCTGTAGAGCATCTCGGGCTCTATTTTTAGTACCATATAGCCGTTATCGCCATCCGAATTGCCGTAAATCTGATGAATTTCATGGGAGTTGATTAACAGCAAATCCCCTTTATCAAAATAGTATTCAACTCCGTTTAAAACAGCCTTAAACGAACCGCTGATGCAGTACAGCAATTCAATCTTGTCATGCATATGCGCATAGGCGGTTATCATTCTGCCGGGGAAAATTTGCAGTTGGAATTCAAATGTGCTGGGGATCCCGTTTTTTAGGGCTTTGGGTTCAATAAAATAATCCTTCATAATATTCTCCCATGACAAATTTTTTACATTTTTATATATTATAATTCTATATCCTTACTCTTGAAAATGCTATACTTTTTTAAGAAAATTGCAAAGTTTTTATCTATTATAACAATTTTGCAGGAGGAGAGTATATTGCTAAAGCGAATTCTTGCACTAACCCTTGCCGGAGCTATGGGCATGTCCATGACCATCCCTTCTGTCGCAGCAGACGAGAAAACCATTTATATGGTCGCCAACTCTCACCTTGACACGGTATGGAGCTGGGATTTGGAAGAGACCATTGGCGAGCTTATTCCCCGCACATTTCAAGAAAACTTTGAGCTTATCGATAAGTACCCTGAGTACCAATTCAATTTCGAAGGAGCGTACCGCTATCAGCTTTTGGAGGAATATTATCCTGAACTTTTTGAAAAATTAAAAAAATACATAGATTCTGGCAACTGGAATGTCGCTGGAAGTGCACTTGAGAACGGCGACGTGAATGTCCCATCACCGGAGGCACTGTTCCGCAATATTTTATACGGAAACAACTATTTCGAAGACAATTTCGGGGTTAGAAGCAAAGACATTTTTCTTCCCGACTGTTTCGGCTTTGGCTTTGCGCTGCCGTCAATTATTTCCCACTCTAACCTTTTGGGTTTTTCAACCCAGAAGCTTAGCTGGGGAGTCGCGCTCCCGGGAAATTTACCCTTTGACCTAGGGTTGTGGAAAGGGCCTGACGGCAAATCAATCATTGCAAATATCAATTACAACTCATATGTTTCAACATTCGGAGAAATCAGAACAAATAGTGATTTATTAAATCGCCTGCAGCGAAGCCCAATTAACAAAATTGCCGCACTTTATGGCACCGGCGGCGATAAAGGCGGCGGGGTGCCGGAGAGTACTATAAAGGTAATAGCAAATGAAATGAGCAAAAACAGTTCGAACCAGACTAAGGTGTATTTTGCCTCAACAGATGACTTGTTTAAGGGTTTAGCCCCCGAGGATATAAATAAGCTAACCACCTACGAGGGTGAACTGCTAATGACGGCCCATGGTACTGGCAGCTACACCTCAAGAGCAATCTCAAAACGCTGGAACCGTAAAGGCGAACTTTTGGGTGACGCCGCAGAACGCGCAAATGTTGCAGCTTTCTGGCTTGGTAGCACCCAATATCCCACAAAGAAGTTCGAAGAAATCTGGACCAGGATTATCGCCCACCAGTTCCACGATGATATTACTGGTACCAGCAATACAACAACCTATTACAGAAGCTTTAACGATTATATGACCGCGATAAAGCAGTTTGCCGCCGAATATGAAAACGGCGTTGCCGGCGTTGCGGCTCTTATGGACACCACTGTATCGCAAGGCGTGCCGGTCGTTGTTAACAACCCGGTCGCCGCAGACCGCGTGGATGTTGTGGAGGCAGATGTGAAAATCAATTCCTCTCTTCCCTATGTCAGGGTGTTCGACAATGAAGGCAACGAGGTGCCCTCGCAGGTTTTAGCACACGTTGGCGATGTATATAAAATTGCTTTCCTTGCTGATGTGAAATCCTTAGGATACCGCACCTACAATGTGCGTGCTTCTAACATACCCTGCCAGGTAAAAACCGATACGTCAGTTGGCAACAAAATGCTTACCAACAGCAAATACCGTGTGACTATTGATAATAACGGCGACATTTCCAGCATATATGACAAAGAACTGGGCAAGGAGCTTTTAAGCCAGCCAATCAGGCTTGGGCTGTTTGATCAGACATATGCATACTGGGCGGCGTGGGAGCTTAATATTAACGACTACGCATTTAAACGGCCGCAAAACTATGTTTCCTCTACCCCTGAAATCTCAATTGTTGAAAACGGCCCTGCCCGGGTTGCGATGAAAATAGTGCGTACTTATGGCGATTCGACCTTTACACAGATTGTAAAGCTTGGTGCGGGCAGCAGTGTTGTGAGGGTTGACAATGTAGTTGACTGGCACCAAAAATCCACCCTGCTTAAAGCCGAATTTAATCTTGCCGCTTCAAATCCCACTGCCACATATGACTTAGGGCTTGGAGTAATACAAAGGGGCAACAATACAAGCTATAAAGCCGAAGTGCCGCACCAAAAATGGGCAGACCTAACCGACAAAAGCGGCAACTTTGGCGTATCGATTATTAATGACAGCAAATACGGCACAGACAAATACAACGACAATACCCTGCGCCTGACACTTATACATACGCCCCATAACGACTACACCCACGACTCGGATACCTTCGGCTCAGAGGGCGAGTATTTTTCGGCAGGACAGAGGGTGCAGGATTTTGGAGAAAACCGTTTTTCATTCGGAATATATGGGCATGCCGGCAGTTTCTCTGATTCTGACATACAAATTGAGGCTGAGGCATTCAACCAGCCAATGAACGCCTTTCAGACTGTACCCCACAGTGGACCGCTGGGGGCAAACTACAGTTTTGGAAGCGTTGACAATGATAAAGTGCTGGTCCGCGCAATTAAGAAAGCTGAGAGAACAAATGAAGTAATAATCCGTGTCAATGAAGGTTCCGGCCAAGAGCAGAAGGGGGTTAAAATAAGGCTTGGTAACGGCATTAAATCGGCGCGCGAGGTCTACGCGTCCGAGGAGGAAATCGGACCAGCTAACGTTGTTAATGGCAATCTTGTATTTGACATTGGCGCCTTTGGGGTAAAAAGCTTTGCGGTAACACTTGAGGATTCAAATATACAGTCAAACCAGGTAAAATCCGTGGCTGTTGACCTGCCCTACAATATTGACGCCTATTCAGGCAACCAAAACCGCAAGGACGGCGGACTGAACCTTGTAGGCGACTGCTATCCCGCAGAGCTTCTGCCCGATACGATTGTAAGCGGCGGAATCAGCTATAGGCTGGGCAGCAAGAATGACGGCCAGAAAAACGCCGTTGCTTGCGACGGCCAAACCATTCCCCTGCCGTCTGGATACAGCACCCTAAAAATTTTGGCTGCTTCTTTAAACGGCGACAGGGACGCAGTGTTTTCGGTGGATGGCAAGGATATTACGCTTAACATAGCAGACTTTAGCGAAAACATAGCCACCTGGGATCTGCCTTATCTTGGTGTTACGGGATATGTCAAGGAGCAGACTCCCGCTATTGTAGCTACCCACCGACACACCAACGGCAGGGACAACATTGCGGCTACCACATATATGTTCTCTTATTCCATCGACATTACTGGTGCAAAATCAATTTCCTTGCCAAAAGATAAAAATATTGTGATATTTGCCGCAACCGCTGTGGACGATAAAAACACAAAGCTCGAAGCCATAAGCCCGATGTACGACCGACGCGAACGCAGTACCGAAAACAAAGATTTTAGCTTTAAAACCGGCTTTGAAGACTCCGATACCCAGGTTAGGACAAATTACACCACCAACTACAACGGGACATCTGATTACAAATGCGAGGTTACCACCGAACGGGTAAAATCAGGCTCAAAAGCCTTGAAAATTTCGGGTAAAGATAATTCAAGCGGAACCTCTTTTGTATATTTCACGCTATATGAAGAGCCGATAATCATAAAACCCGGCACTATTCTTTCCTACAGCTTTTATGCACAAAACGAGCTTGGAAGATTTATTGCTGTGGATATGGAATTTGGAACAGGCGCGCCCTTAAGGGACAGGCGGTATATTTTAGATGACAGCGGTATTCAAATTCATCCCGCGAGAGGCCGCGGCAAGGTCGGCGAATGGGTCACTGTCACTGTGGATCTGTATAAATACCTGCCGGGCGAAAACATAACAAAACTAATGGTGGCATATGACCATCCGGGGGACACCGGCGAGTTTACCGCATATATAGATGACCTGTTTATTGGGGTAAAAGAAGACTATTTATCTACCCTTATAAAAAAAGCCGGACAGATTACAAGGGGCAATTATTCCACAAACAGCCTATTATCGCTTGACAACGCTGTAAATCTTGCCAGGGCAGTATTAGATTCCGATTACTCAGCCGCCGAAAAAAACGCGGCAACCGCAGAACTTGAGAACGCCCTTAAAGGTTTAGTCAAATACCGCGGTGCATATGACAACATACCCGCATGGGAGTTTAACGATAAAAAGTCCGGTACAATCGTGATTGATACCGACAGCAGCGGCAACCCCACTAATATAGGCGGAGTTTCTCCCGGCAGCTGGGCTGTGTATAAAGGAATAGAATTTGGCCTTCGCGGCTCCGACTCGATCAGCGTTTATTATTCGGGTTGGAACACAGGTGACGACCCGGTAATAGAGGTACGGCTTGGCGACTATAAGGGAGAGCTTATAGGAACCATAAACATCCCCCAGACCTCAACCCAACAGGGCAGCGCCGACTGGTCAAAATACACATTGGCCTCCGCCAAACTTACAAAAGTCATAACCGGCGAACAGGATATCTGTTTGGTATTTATCGGTGGCGGAAGCCACGTTTGCAACCTTGCATACTTCGTATTCCAAAACGCCCCTCCAAAAGCCGCGTTAACCCAGCTTTACAATTTCGCAAAACAGGTCGACCGCAGCAGACTGCCGCAAAGCAAATTAGAGCAATTCGACAATGCGGTTGAAGTGGCCAAAATAATCCTCGACAAGCCTGACGCCACACAGGCCGAAATAGACACGGCCTATTTGCAGCTTAAGGAGGCGTTAGACGCAATTAATGACGGAATTATGATTGGCGATATAAATCAAGACGGCCAGATTACTGTAGTGGACATAATTTACCTTAGAAATCTTATTATGGAGCGAATGGAGCTTACGCCACTGCTGTTTGAGCTTTCAGATGTAAATGGCGATGGCCGGCTTACAATAACTGATATTGTGGGACTGCGAAACATTATAATGAACAGAATATAAAAAATATAAGCCCCGTGAATATTCACGGGGCTTGCGTTTGTACTATGTTTGATTTTTTATAAGTCCTTTATATTCACTGGGAGTGATATTGTAAAATTCTTTGAATGCCCTAGTAAAAGTGCGGCAACTACCGAATCCCGACTGGTAGGCAATTTCGGTCAGGCTGAGGTTGGTATCATGTATCAGGCTTGCCGCGTGGCGGGCACGCAAGACATTAATATACTGGTTCATCCCGCAGCCAAGCTTTGAATTGAAAAGCCTCGACAGGTAATTCTGGCTGTACCCGAAATGTTTTGCCAAATCCTCGCGGGTAAGTCTATTAAGATAATTGTTCTCAAGGTAAATCAGTATATTTTTCATTAGGGTATCGGACTGGGAGCCTTCGTCTCTGTTTTTCAGCCCGATTTTTTCAATCAGTATTCCTAAGACAAAGTAAATTAAACCCTTAGCAACCAAAGAGTTGCGGGTATTGTTAAATTCGGTAAGTCTCAAAGTGGCAGAATCGATATCGCGGCTGCACTCGCAGTTTTCCATGAAAGGTGATGCAAAATTTACGGTTTTAGTAAGGTTATTAAAGCTTTTGACTATATCGGTAGGGACGATTAGTATCCTGGCTTTTGAATAATGCGGGGTTTTGTAGGTGTGTATATCGTAGCTGTTGGCAATTGAAACCCAGCCCGGTCTTAACACCGCAGTATGGTTATTGATAGTAACCTCCATTTCACCTTCCAACATATAAACAATTTCTATGTTAGAGTGAAAATGCGGATCGCATCTGCTGTACTCCGAAACCACGCAGAATATGTCCTTATAATAGTCCCGTGAAAGTTCAAATGTAGCGTTCATTGCCTGCTCCATTAATTTTCAAAAGGTTACTTTTTGTCCTTTATTATTCTCAAAAAACCCTTTAAGTGCCGTACCTTATCGTATAAGATATGTATAATAGCACTTTGTAATTATATAACAGAAAAATTCAAAGTTCAAGCTGCAAAACTATGCAATAGACACGGGATTAAAGGAGGACTAATATGAAAAACCGTTTTATTTGTATTGTAATGGTCTTTGTGTTGTTATTGTCGCTTGTACCGCTGAAGTGTTTTACTGCATTTGCCGAAACACCCGACAGCAGCAGTTTGCAGCAGGCGGAAGTACAGCAGGAGATTTACGAGGCAGAGGACGCACAGATTTCTGGGGCATCCACTGCAACAAGTCTTGATGATTACAGCGGCAAAGGTTATGTAGACAATATGAAAAGGAATTCTTCGGTAACTTTTAAGGTAGATGTATTCGAGGCCGGAGACTATGGAGTAAGGCTTCGGTATTCCAACGGTTCCGGTTCCAGCAAAACTATAAATGTATATGCAAACGGCAAATTAATCCGCACCACAACGCTTCCGCAAACAATCAACTGGAATACCTGGGACGAACACCTCGACAACATACCGTTAAATCAAGGAGAAAACACCATAACCTACAAAATTGATTCAACTAATACTGCCGAGGATGTAAAGCTCGACAGAATTTCTATGTCCCGGATTTACGAAGCCGAAAAAGGGCAGTTGCTTAACGGCATTACCGTTATGACCGACCATATTGGCTATTCGGGCACCGGATTTGCGGCAGGCTTTACTTCCGGCGGGCATGGAGTCCAGTTTGAAGTAAATGCCCAAAACGAGGGCGAGCACTCGCTCATCCTTAGGTATTCCGTGGGGCACACAAACTATTCAAGGTCCCTGTCGGTCTACGTCAATGGCCAGAGAACAAGAGTCTCCCTTAATCCTTTGAGAAGCTGGGACACTTGGGCAGACCACCAGGTAACAGTTTATCTTAACAAGGGCGCCAACACAATAATTGTAAAACGGGATTCCGGAGACAACGGCGAAGTCAACCTCGATTATATTACAGTAAAACCATGCAACTGGACCTATGTAGGCGCTATCAAGTCCGTCCAGGGAGACAACACAAGCCAGCTTACCTTTGACTGCGGCAATGCTATTGTGCAGATAACTTCCATAGCTCCAAACATGGTCAAGGTCTGGTGCGAGCCGTCTGGCAGGTTTGACCGAAAATATGACTCTTTCGCAGTTGTTAACGAAAACATAAATCCGCAGAAATTAAAAATAACAGACAAAGGCTCGTATTATCAGTTTGCCACCGGCAACATGGTGGTTAGGATTAACAAAAACCCCTTTAAGATTACATATCTGGACAACAAGGGAAATATTTTAATGGAAAACGACAGTAAAAGCATGGGATGGTCCACCGACGGCGAGCTTACTGTGAACAATAAGCTCCAGCCAGATGAGCAATTCTGGGGGCTTGGCGAGAAGAAGTCAGCATTTAACCGCCGCGGTTTCGAACTCGTTATGTGGAGCTGCGATGCATACGGCGCCGACCCTAACGACTCTGTGCCTGCCGAATGGGAAAACGGCCGCTGGTATATGGCTAACCCCTATTTTGTAAGCTCAAAGGGATATTCAATCTATTTTGACAATACCAGCCGCACGGTATTTGACCTTGGAAAAGGCGACCCCAACAAGTTCTCCTTTGGCTCCTACAATCCCAACCCCGGAGGTGAGCTAATATACTACTTTACATACGGTCCATCAATCAAACAGATTACGAAAACCTTTACTGATTTGGTCGGCAAGTCCTTTTTTGCCCCAATATGGGCGTACGGCAACATGCAAAGCCACTGGGGCTATAAACAGTCGGATATTATAAATATAGCACAGACTTACAGGCAAAAGCAGATACCCCTTGATGTAATCATGGCCGATATCGACTGGTATGAGTATTTGTGTTCCCCAAGCCAGTGGAACAGGCAAAACTTCCCCAATCCTGATGCAATGATAAATACCCTTAATAATCTTCATGTAAAACTTGGCCTCATTAACGACCCCAACATTACCAACAGGAATAATAATGCCGATTTTGCATATGGGAACGCAAACGGTTACTTTGTAAGAAACCACAGCGGCAAAACCAAGCTCGTGGATTGGCCGTGGGGTGACGCATCCGGTCTTACCGACTTTTTCAACCCAGCAGCCCAGCAATGGTGGGGTAGCCTTATGGACCATCTTATCGAGGATGGAATTGTAACGTATTGGATGGACATGAACGAACCCTCCAACTATCACACCGACTGGCTGTTCTGGAACAAGGACGGTAAAGCATATGGCACGCTCAGCGAGCTTAAAAATGCCTATGCGATTAAACATAATGAGACCTTGTTTAACAAACTCACCGAAAACGGTAAACGTCCCTTCCTTATGACCCGTTCCGGCTTTACAGGAACCCAGCGCTATGCTTCCCCCTGGACGGGCGACATTCACTGCAGCTACTATTCCATGTACGAGCAGATAAATATGGGTACTAGCCTGTCTATTTCGGGATATAATTACTGGGGTTTTGACATTGGCGGTTTCTTTGGCGGCAATATGACCAACGACCAATTCAAGCGCTGGATTGAGTCGGCCACATTTACCCCTGTACACCGCTTCCACTACATTTTAGGAGGCGGCGCAAAAGAGCCCTGGAATTTCGATTCTGAAGATGTGGCAAGGAAATATATTAGCCTACGTTATCGTTTGATTCCATATATGTATTCCCTCACAGCCGATAACATTATAGGAATAGGCATTGAAGAGGGCTACGGCGCGGGAGGCACAGGAATTCCGCTGGTGCGCCCGATGGTAATGGAATATCCCGATGATAAAGAAACATGGAATATGGACACGCAGTTTATGAGCGGCCCCTTCTTCTTAGTCGCTCCTGTCTGCGACGAAACCTATTCCAAACGGATTTACCTGCCGGAAGGCTACTGGTATGATTACAATAACAGCAAGGTAATATACAGTGGAAAAAGATATATCAACTACGACGCGCCCGTTGACATATTGCCGGTCTTGGTAAAAGAGGGCGCAATTATTCCGATGATGCCCGCAATGCAGTATGTTGGCGAAAAGCCAATTGATGTATTGACACTCGATATTTATCCTCATGTAAACAACGGAAATTCCCAATTTGTATTATATGAGGACGACGGCGAAACCGAAAACTATAAAGAGGGCCTCTACACTACTACCAAATACACCTTGAGAACCATTACTTCAGGCGGCAGAAAGACCCTTACTTTCAATATTGGCGAGCGCTCGGGCAAATATAACGATATTGATAACCGCGACTATTTAATGCAGTTCCACGCCGCCTTTGAAAATCTCAAGGTCACAAACGGCGGTCAGGAGATGCGCCAGTACAACTCGCTTGAGGAGTTGAATGCCGCCGAATCGGGCTATTTCGCAGATAAACTTAACAAAATTGTTTATGTCAAAATATACGATAATGCCAAAGCCACAGTAATCGAACTTAGCGGCACACCCATTGGAAATTATGCTATATTCGAGGCTGAGGATGCCACTTTATCTGGCAACGCGCAAATAAAAACCGATAAATCGGGATACTCTGCAGATGGATATATCGGTAATTTAAGTTCAACAGGCGACGGCATCAGTCTTACTATTAAAGATATCCCTGAAGACGGAGAATATGCCCTTACAGTCCGTTATTCAAACGAAACCCAGCAAACCAAACATTTGACTCTTGCATATAACTCAAATGAAACCAGGCTTAATTTTACCCCCACAGTCTCTTGGGACAGCCTTTATACCGTTGTTCCATTAAAACAGGGCAATAATCAGATTAAACTTAGTGTCAAAAGCGGGGATTCGGGCGGTATACTGCTCGACTTTATCTGGGTTGATTTGATTCCGCTCAGCGTGCCCGAAATTACCGAAAAAAGGCTATATGTTAACAGTGCAGAAGTTTTAGGCAATGCAAAAATTGAATACAAAGAGGCTACCCCGTCCGGATTTGGATATGCAACCAATATATCCTCCACCGGTGACGGCATAAGGTTTAAAGGTGTGCATGTGCTGGCTGACGGCAATTATGCAATAAAAATCAGATATGCCAATTCCCATCAGGAAGGGCGGCTGTTACGGGTTTACGCAAACAACGAGCAAAGCAAGGCGGTTAATGTGGTGTTGCCGAGAATGACCAGCTGGAGCAACTGGGATGAAGTGATAGTCAACCTGCCGCTAAAAGCAGGTGACAACACCATAACCATTGATTTTGGCCAAAGCAGCGCAACCGGCAGCGTCTATATCGAGAGCATCAGCCACACTGTAACACCGATGACTATGACACAAATCACCCTTAACAACGGCGGGTTTGAAAAAGGTTCGCTTGAAGGCTGGAATGTAACCTCCATTTCCGGTGGAACCGGAAGAGGCGTAGACCAGCAGGATGCATATGCAGGGTACTACAAGTTCTACTACTATTCTACCGCCTCAAGGCAGCGCCTTAATCAGACCGTCAC
Source organism: Clostridiales bacterium (assembly GCA_012840445.1). Lineage (GTDB taxonomy): Bacteria > Bacillota > Clostridia > Oscillospirales > Acutalibacteraceae > DULI01. Next base: position 156,409 of record DULI01000007.1, read on the forward strand.
CGGTTTACAAAACGGCAGGTATATGGTAAGTGCTTGGATAAAACTTTCGGTAAACCGTCCGAATGTTGCAAGAATCGAGCTTAGCCAGTTCGACGGCGACGCGGTTAAATACCTGGATATCCCCTTTAACGGCAGCTATCAGAAATTTGTCTGCTATGCAGATGTAAAAGACGGGAAAATCGATATTGCTTTCTACATGGATGCCCCGGATTGGTGCTCCTTCCAGATAGACGAAGTACAGTTGTGGAGAATCAATACTCCCGAACAGGTTGATTACAAAGCACATTTGCAATCTGTAATCAAGGAATACGAAAGTATCGAAGACGAGGGGTTCACATCAGCAAGCTGGCACAACCTTAAAACCATGTTAAGCCTCGGTCAAAAGGTTCTAAACGATAATGAGGCTTCCGCTGGAAAGGTGTACGGCGTTTTAAACAAGCTTGCCGATGCCAAAGATTCCCTGACAAAAGCTCCGCAAATACTAAAAGGCGACCTTAATAACGACGGAAAACTTACGGTTGTGGATATTGTCGCGATGCGGGGCATAATAATGTCCGAGCAAGGGCCATCTGCAGAACAGTTGGAAATCGGCGACCTTAACAGCGACGGCACTCTTACGGTTGTGGATATTATAGCGCTTAGAAACATTATTATGAACCAAACCGAGTAGTACCAAATACCTCCTTAAAAATGCTAAAAGCCGGGGCTAATTCCCCGGCTTTTAACATTTATTCGCCAACTACTTTTATTAGCAGCCTTTTTTCACGTTTGCCGTCGAATTCATAATAAAAAATTCGTTCCCATGTACCTAAATCCAGCCTGCCGTCAGTTATGGCGATTACCGATTCCCTTCCCATTATCGTGCGTTTTAAGTGTGCATCGGCATTGTCCTCAAACCCATTGTGCTTATACTGGCTGTATGGCTTTTCGGGCGCCAGTTTTTCCAGCCAAACCTCAAAATCTTGGTGCAGTCCGCTTTCGTCGTCGTTAATAAAAACGCTGGCGGTTATATGCATTGGATTTACAAGCACCAGCCCTTCTTTTACACCGCTTTCGGTTACCGCCTGCTGCACCTGTGATGTGATATTTACAATTCCCCTTCTTGTTGGCAGGTTAAATTTCAAGACCTTCCTGTAAGATTTCATAAGTTATTACCTCCTTTGATTTTATATTTTAGGCGAAAGGGTAAAATGTGTCAATTGACACCATATTAATTTGACTAAGAATACAAAGTGTTATATGATGGATATGGCAACTAATAGTGAAAGGACAATTTTATGAAAGTATTGGCTACCGATTACGACGGGACCCTAAGGCGAGGCGAATTTATTACCATTGAAGATAAAGCTGCAATAAATAAATGGAGGCTGGCCGGAAACCTGTTTGGAATAATCACCGGTAGGGGATATCCTTCAATTATGGAAGAAATCAGCACCCAAAAAGTAGAATGCGATTTTTTAATTTGCAATAACGGCTGTGTAATAAAAGACAAAAGCTCGGATATAAATGAACAGTTTACCGCAGATGGGGCGGTGCTTACAGACCTTGTAAATTTAATTATCGAACACGGCGGCCGCCATGCGGCCATTTCCAAAGACGACCAGCGCATACTCGTCGATATTGGCATGCCTTCACATATAAAACCGTACGAAATTTGGATTAATCTTAATGAAGTCAAAGATTTTGATTATTTCAGCCAATTGGACACGGTTTTTGGAAAAGAAGATTTGGCTAAAAAGTTTGCCGATATGATAAACAGCCAGTTTGGCGAATATGTAACAGCCCACCAGAACGGTATATGCGTAGACATGGTGCCGGCAGGATGGAGCAAGCCAGCGGGGCTTTTGCACTATCTGAAACTAAAAAATATTTCAAAATCAAACGCTATAACCGTTGGCGACAATCTGAACGACATCGGCATGATCGTGGAATTCGGCGGATATGCGGTTGCAAACGCCAATCCCGCCGTTTTACCCTTTGCCCAAAGAATATTTGCAAATATTGCAGAAATAGTCGAGTATCATTTAAAAGGTTTATAGAAAGTTTAAATTAATTGAATAAAAGGTATAAAATGTGTATAATTATTTTGTGTTTTTAAAATACGGCAGAATGGAAGGTACATATTAATGATCAAAGCAATCGTTGGCGCTAATTGGGGAGATGAAGGCAAAGGCAAAATAACCGATATGCTTGCAACCGAATCAGATGTGGTTGTCCGCTTTCAGGGTGGTGCCAATGCCGGCCACACAATTAAGAACCACTACGGCAAATTTGCACTGCACATGCTCCCTTCAGGTGTGTTTAATCCAAACGTGACCAATGTAATAGCAAACGGCGTAGCATTAAATATTCCTTCATTGCTAAACGAGCTCGACTATTTAATCAAGGCCGGCGTGCCAAAGCCAAAACTGCTGGTGTCTTCGCGTGCACAGATAGTTATGCCCTATCATATACTTTTTGACAAATACGAGGAAGAACGACTTGGCAAAAAGAGTTTTGGTTCTACTAAATCCGGCATTGCACCTTTTTATTCCGATAAATATGCCAAGATAGGTTTCCAGGTCTGCGAACTCTTTGACGAGAAAAAACTTAAAGAAAAGATATATGCAGTTTTAGAGGTTAAAAATCTGCTGTTAAAGGAACTTTACCATAAACCCGAATTATCCGGAGGCCAGCTTTATGAAGAGCTAATCAATTGGCGTGACGGAATTAAGGAATATGTTGCCGACACCCAATCGTTCCTACATGAATCATATAAATCGGATAAAACCATTCTTTTGGAAGGCCAGCTTGGAGCCTTAAAGGATCCCGACCACGGTATTTACCCGATGGTGACCTCGTCCTCTACCCTTGCGGGATACGCCGCGGTAGGCGCCGGAGTGCCTCCCTATGCCATAAGCGAAGTAATTACGGTTGTAAAAGCTTATTCCAGCGCAGTCGGCGCCGGAGCCTTTGTAAGCGAAATATTTGGTGAAGAAGCCGAAATGTTGCGCCAAAGAGGCGGTGATAACGGTGAATACGGCGCCACTACCGGCCGCCCCCGCAGGATGGGCTGGTTTGATGTGGTGGCTACCCGCTATGGCTGCCAGCTCCAGGGCACTACAAAGGTGGCCTTTACGGTGGTGGACGCCCTTGGCTACCTTGATGAAATTCCCGTTTGTGTAGCATATGAAATCGACGGGAAAGTAACTAATCAGTTCCCTGTAACCCCAGATCTTGAAAGGGCTAAACCTGTGTTAAAGGTGCTTCCCGGCTGGAAGTGCGATATAAGGGGCATTAGAAAATACAGCGATCTGCCCGAAAACTGCCGCAAATATATTGAGTTTATAGAAGCTGAAATTGGATATCCGATTGCCTATGTTTCCAACGGCCCTGCCCGGGATGATATTATAATCAGATAATTTAATTTTAAGGGGAAGAATGTATGATTGGTAGCATTCATGAAGAATGTGGCGTGTTTGGAATTTGGGAGCCGAAAACTACAGATGTTGCAAAAACCGCATATCTTGCCTTGTATGCCCTACAGCACCGCGGCCAGCAAAGCTGCGGCATAGCTGTAAACGACGATGGGGTTTTCACGCATTACAGGGATATCGGGCTGGTACCCGAGATATTCACACAGGAAAGGCTTGAAAAACTGGGCAAAGGAAATATTGCCATTGGCCATGTGCAATACTCCAAAAAAAGCCTAATCAACAGAGCCAACGCCCAGCCGTTGCATATCCGCCACATTAAAGGAAACATGGCTTTGGCACACAACGGCAGCCTTACAAATGCTGCCGAGCTTCGCCAGAAGTATGAATTAAAAGGCGCCATATTCCATGGCACCAGCGATACAGAAGTTATAGCCTATTCCATTACGAACGCAAGGCTAACAACCCCGTCTATTGAAAAAGCGGTGGAAAAAGCAATGTATGAACTTAAGGGCGCCTATTCCTGCGTGCTTATGTCGGCAACCAAATTAATCGGCATGCGCGACCCGGTGGGTATTCGTCCACTTTGTATCGGAAAAACCAGTGACGGCGCTTATGTTTTAGCTTCTGAAAGCTGCGCTCTTGATATAATTAATGCAAAATTAGTCCGCGATGTCCGCCCCGGCGAAATTGTGGTAATAAATGACGGTAAGCTTACATCGATTACAACCCATTGCAAAGGCAGCGGCAAGATATGTATTTTTGAATACATTTATTTTGCCCGTTCAGATAGCGATATCGAAGGGGTAAGCGTACATAAGGCAAGGCAAAAGGCCGGAGAACTGCTTGCAAAGCAGCACCCTGTTGATGCCGATATAGTTATAGGCGTGCCCAATTCAGGCCTTGACGCCGCTTTGGGTTATTCCAAAGCTTCGGGCATACCGTACGGTTTTGGGTTTATTAAAAACAGTTATATTGGAAGAAGTTTTATTCAGCCCTCTCAATGCCAGCGCTCGGACGCTGTTAAAATCAAAATAAACGTAATTAAGTCAACCGTCTCCGGAAAGCGGGTAGTTATGATTGACGACTCAATAGTGCGCGGCACCACCTGTGCACGTATTGTCAACCTGTTAAGGGAGGCTGGGGCCAAAGAGGTACACATGCGCGTATCTTCCCCGCCCTTTATATATCCTTGCTACTTTGGGACTGATATTGACAGCAAAGACAAACTGATTGCCTGCAGGCTTGATTCGGTTGACAGCATTGCCAAAGAAATTGGCGTGGACTCGCTAGGGTATTTGAACGTTGACAGCCTTTATAAGATTATGGAGGGCGCAAACTGTGGCTTTTGTGATGGGTGCTTCTCCGGCAATTATCCCATCGAAATCCCAAAAAATCAGGCAGTAAACCGTTTTGAAACCAAAATACACGAAAATGAATCACATGAGAGGACTTAATGATGAACTTCACAAAATTGCCCGGCACAAATATGGTGGAAACCTTCTGCATCATTAAATCATGTGAAAAGAAGCAAACTTCAAAAGGCAGTCCTTATCTTGATCTTTTGTTGTATGATACTGCCGGTGAAATCGCCGCAAAGCTGTGGGATTACAATGAAGATTGCCACGGCATATTTGCTGTGGATGATTTTGTTAAGGTCCGGGGCATACTGTCGTTATATAACGGCGTAGAACAGCTGCGAATAGAAAAGATTCGAAAAATCAACGATGAGGACAACATTAGAATCGAGGACTTTGTCCCCAGCGCCGAGTACCGCGGCGAAGATATGCTGGAGGAGCTTTTTGCGGCAATCAGTACCTTTGAAGACCCAGAACTTGCAAAAATCGCAACCGCGATATTGAATGAGTACAAAGAAAAATTGCTTTATTGGCCGGCAGCCTACAAACTTCACCATGCAATACGCGGAGGGCTTCTATACCACACCCTGACCATTGTGCGGCTTGCGGAAAGCATTTGCAAGGTCTATTCGTTTGTCGACAGGGACCTGCTAATTGCCGGTGCCATTCTGCACGACATTGCTAAAGTAGAAGAATTTGAAATTACAGGTACAGGACTGGCTGCCGGGTATTCCACCGAAGGTAATCTGCTGGGGCATATAGTAAAAGGCGTGCTAAATCTTGAAAAGCTTGCCGAGCAGCTGGGCACACCGCGGGAAACCCTTATGCTGCTTCAGCATATGATTTTATCCCACCACGGTCAGCCCGAATACGGTGCTGCCGTGTTTCCCATGTTTATTGAAGCCGAACTGCTATCTCAACTTGACCTTATGGATGCAAGGATGTACGAGATGGCGAAGGCACTTGAAACTACCGAGATTGGAGACTTTTCCCCAAGGCAATGGGCCTTGGACAACCGCCGGCTGTATAACCACGGCAGAAAGAAAATTAAAGCCAAAGCCAATTTGTTGGAAGCTGACCCTGATAGTGGATAAAAATTGCAATACATAATAAAACCGCCATATTAAATGGCGGTTTTATTTTTTTATTTTTTTAAATCGGAGGGCAGCTCTGGAAAATGCTTGACATAAGCTCTGTAGAAGGACGAGTAGTTGTTAAATCCGCACAAGCGGCTGGCGTTTGTCGCCGTCTCGCCGCTTAAAATGTATTCCCTTGCCCGCATCAGTCGTTTTATGGTGATGTAATCCAGCACCGAACAGCCGGTGGCCTTTTTAATCAGCCGGCTTATTTGAGATTTGCTCAAAAAAAACTGGCGGCTTAAAACCTCAAGCGAAAGCTCTTCATGAAGGTGCGCGTTTATATAATCGATTATTAATTGTGAGGTGTTTCGGTTGGACGGATTCATTTCAAAGGTTTTTTTGAATATAAAAATGTTTTTAATTGCATTTAACAATGGGAGCAGATTGGTAATAATGTTAAGCCGCTGGTCTTCCCTTGTATAAGCAACCGAGACCATTTCCCGCAAATATGTAATACCGCTAATAGTGGTAAACTCCTGGTTGCGGTAGAGGTTAAGCTGTCCCAAAGGACGGTCTATAAAAGACTGCAACAGCTTTTTACTCGGATCAATCTTTTCAATTAATGTCGTAGGAAAATTGACCATAATGCGCTCGTAGGGTTCGCTGCTGTCGATGTGCAGCTTATGGGTTTCGGCCGGCCGCATAATCAGTATACATCCCGGTTCAAGACAGTAGACATTACCCTCTATTGTGTAATCGCCCTTCCCTCTGATAAAGCCCAAAATTTCGCACCATTCATGGGCGTGCATGGGGTAATCTTTATCCTCGGGAAACTCGTCTATTGCGTGATGAATGCGCAAATCACTGTCTACATATTCGTACAGCCTGTGTATCATACCCTCACCCTCTTAGATACATTGCAAATATAGCACATTTTGCGCCGATTTGCAATGTAACTTGCCATAATTAGCAATAGAATTACCATTTAGTATATTTTATAATAGATATGAATAAAAATATTGTGGTTGATAGAAAAATGTGTTGAAATTTTATAATGCAGAGGTGACGTTAAGATGAAAAAGGGTGTTGTATCAAAAGCTATTGCTGTCTTATTGATTGCCACAATTGTCCTTAGTAATCTTCCCCTGTTTGTCATTCCAACCAGCGCACAAACAAACGGCTTTGTGTTGTATGACGGGACCGAATTAGCAGACATTTATGTTGACAGCGACAGCGACTTTGCACAGGTAATCCGAGCTGTAGGCGACCTTAAGCAGGATATAAATTCAGTTACCGGTAGCACGCCCAGAGTGCTTTCCTCTGCCGGAGAGCTTTCTCGCCGTGCAATTATAGTCGGTACTGTGGGCCGAAGCGAAGCTATAGACCAGTTGGTCGGTTCGAGACAATTAGATGTTTCCGATGTCGCCGGCCAATGGGAGGCTTTTACCATAAAAATAATTGAAAATCCCTTTGAAAATATAGACAGCGCCCTGGTAATTGCCGGAAGCGATAAGCGCGGTACCATTTACGGGATTTATGAGGTATCCCAACAAATTGGTGTTTCGCCCTGGCACTGGTGGGGCGATGTGCCCATTATCAAACGGTCACAAGTGATTCTTGATAGGGACCAAATTGAGATGGTTGATAAACCCGATGTAAAATACCGCGGTATATTTATTAACGACGAGGCAAATTTTGAATACTGGTCCAGGCATTTTGAAAATGATACCGACAGCCCCGGCACACCTAATGCCGCTACATACGCCAAGGTATTCGAACTATTGCTGCGCCTTAAGGCCAACTTAATTTGGCCGGCCATGCACGAGTATTCCGACGCATTTAACGCCATTATTAATCCCGAAACAGGCGTTTCCTATAATGCCGAAATGGCCGACCGGTACGGAATTATTGTCGGTTCATCCCATTGCGAGATTCTGCTGCGCAACAACGCAACCGAATGGGTACCGTGGTGCGAGCAGAATGCAGGCAAATACAATCTTGAAAAGGTTAACAACGACTGGAAAGCAAGCTATGACTACACTGTAAACCCCGAGGCCATGGAAGCCTACTGGGAAGAAGCGGTTGCGCGAAATTACAAATTTGAAAACCTGTATACCATAGGTCTTCGCGGGGTGCACGACGCGGCCATCAACTGCAGGGACCTTGAGGATAAGAGCATTCAGGGCAAGGCCGGTGTTGTAAAAAGCGCGGTTGAGGCACAGCTTCGCATTCTGAAAAAGTATGAAGAAAAATATAAGCAGGAAACCGGCCAGGACATAACCTTCCCCAAAATCTACTGCGCATATAAAGAGGCCGCTGAGTATTTCCAGTATGACCTTTCGCTGCCCAGTGACACAATTATTGTATGGGCCGACGACAACCACGGATATGTGCGCCAGTTTGGCACCGATGAAGAGCTTAGCAGGTTCCCGGATATGGGGGTATACTACCACATCTCTTACCTTGGCGCGCCTGTAAGCTATCTGTGGCTTGCCACCACACCTTTGGGTCTTATTTATGAAGAAATGCTCAAGGCCTACAATGCCGGTTCGGACGACTGCTGGATTTTAAATGTCGGCGACATAAAACCCGGAGAAATACCAACCGAATTTTTCCTGACAATGGCCTGGGACCACGACCGGTATAATGACCAGACCATTCCGGAATTTATAAAATACATAGCCGAGCGTGATTTTGGGCTTAATGACGAGGATGCGGCTACCGTTGCCGAAATTCTTGATACCTACTATGCAGTCAGCAGCACCAAACGGCCCGAATTTCAGGGCAAAGATCAGGGGCCAGAGTACAGCATTATTCATTACGGTGATGAGGCGCAGCTTCAAATTAACCGCATGAAGGACGCGTGTGATAAATCCGATCGAATTTATAATAAACTGCCAGATCAATATAAGGACGCATATTTCCAGCTTGTGCACTACATGGTGCGTGCCAGCCGATTTACGCTTGAAAAGCATATCTACCAGCAGAAAAATCAGCTTTATTTAACCCAAGGCCGGTTTGCCAGCGTTAACGCGTATGCTGACGCCTCGGTAAACGCCCATCGCCAAATACTGGCAGACCTAAAATACTACAACAAGGTCCTCTCGGACGGAAAATGGGACGGTATTATGGACCCCTACAACGGAACCCGCAGTTTCCCCACCATTTCCAGCGACCCGAAAGTGACCTATGTCAGCCGGGATATGTCTGCCGAGGGAATAGGCTCGGTGTGCGAGGGGCAAACTACCGGCGGCGAAGCGGTAACCCTTGAGTTCAACTTGTTAACCGATGATAAAAGATTTATTGACGTGTTCAACACAGGGCTTGCGGTTTGTGATTATACCATTCAAACCGGAGAAATGATTAATATAGTAAAAGCTGATGGTTCCAGCTTGGATGTTGAAAATAACGGTGGTACAAAGACCTTTAGCAGCAGTGTAGAGGTCGAGGACCGGCTGATAGTCTCTATAGACTGGGACAAGGTCGGCACCGGTGTTACCAATACATCCATTGTGGTAAAAGACAATTTCGGGTTTGAAAAGACCTATCCGGTAAAACTTACAAAACCCGCAATTGACCCTTATAGTGAAAGCACAAAGGGTTATTTCGAAACCAACGGCGAGGTAGCTATCGAGGCTGAACATTACAGCAAGAGTGTTGCGGTAAACGGCATGGAGTGGCGGCCGGTAAGCAGGCTTGGACGCGGTATAACCGCCATGAAAAACTATCCCGACCTTACCGGAAGCAGCCCCAGAATTGACCAAAACTATCAAACCGAGTCGCCCTACCTTGAATACAACATATATTTTGAAACCACGGGCAATTTCGAGGTCTCTTTCTACCGCGTGCCCACACTTAACGAGGGATCCAACAAAACCAACCGTACAGCCTTCCAATTTAACAATGGCGCTATTCACCTGTTTAGAGGAAACAGCCTTGTAGGCGACGAGCACGGAAATACCACCTGGCGCAACGGGGTCAGGGAGCATATTGAGGTTATGAGGCATACCATTAATGTGCCCTCAACCGGTTGGCATACCATCCGCATCTACCGTTGCGACGCGGGCACCATGTTCGACCGTATTGTGCTGCGCAATACCGCAACTGCGGCCAAACCGTCGGTACTGGGAGCCCCCGAAGGCTTTACTACCACCGCAGAATATACCCCTCCTGATATCGGTGTTCCGCCAGTATTCTTCTTAGATGATATCCAGTACGCCCAGCCCGATCCCAATAAAAAGTTCCTTTTCGATTTCAGCGCAAACGCCGCTGTAGCCAATGCAGGATATATTGGCATTGACAACGCCACAATTGGTTCGGCCGTTAAAGGATACAAATGGGACGCCGCCACCTTTGGAAACGTAAAGGCTATTACCCGCAACGCCGACAAGGCTATAAGAGATCAAGGGTTTGTATACGGCAATTCCGATGCCGACATTACCATTTATCTTCCAAAAGCCGGAAAATATGTTGTAGGTTTTGCAATGGGCGACCGCCAGTCCGGAGGCATGTCTATTAACAATATGTCCGTTAAGGCAAACGGTCAGCTACTGTTCAGCGGTTTCAATTTAGAATCCGGCCGGCTTATGGAAAAAGGATTTGTTGTAGATGTGGACGATAACCACTTAAAACTTGAGTTTTCGGGTAGCCCCTGGATACTTAACGCGCTGGAAATCGCCCCCTATACCCAACCCAACCAAGATGACGGAACCGGTGCCTTCAGGCCCGACGGCTTTGGCTATATAAATATTGAAGCCGAAGCCGCACTGGAGAACTCTGATTATGCCTGGATTGTGCAGGGACGCGACGCGGCTCAATCCAAATGGGTAGAAACCTACGGTATCAGCGGAACCGGTATGTACAGCGGACCTAATATGGGCAACAACTTCAGCAATACCAACTACAACAGCAACTCCGGACCTAAGCTGCATTATAAAATAAACTTCCCACAAGCGGGCAACTACAACATGTGGGTATTGGCCAAATCACAGGCCGATGCGGACGACTCTATTATAATCTCGCTTAACCAATCAACCGGAATTGTGCTTAATGATACCAAGGATACCGGCGGCGAGTTTAGATGGTTTAAGGTAGGCTCACAGATTTATGTGCCAACAGCCGGCGAGCATGTGCTCTCTATTTGGGAAAGGGAAGACGGCTTTGTTTTTGACAAATTCGTGCTGTCACAAAACAGCGCCGTGCCCGTAGACCTTGGCGGCAAGATGTGCCGTGAGGGCGCGAGCGTCGACCGGTCCGAGCTTGACACCTTAATTGCAAAAGCCGAAGGGCTAAATCCCGATAATTACCTTAAGAACCAGTTTGACAGCATGTTAGAAGCGCTTGACGAGGCGAAAAACATTTCGTCTTCGGCCACCCAGTCCGAGATAGACGCCGCTGTCGCAAAACTGTCAAACGCATTGGACAATATGATTGAATTATCGGTCATTAAAGCCGACGCCAAGACAGGGCTTGTTGGAAGGTACGAATTTGATGATTGGGGCAACTCGCTGAATAAAGACCAGCACGCTGTTCCCGCAGTCGTGGGCAACGCAGCGCCCCCCTTATTGGTCAACGACGCCGAAAGGGGCAGTGTTGTTAAAATCAATCCCGGCGGGACCTCCAATTATTCCATGGTTAAAATTCCTAACCCCTTATACGGTGATAGCCTTGCAAACGGTATGACCATATCTTTCTGGGCCAAGGGCGTATCGGCCGGCAACTACGAAATGTGGTGGACTGCCACCGACAACTTCAACTTCATGTTCCTGTCCGGCGGGCTATATATGGGATATATAGGGTCAAGAGGATACATAGATGTCAACAAAGACAACCGCGCGGTTTCAGGCCTTAGAAGCAGCGAATGGAACCTGCTGACCATGACCGTTACCGACTCTGAAATGGCGCTGTATGTTAACGGCAAACAATACCTGACCTCTACTGATTTAAGCTACACAAGCGGTCACGCGCTACCTGATTTAACAAGGGTAACCGACCTGCTTAGACAGGCCAAAACCATTGAGCTTGGCGGCAAAACCGAGTATTGGGGTTCGGGTAACTTCTATGCCGATGACTTTACCATCTACAACCACGCCTTAACCGCAGAACAGGTTGCTAAACTGGCCCTGTATGAACAGGCAGATGATCCTACCGTTATAAAAATTGTTAACGTTATTGATCTTATAAATGCCCTGCCCGCGGTTGACGATTTGGTATCCCCAGATCATAAACAGGCCGTTGACGAGGCTAAAGCCGCGTATAATGCCTTAAGCGAAGATCAAAAGGCCGTTATAGACGAGTCTTTAAGGGCTAAGCTCGACGCCGCGGTCCAAAGAATACGTGAGCTTGAATACGACGAGGCCTACAATTTTGTAGAAATTATTTTAAACCTGCCTCCCATTGATGAGCTAAGTCTCGAACATGCGCCCGCAGTAGAAGAAGCAAAAACAATATACGAAACTCTAAGTGCAGAATTAAAATCAATAATTGAAGCACAAATTACAGAGATCTTTAATCAGGCTGTGAAAAAGATTAACCAACTTTATGCGCAGCAGGTTATTGAGCTTATCGATGCGCTGCCGGCATTCAAGGATATTACTCTTGAGGATACCGGCGCAATCCAAGCCGCCAGGTCGTCATACGACGCATTGGCGGAGGATGCTAAATCATATGTGACCAACCTGCTAAAACTCAAAGCCGCAGAAACCAGGATTTGGGAAATTGCATCTGATCCTGAAGGCTATACCGTTGTGTATTTAGATGATCTGGATGTTGTATCGGTAAACCACAACAAGTTCTGGTCTATTAAAGATAAGCCTACCTTTGAAGATGAGGGCAAGATAATCTATGCCGCCTACTGTCAGGAGGAATTCAACGAATTTGACCGCGGCTTACTGCAGAAGCCCAAATCTAAAGAAGAGTTGCAAAGTCAGGGAGTTGATTACAGCACCTTGACAATTCCTGTACCGGCAAATGCTGTCAAGTTCATCACTCTTTATGGCCGCGCATTTGGGGCCAGCACCCTGTCCACCAAGAAGGATGGCACACCCAACTATGGCGACAACGGCAAGAACTACATGGAAATTTACGCAGGCAACACCCTGTTAGCCACTGCCACACATGAGGATGGCACAGCAAAGCTTGTGGAATGCGAGATTCCAGGGGGTACTACCCAAATTGTAATCCGCAGCTATATAGGCGAACACAACTGGTTTGACCATATTATCTTTGGCAGGGCCAGATTCCTGGTGGATGAGAACAAGGATGTTGATGAAACCATTGCAGCCATTGACAGCATTGGCACCGTTACCTACAAAAGCGGCGCTGCTATTAAATATGCCCGCGGATTGTATGATGGTCTGCTTGAAAACAAGAAGGAACTCGTATCAAACCGTGAAATACTCTTTGCTGCAGAGCAAACATACGAGCAAATTATCGACGATTTTGCAAACAGCATAAATATAACCGGCTGGACTACTAATACCTACAACTCTCCGTGGATGGAATTCACCACAAACGAGGAGAAGGATTTAACCCTTCAGGCAATAATGGATGAAATCCTATATCAGTATAAAAACGGTAACAACATCGGGTTTGACCCCAACAAGCGCAATCTTGATCCTGACGGCCACCACGGCGGATTGGTATTAGTACAGTTTGAAGCGCAGCCTAACGACAACGTTAACAATCCCTGGAACCATAATAACCGCTTGTGGGCATATGCTCAGGCGTCGTTTGTGGGAATAGCCTTCAGCTGTTCGGGTTATATGTCGGCCGGCACCGACCGCATTGCGTTGCTTGGTAATCAGTTCGTATACAACGGCAAAGTCTACCAGCAGTTCTGGGAATATTACAAATACCATGACGATATTGAAAAGGTTCCCTTTACCAAGATTCCGCTTACTCAGGTTAGCATGTTCCCCGGCAAATTAGGCGACTCAGATGTAACCAACAACAACTTCCGGTACGCTTTTGCCGAGTTTAACTACAGGGTCAAGGAAGACGGCAAAACATTAGGTATACCCGAAAGTGATGTGGAGTTCACCGCCAACGATACCTTGGCCTACCAGAAGTTTATAGGGCCAGACGGGGAAGCCTACATAGCCGGCAAGGTTGAGAACTTCTATAAATCTATCGACAATGCGTTTGTTGTAAACGGCGAAATCCTTGATGTAGTACTCGCGCTTGCTGAAACGGCTGCAGAGGCATTCTCAATTACCGGCGCACCCCTTGGCAGTGCTGCCGATGGCAAGCAGATATTTGAGAATGGTTATGTCGAAAACGGCCAGTTCGTCGAGTTTAGCGATGTTACAAAGCTAATAACCGAAATTGACGACCTGCCTGAGGTGGAGGAAATTGATCACTACAACTACGAAAATTATGAAGCCAAAGTTGATGAGCTGGTAGAAGCATATGAAAAGCTGTCCGCGGAACAAAAGGCAGAGGTGCACAATAGCGGTAAACTGCTTGCCATTAGTGCCAGAATTGAAAAAATCAAAGAAGACTGGCAAAAGGCCAATGAGGTTATCTACTTAATCGACTTAATACCACTCGACATAGTATATGACAATTACGAAGAAGCAATGGAAATTGTAAAAGCAGCGAGACAGATGTACGATGCCTTAACCGAGGTTCAGAAATCTTTAGTCTATAACATCGATTACCTTGAAGATATTGAAAAACTGCCTCCCCCCATACCCCTTCCCGAGCCCATACGGGGCGACGTTGACGGAGACGGCAGGGTAACAGTTACCGACATCGTTGCGGTCCGCAGCCATATCATGGGCAAAAGCAAGCTTGAAGACTCAAGAGCGCTTTGGGCTGCCAACGCTGACGAGGACGAGGAAGGCAACATCACAGTCGCAGACATTATTGCAATCCGCAGAAAAATTATGGGGCAGGACGTCTAAAACAGAAAACGGAGTGGGAATTTCCCACTCCGTTTTTATAATCTTAAATAAATTCAACGCCGCTTAATTGATCTTAGCCTTAGACACATTTTCTACTGTATTTAATAAAAAAAGAGCCTATAATAGGCTATTTTTAGCTGTAGAAGGGTTTGCTTTAATTGTCTTGAATTATTCATAAAGTCCGTTCCACAAATGTTTTGACATATCCACCCTGCCATCTGGTAAAAAACCTACGCCCTCTTTTTCCAACAATTCGCGCTGGACATCTAAACCTCCGAATGCGAACGAGCCCGAAAGTTCGCCCTTTCTGTTAACCACCCTGTGGCAGGGGATTTCTTCGGGAAATGGATTCACATGCAGCGCGTACCCAACCACCCTTGCCCACCTTGGGTTGCCCGCAAGCTGGGCAATTATCCCATAAGTAGACACCTTACCTTTGGGTATTCGTTTTACAACATCGTAAATTCGATTAAACACCGAGCCCATTCAAACACACCTTAAAATAATTTGCTAGTCTTATTTTTCCGTAAAGACTACAAAATATTAGAGTAACTTCAGCGTATAGGCTCATACAATCCTGGCAAATCAATATAGTCGCGAGGTTCAACCCTTATCCCGTCGGCCCTTACCTCAAAATGCAGGTGAACTCCGGTTGACCTTCCGGTTGAACCCATTGTACCAATTACCTGGCCGGCCTCTACCGTGTCGCCTACTTTTACATATGCATCGGTCAAATGCATATAGGTAGTAACAATACCGTTGCCATGGTCGATTCTGACATAGTTGCCCATGTTATCATTACAGTATTTATTGTCGTAACAAAAGGTTTGGCCAAGTTTTTTCCCGTAGTTGTGTGTACAGCTGGTGGACATTGCAATAACCTTACCGGAAGCTGCGGCCAAAATCTCTACGTGCACACCATTGTAGCTTGCAATATCAATACCATTGTGGCTGCCGGATTTAAACTCCTGCGTTACCGTGCTGGTACCGTCACGTTTAACCGGGCATAAAAGTACCGAATTCTTTTTTTCAATGATTTTAAGATATTGTCCCGAGCAGTATCCTTCGACCATTTTCCCATTATAGTCAGTACCGGCAACATAATACCATCCGTCTATGGAATCAGACAAAATCATGACCCGGGCATTTTCTGAAAATGCGCTGACTCTTTTGTACTGTGTCCCTGGCCCAATGCGGACATTTAGGCCTTCCCCACTTGTATTATACACAACAGCTTCCTTAATCAAATTCAGTACAAAATGAGAATTTATATTTTGTGTGTCGTATTCCCCGATTACAAGCCCGTTTGAAGAATCTTGCACGATCGAACTTTTAAGATCATCCGCCAGGCTTAAAATATATGTATTTTCTGTCACACTTATTGGCACAAAGCTCTGTGGAATTTCACCGATTACCATTCTTACCGTTTCTTCTGTGTGGTCAATTGCCAAGTATTTTCCGTCCCGGGTTTCTAATACAATACCATCACTGACAAGCTTTAGATTAAACTTATAATTATCTAAATTTTGTATTTCGCCAAACGCTATATTATTATCCGGCTCCGCATATAAATATCCACCGCTCGCAGCAGATTTGATTGTATACATTCCCTCTAAAAGCTTTGGGCAGACCGTTATTTGAGCTGTGCAGCTTTGGCCTTTATATTCTGCGTTAATAACCGCCTTCCCAGGAGATATTGCCTTTACCACGCCGCTCTCATCAACTGTGGCAACCTCTGGGTTATTTGAGCTCCAGTTTATTTCCGACTGCAATATTTCCTTATTAAACATTACTGTCAATACTGCACTATCTCCAACGGTCAAAACGCAACTGCTGGGTTCTATTTCAAGCAGCTGGTTTGGGACATCCCTCATTATAATCTGCCTTAAACCCACAATATCCGAAACAGTGATGCTGCCATCTGCGTTAACATCTGCTATTTCAAAATCTTCCGCCGGCATAGTTTCTGGATTCATTATGTACCTGCGCAGCAAGACAACATCACTTACCGAACAAACACCGTCTTTGTTCAGGTCGCCAAGAACTGGCATATCCTGCGCATATGCTGTAAAAACCCTGGTAAAAAAAATAGCCGGTAAAATAACCGAACGCGCAAATTTATTAATTACTCTTTTCATTTAATATCTCCCTAGGGTGTTCAATTTTCAAGTATCAGCAAAAATATCTAAAATATAATAATATTATGCCTTTTTCGACACCATAGGCAAATTTTTTTATATTGCATTGCGGTAATCTCTCCAATCAAACTTGTCGGTTAGTATATTAAGTGATTTGCCGCTAATATCTACAACATACTCGTCCAACCAGCCAACGATAACATTGGGTTCGCCCAGATTCCAGTATATATCCCGGGACTGCCCGGTTTGCATATCAATAACCTCGCCGCGCACACCCCTGCCAAGAGTGTTGCCACAATCCACCAAATACATCTGAACCGTGTAGTTATTGTTGGGAGATAGTGAAGAGAACAAAAACTCTCCACGCGGCACGTCACCAATATCGCTCGAATACATATCAAAGGTTGTCCATGCTGTATTAATTATTGTTGTAAAAGCGGCAATAAGCGCCATAACATATAGGACTTTTCTGCTCAGCACAAAAAGACACCCTTTCAGCTTTCCTGGGAAGTTATTATAGCATAATTACAAATTTAATACAATATTTCAGGTGCACCAGTATGATTTATTGTTTTTGATAGATAATAATATAAAAATAGTCAGGAGGATAACATGAAAGAACTGCCTTTAGGTTTCTCATTAACGCTCGCACAAAATCAGGCGGCTATGGAATACTTTTCTTCGCTGCCCGATTCCAAAAAGCAGGAAATCATTAATCAGACACGCAATATTAGTTCAAAAAACGAAATGCATGAGTTTGTGGCGAACTTAGCAAAACAAAACCAGAAATACAACTAAAAATCAGGATGAAATACATTTCATCCTGATTTCGCCTTTTAAAAGATACTCTATCCAGCATATTCCTCTACCAAAAAATCCTCAACAATGTCCATTAAAAAATCGGGTCTTAATTTGGCCGTTTTAATCTTTTCAAGAAGTTTCTCAACCTTTTGCCGGTTGGAACAAATATCAGAGATAACCTTAGAATACTCATAACCATCTTTCTTTTCGGCAATTCTAATACCATACACCGTTACTAAACCATAATCTTCGATGTCCTTCTTCTCTTCCACCAATTCATACGTCAAGTGGCTTATTGACTCCTTTGTCTTCTCTAAAATGGCCATTACTACCCTCCTTTAAATAAGTGAATCGCATTCACACATTAAGCATATTATACATAAAATTGTAATTATTGTCAATTAAATTTATACTTTTGCAAACTGTTTTTTGATTTTCTCTATATTTTATAGTATTTCGTAAAATTTTTATGCAAGTTATATTAACAAGCTATTAAGATGTCTATAAGATTTTATTAATTGCGATGGTGTTTCGTAGGCATTTTTATATACTTCAATAATAAAGCTACCATTATATTTGTATATTTTGGTTTTATTGTAAAATTTTTGAAAATCAAAATTTCCCACACCCGGCAGCATACAGTCGTTACGTTGGTTGTGGTCGCTTATATGTATATGCACCACATCTTCTCCTATTGCCTCAAACAACTGCAACGGTGAAAAGCCTGCCCTTACAGATTGTTTTATATCAAATGTAAACTTAATTTCATCCTTTAAAATGGATTTAATGCTTTTTAAAAAGACCGGGTCTGCACTTTTGTACTTATTCACATTTTCCTGGGTCAGAATAATGCCGTATTCACGGGCGCTTTGCGAGAGTAACGCATATCTTTCGCAATACTCGTTTATTGATACTTTGCCACCAATGAAATCTCCATGGATTATTACATATTTTGCTCCCAAAACTGCAGCAGCCTCATAATACTTTTTGTAAAACTCCATGCTGTCGTTAAAACGGCGTTTATATTCTGAGAACAGCAAATAAGGTTCCACAATGGAGGTAAAGGGATGTACGGCAGTTATTTTCATACCGTATGTATCCCTAATTTGTTTTAATAACTTTATAAATGGAGGTTCCAGCTCGCTTGCACTGTTAAAAAAAATTTCAGTTAATTTAACATCCGACTCGCCCAAAAACTTTAAGGCGTCCTCGGTATGCATTGGATAAAGCGACGCGGTTGAAACTCCAATACGCATAGTTTATACTGCCCTTCCGCACACATATTTCCATTTTTTTTGCATTGCGCACAATATCAAAACATGATAAATTTGTATAGGCAACTATCAGATTTTCAGGGAGATTGTATGAAAACGCTATTAAAATATTATTATAATATGTGCAGTTTTTCAATAGGCACTATTGCAATCGGTGTTGAAATATCCATAACATTAAATATATTTACCATTTTGCTTCTAACTTTTTATAATAATTTCAACAACCAGTTTGCAGTGCTGAATTTAGCCGATACGTTGGGCGGGCTGGCACAAAAGGTTTTGGTAGGTTCGGTTTTAGTCGGGTTGGTATCGGATATAGTACATAAGCTTGAAGATGCACTAAAACAAAACAATTAAAAAGATTCTTTAATTATCTAAAGATAATTAAAGAATCTTTTTTTATTTATAATCCAAATTCGCCTTCATAACTGATGAGGCTTGCATCTTTAACACCGTTTATACCTAACAATTCATCAATCAAATCAGCTTCTTCGCCTTTAAAAGCAAGTTCAACCGTAATTTCAGAGCCGTTACGATTAACCGTTTTGGATTTAATTTTATACTTGCGAAACCTGCTTAAAAATGCCTTTATATCGTTAATCACTTCGGGATCATGCCTGATAATCAGTAAATAGGGTAAACTCGCTTTTTTGTATGTTATCGTAATTATGATATAGAATATACCAACCAATAGCGAGGCTATTACGCTTATTAAATAAAGTCCTGCGCCGGCCATTATTCCAACTGCTATTGCCCAGAACATAAACACCGTATCAACCGGATCCTTAATAGCCGTTCTGAACCTTACGATTGAGAGGGCACCGACCATGCCGAGGGAAAGCGCCAGGTTGGATGATATAGTACGGATAACAATTGCGGTTACCATTGCAAGCAGAACCAGCGAAAACGCAAACCCTTTGGAAAACAGCACTCCCCTAAAAGTTTTGCGGTAAACAAGGATAATAAACAGCCCGAGCACAAATGCAAGTATCAATGAATACATCATGTCTTTGAAACTAATGCCGGTACTAAATTGTTCAAGCACTTTTTCTTTTATCATATCCACAAAAGACATAATTCAAAGCTCCAATCATTATATTACTGAAATTGTCTGCACAATTCGTATTTGGAAATCGCCGATATGGATGAAGATATCGGTTGTAGCAGTTTATTAATAAAATCGGGCAATCGTTCGTTGTATTTGACCTCCAGTATTACCCTGTCAGGTGGCAATACGGGTATTGTCGGGACATCCGGATCGAATAAATTGCAGTTATAATTGCTGGTATGTACATTGTGGTCGAAAGTAATACGCACATCATTATATATATATGCTTCCCTGTCGTAATCCACAATAACAGCGGGTTTAAACAGCTCTGTCCTGCATTTGGCGAAAAACCTTTTTAGTAAGTCATGTTCCGAGTCATATAAAAAACTAATATCTCCGTCTAATATCCGTTCGACCTGCCCCCTGTCAAGCGGTGCGGTAAGTTTTCGAATCATCTCGCCGTTCTTTTGTTTAACTTCAAGCCTTATAAAACTGTCGTCCATGTCATAAAAGCGGATGCGGTATTTTTCTCTTAAGTCAACGCCGCTAAGTTTTTCAAGCAATGCGCTTGACATATAATTATCAAAGTACAAACTGCGGATTTTGTACATGCCATCCTGCGACGCGTGTATGTCGGGATTAAGCCCATTTAACAAACGGGCTTTTAATGCAGTGTACCCCGCAAAACTTACAAAAAACTTTCTTTCAAAGCGGTAATCCATAAACCTACCTCAAAATACGCTCAGCTGAACTAGTTATATCACAATATATGAATAAAATCAACATAAAAACTGTTTTTTAGTTAAAATGCAAATAATATAATCGTCAATTCTTCCAATTATGCCAAATGTTTTGTACGTCATCATTGTCTTCAAGCATGTCAATCAGTTTTTCCATTTTTGCAACCTGTTCTGGGTCACTAATCGTCGTGCTGTTTAAGGGTATGTATGCAACCTCAGCCGAGAGGAATGAATAACCCCGTTTTGCAAGCTCATCCCTTGTATCTCCCAATGAATTGGGTTCGGTTAGAATTTCGAAAACATCATCCTCACGAGCAAAATCAACCGCTCCTGCCTCGAGCGCATCCTCCATCACTTTTTCCTCATCAAGACCTTCTGCATCAATAACGATAAGGCCTTTTCTCTCGAACATAAACATAACCGAACCCGACTGGCCAAGGTTGCCGCCGCATTTATCAAAGTAGTGGCGCATATCTCCCGCGGTACGGTTGCGGTTATCTGTCAGTGTTTCTACAATTACCGCAACTCCTCCTGGACCGTAGCCTTCATAAATGATTTCCTCATAATTATCCCCGTCAGCTCCACCGGCGGCCTTTTTAATAATCCTTTCGATGTTTTCATTGGGAACATTGTTAGCCTTAGCCTTGGCAATGGCATCCCTTAACCTGCTGTTGGAATTGGGGTCTGGGCCGCCCTCTTTAACAGCTACCGACAGTTCCCTACCGATTTTTGTGAATATTTTTGCTCTCTGCTGATCGGTTTTTTCCTTTTTGCGTTTTATATTGTTCCATTTTGAATGACCGGCCATAAATAAATAGTCGCTCCTTTTGTTAAATGTTGATATTGACAATTAATTTTATCATACATAATATTCATAGGCAATAATCAGTTAAAATGCCTTAAAGGCTTGAAAACACTTTAAAGGCAAGTTCCGGCGAATTTATATCCGCCGCCATTTTTTCCATAGGACAAATATCTGTGTTATTCCTGTTTCGAATATTCTTTACAAGCTTTAAGTAACTTACAGGGATATTGTGCTTATCAAAAACCATTTTAGCGGGCTGGCTTAAGATTTCTGCGTATATTTCTTTAATTCCGGCGTACGCAAACAAAAGCGCCGCCGCCTTTCCAACCACCTTGTCTGCAACAGATGCGCCCTTTAGCAAATTGTTTTCTGCCAGCCAGCCTAAAACCGGTTTTATACCCTTTTCAAACGAAACATATATATTGCCATTGCTTTCCACAACACAGGAGCAGTTTTTCTCCACAAGTATATTTTTCAATTCAAGAAGCTTTTCCATTAAAAAAACCGCCCTTTTTTAAAATAAAAACTATTGCAGGAATTATTACAAGCTGTATAGCAATTCCAGGCAGCCCCGTCACAAACGCGGTAATAACACCATCTGCGGCAGGAACCGGAAGGCCGAGCAAATTCCCAGTTACAAACAGGGCAAAACCGTATACAACCCTACCAGCAGTTTGCGCGATTATAAGGCTCAACACAGGATTAAGATACTTATGTGCAACACCCGATATAAGCCCATACAAGAATAATTCAGCCATTATAAAAAACAGGTTTGGAATGCCAGGCATTTGTGATATCATAAAACTGATAACCGGTACAATTAATCCCATTCCACATCCATATGCAGGGCCTAAGAGCATCCCTCCTAAAAACACACATATATGCATTGGCAAAAACACGCGGCCAAGCTGGCCACCCCAAAAATGGAATCCTACCGGAAGGGCTACTCCAATGGCGAGAAGTAACCCTCCGGTTGTAAGACGTACTGTTCTGTTTTTCATACATCCTCCGTTATATACTGGTTAATACTTTTTCCACGCGCGCAAGTTCCCGGCGTATTTTCAGTTTCTGCGGACATTTACTTTCGCAGTAGCCGCAACCCTCACAGTCTTTAATTGTCTTGCCTTTTTCCAGATAGCGCATAAACTCGTTTTTTGCATGCCCTGTAAGGCCATACACATTATGATAGGTAAACAGGTTAAATATATGCGGAATATTGATTTCCGCCGGGCAGGGCTGGCAGTAGCCGCAACCGGTGCAGTAAAGGTCACTGAATTTCTTCAGCTGGTCCAGTGCCTGGGAAATCTGTTCCCATTCCTCCTGGTTTAGTACAGCCTCAGATTTTACGGTATTTAGGTTTTTATGCAGCATATCAAGGTCCTGCATGCCCGAGAGCGCACAATTGATATTAGGATTGCCAAGAACAAACTTAAAGGCTAACTCGTATGTGGCAATCGAGGGTTTGCCGGTAAGTTTGGCATATAGATCGGTGGGCGCTGCAAGCCTTCCTCCGCCAACAGGGCCCATGGCCGCAACACCAAGCCCCTTAGAGGCGGCATAGGCAATCATTTCCTCGCAACTGCGGTCCAGCAGATTGTATTGAACCAGCATAGTCTCCATAATTTCGGCGGTATCAATAATATACTTTATGTATTCAGGCTTGTCATGGAAGGAAAAGGAGATGTGCTTTATTAACCCTTCCTCTTTAGCCTTCCTGGCTTCTTTTAATAAGCCAAGTTTTAAAACCTTATTGTCGTAAATGCCTTTATTAAGGCTCCAAAAATGATAGAAGTCAATATAATCGGTGTCAAGCTTTTTCAGGCTTTGCTCGAGCTGTTTTCTGTAATCACTCGGTTTTTGCAGTTCGTCGCCGCAGGGGCATTTGGTAGATATAAAAACTTTGTTTCTATATGGCTTTAAAGCTTTTCCGACTATGTATTCACTGTTGGAGTGGCAGTAATAGGGCGCAGTATCATAGTAATTAATCCCGTTTATATATGCTGTCTGCAAGAGCTCTATGCATTTATCTTCATCCATATAATGTTTGGCGTCCTTTTCATATTCGGGCAAACGCATGCATCCAAATCCCAAAATAGAAACCTTAACGCCGGTTTTGCCATAGTCTCTATAGAACATCAAATCACCTTTCCTTAGCATTATTTTTCCTTATAGGTATTATACAAAAAATAATAAGTAATTGCAAAAAATAAAGACATTTTAATTTCGATAAGTTATAATAAAGGTAAACTTTTCATTCCTTAAAGGATGATATTAATGGCGCTCAATCGAATATTTTTAAAAACTGTAAAGGTTTTGTCCAATCATGATACGGATATAAAGAAATATTATAAGATAGAACGCAAAATCAGAAAAATAGCAGGCGGCAGCACCAAATACAGATATGAAAATATCTCAATATGGGCAGATGACCATTATATACCTTTAAGGATATATTATCCCTATAATCCCATCCCCGACAATGCAATTTTGTTTTTCCACGGCGGCGGATGGGTAACCGGGGATATTGCCAGCTATAACAGGACCTGCATAAATCTTTCCGAGCAAACCAAGCATATTGTAATATCGGTAGATTACAGGCTTGCCCCTGAACACAAGTTCCCCGCAGGACTTAACGACTGCTATTTTGCAGCACGCGAGCTGTTCGCAGGCAGGATACTAAATATCCCTTGTGAAAATATCACGCTTGCCGGGGACAGCGCTGGCGGCAATCTTGCTGCAAGCGTTTCCTTAATGGCAAGAGATAGAGGCGAGTTTTCTCCGCCCCGCCAAATTTTAATATATCCTGCTGTCAATAATGATTACAGTGAATCCTCCCCTTTTGAATCGGTAATTAAATACGGCGATAATTTTCTGCTGACAAGAAAGAAAATTAACGACTATATTGAATTATATTTACCCAATATCAGTGAAAAAAACAACCCCTATTTTGCACCGCTACTGGCTGAAAATTTTGCCAATCAGCCTGACACCTTAATTATTACTGCCGAATTTGACCCGCTGCGAGACGAGGGTGAGGAATACGGCAGAAGACTTGCAGCCAGCGGAAACTATGTTGAAATTTACCGAATAAAAGAGGCTCTGCACGGCTTCTTCTCCTTTTCGCCAAAATTTTTCAGCGTTATGCAGTGCTATGAATACATTAATAAATTTTTGAGTATAAGGAATGAATAAAATGAAGCCTTACAAGAAGGAATGGACTCGGCTTGATAATGCAGCGAAGATTTTTCCCTGCAACACCAATGCGCAGGATACCAAGGTCTTTCGATTTGTTTGTCAATTAAAAGAACCGGTTGACGGCACAATGCTGCAAAAGGCACTGGAAGAAACAATAGAAGAATTCCCTATATATAAATCGGTATTAAAAAGCGGATTTTTCTGGTATTATCTTGAAAGAAGCAACATAAAACCACTTGTCCATATGGAAGACAGCCCCCCTTGCGGGCCTTTGTATGACAAAAATAGTAAAAGACTTCTTTTTGATGTAAGCTACTTTGGCAACAGAATTAACCTTGAGGTGTTCCACGCATTGACCGACGGAACCGGTGCCATGAATTTTTTAAAAACACTCGTTTGCAAGTATTTGTTTTACAAACATCCCGACCACTTTCGCGATGGGCCGGCAAAAATCAACTATGATGCATCCGCACACCAAAAAAATGAAGATTCGTTTTTAAAGCATATAAACCCGAGCTTAAAGGGAAAGAAAAAATTAAGCAGGGCTGTTCAAATAAAAGGCGCCAAGCTTTTGGAATACCGTTTGGGTATTATAGAGGGCACCGTAAGTACCAGCAAACTGCTTGAAACGGCGCGCAAATACAACACAACTATCACGGTATTAATCGGTGCGCTGCTGATTAAAGCCATATACAAGGAAATCCCGGCAGTTAACCGAAAAAGGCCCATTGTATTAACCATTCCTGTTAACCTGCGTTCATATTTTGAGAGCGAGACGGCGCGGAATTTCTTTGGAATAATCAATGTGGGCTATGCATTTTCAGAACTGGATGACAGCGTTGATACGATTATAAATACACTTAACCAAAAATTTAAAAAGCAGCTTACCAAGGAAAACATTATAAAATCAACCGGCTTGTTTCTTGCAATTGAACGCAATCCTTTTGTCAGATTTGTCCCGCTTTTCATTAAGGACATAGTTTTGAAAATTGCTAATATTATTGCTGAGAGGCAGCGAACCTGCACGCTCTCGAACATCGGCCGCGTGGAGATGCCTGAAAGCACCGAAAGTTTTATTGAAAAATTCAGTGTGTATAACAGCACCGACAGGCTGGGCGTCTGGGTGTGCTCGTATAAAGACAAGTTAACAATCAGTTTTACATCTGTGTTTAAAAACACCGAGATTCAGAAAAACTTTTTCAGATCCCTTGCCAATATGGGAGTTGGGGTGGAGATTGCCACCACTCCCGACCAGTGAGGTGATATTTATTCGTTATTGTGAAAAATGCAAAATAAATGTATCTGTGCCGCGAGCCCAATGCCCTTTGTGCCAGAATCAGCTTATATCTGATGGAAAACCCGAAAAGGAAGTTTTTCCCGAAATACCCCTGGTACAACAAAAATACAGGCTGGCGTTGCGCATTCTGATGTTTATTTCTTTTATATCTATTACCGTCTGCGTTACAATTAATATCCTGCTACCATTTAAAACCTTTTGGTCACTAATAGTGATTTTGGGTATTGCCGGAATGTGGCTATCCATCTACACCGCCCTCAAAAAGCGGCGCAATATTTCAAAAAATCTGCTCTGGCAGGCGGTACTGATTTCGGCTTTGGTTACAGGAATTGACTGGTTTACAGGCTGGCACAAGTGGTCAATAAATTTTGTTGTTCCTTCAGTTTTTGTATTCGCCATGCTGTCTAATTCCATTGTTTTGCTAATCATGCACCGAAGGGCACATGATTTCATTATTTATTTGGTTGTGGACGGATTGTTAGGATTAATACCTTTAATATTTCTTCTCACCGGTTGGGCTAATGTTATATGGCCCTCACTTGTTTGCGTGTTGCTAAGCCTAACCCTGCTAGCGGCAATATTGATTTTCGTCCGCAATATGGATGATGAGCTTAAGAAAAGGCTGCATTTTTAGCGGAAAGGGGCTGCAAAATGCTTGAGACAATAAAAAAACAGGCAAAAGCTGCAATAACCGAACTGATAGAAATTTCAAGAATCAAAAAAAGCGAAATACTGGTAATCGGCTGTTCGACAAGTGAGATTTCAGGTCAGAATATCGGAACACATTCAAGCGTTGAGATCGCAAAGGTAGTATTCGACGCTGTTTATCCGGCAATAAAAAGCAAAGGCCTGTTTTTGGCTGCCCAGTGCTGCGAGCATCTGAACCGTGCAATAATACTTGAAAAAGAGGCCGCAGAGATTTACAGGCTTGAAACAGTAAATGTTGTGCCTCAGCCAAAAGCCGGAGGCGCCTTTGCATATGCCGCATACAATGCTTTTGAAAATCCTGTGGCTGTGGAAGAAATTAAGGCTTCGGCCGGGCTGGATATTGGCGATACATTAATTGGTATGCACCTTAAAAAGGTGGCCATTCCGGTAAGACTAAGCATATCAAAAATCGGGCAGGCACATATCACGGCTGCAAGAACCCGCCCAAAACTGATTGGCGGAAGCCGCGCAGTTTATGATGAAGGCCTGCTTTAAAAGAGGTGTTTTTATGAAAAATGTCCATTTAATTTGTAATGCCCATCTTGACCCTGTATGGCTGTGGCGATGGGAGGAGGGTTGTGCCGAGGCGCTTTCAACCTTTAGAACAGCGGCAAATTTTATAGAAGAATTCAAAGCCGACTGTTTTATATTTAACCACAACGAATCCCTTCTCTACCAGTTTGTAGAAAAGCACGACCCGGAACTTTTCGAAAGGATAAAGGAGTATGTAAAGGCAGGCAGGTGGAATGTTATCGGCGGGTGGTATTTGCAGCCCGACTGCAATATGCCCTCGGGCGAATCTTTAGTCCGTAACATTTTAACCGGCAGAAAATTTTTTTCAGAAAAGCTTGGCGTGCGCCCAAATGTTGCTGTAAACTTCGATTCTTTCGGGCACTCAAAGGGTTTGGTTCAGATCATGCATAAGGCCGGTTTTGACTCTTATATAATCTGCCGAAGCGGTGGCAGGGACTTTCCCTTTAAATCACAGGATTTTATTTGGAAGGGCTTTGCCGATTCGGAGATTCTAGTGCACCGTTCGGACGAGAACTACAACTCGGTCTACGGTAAAGCGGCAGAAGAACTGGAAAGGTTTTTAGAGCTAAAAAAAGATGAGCCGGTCACCCTGTTTTTGTGGGGCGTAGGGAACCACGGCGGCGGCCCCTCGCGCGAGGATTTAATTAATTTAAGGCAAAAAATGAAAGAAAGCACTGTGCACATTTTACATTCCACGCCTCAAAACTACTTTGATGAATTAAGAAAACTTAATTTGGAATTGCCCGTCTATGACGGAGGGTTAAACCCTGTAGCGGAAGGCTGTTATACCTCGCAAATCAGGGTTAAGCAAAAACACAGGCAGCTGGAAAACGAGCTGTATTCCGCCGAAAAAATGGCCTCTTCTGCCGCTTTGCAGTGCAGCCGTGCATACAACCAGGAAATATTTAAAGAAACTACTGAAGACCTGCTTTTCAGCGAATTTCACGATGCCTTGCCAGGAAGCTCTACCGATATTGTAGAGGAAGATACACTTCGCTTGCTATCACATGGGCTTGAGAATATGTCGAGGGAAATGCTTGGCGCCTTTTTGGCCCTCACAGCCGGACAGCCGCCTGTAATTCCTGATACTTCTGTTATGCTAATATATAATCCACATCCCTACCCCATAACCGGCATATTCGAATGCGAACTCGGTTTGCCAAAACAAAACTGGTCTAAGGACTTCTATTATCCGGAAGTCAAAATGAATGGCGAGCGAATTCCCACTCAGGCCGAGAAGGAAGTCAGCAACTTTGGCATTGACTGGAGAAAAAGGGTTGTGGTTGAGGCCACGCTTGAGCCTTCAAGCATGAACCGTATGGATGTGTATTTTAAACCCATCCCTGCAAGGCCCACGTTTGAGCCAATTATCAACAAGCCAAGCTTTGTCTTTGACAACGGCGAAATGCTGGTTGAAATCAGTACCTCAACCGGCCTTGTCGACCGGTTTGTAGTTGACGGTGTTGATTATCTAAAACCGGACAGTTTTAAGCTTGCGGCATTTGATGACACCTACAATCCCTGGGGATTTGGCACAAGATCTTATGGAAGGCGGGAATTCCAGCTCCTTACTCCCCACGAAGGTAGCGCCTTTTCGGGACTGCGCTACAAGGTAATCCCCTCTGTCAGGGTCATAGAAGACGGCGAGGTCAGGACTGTAGTTGAAGCGGTATTTGGGCTGCACGACTCTTACGCATATCAAAGATATTTGCTGCCAAAACGCGGAAAATATTTTGAGGTTGAAACCGGCGTTTACTGGAATGAAAAGGAGCAATATCTTAAACTTCTATTAAACACCCCGTTTGCTGAAAACGAAACCATAGGGCAAATCCCGTTTGGACATGAAACATTAAATAATAACGGCAGGGAATTTGTTTACCAAAAATGGGTATGTGTAAAGGACAGCAACACAAAAAACACAATAGCGGTAATAAACGACGGCATTCATGGAGGCAACAGCAAACACGGCACATTGGGGCTGACACTCTTGCGTTCTGCAGGATACACTGCTTCTGCTGACAACACCGGGCCGCCTTACCGCGAGGAAAGATTTGCGCCAAGAATGGATCAGGGAGTTCGCACATACCGCTTTAAAATAGTGGCAGGCCCTGGCGAAACACTATTTAAACAAATAGATTTTCTGGCACAAGTTTTTAACGAAAAGCCTTATGTTCTAGCCTACTGCCCCTCCGGTTCCGGTGTTAAACCCAAGCCTTTAATTGAAATCGACAACACAGCAATTATACTTTCCTGCTTCAAAAAAGCCGAGAATAATGAGGGTTATATTATCAGGCTATACGAATCGGAAGGTAAAGAGAATACCGCTACAATCAAGCTTCCCTTTGCGAATATAACCAAAGAACTTAAATTTAAGCCTTTTGAGGTAATAACTTTAAGGTTTAATCAAACAGACAAAGCTTTAAAACCTGATACAATAATTGAAGGTTATTAATAAAAAAGACGGCTGTATTAGCTGTCTTTTTCCATTAATTATGTTGGATAAATATTTAATACAAAAACAAAATAAATATATAAAGCTTTAAGCACATTACAAGAGGTGGAACATGAAAAAAATCATAGCGTTTATCATAGCTTTTTTGATATTTGCCACGGCAAGCGCAGTCTCGGCCGCTACAGTTCAGCATAAGGTTATAAAAGGCGAATCAATGTGGATAATTTCCGTTAAATATAAAGTCGGGCTGCAGGAAATAATTGCCGCGAACCCGCAGGTAAAAAACCCCAATTTAATATACCCGGGCCAAATCTTGAATGTACCGCTGGTTCCACAGGAAGTTACCTCGTTTGAGCAGCATGTAATAAGCCTTACCAACCAGCAGAGGTCTAAATATGGTTTAAAACCACTAACACACAACTGGGAGCTTTCAAGGGTGGCAAGAATTAAGTCGCAGGATATGCACGACCGGAACTATTTCTCGCACAACAGCCCCACATATGGCTCCCCATTCACAATGATAAAAAACTTCGGCATCAGCTACAGGACCGCAGGGGAAAACATTGCAAAGGGATATGCCACCCCGCAAGCGGTTGTCAACGGATGGATGAATTCCTCCGGGCACAGGGCTAATATCCTGAACGCCTCGTTCACGCAAATTGGCGTCGGGTATTACGCAAGCGGCCACTATTGGACACAGATGTTTATTGGATAAGCAAATCAAAAAAATAACAGGGCGTAAGTGCCCTGTTTTTTTATTTTGTCTTTGTATAAATATATGGCTCAATTTCTTTTAAAAAATTTTCATCATCGCTTTGAATTGTAACCTTTAACGGTTTGGTAAGGTCAAGGCTGAATATTCCCATTATTGATTTTGCATCTACGGTGTATTTGCCGGAATTCAAGTCAATCTCATAGTCTTTTGATGAAGCTATATTAACAAAGTTCTTTACATCTTCAATGCTGTTAAGCATAATCATTTTCTCAATCAATTGTACCATCCATCCTGTTCGCAATATCATCTAGAATAATATCAATATATGCGACATTTTGTCAATGTGTAAATCAGAGTATTATACATATAGTAGTTAATAATTTATGTTGGAAATAACTAATACTTTAAAACGAAGTAATAACTATTGTTTTAATTAGTATTTACATATATAATTATCTACAAACAACTTCAAGGAGACTGCTGATGAAAATCGCATTTTATACCCTTGGCTGCAAAGTAAACCAATATGATACAGAAGTCATGCGGGAACTGCTAATTAACAACGGCCACACCATTGTGGAAAAGCATGACGATCCTGATGTTTTTATTATAAATTCCTGCACAGTAACAGCCGAAAGTGACCGCAAAACCCGGCAGCTTGTAAGAAAATACCGCCGCGAACTGCCAAACGCCACTATTGTGCTTGCCGGCTGCATGCCGCAGGCTTTTCCCGGTGATGCCTCCGAAATCGAGGAAGCGGATATAGTCATCGGCAATAAAAACCCCCATTTGCTGCTTGATGCCCTGATGCAGCATTATGCAACCGGTGAGAGAATAGTGAATATCCTGCCGCATGAAAAGGGCGACAGCTTCTCCTGGGGAGAAATAGAGCAGTTTGCCGAGCACACAAGGGCATTTATGAAGATTGAAGATGGTTGCGAGCATTTTTGCACCTATTGTATCATTCCCACCGCAAGAGGACGGGTAAGGTCAAAGTCGGTTGAAGATATATGCACCGAGGCACAGCACCTTGCCGATTCGGGCTACAGTGAAGTGGTACTTGTAGGTATTAACCTTTCGGCGTACGGCAAGGATATAAATAAGCAGCTGTGCGATGCGGTTGAAGCGGTATGCTCTGTAGATGGAATTAAAAGGGTAAGACTCGGCTCGCTTGAGCCTGATAAAATGAGCGATGATATGCTAGAGCGTCTAAAGAATCAGCCTAAATTCTGTCCCCAGTTTCATCTGTCACTACAGTCGGGTTGTGACGAAACTTTAAAACGCATGAACCGCTATTACGACACTGCATATTATGAAAGCCTTGTTAGCAAAATCAGAAAAATGTTTGAAAACCCCGCGATTACCACAGATATAATGGTCGGTTTTCCGGGCGAGACAGAAGAAGAATTTGAAAAGTCGTTAAATTTCGTAAAGAAAATCAAATTTGCCAAGGCACATGTGTTCGCTTATTCTAGAAGAAAGGGTACTGCGGCATACAATATGCCC
This sequence comes from Clostridiales bacterium, assembly GCA_012840445.1. GTDB lineage: Bacteria > Bacillota > Clostridia > Oscillospirales > Acutalibacteraceae > DULI01. The sequence continues at coordinate 188,378 of DULI01000007.1, forward strand.
GGACAGGTTGATAAAAGTGAAAAAGAACGCCGAAGCAGGATAATGATAGCTGCGACCGACACATTAAGAATTGAATTTTTAAACTCCCAGGTAGGCAGTCAGGCCGAAGTGTTGCTCGAAGAAGAAAACAGCGACTACCTTTTGGGGTATACTAAAAATTACACCCCTGTAAGGGTAGCCGCAGATAAATCATTAAAAGGCAAAATAGCACACGTTCTAATAACAGGTGTGCATAACGATGTATGTGAGGGCACATTGATTTAATCAAGTTCCATTTTCATTGGGATATGCGGGATACGGCCGTCAGAATACTCTGCACCGCATACCGAAAAGCCAAGTTTTTCGTAAAACTCTTTAACCCGTGTCTGCGCCTCCAACAGAATGGTCTTGGCACCCGATTTCTTAGCCCTCATCACAAGATTTTCCACCAACAATCTTCCCACTTTTTTATCGCGATATTCTTTTTTTACAGCAATCCGACCAATTTTAAAATTATGGTCGGATTCTTTTATTATCCTGCCGGTTGAAATCGGATTATCACCATCGTAAATTACAATATGTTCTGCAGTATCGTCATATTCATCGAATTCTTCATTAAGGCTGTATCCCTGTTCATCGCAGAAAACCAGCTTGCGTATTTTTTGCACATCGCCAAAATCGGGGTTCGTTACTACCTTTAGGTTCATTCTTCCACCTCTTGACCAGACTCGGTTGGCAGCTTCCAATTTACAGTGTCGGTCAACACTGTCGCCGCAAGAAAATCATCAACAAAATAGAAATCCAGGCGGTAAGCACCGATTTCATAACTTAGTTTTTGGCAGTTATCGGGAGCTACTGGGAAAAAGAACATTTCTTCTTCGGTGGGCACCGAAAGAGTCCCTTCGCCCTCTACGGCATTCCTGATATCATCAATCATGGCAATGCCCACCTCAAAATCGTAAGATTTGTCAAAATTTACGAGTACGGATATGCCGTTTTCCTCGTTTTCTTTTAAATAATAGTAATTGGCTGCTCCCGCAGCTATTTTAACTGTCTTCTCTCCCTTGACAATTTCAAGCTGCACATCATCATGATCATCAAAACCATCTTCTGTTGTCTCAGTGACAGAGCTTTCCTGGCTGTATAGAACTTCGACCATATCAACGCTGTTGCCAAGTTTCACGGGAAGCTCTGGGATCTGGCCCTTTCCGGCAAGGTAAGCCACATCTACCGTATGCTCCACCCGCGAAGAAGTTATATCGCTTGAGGTTTCAGTATTTTTATTATTACATCCGGCTATTCCCAAAACTAATATGAGTGCAAATAAAACCGCTACATATTTTTTTAAATTAAACATCTCTATCCCCTTACTTTAAAATTTGTGTTCATTAATCAGTTCATGCCTTAAATCCCATAAGGGCTGGGAAAGATCGACATAATAATTGTGGGGATTTTCAAATCTTAATACCTCTTCCCAAAGCGTGTCGATCTGTTGCAGGCAGTATTTGCGTATATCCTCACAGGAAGGGCTTGTATACACTTGTACCCCTTTATCGAAAATTTTACGCTGGAGCTTGCGGGCGATAAAGCTGTCAACCGTTTTGCGCTTCCATGTATGGATCGGGTCAAACAGCTCATAAGGCTTGGATTCATCAACAACCTCATCATGAAGGGTTATTAAATCGGCTATTGCCTTGCCGCTATCGCGGTCAAACAGCCGCCAGGTTTTCTTAAAGCCTGGAATAGTGAGCTTAGAAATATTATCGCTTATCTTGATTTTAGGTATTATCCTTCCTGACTTGTCCTCAATCGCCGACAACTTATAAACCCCGCCGAAAACCGGCTCGGCAGAAGCAGTAATCAGCCGCTCACCAACTCCAAAACCGTCAACACGCGCACCCTGTACCAGCATGTCCCTTATAAGGTATTCGTCAAGCGAATTGGAGACTATAATCATGCAGTCCGGGAAACCCGCCTGATCAAGCATTTTGCGCGCTTTCTTTGTGAGATAGGTAATATCGCCGCTGTCGATCCGAATTCCAAGCGGCCTGTATCCTTTTGGAACAATTACCTCGTTGAAAACCTTTATGGCATTCGGTATCCCCGATTTTAAGGTGTTGTATGTATCCACCAGCAACAAGCAGGAATTGGGATACTTTTCAGCATATGCCTTAAAGGCTGAATATTCATCGTCAAACATCTGGATCCAGCTGTGCGCCATGGTGCCCGCGGGAGGTATATTAAACCTTCTTGCCGCTTCAAGGTTGGAGGTAGAATCGCACCCGCCAATATATGCGGCCCGGGAACCATATACGGCAGAGTCATACCCGTGCGACCGCCTCGCCCCAAACTCCATAACGGTACGGCCCTGTGCCGCCCTTACAATCCGGTTGGCCTTGGTAGCAATTAGTGATTGGTGGTTAATTGTAAGCAACAGCACGGTTTCTATTAACAGCGCCTGAACAGCCGGCCCTCTTACAGTTACAATCGGCTCATGCGGAAAAATCGGAGTACCTTCGGGTATTGCCCATACATCACAGGTAAATTTAAAATCACTTAAAAATTTGATAAACTTTTCATCAAAGATTTTAAACGAACGGATATATTCAATATCCTCGTCGGTAAAGTTTATATTGTTGATATATTCTATCAGCTGATCAAGCCCCGCCATAATGGCAAATCCGCCATTTTCGGGAACATTGCGGAAAAACATATCGAAGTATACAATTGTATCCTTATACGGGCAATCTAACAGACCGTTGGCCATTGTCAGTTCATAAAAATCAACAAGCATGGATAAGTTCCTTTTCATATACTCACTGTCCCGTATTAAATTTTCCAATATTAATATTATTATTTTACCATACCTTCGTTTTATTTCAATAAAAACGCCAAATTTAATAACGAACGTGTGTAAAAAAACTCCCTTATGCAGATTTTACTCTGACATAAGGGAGAGTGATTAAACCTTATTTTTTTAATTATTAATACGCACCTGGCGCCGCTGCACCGGCATTGTCGTTTTCTTCTTTCTTATCGGCAACAAGGCTTTCGGTTGTCAGCACCATAGCCGCTACCGAAGCTGCGTTTTCAAGCGCCGAGTGGGTAACCTTGGTCGGGTCAACAATGCCTGCTTCTAACATATCGGTGTAGACACCGCGATACGCGTCAAAGCCGTAGTTTTTCTTGCCGCTGTTAACAATCTTATCAATAATAACGGCACCGTCCAAACCGGCATTAGCTGCAATCTGACGGATGGGAGCTTCGAGTGCTTTCAATACAATCTTCACGCCCGTCTTCTCATCGTCGTCGACCTTATCAAGCAGCTCGGATACGGGTTTGATAGCGTTAATAAGTGCGACACCGCCGCCGGCTACGATACCTTCTTCCACCGCAGCCTTGGTTGCGGACAGGGCGTCTTCAATGCGCAGCTTCTTCTCTTTCATTTCAACCTCGGTAGCTGCACCAACCTTCAGCACCGCTACGCCGCCAGAGAGTTTTGCAAGACGCTCCTGAAGTTTTTCACGGTCAAATTCAGATGTTGTTTCTTCGATTTGAGATTTAATCTGGTTGATTCTCGCTTTAATATCATCCGGGTTGCCGGCACCGTCAACAATAATAGTATTTTCTTTGCTGACCTTAACCTGGCGGGCGGTACCAAGCTGACTGAGGGTGGTTTCTTTAAGTTCAAGACCCAGTTCTTCGGAGATAACCTCGCCGCCGGTGAGAATGGCAATATCACGAAGCATTTCCTTTCTTCGGTCGCCAAATCCCGGGGCTTTTACGCCAACACAGATAAATGTGCCACGCAGCTTGTTGACGATTAATGTAGACAAAGCTTCGCCTTCAATGTCTTCAGCGATAATCAGCAACTTCTTACCGGACTGAACAACCTGTTCAAGCAGAGGCAGAATTTCCTGAACGCTTGAAATCTTCTTGTCGGTAATTAAGATGTACGGATCATCAAGTATGGCTTCCATTTTCTCGGAGTCGGTTACCATGTAAGGTGTGATATAACCGCGGTCAAACTGCATACCTTCAACAACTTCGATATATGTTTCTGCAGTTTTGGACTCCTCTACTGTAATAACTCCGTCGGATGTTACCTTTTCCATGGCTTCGGCGATAAGTTTACCGATAACCTCGTCGCCGGCAGAAATTGTAGCAACGCGGGCAATATCTTCAGAACCCGCAACCTTTTTAGACTGCTCAAAGATGGAATCAACTGCGGTTTTGACTGCCTTCTGGATACCTTTGTTTAATACAACAGGGTTAGCACCGGCAGCAAGGTTTTTCATACCCTCGCTAATTAATACCTGCGCAAGCAGGGTTGCGGTGGTTGTACCGTCGCCGGCTACATCGTTGGTTTTGGTTGCCACTTCTTTAAGAAGCTGGGCACCCATATTTTCAAAAGGATCATCCAGCTCAATTTCCTTAGCGATTGTTACACCATCGTTGGTGATTAAAGGTGCACCGTATTTCTTGTCAAGCACAACGTTGCGTCCTTTGGGACCTAGTGTGATCTTTACAGTGTTGGCAAGCTTATCTACGCCAGCCTGCAAGGCTTTTCGAGCGTCTTCACCGTATAGAATTTCCTTAGCCATATACTACTATCCCTCCAAAATTATTCAACAATAGCAAGAATATCGTTCTGACGGACTATACTGTATTCCTCACCGTCTATCTTTACTTCGGTGCCTGCATACTTGCTAATAAGTACTTTGTCGCCGACTTTGACCTGCATGGTTACCTCTTTGCCGTCCACCATGCCGCCAGGCCCTACTGCGACTACTTCAGAAACCTGCGGCTTCTCTTTTGCGGAGCCAGTCAGAATAATTCCGCTTTTTGTAGTCTCTTCCGCTTCGACCGACTTAACAACCACTCTGTCGAACAAGGGTTTGATTGTCATGCAACTTCCTCCTATTTAATATAGTTTTGGATTTTGGAGGCGTTAGCACTCTAACGCCCCGAGTGCTAATATATATTTTAGTCAATATTTTCTAAAAATCAAGGGGCAAAAAAAAATTTTTAAAATTATTAATATTTCGGAAATAAGGCAGGCCAATTTATACACAAAGTATACAAAAAACAGGAACAACATACTTTAAGTTGTTCCCTGAATCAGCGTATCAATCTATTTTTGTATATTACCGCAATTTATACAAAAACAGGCTTGCATATGTAAAAACGGAAACAATAGGTATTCTATTCCCTTGTTTCACAGACCGGAAGCGGATTTGGAATTGCAGCGTGCCCTATCCTCTTTCTTTTAAGCTGGTCGTCGAATTTTTCTGCCAGGCAGGAAGGTACAATAAACTTAATGCCTTTTTTTAGAATTTCAAATTTAATCCTGTCGGAGTAAAATATTTCCCCGTCAAGATTTAACGGAAAAGTCCTGCCCGCGCTAATTTCCATCGACTCGCAATTGCCCCATTTGCATATTTTAAGGTTTATGTGCATGCCCTTTCGGTACAATCCAAGCAACGACACAACCCGGATGCGGGATTTGGTTTCTATAATAGAATAATCCAGCTTGCCGTCTCCTGGAATTGCGAAAGGCGCGCTTTTGTAACCCCCGCCATAATACGGGGCATTGGCGCAAACAGCAAAAAGGCAATGTGTCCTGTGCGTCTGTCCGTTATCAATTTTGATATCCAACGACAAATTGTACTTTTCAAAAAAGGTATAAACAATAGCAAGGCCATAAGCCATTGAGCCCGAAACGCCCTTTATGCCCTTAAAACGGTTCATGTTCTGAGCTACCATTGCGTCCATGCCAACCGAGCATTGGTTTAGCGCATAATATTCGCCAGCCTTTATGATATCAACAGGAAAGGGGGTTCCTTTTATCTGGTGTTCGATATTAAAAAACACATCGGTATTGCCAAAGTATTTTACAAAATCATTTGCGGAACCGCAGGGAATAATCCCTAATGAAACATTCGGGTATCCTACAATACCGTTTAAAACCTCAAAGGTAGTGCCCTCCCCGCCGCAGGCAAAAATATATGCCTCGCCGCCAAGACTAGCCTCCGATTTGGCAATCTCAGTTGCGTCCCCCTTTTTCTGAGTGATGTATATTTTATAACTGCCTTTATGGTTATTAAAATAACTGGAAATTAAGGGGAGCACCGTCTGCTTTGCTTTGCCCTTGCCGGCGGCCGGATTTATTATAAATACATACCGCACACAGAACACCCGCCTTCCTGTTTGAACTGGCGTCTGACCATATTAACAAACTGCTGCAACAAGGTATTACATTCAAGGAGATATAACAAAAACTGCCTCTAAGTTTATAGTTTTGCTATAATCTATTATTGATAAAAGATTCCAAAATATTATTTTTTTAATTTTACTAAGTTTTACATCTAAAGTCAATTACACCCTCAAACAAGCATAAAGCCCGCCAAAAGCGGGCTTTTGCTTATTCCATGACTGTTTCGATTAAGCCGTAGTTTCCGTCCTTGCGCTGGTAAACCACATTAATCGATTCGGTATCCATATTAAAGAATACATAGAACATATGGCCCAACAACTTCATCTGAAGAATTGCTTCTTCAACACTCATCGGTTTCATTTCAAAACGTTTGTTGCGGACGATTTTAAACTTTTCTTTATCCTCCTCTGGCCTTTCATGATTTTCAGGTTGTATGTTATCAAAAGCGCCGGCCTTCATGCGGTATTCCAACCGGCTTTTGTTTTCGTTAATCTTGCGCATCAGAACATCGCAAACCTTTTCAAGTGCGTCGAACATATCATAAGCGGTTTCCTCTGCCCTGTATATCATTCCGGAGGAGCTAATTGTTACTTCAACGGTCTCGCGCTCATTTTCCACATTGACAACAACCTGTGCCTGAGCCTCATCATCAAAAAAGCGAGAAAACTTTTCGAGTTTCCGGTGCACCCTTTCCTTGAAAGAATCCCTCAAATTCACCTTTCTGCCTGTAATGATAATTTTCATACAATCACCCTTTCCCGCTAAAAATACTAAAGCTATATATTTAAACTTGAATAGGTGGCAACGAAAAGTTCAAACAAAATGTTTAATCTATAATAACCTCTGCGTGGCGGGTAACATGGCATCCAATGTTTACCGCAACAGGCAGGCCTGCTATGTGAGTTGCGAAAGTTTCAATATTAAGTCCCAGTGCCGTGGTTTTCCCGCCAAAGCCCTGGGGGCCAATACCTAGTTTGTTGATTTCTTCAAGCATATCCTTTTCAAGCTGAGCGTAATACGGGTCGGGATGGGGGATGTCAAGGCTTCTGCACAGCGCTTTTTTTGCAAGCAGGGCGCACATTTCAAAATCGCCGCCAATTCCTACTCCTATGACCATCGGCGGGCAAGGGTTACTTGCAGCCTGCTTTACAACATCCACCACTGCGGCAATTACGTCCTCTCTTGTGGCGGCGGGGGTCAGCATTCTAATCCCGCTCATATTTTCGCTTCCAAAACCTTTTGGGGCAACGGTAATTTTAACTCTGTTTCCTGGAACTATTCTTATATGTATTATTGCCGGCGTGTTATCAGAAGTATTCACCCTTTTTAACGGGTCGGCAACCACTGACATGCGAAGCAACCCTTGTTTATATCCCTGCCGCACGCCTTCGTTAACGGCGTCCTCAAGGCTGCCTCCTGTAAAATGCACATCCTGGCCGACATCCAGAAACACCACAGACATTCCGGTATCCTGGCAGACAGGTATTTTCAATTCATCTGCAACCTTAAGGTTTAGTTTTAAATCCTCAAGTATCTTTATAGCAAGTGGATTGGTTTCGGTTTTTATGGAACTTTCAAGCCTTCCGGAAATATCACAAGGAAGCTGCCGGTTGGCCTGCACGCACAGTCTTGCAATTTCGGCTGCAATCCGATCAACACTAATTTCTTTAAGCATAAAAATCCCCGTTAATCTAATTTTATACTATAATACCATTGCAAATAACCATTTGTGGCTTGGCATATACCGAAAAGGGGTCAGTATCGAACACCACAATATCTGCATCCTTGCCCGGAGCCAAAGAACCCACCCTGTTGCTGATTCCGCAAATTGCGGCGGGGTTAATTGTTATTGCCGCAAGCGCCTGCATATAGTCCATCCCTTCCCGGACGCAGATGCCGGCACACAATGGCAGATACTGTATAGGAACTACCGGATGGTCTGTTACAATTGCCACCTTTACACCCGCTTTTGAAAGTATTCCGGGGTTTTTGGGGGTTAAATTTTTTAGCTCCGGTTTTGAGCGGTCACATAATATCGGGCCGCAAAGGGCGGTGATGTTTTCAGAAGCTAAATAATCACTTATTTCATACCCGCCTGTACAATGTATTATGGTGTAGTTTATATCGAACTCTTTGGCAACTCTAATTGCTGTAAATATGTCATCGGCGCGGTGAGCATGAATATGGGCAGGTATTTCCTTCTTTATTACCGGCAACAGCGATTCGCATTTAAAGTCATACTCCGGCTCTTCTAAATCCTCGTCCCTTTCACTGTCCTGCAGTTGTTTTAAATATTTCTTTGCCTTAAAAAACTGTTCCCTGATAATTGAAGCTGTCGCCATTCGGGTTATTGGCATTTGGCTTCTTTCATGATAAACCGTTTTGGGATTTTCCCCCATTGCAAACTTTAATGCAGCCGGCGACTTGATAACCATATCATCTATGCGGCGCCCGTAGGTTTTCATGGCAGTTATCTGACCGCCTATCGGATTTGCGCTGCCAGGGCCGGTCAGCACGCTGGTAACCCCCGCCTTTAACCCTTCCTCGAAACACCTATCCAGCGGGTTTATTGCGTCAAGGGCCCGCAGGTGTGGAGTTGAAGGGTCTGTGGATTCGTTGCCGTCGTCGCCCTCAAAACCGAGCCCATCCTCCCACATTCCCAAATGGGTATGGGCGTCTATAAAGCCCGGATAGCAACATGCACCTTCTAAATTTATTATCGCCTCGTCGTCTTCTTGTTTTAAGTCACACATATTACCAATTGAGTGCAAAATGCTGCCTTTTATCCTTATATATCCCTTTTCAATTATGCCAAGCTTGTCCATTGTATAAATTTTAGCATTCGTAAGCAATATATTGTTTCCCATATCCATTCCTTTCAACAATATTATACTAAATTAATTTATATAAAACAAACAGCGGAGTGAAATTACACTCCGCCGATTTTATCGGCACAAAATCTACTTTGAATAAGCACCGCGTTTAGAACGCCTGGATCCAGGGTTTTTACGTTTAAGGTCGGAAAAAATTTCCTCGCTTGTCTGCTTAAATTTAAGCAACATTTCTTCAAATGAAACGTTTTCATTTTTTTGGGGAGCCCAGGCATAATCATCCGGTTTGGTTGAGCTGCGATTTTGTTTAGGAGCAGAAGAAGGTTTCGGTTCCATCGCACGCTTAATGCTAAGGCTGATCTTGCCGTCTTCGCCAATATTCAAAACCTTCATCTTGACTACATCGTTTTCCTTAACAAAATCCCTAATCTCGCTGACATAGGTCTGAGCGATCTCGGAAATATGGACCATGCCGGTTTTGCCGCACCCTAAATCAACAAAGACCCCGAAGCTTGCAATGCCGGTGATTTTGCCCTCAACAATTTCCCCCACTGCCAGTTGCATATGTAGTTGTGTTCCTCCTTAAAGTTATCAAGTAAATATTTTATTGTCCTGAGAGATCTTCGAAAACCTGCTCATCGGCATAAACATAACCCAGCCTGTCTCGAGCTGCCCTTTCGATAAAATCCCTCTCGGTTCCATTGTTAAGCAAATTAAGCAATTCCTGATTCCTTAATTTTATTTCTGCCTCTTTGGCGGTTTGGTACTCCAGCTCTTTCCTGCTGTTAACTAGCTCAACCTGCAATTTGCCCAAAGAGATAATTGTATATATAGAAAAGCCTAGCAGAACCAGCCTTAAAAAAACACTTCTTCTCTTCTGTATCCTAGCCATGCTTTCTCATCCATTCTGCCAATTTAAATTGGATATTTTCCCGCATTTTAAGCTGTACTGCCCATTCCCCTTTGTTTTTTAGCTTTTCTTTTGTGGCTATAATTATACACCATAAGCTTCTTGCGTTTCAATAGTTTTTTTGTTCTATTAAACATTTTTGAGGCGGTGTTTTTAAAAAATTTTGATATTGCTCTACATTTTTTTCTAATATATTTAAATAGTGCCTTTACAGGCCCTGAAATCTTGGAATATACCCATTTTATGAAGCGTATAATCTGCCTTGCAAAGGCCAATATCAGCACCGAGAGGGTAAGGCGGAAAATAATCCAGCCCAGCAGGGAACCAACAAGCACATACCCTCTGACTTCACCGTTGCAACGGATGATCAAAAAACAGCAGCACAAAAAGGCGCAAATTATCCAGTACAGAACGTCCTGAAAAAAAATTGCGATTTTGCTATAGTTATTAATAATCCTTAAAATCCTAAAACAGTCATACAACAGGCAAAACACACATCCCATAGCCAAAGACAGCAAGAAGGTAATTGTCTGGTCAGCAATATTGATATACCACATAAGCTGCTACCTGAACAGTCGGCTGAAAAGCCCTCCCTGCTGCTTCTGGCTGTTGGTGTAAACAAGCGCATATATGTTTCCGTCCATTGACAGCTCGCCCGTTTCCACATTGAACTTACTAATATTAAGGTTAACACCCCTTATTGTAAGCTCGCCCTTCTCGGTAATTAACACAACTGTCTGCTCGTCAAAGCTGTCCACATTTGAAACACCTGTTACCATTAACCTGCTTCTATCTTCAATTATGATGTTATGCGGCAGTTTTACCGACTTTTTTTCTTCAGGCATACAAATACCTCCCGTTTTATATGTCACTAATTAATATGATTAAAAACCGGGAGGTATTCTTTATTATTCAATAATCCTGTACATCAAAGCCGCATCATCTTTCTTGGCGTATTCATTAATGTCCAGCACCTCAACCTTAATGACACGGCTCCCAAATTCCACCTCTATTATATCACCGACTTTTACATCATATGACGCGCGCACAGGTTTTCCGTTCACTTTGACCCTGCCTGCATCGCAGGCTTCATTTGCAACCGTTCTCCGCTTTATAATTCTTGAAATCTTAAGATATTTATCAAGACGCATAATAAATCCTTTTATGACTATAAACCGCCTTTGCTAAAAACAAAGGCGGTTTGCAATTTTATTTTGAAATAACTTCTTTAAAAGATTTGCCAGCCTTGAATACTGGAACCTTGGTTGCGGGAATCTTGATGGGAGCTTTGGTCTGAGGATTTCTGCCAGTTCTAGCTGCGCGCTCGCGAACCTCGAATGTTCCAAACCCGATAAGCTGAACCTTATCCCCAGCTTTTAGCTGTTCGGTAATAACATCCATGAAAGCGGATAAGGCTTTATCTGCATCCTTTTTTGTAAGTCCGGACTTTGCTGATATGGCTGCAATTAATTCAGATTTGTTCATCTTTTTTACCTCCATAATTATTTTATTCCACAACAAGCATAACGCCTGTGTAAAAGCTATTGTTGGTGCTTTATTTCATCCCAAATGGCATCCAGTTCGGCAAGGGAAGCCTTATCAATGTCAATGCCTCGTTTAATTGCGGTTTGTTCAACAAGTTTAAATCTTTTGATAAACTTTTCGGTGGCATTTTGCAGCGCTTGCTCGGCGTCCACATTGCTAAACCTTGCAACGTTTACTACCGAAAAAAGCAGATCGCCAAGCTCTTCCTTTATATCGTCCTGAACACCGGAATCAATGGCGATTTTAAGCTCTTGCATCTCTTCATATAGTTTTTGCAAGGCACCTGCGGTATCTTCCCAATCAAAACCCGCTTTAGCGGCCCGCTTCTGAACCTTTTGGGCTCGCATTAGCGCTGGAAAGGATTTGGGTACGCTTTGCAACGTATCTGTGTAGGTTTCCTGGGACTTTTCCCGTCTTTTAATTTTGTCCCAGTTTTCCAACACCTCGTTTGTACCTGAAACTTTAACATCACCAAAAATATGAGGGTGCCTTAAAATCAACTTCCGGCAAATCCCATCGGCAACCTGGTTAAAATTAAAACTGCTGTTTTCCGATGCCATTTCACAGTGGAATACTACCTGGAGCAGGACATCGCCCAGCTCTTCCTTTAGGGCCTGCATATCCCTGTTGTCTATCGCATCTGCGGCCTCGTAAGCCTCTTCCAAAAGATTGTTTCTAATTGAGCTGTGGGTTTGTTCGCCGTCCCAGGGGCACCCTCCCGGGCTTCTTAATATATGCATTATTTCAAGCAAATCATTAATATCGTAGCAATCTTTTTCGCTTACCGTATTCTTTTGTACCATATTCTTCCCCATAAATCAATAGGCAAATTAAAAAAATTCCAAAATTTGTTCAATAACTAGAGATATTTTACCTTATTATTCCTATTCTTTCAAGTATAGGGGCTATTTTTTCCCCTTTAGGCAGGGACAACACATCTTCTTTGGTTATTGCCCTTAACAGTATCAATGATAATACATACACAGCCACTGCCAACAGCATTGACAATATGGTCGATAGCTTATCGGAAGAATACCCGGCAATGGCTGGCAAAAATCTGCTCATTAGCCCTTTCCCCGACCAAGCAGCAGCAGCACAAAACACTGATGCGACGGCAGGTTTTATTAGGGTTGATGTGAAATTGGGCACAACCCCGGAGTATTTAATTAAATAGTACAGGTTTGCCGAGCCGATGTAGGCATAACACGCAAGGGTTCCAATAGAGGCACCTAATATATTAATTTCCGGAATTCCCACTAATATATAGTTTACAACAATTTTTATTAGCGCACCCACCGCAATATTTCTGACTGGGATATTCTGCCGGCCGATAGCCTGGAGCATATTGGTCATGGGCGCCATCATGCCTGCGAAGATTGCGGCAAATCCCAAAAAGGCCAGTAAAGGTGTAGCAATTTGGACCTCGGCCGGTTTGTTTGAATAAAGCAAATTAAGTATTGGATGTGCGAGTGCTGCAAGCCCAAGCCCTGCCGGAATTGCAATTAAAGCAGTTATTCGTAGCATTGATTCTATGTTAAGCTTAATATTGGCCTTGTTTTTCTCGGTCCAGGCAGTTGCCAACACGGGCAGTGCGCTGACGCCTAAAACGGAAGTAAGCGTAGGAATTAAGTTAAAGAGCGAATAAGCAAACCCTTTATAGCAGCCGTACAGGAAATTGGGGATATCCGAAACATCCATGGCTTTGCTGAAATAGCCCGAATACATGTTTATAAGTGTATTTGGGTCTTTATTAAGCACTGTGCTTAGCTGCCTTTGCACCATTGTAACATCAATGAGGCTTGCCACATTGGTAACAAGCGAACCCATTACAACCGGAATTGCAATGCTAATAAGCAACCTTAGCGTTTCCTTATTCCCAGCAGGTTCCGGAGAGGCTGCGAATTCTTCCCTGCTTATTAGGTCACCCACAATCCTGTGTCTAAACATTAAAAAGACAGCGCCTAAAAAGGATCCTATGGTAATCCCAAGTATTGCGGCAGCGGCTGCATAGGGAGCCGCCACGTGTGTAACCGCCTGGCTAATTGCTTGGGGGGAAAGCGTTGTTTCGATATCCACAGCTTTGCCAAAAACTGTCCCCGACCGCAAAAACTCGGACTTTGCTTTGTATATTAAGGCATACGCGAAGGAATATCCCAAAACCAGTTTGCCCAACGCCTCTATTATGGAGGAAACCGCCGTTGGATACATATTGCGCAGTCCCTCGTAATATCCTCTGTATGCCGACATAATACAGCAGAATAGCAGTGAGGGCGCAATTAAAAAGATGGGCAAAACCGCCTGATTATCCCTAACAAACCACGCGTATGGATAGGCAAGGACAATCATAACAAACATACCTAAAAAGCCCGTAAAATAAAAAGCTCTGCGGGCAACGGTTAAAGTTTTTCTTACATCTTTAAATTTTTTGTTGGCGGTATGTTCCGCCACTATTTTTGAAATGGCAATGGGAAGCCCTGCCATAGCAAGTGCATATATCGGCAAATACAAGTCATATGCCTTTTGAAAGTAGCCCATGCCGTGCCCGCCGATTAGATTGCCAAGGGGGATTTTAAACAAAGCGCCTATTATTTTTACCAACGCGGTAGCGCCAACCAAAATAATCGAACCATGCAGGAAGCTCTGCTGTTTTCTTTTCTTTGCCATTTACACACAACCTGTCAATGTTTTGATAGTACAATTTTACTAACGCAAGTTATAAAAAATTACTCCTGCCAGAAGCTTGGATTGTCAAACATCTTATATATTCCTTTAAACACAATATCCAGGAGTGCCGATTCGGCCCTTTCATTCATCTCGGTATAACTTTCACTCGCATCGCTTCCCGCATCGTCGGATATGCACCGCACAGCAGTAAATTTGGTACCTGTTAGGTCGCAAACATATGCTACCGCTGCAGATTCCATATCACACGACATGGCATTCCAGGTTTCTTTTAAAAAGTTTCTTAAATTTTCGTCTCCAACAAACGAATCTCCGCTTACCATTACGCCTTTCTTAACGAAGTTAAACAACCTGCAATAATGTTCTAGCAGGTCAGCGTCAGAATCGTAAATATATTTTTGAGAGGGTTTTTCGCCCGGTTTTTTCCCAAGGGGCGTTAAATCAAAATCATGCTCAATAAACTGCGTACCAATGGTTATCTCGCCACGATTTATATTGCTAATCCCGCCAGAAAGCCCCGTATTGATTATTATATCAATACCATTTTCTACAAGAAACATTGCCGCCGCGGCGGCGTTGACCATTCCAATTCCACAAAGCACCGAATATACATCTATCTGTTTTCCGCCTTCGCACAGGCTCAGCATATGCCCCTCTCTTTTGTAAAAATCTTTGCGGTTTCCGCAGTGTTTCTGGACATATTTGCGCATTGGAACATATTCAAGCTCATCTGCTATAACAAGTCCGATTTTAAGAATATCCTTCATAAACTGTCTCCAAACTTTTAAATTGATTTTATTATATCAGCAATTAAAAAACATAATTTGTCCAAGGCCTTCTGGGCTTGCAAAGCCACATCTTCGTCCGAAAGCGGTTCATCGGACATGCCCGCCGCCATATTTGTTATAATCGACAGCCCCAATACCTTAATTCCGACCTGGGCTGCAGAAATGACCTCTGGAACGGTGGACATGCCCACCGCGTCTGCGCCTAAAATGCGCGCCGCGCGCACTTCAGCAGGCGTTTCATACTGTGGGCCGGCAAAAAACATATACACGCCGGTCTTTAGGTCGATATTAAATTTTTGCGCAGATTGGGCTGCAATCTGTTGTAGTTTTATATCATAAACACTTGTCATATCAAAAAACCGGCTGCCAAAGCGCTCGTCATGAACTCCCAAAACGGGACTTTCGCAACACAATTTTATATGGTCGGAAATCAACATTAAATCCCCGACCGAAAATTTCGAGTTTACAGCGCCCGCGGCATTTGTGATTATAAGATTTTTAACACCCAAAAGGCTTAACATTCTGACATAGAAGGCAGTCTGCTCAAAGGTATATCCTTCGTAGAAATGGCAACGCCCTGAAAAGGCAAGGATTTCCCTTCCATCAAGGAACCCGCAGTACAACCTACCCTCATGATTTTTATTTGTGGTTACCGGAAAGTTTGGGATGTTCCTGTAGCTTATGGATTTGGCGCCCGAAAGCCTGTCTGCCAGGCTTTTAATGCCCGAGCCCAAAACAATCGCCGTATCAGGAATTTTTCCAAAGCGTTGGGCAACGGCATCTGCCGCCTGTCTGTAATGTTCAAACGGAATCATTTTTACCTCTCTGAGCATAAAACTTAAGGGCAATCTAAAGACCGCCCTTAAAGTTTTAAATTTTACTCTTCAGCCGCTGCTTCTTCGGGTTCTTCAGCTGCAACTGCAGTCAACTCTTTGCCACATTTGCTGCAAAAAAACGCGTCGGACTGGTTAACATGACCACAGCTTACACACAATTTCCCATTTTTTGCAAGCGCTATTTTGGCTTCAAGTTTTTTTAGTTTTTCAAGTTTTTGCTCAATCTCCTTGCAAAGCACTTCTAACGATTCGGTATTGCCGCTGTTGGCTTTATGAATATCGTACCACAGTCTTCCTAGAGTTTCATAGTCTTTAGCAATTTGATGATTAAGCGAGGCGGCATTAACCTTGAGTTTTTGGATTTCAATTACCTCACCAGTTTTCCTACCGGCAATATCAAAAACCTCTTTCGCCTTAACAATTGTATCTTCTATAAAACCCATCTATGCCACCCTTTCTATATTTTACTATTAGCAAATTATAACATAAATTTAAGTGGATTTCATTACAAACTCTTAAATAAATTCATGAAGCAGCGAGCCACTAGGCACCAAATCCTGACTAATTCCGACAAATAAAGGCAATACTTCGACAATGTCTTTTACATATTTATAATACTCGCTTGACTTACCTATACCCGCAAGCAGCTGTAATGCCTCATCCTTGAATACCGCCGCCTCATAGCTGTGCAGCGAGTTAATGGTATAATCAGCACGATTCTTGTTGGGGAACAGATACTTTTCCTCGCCATGAATTACACCTGGCCACATCCTAAGGGTATTCTCTGCGGAGGAATTGCGGTATTTGTAGTCCCTTATAAGCCTTCTGATAAGTCTTAAATCTCGTCCGTGCAGTTTAATTTCTCCGGATTCGCTTTCATAGCCGTTTTCTATGCTTATATATACGCTAAACAGGTTTTCGCGGGGAAGAGTTTGGGAAATTAAAGGATTTAAGGCATGTATTCCTTCTACGATTGCGAGCCCTCCCGGACGCAACTGTATATGTTCGGCTTTTTCTATGCGTTTGCCCTTTAAAAAGTCAAATACCGGAATATCACAACTGCCGTATTGGATTAGTTCGATAAAATCATTGTGAATCTCGTCGGTGTCAATTGAGTGCACCGATTCAAAATCCGGTTCACCGCTTGGCAGTTTCGGCATGTCTTCGGGCCTTTTATAGAAGTTGTCAAGCGAAATAATGGCGGTATCCACGCCGTTGCTTTCAAAAATTTTTTTTAAAATTTGTGATGATGTAGTTTTCCCGGAACCGGATGGCCCTGACAACAATATGATTTTATTCTTCTTATCCTGCAATACTGTATCGGCGAGTTTTATCAGTCTCTCGAAAAACCTTTGCTCATCCAGCATTATTACAGCCTCAGGATCAGTTTTTAAGGCTTCATTTATTTTATCTATCTTCAGGTATTCGGTATTGTTCATAAAATTCCTTCACTCTTTCTTTTCGGCGTAAAATCTCTTTAAAACGGGAAACGTACTCATATGGGTACTTAAAATTGAATACCCGCTCAATATAGCTGCCACAGGGCTGCTTTAATTTTGTGACCGCAGCCGCGCCAGCGCCAAGGATAGTGTGAGTCTCATCCATAATATATACATTGTACAGGCCTTCATATCCCTTTTTTGCATATCCAACATTTTCAAGGTTGTCGACCATTTTAGCCTGTCGATACATATAGTAGGGCAAAAAACCGCTGGATTCAAGCTTTTGATTTGCAAGCTCCAGCATTTGCGCGGCTGTCCTGGCTTCATGCACAGGCATACCTTCGGCGCTTGAAAGCCTTGAAGACCTTTTGAATGACAGGGTATGAACAGTAACACTTTCAGGATTAAGTCCTAAAATTTCATCCACCGTTTTAGAAAAGCTTTCAAGCGTATCGCTGGGGAGCCCAGCAATCAAATCCATATTGATATTATTAAAGCCTAAACTTCTTGCTAGTTTAAAAGCCTCAACCGTCTGCTGCGAGGTATGCTTTCGCCCTATCGCCATGAGTACATTATCGTTCATGGATTGCGGATTAATACTAATTCTAGTGGCACCGCCTTGCTTTATTGCCTCAAGCCTCTCAATCGTTATAGTATCAGGGCGGCCCGCCTCAACGGTGTATTCGCGCAGTGTGGATAAGTCGAAACAGTCCGACACCGTTTTCATAATCTGGGTAAGCTGCGGCTGGTTTAAGACGGTAGGTGTCCCGCCCCCCATATATATGGTCTCGATTCTCAAACCGCAGTCTTTTGCAATTCTTGCAGTATACTCAAGCTCTTGGCAAATCAAATCAACATAATCGGGTATTAATCGCTTTGCCTTGTCAACAGAATGGGAGACAAAGGAACAATATGAACAACGGCTTGGGCAAAAGGGAATGGATATATACAAACTGTACGATTCGGGTCTTGAAAGGTTAATTATTGTCTCTTCGCCCTCGAGCGCAGATAGGCAAAGCTTGATTTTGGAATCATTGACAAACAGCTTTTGCTTAAAATACTGGGCAGCCCTTTCCCTGCCATATTCCTCAATTAGTCTTCTCATAAGCTTTGCGGGCCGAACACCGGTGAGTATCCCCCATTCGGGCACATATCCAGTGATTTCGGTCAGGCATTCAAACAAAAGCACTGCAAGAATGCGCTCGCACTCGTCGTAATACTCGGGATTATCGTTTGCTAATTCCGCACTTCTGCGCATTTGCTTTTGGTCTATTATCAGGCTAACCGAAAGTGTTGTGGAAGTACTGCCCTTGTCAAGTTCCGTAATTATAATTCTGTCCGACTCCTGACACTCGGTCTTTACAATAATACTTTCATCGGGGTAGAAAACCATGCATAGTTTTTGCAGTTCATAACCAAATGTATGGTTTTTAGTAATCAGCAACATTATTTATATTCATTCCCATATAAGGATTTGTCTTTTTTTCAATGTCGAGTTCGGTTTCGGGTCCGTGACCCGGGTATACTTTATAGTTTTGCTTTAAGTTCTTTAACTTATTTAAAGATTGCAATAACTGTGCGTAATTTCCTGTAGGAAGGTCGGTCCTCCCCACATCCCCCTTAAACAGGGTGTCGCCACTGAACATCAAATCTCCAATGATATAACAGACGCATCCGGCGGTATGCCCCGGAGTGTGAATTACTTTAACAGTCATCCCGCCAACCTCTAACTCATCGTTATCTTTAAGCAGCAGGTCCGGGGGCGATGTTATTTGCCTGCCGTCGTGTACATATCTGAAAAGGCTTGCCTCAGCGCTTTCAAGACCTATGGCGTCCAGCTCATGCATTGCGATTTGGGCTTTGCAGGCCTGTTTCAATTCCACTGCGCCACCCAAATGGTCGGCATGACGGTGGGTAAGTAGTATCAGTTTAATGTTATCCCTGTTTTTCATCACATAGTCTTTTAAAGTTTGGTTATATACACCTGGGTCTATGATAATTATATTCCCTTCGGAACTTACCGCATAACAATTTGCCATAACAGGTCCCAAATCTAGCTTTTCAATTCGCATTCAAAACACCGCCTTTAATCCTTTTTCCATGTATCGGTATCCAATATTACTGTAACCGGTCCATCGTTGCAAAGGGCAACCTTCATGTCGGCGCCAAATATTCCGGTTTCAACTCGTTTTACACCGGCGATTTTTAGCTTTTCGGCATAAAGATTGTAAAGCTCGCACGCCCTTTTAGGCTCCATTGCATTAGAAAAGGAGGGCCTGTTTCCCTTTCTGGTATCGGCGCAAAGAGTAAAATTCGACACCACCAAAACATCTCCGCCCACATCCAACAGGGATAAATTCATCTTGTCATCCGAATCGCTGAAAATTCTAAGAGCCGCTGTTTTTTTAGCCAGCAATTCGGCCTCCCGCTCGGTGTCATCAAAGTATATGCCTAACAATATCATAAAGCCATGATCTATACTGGATATTATCTTTCCATCCACTTCAACCGAAGCTTTCAATACCCGCTGTATAACCGCCTTCATATCAGACCTCTGCTATTGATTGGTTCTTTCAATACTTATTACCCCTGGCACCTTTTCCAGTCTGCTGCATATATTTTTTAGGTGTTCAACATTTTCGGTACTTACGGTAACATTGATTATACAGTTGCCACCTTTAACCTCTCTCGCCAAAACCGAGTGAATGGCAACTCTTAAATTAGACAAGGTCATGGTAACATCAGCAAGAATTCCATTCCGGTCCAGCGCAAATATCTGAATTGAAGATTTAAAGAAGGATTTATGGACATCCGACCATTTTGCCCTGACCCAACGTTCGGGCTCGGGTGCCTGTGAGATGTCACTGGGGACATTTTTGCAGTCCCGTTTGTGGACCGACACACCGTGTCCTCTGGTTATATAACCTATTATTTCGTCCCCCGGAAGCGGGGTACAGCACCTAGATAGTTTGACCAATACATTGTCAACGCCCTCAATAATAACTCCGTCAGAAGACCTTGTGGTCTTTTTTGTGGTAATATAGTCGGTTATTTGAATATTGTTGCTCTTTACTAATTTATTGTATTCCTCTTTAATCCTCGGCATAATTCTTGCAAGAGAAATGCCGTTGTATCCAATAGCCGCATAAAAATCTTCAATGCTGTTGCGGTGCTGGCGTTTTGCAATATCCAGCAAAAATTTTTCCATTTCTTCTTCGGTAAGCTTAATTCCGTTGCGGGCGAATTCCTTTTCAATTTCTTCCTTGCCGGCAGCAATATTCTCGGCACGCTTTTCTTTTTTGAACCACGCCCTGATTTTGTTTTTTGCCTGGCTGGTCTTTACAATATTAAGCCAGTCCCGGCTTGGACCGTGGCCCGGCTGGTTGGTGGTAAGGATCTCTATAACCTCGCCGGTTTTAATTTCATAGTTGATAGGAACAATGCGCCCATCGACCTTGGCGCCCACCATCCTGTTGCCAACTTCGCTGTGAATTGCATACGCAAAATCGATAACAGTTGACCCAACTGGGAGGCTAATAACATCGCCTTTGGGAGTAACCGCAAAGACATCCTCCTGGGCAAGGTCGGTCTTAATGGTTTGCACAATCTCTTCGGCATCATCGGCTTCCTTTTGGGTATCCAGAATCTGCCTAATCCATGCAAGGCGCTCTTCCATCTTTTCGTCTGATTTCTGAATACCCTCTTTGTACTTCCAGTGCGCGGCAATTCCGTATTCAGCCGTATAATGCATTTCCCATGTTCTTATCTGTATTTCAAATGGCACGCCCTCGCGGCCAATTACCGTGGTATGCAGTGACTGATACATATTTGGCTTGGGGGTGGAGATATAATCCTTAAACCGTCCCGGTATCGGACGAAATATGTCGTGCATAACACCCAGAATATTGTAGCAGTCGGCAACCGTATCGGTAATAATGCGGACAGCGTATATATCGTAAATTTCATCAAAGGACCTGCCCTGCATGTACGCCTTTCGGTATATCCCGTGAATGGATTTGACTCTCCACTCAATATGCACATTGGGAACAACATCTTGAATTCTGTTTCTTATGCGCTCTATAACTTCCTTTAAAAACTTTTCTCTGAATTCCTTTTTGGATTCAAGGTGCTGTTCAATTTCCTGATAGGCTACCGGATCCAGATGCTTGATGGCAAGATCCTCAAGCTCCTCTTTGACTGCACGGATTCCAAGCCTGTGCGCTATAGGGGCATAGATTTCAAGTGTTTCAAGCGATTTGTCCCTCTGTTTTTGCTCCGGCAGCGCATCTATGGTTCGCAGGTTATGAAGCCGGTCGGCAAGTTTTATAATAATTACCCGTATGTCCTCGGACATTGCTATCAACATTTTTCGGACATTTTCTGCCTGTTGCTGTTCTTTAGTTGACACCGGAATTTTGCCAAGTTTGGTCACCCCGTCGACAAGATTAGCCACATTTTTGCCAAAATCTTTGGCTATCTCATCCAGGGTTACCGGGGTATCCTCCACGACGTCATGCAGAAGCGCTGCTACTATGGACTCGGTATCCATTCCAAGGGATGCCAGGATGCATGCAACCGCAAAGGGATGGCATGAGTATGGCTCGCCCGAACAACGTTTTTGGCCTTCATGGGCAGATACACATTTGTCATAGGCTTTGCGTATTAAATCAAGGTCATAGTTACCCTTCTGGTTTTTAAGCATGTCTACCAATATTTCAAAATTATTTATATCGCCCATGACTCCACCCCATTTGAAACGGTATCAAGGTAACTCAAAATTTTAGAGTCTGAAAGGTTTATCTTCTCGCCACTATTAAGTAAAGACAGCTGAAAATAATTCCCGTTGATTTGTATTATACCCATCTCTAAAAGCACATCAACGCATATTCTGAGTTTTCCAAAGCCTATTCTGTCAAACAGCTTGTATAACAAGCTTATTATATTCAGCTGCTTATGCTTGTTTGCCCTTATGCATCTGAAAACCAACGCCAGGTCCTCGCGCCCGGGTCTTAACACTGCTGCCTCCCGCTGATTGATTTCCCCCCTGCGGTAGGCGTCGTATAATCTTACCTCGTCAAATAACCTGTCCTGATCAATTCCGGAAGGCCTTAAAGCCTTAATCTGGACCGACAGATAGCGTTTTCCGTTATATAAATTGACACTTAAAGAGACAGCCAAATCAACAATATCTCCCTGTTCGAAGGGGAACTGCTCGGGAGTTGCAGAAAACATTACCGCATTAATTACAGCTTCGTTTCTTGATAAGGTGAGCCGCAGATGGCCCGAACCCACTGGGGCAATTTTTTCGATTTTCATATTAAAAAGGCCAAACAATGGTGTGGGATTGCAGTGTCCAAAAGGCTCCAACGCTGACAATACGTCAGCAAGCTCTACCGACAGTGCTGCCGGGTTTATTTTACAGTCAAGCTTAAGCACCGGAACCGGCATGTCGCATCCAGCCGCATATTGGTTAATATCATGTCTAAAGCGTTCTATATCTTCAGTTTTTATGGTCAGTCCCGCCGCTAGGCTATGCCCACCAAAACGCAGAAGCATATGGGAACACGATTTAATCGCATCCAAAAGGTGAAAGCCGTCGATACTCCTTCCCGAACCGGTAGCAGTATCGCCGCTCACTGAAAAAATAATGCAAGGCTTGCCATACCTTTCTACAAGTTTTGATGCGGCAATTCCCACAATTCCTTGGTGCCAGCCCTCGCCAGCCACCACTATGACCCGGTCAAACTCATAACCTTTTTGTTCAATCTGCTGGCATGCCTCGACTACTATTTTCTGTTCAAGCATTTGACGTCGGGCGTTTTCCTCGCACAACTGGTTGGCTATTTCCAGAGCCTTTCCATAATCGTCCTCAAGCAGCATATTTACTACACGCTGTGCATCGCTCATGCGGCCGGCGGTATTAATTCTCGGGGCAATAATAAACGAAACTTTGCCGGTATTCAACTCCTTACCGTTAAGGCCACAGGCCTCAAATAAGGCATTAATACCGGTTCGCTTTGGATTTTTTAGTATTTTCAGACCTTCCCGGACTATAACGCGGTTCTCGGATACTATGGGCATGATATCGGCGACAGTTCCAATAGCTAACAGATCGGCATATTTGTGTATTAATTCCTCAGGCGGCAAATTTTCCAGCGCGCATACCAGTTTAAATGCTACACCAACGCCTGCCAAGTCTTTAAACGAACTATTGCAGTCCAAACGGTGAGGATCCACCACCGCTACTGCATTGGGAAGCTGCCCTGTGGGAAGGTGATGGTCGGTAATTACCACATCAATTCCAATACTGTTGGCATGGTCAACGGCTTCAACGGCGTTGATTCCATTGTCAACAGTAATTATCAACGACACACCCTTTGATTTTAAGTAATCTACCGAATTAATGTTCATGCCGAAACCTTCGCCTTCCCGGTCGGGTATGTAAAACACCACATCTGCACCGCGTTTTTGCAGATATCCGTAAAGCAGTGCAGTTGCGGTCACTCCATCGCAGTCATAGTCACCATAAACTGCAATTCTTTCTTTTTTTTCAATTGCGGAGTTTATCCTGTTGGCGGCGATTTGCATATCGGCTATAACAAACGGGTCTTCAATAATGATTTCGTCACTCAAAAATTCCTCAAGTTCATATGGGTCGGTATAACCCCTGGAATATGCAATTAAGGCTACAAGCGGGTCTATATCAAGCTCTTTGGCCAACATATTCGCGCTTTGTTTATCAATTTTTGCAACCTGCCATTTCTTAAGACCCACATCTTCACCGCCTTTTTACCATAAATATTATATATTCTACCATTTATATGTCTGTTTAGCAATTATTATACCGTATACTCCCGAAAATTTCACATATCCATCATTTTTGCTTTAATTATAATAAATAGACCGGGAAACCCCCGATCTATTGCTCTATGTATTCTATGCTTTTAATGTAGTTACCGTCTTTTGAATCTGCAAACCTAAAGTTCATACATCCGGCGCCCAAATTTTCCGACTCGGTTTCATATAGGTCAACCCGAACACATATTTCGCCTTTCTTTTTAGATATATCAACCACTTTAGGCCTATACTTTCCGTTAAGACCTGTGGCTGGTATGTGATAGGAATTGTCGCTATCGTTGTATCTAAATAAAATAGCTTCAAGAAAAAAGCTTTTATGCTCCAGTTTTATATCGTTTCCAAAAAGCTGCCGGCATTTTGTTTCAACCAAATCAGCTGAGACCATCATAAGCCCGTTTATATCATACGGCAGTTCAACAGACTCATCAAGCAGTATTGACACGATTGACGCCTTTACTAAATAAAGTTTATCTGCCTTTTCTATATTTTCAAACGGCACAGGTTCAACCATAACAACCGGGGTGAGCAACTGTTCGTAATACCCGGCAGATTCGGCAAACTCTTTGCTTCTAGAGTTATTCACATGATTAACAACAATTAAAACAATTGAAACCAACCCGAAAACCGCAAGCAACAAAATCACAAGTCCTAAAGGGGCAGCCCATTTAGGCCCCTCCTGTGGAGACGGTATACCATGCTTTTTGCGGGTAAGCATAGAAATATTTTCGGTTTTGGTTTCAGCGTGGGTATCCATATATACCCTCCTTTAATTTACCGTACCTGTCCCTCGCCACGAACGATATATTTCATGCTGGTCAGTTCGCTGAGTCCCATAGGGCCCCTTGCGTGTAGTTTCTGCGTGGAAATTCCAATTTCCGCACCAAACCCAAACTGACCGCCGTCGGTAAAACGTGTTGAGGCATTGACATAAACCGCCGCAGCGTCAATTTCCCTTTCAAAGCGCCGGGCGTTCTGATAGCTTTCGGTAATAATCCCCTCACTGTGGCCGGTGGAATATTTTGAAATATGCTCGATGGCTTGGTCTATACTGTCAACCACCCTGACAGCAAGGATATAATCAAGGAATTCGGTCTTGTAATCTTCTTCGGTTACAGGGACGACCGAATTGCCAAGAATCTCGCATGTTTTCTTGCAGCCCCTAATTTGGGTACTCTTTTGGTCAAGCTTCTGTTTAATTACCGGCAGGACTTTTTCGGCTATATCCTTGTGAACCAATAAGGTTTCAAGCGCATTGCAAACAGATGGGCGGGAGCATTTCGCATTGTACACAATTTCGGCCGCCATGTTAATATCAGCAGTAGCGTCGACATAAATATGGCAGTTGCCAGCCCCCGTTTCAATAACCGGCACGCGCGAATTCTCAACCACCGCTCTGATAAGGCCGGCGCCTCCCCTTGGGATTAGCACGTCAAGATATCCGGAAAGCTGCATAAGCGCGGTGGCCGATTCCCTTGATGTGTCTTCCACAAGCTGTATGCAGTCGGGCGGAAGTCCTGTATCTTCCAAAGCGGCTCTCATAATCTCAACAATTGCCATGTTGGAATTTATAGCCTCTTTGCCACCTCGGAGAATAACGGCATTGCCCGACTTTATGCAGAGCGCCGCCGCGTCGCAGGTAACATTCGGCCTTGCTTCATATATTATTCCTATTACACCGAGCGGAACCCTTATTCCGATCAACTGCAGCCCGTTTGGGAGCAGCGTTCCCCGCTCTATTCTGCCTACAGGGTCAGGCAGGGCAACAATGTCGGTAACCCCCTGAACCATATCGTTAATACGGGTTTCATTTAATGCAAGTCGGTCGAGCAACGCATTAGAAAGCCCTGACTCTTTGCCGTTTTTAAGGTCTATTTCATTGGCGCTGATTATCCTGTCCGCATTCTCACGCAGCATTTGGGCAATATTGAGCAGTGCCGAGTTTTTTATCTCGGTGGAAGCATTTGCAAGCGTTCTTGACGCAGCTTTTGCCTTTTTTCCCAAGCTTTCTAGCATATTCATGGTACCGCTCCTTTCTTATTATCATCTATCCTTTGGTAAAAACACAGTCCCTACCCTTGCGCCGTCAAACAAATCATAAAGCTTTTGCGGTTTTTCACCCGACATCACCACCACAGTCACGCCGTTGCTGGTGGCATAAGCGGCAGCTTCAAGCTTGGTGCGCATGCCTCCGGTTCCCCTGTTGGAACCGGCTCCTCCCGCACCGGCAATCATTTCGTCGGTAATTTCATTAACACATGCAATAAGTTTTGCATCGGGGTTTTCTTTCGGATCGCAGTCATACAAACCGTCGATATCGGTCATGATAATCAACGCTTCGGCTTTTGCCAGCACTGCCACTATTGCCGAAAGATTGTCATTATCCCCAAACAGGATTTCTTCAACCGATACCGAGTCATTTTCATTAATAATCGGGACCGCGTCCATTTCAAGCAGCGTTTCGATTGTGTTTATAACATTTTGTTTGCGGTCTTCAAATTCAATAACGTCACGATTAATTAAGATTTGTGCTGTTACATACCCGAATTCAGAAAAAAAACGATCGTAGTAACTCATCAAATCGCATTGCCCCACAGCAGCGGCAGCCTGTTTGTATCTTAACTCTTTGGGGCGCTGTTTGTATCTTAAACGGTTTACACCCACCGCGATTGCGCCGCTGGAAACAATAAGTACTTCTTTCCCGCTGTTTTTAAGGTCACTAATGACCTGGACCAATTTTTCTATTCTTCTGAAATTGGGGCGGCCATTGCTGTATGTAAGGGTCGAGGTCCCAATCTTTATTACTACCCTTTTGCAATCCTTTATTGATACAGCCATTAATATACTCTTGCCTTTCCAATAAATTTTAGATAATTATATCATCAGATTTTACCTGTGACAATACTTACAAAACATCGAAGAATAAATCTGTTCTGCCTCTGGCCTGCCCACTACAGTCAAAGCCATGTTGGAAGGGTCGGTCAAAATACAAGCTATATTTTGGATATCCTCGACAGTAACCTCGTCGATTTTTTTAATCATGGTATCAACATCGGTATATTTGTTTTCAAGAAGCAGTCCTCTTCCCATTGCGGAAGCAAGGGCGGAGCTGCTTTCCATCCCCATTACCATAACCGCCTTAAACTGTTCCTTCGTACGGTACAGTTCTTCCTGGCTGATACCGTTTCTAAGCTCTTCCAAAATCTTCAGAATTTCTTCCATTGCCTTTATTTGATTGCTATGGTTAATCCCTGCACCAATCCCGAACAATCCGGTTCCCAGATACGAAGTGATAAAGGTATAAACCGAATATGCAAGGCCAAGTTCCTCCCTGATTCTGCGGTTAAGCCTTGATGAAGAGGTGCCGCCTGTTACAGCAGAAAATATGGCGGCGGCGTATTTGTTCTTATCTCCCAATGGAAGTCCTTTAAACCCCAGTATCATATGGGTTTGTTCAAAATCCCGTTGTTTCAGCGTTATGGCTTGGTTAAATTTTGGGGTTGCCGGCTTAATAAAATTGCCCGTATTCTGTTTTTTTGAAAAATAGTGTTTTAATATGTCCACAGCCTCATTCTCGTCAAAATTACCGCAGATTGCCACCGTCATACGCTCCGGGACATAGAAATTCTGCATATAATTTTTTAGTTTTTTAGAGTTCAGATCATTAACAGTATTGCGTGTGCCCAGAATATTAAATCCCAAAGAATCAGTATTCCAAACCGATTCGCATAATAAATCAGCACATAGTTCTTCGGGGCTGTCCTCGTACATGCTGATTTCCTCAAGCACAACCCCTTTTTCTATAGCTATATCATTATCGCTCATAAGCGGATTGCAAAGCATGTCGCACATAATGTCCAACGCGGTTGCAACATGGTTTTTTAACACCTGCGCATACAGGCAGGTGTATTCTTTTGTGGTAAAGGCGTTAAGCTGACCGCCCAAAAAGTCCATTTCTTCCGCAAGTTGCTTCGAGCTTCGTTTTTCGGTGCCCCTAAAAAGCATGTGCTCTATAAAATGGGATGCTCCCAAGATTTCTCGGTCTTCGTATCTGCTACCGCAGCCTATAAAAAAATAAATCGACGCCGAACGGGTATGGTCAAGCTGTTGCGTTGCAATCCGCATACCGTTTTCAAGTTTTATTAAGTTCATAATGTATTGTTCCTCCAAATGGCAGCTTTTTAATCCAGTCGTAAGCTTATTTTATTAAATATTTTAGCTTAAGTCTACATAAAAATAATGTTTCTTTATACATCCGGCTTCTACAGGGACACGCACGAGTAAACATTTTATAGCATATTATGTAAACACGGGGACTATTTATTCAGGGGGACTTCGCATGATTCCAAGTATAATAAGCAATTTAATTTCAGATATAGTCTATCTTATTTTACACGTGGCAAACTCCGGCTCCTTTCCGTTGCCCCTGTCGGCAAAAGAGGAAAGGGAGCTTTTAGAAAAAATGGAACGGGGGGACGAGAAAGCCCGCGCAAAACTTATTGAGCACAATTTAAGGCTTGTGGCGCATATAACCAAAAAATATTACAACGGCCAGGTGGAACAGGACGACCTGATATCAATCGGCACTATTGGCCTTATAAAAGCAATTTCCACCTTTAACAGGTCAAAAGGAATACGGCTTGCCACATATGCGGCAAGATGCATTGAAAACGAGGTCCTGATGTGCTTTCGAAACATGAAAAAGAGTTCGCAGGATTTTTTAATGAGCGACCCCATTGATACAGATAAAGACGGTAACACTCTATCCTTAATGGATGTTATTTCGGATGACGGTAATATTGAAGATGAAATCGATTTAAAAATTAAGTTGGAGAAACTGCGAAGATACATAAAAGAAGTGTTAAGCCCGCGGGAACAACTGATTATTGAATTAAGGTACGGGCTAAACGGCAGCAATGAACTGACCCAGAGAGAGGTAGCTAAAAAACTCGGCATTTCAAGATCCTATGTGTCCCGGCTCGAGAAAAAGGCACTAAACCAGCTTTTAGAACGCTTTAAGGCAAATAATAACTAGCTGCAAAAATAAGGCTTGAAAATTCAAGCCTTATTTTTATGGCGCCACATATTGCAACCCGTATAATTACTGTTTTTCTGTTTTCGAAATGGTTTGTAACAACAATTCTGTCACTTTGTCATGTGGTAAGGGTTTGCTCAACAGAAAACCTTGACCGTTTTCACATCCATAGTTTTTCAGACATTCCAGCTGCTCCTGGCTCTCAATACCCTCGGCGACAACCTTGTATTTCAAGT
Source organism: Clostridiales bacterium (assembly GCA_012840445.1). Taxonomy (GTDB): domain Bacteria; phylum Bacillota; class Clostridia; order Oscillospirales; family Acutalibacteraceae; genus DULI01. The sequence continues at coordinate 217,734 of DULI01000007.1, forward strand.
CTTTTGCCAAGTTCAGTATGGATTTTACTATCAGTGAAGTTCTTTCGCAATCTGATATTAATTTTATAAAATCCCTGTCCAGCTTAATAATATCAATAGGGAGCTGTTTTAAATAGGTAAGCGAAGAATAGCCTGTGCCAAAATCGTCAAGCGCAATTTTAATGCCCCGTTTTTTAAGCCTGTTTAATTTGTCCACAAGCGGAACTACATTAGATATAATCGCTGTTTCGGTAATTTCTATGCATACCTTTGAATAGTCGATATTATAAGAATCAAATAATTCCTCCAGTTTTTCAAAGTTCTCTATACTGTTTAAGGTCTTAGCAGACAGGTTGATTGATATACTTATACGTCCTAATCCTTTAGCTTCCCATTCCTGCTTCTGCTTTAAAGCAGTCTCGAAAATCCAAAGTTCCAGTTTAAAAATTTGCCCTGTTATTTCAGCTATTGGTATAAACTTTTCTGGTGAAATAAATTCCTCATTCAAATGTTTCCATCTGATTAGAGCTTCGGCGCCCACAATTTCATTAGTATCCAGATTAAACTGTGGCTGGTAAAACAGGGTAAACTCCTGGCTGTCCATACCGGCCTGTATTTTATTGGCCATATTAATATGCCATTCGCTTCTTTTCTGCAAATCCTTGCTGTATATTACAGTTTGGTTTTTGCCCCGCTGTTTTGCAGTATACATTGCGATTTCGGCATTTTTCAATAAAGTATTTATATCTTTGCCGTCATAAGGGAAAAAAACAATTCCGACACTCATCGCAATAAAAAACTGGTAATTGTCACTTATCCAAGTCTTGCCCAGACAGTTTTTAATAGATTCTATGTATTGGGCAACCTCATCTGATGATTTAAAATCGGAAATAACTATGGCAAATTTGTCGCCGCTGACCCGAGCTGCAAAATTTGGGCTTTCTATTTTGCTTTTAAATACTTCACCTATATATTTTAAAAATTTATCTCCAACCTGGTGGCCGAAGGTTTCGTTTATATACTTAAAATTATCAATATCTATATACGCGATGGCAAAACTAATAGCAAAACTAATATCGGATTCGCCGGATATTAAATTGCCTACTTCCAATTCAAGTAGAGTTTTATTAGGCAGGCCGGTTAATTTGTCGTAAAAGGCTAAATATTTTATGTCTTCCTCATATTTTTTACTTTCAGTAACATCTAACCCGATAGAAACAAATTCATTTTTTTCAATATTTAACGAGCTGGTGCTCCATAATAAAAATATTTTTTCACCCGACTTTGTTTTAAACCGGACCTCGTAATTTCTGCCGTTACTTTTTATAAACTCCTTTAATAATTTTTCTGCTTTTGATTTTTCTTTAGTAGCTAACAATTCGACCAATGTTTTATTATTTATCTCATCCTGGTCATATCCGAAAAGGTTTAGCCCATAAGGATTAATATTTACTATTTTCCCCTCTTCATTCCAAACACAAATAACTACAGGCGCTACATCAATAATGTTTTGAATAAGATTTTTCTGATATTGCAGTTCTTTCTCTAAAGCCATTAATTCCTCGTTAGTTAATTTAAGCTTTTTATAAGCTTCTATTATCTGATTGTTAGTCTTTTGTATTATTTTCATACGGTTCCTGATTAAGATATAAATAAATACCATTGTTATAGCAACATAGACCCAGCCTTTTATGGTTTGTAAGTACATATAAACTAAGGAATCATTTGCGACAAAAGACAACGCTACATCAGTAAATACAATCCACAAAATTCCAAATATGCCGTATTTAATTGCAATGGTCAATGCTTCGTTTATATGGTTTATCTTATTATCAGCTATACCTTTTGGCTTTTCAGACTTATTTTTCATTACTTCCCCCCCCCCTTAATAATTCCTTTGTTTCCATAATACAGCAATTATTGCCTTAATTCAACATCGTTTTTATGAATATTATACAGTTTTTTTGCACGATTGTTGGGGGAGCAAATTTTTGGGGCATATAAAAGCAAAATAAAGCGGCAAGTTTACAACTGCCGCTTCTATCTGCTTTATTCTGGTAATACTTTAAATTCTGCAACTAGTTTTGCTTTATCAAAATCCCCTGTTCCTCTGAAATCCAATACTTCTTTTATTATTCGCTATTCGCCGGCATCCAGATTACCATAGAGCCACGGCCAATCTACGGTCCATTTCCTTTTTTCTTTGGGGGCCAATTCATAGCCGATACTGTTAAATGCGTAATTTTCTATAATGACAGGCACATGATACCATTTATCCTTGATTCTCTTCTCTAACAGAAAGTCTTCGCCAAAAACGAACTGCCGAGAAACAGAATTATTTTCTATTATTACAGTCAAGCCGGTGGGGGATACAGTTTCTTCTTTTACCGCCATATTTACGCCCTCAAGTGTGTATGAATCATCATATTTGGTGGGTTCCCAGGCATTTGTTTTTGTGCAGCTAGAAGCAAAAACCAAGATTACGGCAATAAAAATTAACATGCAAAAACGTTTATTCATTTTGTGCTCTCTCAACAATTCAGATTCCATTTGCTGTTAATTTATTATATCTAAATATAAAAAACTGTCAAAACAAAAACCGCCAAAGGTATTAAACCTAAGGCGGTTCTGAAAACGAACTTGTTGTAAATAAACAATAAATTATCGCTTGGAGAACTGCGGAGCTCTGCGGGCGCCTTTAAGACCGTATTTCTCATGTTTCTTTCATAGAAACCCTTGATTTTACGGACTTTTCAGCGTTTTGCATTCTAAGTTCCCCCATCTGTTAACTGTAAAAGTGGGGTATATTCTCTGCCCATTTTACGTCAATGCACGATTAACTACTTCGATGAGTTCTTCGGGCCTATTATATTTCACCTTGGCGTAAATGTCCATCGTCGTTTTGCTGTTCTCATGCCCTGCAAGGTACTGAACCGTCTTGGGGTCTACTCCGGCATAAAGCAAATTGGTGATATAAGTGTGACGGAGCTGATGTGGGGTCACTTCAAAGTCCATTGTATAAACAATACTCGGATTGTTCTTCTGGTGCGTTCCCAGCGCAGGCTTTTTCGTGTACTTGATCCGCTGACCATTTATCACCTTATAACAGGTTCTCTCTTTGGTAGAACGAACCGTAACATATTTCCATAATCTCTGGAATTGAGAATATGCTAATGGCTCTCCTTTGCTGTCTGCAATCACATAATCGGATATAGAGTTCTTCTTGGCCTCCCGCAAGCAGTCCACAAGACACTTGGGAATGGGAATCTCTCTTTTGGCCGCTGGAGTTTTTAGCACCGTTGAAACTACTGGCCTGTTATGCTCGGATCTCCATGCTCTCCGTACTGCAATGTATGGTGTTCGAGCGTCAAGAAACACACAATCCCATTGCAGACCAAGGATTTCTTCACGCCGCAGCCCGGAGTATAGTCCAATCATAATAAATAGATACGGCGGTAATTCACGAACGGTATCCAGAAGAACCTTTATCTGTTCATCAGTAAGTGCATCTTTATCCTTGGCCGGTGTGCCTCCTTTTGCTGATATACCGGCAGAAGGATTATAGTCAAGCAGTTCGCTTCGCTCTGCAGAATAAAAAATGCACTTAAAGAGCATATTTACCTTGTTGTAAACAGAAGCGGATTTTTGGGATGCCGGAATCAGTGCTACACGAATATCATCTGTGGTGACATCCGACATATACATATCGCCCAATGATTTGACTATGTAGTTGTTCACGCTGCAAGTGTAACCCTTTAGTGTTGCTGACGATACTTTTGCCGATTGCATCAGCAGCCATTTTTCACAATACTCAGCCACCGTGGGGTTCTCTCTGCGGAATTTCAGATCTTCGATGATGCGTCTGGCTTCCGTTTCCTTTTTGTACAACTCCTCACAGGTAGTGGCATACAAATCCACTCTCTTGCCGTCAGCATCAGTAATCCTGGTTCTATAATACAGTACACCTTTTTTGGTGGTAGAACTGTAGTTTGGGATACATTCTTTTTTCTTAGCCATAGCAGACCTTCCTTTCCAATAAAAGCTATGTACTTTGTTCCGATACTAATTTTCTCAGAATGAAGGGCATCTCTCAACGATGCGAATGTGAAAAACGCAGAGTGAAGAATTTCCGTTCCTCACTCTGCGCTTTTTGTCAATATTGATATTCCTGTTATACTGTGGCGTCCCAAAGGGCAAAGGCTCCAGCCATAGCTCCTACCAGTTCGTCAGGCTTGTTGTATTTTACTTTCGCATATATGTCCATAGTGATCTTGCTGTTCTCATGTCCAGCTAAATACTGCACGGTCTTTGGGTCTACCGATGCGTGTATCAGATTGGTAATATATGTGTGTCTGAGTTGATGTGGGGTCACATCAAAATCCAGGCTATATATCACTTTGCCGTTGTGAGCTGCTTTCTGTCCCAATACAGGATGAATGGTATGCTTTACTCGCTTACCATTCTCATAGCGATAATAAGAGCGTTCCTTGGCTGTCCTCGTAACAACGAACTGCCATAACCTCTTGAACTGTGTATAGGTCAATGGATCGCCATCTCGATTACATATCACATACTTCGATGTAGACGTCGCCTTGACTTCCCGCAGACACTCAGCTAAGTTATCCGGCAAAGGAATCTTCCTCTCCGCAGCTTTTGTTTTCAATTCAGTCAGAATAACCGGCCTGTTGTTTTCCGTATGCCATGCCCTGCACACTTTCAGATACGGAGCATCTGTATCCAGAAAGACGGCATCCCATTGCAGTGCCAGAATTTCCTCTCGCCTTAATCCGGCGTACAGCCCCAGCATCACAAAAGTATGGGTCTGCAGTCCTTTAACGGCCTCCAGTAAACGCTTTGACTGTTCATCCGTCAATGCCTGTTTTTCCTGCTGTGGAACCCCGCCGCCCTCTGCTGTAAGGAATGTGGTTGGATTCTTGTCTATAACCTTACTTTCCATAGCAGCACGGAAAATGGACTTATATAGGATTACAACCGACTTATATACCGATGCTGATTTCTTGGATACCGGAACCAATGCCACTTGAATATCATCCAGGGTCACATCTCCCATTCGCATATCTCCCAAAGAAGAAATGATATGACGGTTCACCTTTGATGTATAGTCTGTCAGAGTTGTCGCACGAACATGAACCGATTGCATCAGCAGCCACTTTTCACAATACTCCTTAACCGTGGGGGATTTGCGCCGGAATGTAGCATTGTCGATTTGTTCCAATGCCGCCAATTCCTTGTCATAAAGCTCTTCACGCGTTTTCCCATAAAGTGCAACTTGCTTGCCATCTGCATCCATCACATAGGTTTTATAATATATGTGGCCCTTAATCTCCACCGTACCGTATCTCGGTATTCTGCTTCTTTTTGTAGCCATTCTTCCACCTCCCAACTTTAGCTACTCCATCGTTTTAGCAAAATTCCGATTTTTCTTCAAAGGTGCGATTATTTTAGCCCTACCCTCGACGAACATTGCGATAGGTCGTCTTTTTCTCCATCGGTTTTGCTCTGTGCGTACTTTTGGCGATGTATTCCTGAAGGCCGGCATCGGTAAAATAGACGCAGCCGTTCGGCACATATTGAATATAGGAAATCAAACCGCTGTTTCTGGCTTCATCCAGCGTGGCGATGCTGATCCCCAATAGTTTTGCCGCCTCCTTACGAGTAATCAGTTTTTCCATATTCAATTTCACTTCCTTCCTATTAAATAAAGCGTGGATAAATCTTTTGAGAACAATCAGTCTTTCATTTCTTTCCAACAAGGTAATCAAATCCTCTGCGCTGATTGCAGTAGGTACAGGTTTCTTTCTCGGTTTTGTATGGATCGACCCTTTTCAAATAATAAGCACCTGTGCTGAAGAAATTCTCAACACAAGCGTGACAAAGGCAGAGTGTCATCGTTTTGGGCTTCGGGTCGATCAGACCCACGCTGACTGCCAGCGCATGGTTTAGCTCCTTGATTTGCTTCGGAGACAGCCTTCCGATTCTCTTCTCCAATCGATGCTTGTCAATGGTGCGAATCTGTTCAAGCAAGACCAACGATGGTGCTTTCAGGCCATGCTCAGCTCCAATTTCGTAATGGGTGGGCAGTTTCCGCTTGCCCGCTGTTTTGGTTGTTATGGCCGCTACAATGACCGTGGGGCTATGTTTGTTGCCGACGTCGTTCTGTATGATAACAACCGGGCGGCGCCCCTCCTGTTCGGAGCCAACGCCACGACCAAGATCGGCGTAATACATCTCGCCGCGCTGATATGTTCTTTTCATCTTTTTGTGACCTCCCTGAATGATTCAGGCGATATGTACCGCCTATGTAGAGAGATTCCATTTGTCCCCGACACCCCGAATCTCTGTGGGCATTCATCGAACGGCTGACAGCGTATCAGCTCCACGGGCCTTTCACCCCCGGCAGGATCTCTGCTTTTCGGCTGCCCCCATTGCCTGTGACGGCTTCGCGCTGAGAACGCTTATCACGCTCGGACTGTGGCTGGACAGGAGTATCATTATCTCTATTGCCTGTCATCGCCATACCGGGAGCTGCCCGGTACTTATAGCCGACTGTTCTCGCTCCGTATCAGACAGGACAGACCTCGAACCGTACAATCAATCAGGTGGCGTTCCCGCTGTCGTTTGCCTGGTACATCATGGCGCAATCGCTAATGTGGCTTATGCTCATCACAAAAGCAATAGGAAAGTATCCGATGAATGGGTATTCGGTTGTCAAGGAACATCGGATCTTTCAAAAGAAAGACCCCTCACTCTATTTGCCGTTGAGTGAGGGGTCTGATAACCGCTAAAACTTACTTTTCAAGAAAATGTTTCAGCTTTTTGAGTATTTTATTTTTCTGCTTATGGACAGCCGGCTGGGAGATGCCAAGAGAGTGAGCAACTTCGCGCTCTGTCATTTCCTCAAAGAAAAGAGCTTCTATCAGCTTTCTTTCCCTTTCCGTGAGTGTATCAAGCGCTTTATACAGCCACTCAATAGAAATCCTGCGTAACACCATGTCCTCAACACTCTCGTGTCGGTCTGCGAACTGCTCTGCATTATCATCCATGAGCCTGTCCAGAGAATCCTCCCTGCTGGGAATGACCTGCTTGATCTGTCCGTTCTCATCCATAAGGAACCTTTCTGCCTTCAGGTCGCTTTCAAAGTAACGCATTTTCCGATCACCTTTCATGTAGGCATCGTAAATTTCATCCGTTACCTCGACAAATTGACCGCTGACCCATAATCTTTTTTTGTCAGCATCCACGTTATGTACCTCCAATCAATCTGAATTTTTTGAAAATCCAGATTGACGGGAGGGCTGCGACAATGCGGAATATATCCGCTGACATGCAAAAAAATGCGCCCATTACACACTGCATGACAGTGCATAAAAAGCGCATTGCAATTATCTATTTCATTTTTATACTGAAATGACAGTTCAGTATATGTGCCTACTTGTCCAGAAGGAGGATGCGGGCTTTTTTTGACCGTATACTATCAGGACATATTAGGCTTATCGGATAGGCTCATAATCGCTGCAGGAAACCAGCAGCGAAGCGCAGGTAAAGCTCCAGCGCATAAAAATACCCCCAATCCAAACTCGGAATCAGGGGGCATGAAGAATCAGCCCCTCCAAAACCTCGTTTTTTTTATTGGCGGGGCTATATGCTTAGTTCATATTTTTGAGAACCATCAGACCACCTATAATTGAATTGCCATGCCATTATAAACATGGCATAAATCTGTAGAATAATAGGTGGAGGTGAACTGAAAGTGCATAATCAACCTGAAACGCTTGGCAGTATCCTCAAAGCAGCGCGGGAAAAAGCGGGTATCACCATTGAAGCGCTGGCTGAAAGGGCTGAAATCACTGAGCGATACTTATATCGAATTGAAAACGAAGGAAAAAAGCCAAGTTTCGATGTTCTCTATAAATTGATCCGTGAATTATCTATTTCTGCGGATTCGATTTTCTACCCCGAGAAGCCGTCCAAAGATTCCGAGGTAGAAAATCTCCTCCGTATGCTTTCAGCCTGCGATGAGCGCTCTCTGGAAGTCGTCAAAGCTACTGTAAAAGCCTTAATTGATACTGCACCTGAAAAGTAGCCGGAAGGCTGCTTTTTTATTTCAGTGACGGACAGTAATCCTTTGATTCAACTAATTGTTGTGTGCCACGGTATCAGTATGTCGTTTTTCTGCTCTTTTCGTAATTATGCTACCAATCTTTTCCACCAGTATTGTACCATAGCGCAGGGTTGGCTCAGTTACAATGGCAAATACCACGAACAGCATGACACACTCCATGGACATATGCGTGATACCAAAAATATCACCCAGATAGATGCTGCAAACCAGCAGTCCCACACCACTGCCTATCCAGACAATCCAGCGAAACAGATTCAGCGGCTTGCTGATATGATACAGAATCATAAATCCCACAATGGCAAGGAGCATGGTACAGGCAGTGGAAATGTCCGTCTCATTGACACCAAAGACTCTGCCGAAGATTACCAGTGCACCTACCACAAGGAAATCTGTCAATCCCGCAGGCAGAGCTTTGATCAGAACATTGGACAGGAACCGTCCGTGAATGGCTTCTGTATTTGGCTGCAGGGCAAGGAAAAAACCGGGGATTCCTATGGTAAACATACTGATCAGTGAGATCTGAGCAGGCTCCAGGGGATAGTTCAGCATGAAGCAGGCGGAGAACACTGACATAAGGAAAGAAAAAATGTTCTTGACCAGAAACAGGCTCGCAGACCGCTGGATATTGTTGACCACCCGCCGCCCTTCCGCAACCACCGATGGCATGGTGGAGAAATCGGATTCCAGCAAAACCAACTGGGAGACCTGTGCCGCCGCGTCACAGCCCGACGCCATGGCAACGGAACAGTCCGCTTCCTTCAGAGCAAGTACATCATTGACACCGTCTCCCGTCATGCCCACAGTATGTCCTGCGCTCCGCAATGCCCGGACAAGCAGCCGCTTTTGCTCAGGCGTGACCCGTCCAAATACGGTATACTGCTCTGCCGCAGACCGCAGAGCGTCCTCCGTTTCCAATGTAGAAGCGTCCACATAGTTCTCTGCACCAGGGATGCCTGCCTCCGCGGCAATCTGCGAAACGGTCAGGGGGTTATCCCCGGAGATGACCTTGATGGCAACGCCCTGCTGCGCAAAGTAACGGAAAGTCTCCGGCGCATCCCGGCGGATGGGATTGGTCAGCAGAATCAGTCCCATGGGAATCACGGGTTCCGTCAACGCCTGTCCGTCTGGTACTCCTTCGTATCTGCCGAACAGAACCGTCCGAAAGCCATCCGCACTGTAGCTTTCCATCAGGGGACGGTACTTCTCATAATCACTCCGCAGGACAAGCTCCGGCGCGCCGAGGACATAGGCATCATCCGGGAAAACAGCAGCGCAATACTTGTATGTAGAGGAGAATGGAAACACGGCTTCGGCATTCTTTTTGAGCGGTGTTTTGAAGTAACGCTTCAGCGCCTGCATGGTCAGATTTCCCTCGGGCATTGCAGCAATCAGCGTGCTGATCTGTGCTTTCAGGCCAACACCCCGGGTTGGATCAAAGCCCTCCATGGGAATAACACTGCTGACCTGCATCTCATTTTCCGTAATGGTTCCGGTTTTGTCCACGCACAGCACATCCACTCTGGCAAGAGCTTCGATGCACTTCATATCGTGAACCAGTACCTTTTGGGATGCCAGGCGGATCACGCTGACCACCAGTGCAACGCTTGCCAGCAAATACAATCCCTCCGGGATCATTCCAACCACAGCAGCTACCATGGAGAGAATACTACTCTGGAAGGATGCGCCGGAAAACACATACTGCTGCACAAACAGAAAAATACCAATGGGGACAATCAGAATGCCCACAATGCCCACCAGTCTGTCCAGCACCCGGAGCATCTCGGAGTGCTTCTTCTGATCCTGCGCCTTGGCTTCCAGAGTTAATTCAGAGATGTAGGAATCCGCGCCCACCCGCTCCAGCCGGGCATAGCATTCGCCGGAGACAACAAAGCTGCCGGACATCAGAAAATCGCCCAGTTCTTTTCGCAGCTCGTCCGATTCACCGGTCAGCAGAGCCTCGTTGACCAAAACACTTCCGTCCAATACAATCGCATCGGCACAAATCTGGTCGCCTGCCCGGAAAATCACAATATCGTCCAGCATCAGTTCCTCTGCCGGGATTTCTGAGATTTGACCATTCCGAACAACTTCTGCTTTGGGTGCGTTCAGCATGGTAAGCTGATCCAAAGTTTTTTTCGCACGAATTTCCTGAAGGATACCGATAAACAGATTGGCGATGACTACCGGCAGGAAGGTCAGACTGCGGAAAGAGCCTGCCGCAACAACCAGAATTGCGAGTATGGCAAAAATCAGGTTGAAGTAAGTAAGCAGATTGCCTTTTATGATCTGCCCCACGGTTTTCGACTCTTCCGTAACCATTTCGTTCGTCCAGCCACTATCGGTCCGTTCCTGCACCTGTTCTTGAGACAGACCGCTGGAAATATCTGCCTGATAGCGCTGAGCGGGTTCCCGATTCATTTGCTGCGCAGCAGCTTTCTCTTTCTTCATAGGGCAATATCAATCATACTGCCGCCAGAAATCCAGTCCGGCAGCTTCATAGCCTTCCCTGTCCATGAAGTAGCTCATACCATGATCCGCGCCAGGTACAATAAACAGTTTCTTGGGGGATGCACAGGCAGCATAGTTCTCATAGGTCATTTCCAGTGGAACGAAATGGTCGTCGGCTCCATGTACCAACATGACGGGAATGCGGCAGTGGCGCAGCGCGTCAACGGTAGACTCGTATGCAGCGTCCGACTGGGTTTTCCGTTCATACAGCGTATCTGCCAGAATGCCGCGAAGCCGGAAGGGAATGTGCAGATTGTTATTGGCAACATGCTTCCAAATGGCGTGGGGCGAAGTAAAGCCGCAGTCCGCCATAATTCCGTGGACATTTTCCGGCAGATCCAGCCCTGCCGCCATCAAAACCGTGGTTGCACCCATGGATACGCCGCAAAGGTAAATGGGGAGTTCCGTGCCGCATCGCTTACTGGCCCAGTGAATCCAGTCCAGGCAGTCATAGCGTTCGATTGGGCCAAAGCCAATGAAATCACCGCCGCTATTTCCCTGACCCCGCTGTTCTGCATACAGGACGCTGCATCCATTTCTCTCCCAGAAATTGGACACCATCCCAAAGTCTTTGTACCACGCAGAGCGCCAGCCGTGCATGGCAATGATGACTCGCTTCGCATTCTCACAGGGAATCCAGTGCCCTACCAGAGGCACCCCATCATGACCGGTGATCTCCACCGTTTCATTTTCTTTCTGCGCCAGCTTTTCAGCCGCTTTTCGCAATTCCTCCTGAAACGCATTGCCGGATTGGGTGCCGGAAATCAGATTGCCCGCTTTTTGAAATACCCTGGGTTCGTCCCGATCCAAAGCCTCTCTGGTCAGAAGCCGTGTTGTCAGATAGGCGGTGGCAGATGCTACTGCCGTTGCAGCAATGGCAATTCCCGATAATTTCATTACTTTTCTTGTTTCGATTTTCATAGGGGAGTGTTCCTTTCTCTTTATGATAAAAAGCCTTTGGTAGGAGTGTTACAGAAAGAAATTTCCAACACTCATATATTCCTTTCGGAAGGGATACTCCGTATAAAAGGAATAGTTTCGCTTCTTTTATCTGGCAATGTAGGAAGCAACATTGGCGCTTCCAGCGGAAACACCAATGCCCAGATCAAATCGGATATCCTGATCTAAACAGTAATCAAAAACGCCGGCAGTATATACTCCCCGCAAGCCACCGCCTACATCCACAACGCCAGTTTTCATATGCTCGTTTCCGCTCCTTTCCCATTACAAAATATCTTTCATCATACCAACGCCAAGAGCACCATCACCCGTATGGCAGGAAATGCTGATTGGCAGGGGATCCAGCCCGATGGTCATTTCCGGAAATGCCTTTTGCAGTTCTGCCTGCCAGGCGGCTCCGGCTTCGGCATCCCCGGAATAGGCTGCGCGGATTGTCAGCTTCTGTCCGGCAAATCGGCCCACCTGGTCATGCTTCAGTCCGCCAATCATTGTCTGCATAGCAGGCCGCATACCCCGCGCTTTTCTATAGGCGTCCAGCTTGCCGCCCTGAATCTGCAGAACCGGCTTGATATTCAGAATTGTTCCAATTGCCGCGCCTGCAGCTGTAACACGACCGCTTTTTTTCAGGTATTCCAGTGTGTTCACTGCCACGTAGATACTGGACTCCAGTCCGTCTTTCTCCAGATACGCAACGATCTCCTGGGCTGTTTTTCCCTGACCAGCCAGATGTTTTGCCTCCAGTACCGACTGGCGCAGCGTCACGGAAATTCTGTGGTTATCCACCACATGGACGCTGCCTCCGTACTCCTCCGCCAGTATGGTAGCAGTTTGACAGCTGCCGGAAAGTCCACTGGACATTGGCAAATAAATAATCTCATCATAATGCTCCAGCAGACTATCCCAACAATCCATCAGCATACCCGGTGCCGGCTGAGAGGTACTGACACACGCGCCCTCGCGCAGGCGCTGAAAGAATTCCTCCTGAAAAATAGATTCATTCTCGAAATAGGTTTCATCATCAATGATCACCGGCATTGCCACCAGATAGATACCATACCAGGCCGCCTGGTCTGGGGTAATTCCACTGTTGGTATCTGTTAAGATTGCAATCTTTCCGTCCATATTCGTCTCCTTTGTGTGTGTCTGGGTTCACCCTCAAACGGTGCATATTGCCGTCCACATCCATTTATTGGTCTGCCTTATTCTTTTTGCGATATAATGTGTAAACTGCTGAAGTGACCAGGATATAGGCAATTTCCGCGCAAAGCGAAATAATAAACTGCGGAGAACGAATATCCTGAATGCTCATACCCATGATGGGGTAGGTAATTGTATGGGGAAGCATCCCCAACAGACTTCCCAAGAGGTATTTTTTGTACTCGACATGAACTGCTCCCATATATAAGCTGGCTACATCACTGGGTAAGCGAACCATACGGACAAGGAAGGAAAAGAGGAAATCATTCTTTGCCCTTAAGCTATGGATTGCTTCTGTTTTTGGGTACTTTGCCCGGATATCATCCACTGCGGAAGCCCCAGTTCTTCTCCCAATCTGGTATGGCAAGGTCACCATAATTACTGTACCAATCAGATTCAAAAGGATTGCCACCGGAAGGGGGAAGAGAATTCCGTTTGCGGCATAAAGAACTCCAGAATAGATGACGATGCTCAGACTTTTCAGCGCAAACAGCGCCAGCATTACAATGCCGGCAAGCCAGGGGTTCCCGGGTGTATAGCGTGCAATTTCTTCCGCAGACAGTTCTTTCCGATGGAGAAAGCAAATTACAATAATTCCCACCCAAATCAGGCCCAGAACGACATTTCGTGCAGTGCGTAAAGTCTTTTGTTGCTGGCTTCCAGATGGAGCCTGATCCAATATCGCATGGTAAAATCGGCCGTACATTACAAGGGACAGTAGTATAATCCCACCGCACAACAGCATGAGTGCCTCGGCTCCCGCTTCCGGAATATCCACAAAAAGGATCAGGATCATCATAACGGCATAAAGCACGACTGTACTGAGTTTGCCGTACCATTTTGCGCTGTGGATCGTATCTGTGATCTTCAGTGTCAGATATCCCCATAGAAGCATCAGACATTCTTTTACGGCGAATAATGCCAAAAGCGCCCACATCCACGGATACCGGGCAGTCAGACAGATCACCAGCGTAGCTTGCGTCAGCTTATCAGCAACCGGATCCAGCACCTTTCCAACATTGGAAACCATGTTAAATTTTCTGGCAATTTTTCCGTCAATAATATCTGTGAATCCAGAAAGCGCAATCACAATGATTGTGCACAGATACGCTTTTTGCGCACAATATAACCAGATGATGAACGGAATCAAAAGAATCCGAATCAGGCTCAACAGATTTGGAATTGTAAGTATATTCTCTTTTTTTAAATATTTTCTTTGCATACTGTACTCCTTTTGCCTGTTGAACCGCTGACCCGCCAATTAGTTTGAAGGCTCTTACATTTCGTCGCTTCAGTAACAACGGCTTTTCTCTTTAGCCGCCTATATATAATAGGCGATGGAACAAATAATTGTTTCATACAGCCATTCAATGAAACTGTGTAGAGAATGAACCAAAGGAAATATGTTATAATTCTGCCCATTTAAAACCCCGTAGGCGGCCACCGTAACATTGATGTTATGGTGGCCGCACACACAACCGCTTCTTCTATTTGATTATTCAATAGAATCCGTTTTATATATGAATTTTACATCTCCATCCATATCCTCGCTGATTCCAGAAAAAGATGTATAGTGTTTCGCCACATCAGCGGTCACACGGATTCTGTTGGAAAGTCCATCTAAGTCGCCATCTACGGCTTCAATCAATTTTTGGATGCCTTCCTTATTGAATTGCTTCAACCCGTCGGACAGTTCCATAGAGCCATCCCGAAGCTGCGTGATCCCATCCACAAGCGCAGGCGTACTGTCTTTCATCGTCTGGATTCCTTGGAGCAGCTCGGCGGCACCAGCAGACAATTCCGATGTTCCGGCTTTTAAGGCATCCGCACCGGTTTTCAATTCGTTTGCACCAGCGGCGGCGCTGGAAACGCCGGAAGTGTATGTAATAAGACCCAGATAAAACGCATTATAGCTGTCCAGAGAGGACTTCAGCGCGATCACGGATTTTGCGCCTTCTGCCGCCGCGCTTAACTGCGCCTGGACTGCGTCAGAACTCATGGCCTCGGAGATTGCCTGCCGCACTTGCAGTTCTGTATTGGAGGCAATCAACGCCTGGATCTCATCACTCTGCATTTGTTCCCCAACCGTCTGTTGGGTAACCGCATTGATCTGCGCCTGGATTGCTTCACTCTGCATTCTTGCTTCAATTTCTGATTGCATAGCGGCTTCCACAGCGGCATTCACGGCATCCTGCTGTTCCTGCATAACGAGCCCGTCTTCTACCGCAGCCTCGTATTCCTCTACTGTCATGCTCAGCGCCCGCTGGATGACTGCCACCCGGAACTGGGCCTCATTTTCAAGAACCGCCTGCGTAACCGTTTCCTGGACTGCGGCCGTCACTTGGGCAGACACTTCCGCTTCCACCTGTGACTGGACCGCCTCGGTGACTCTCTCCTCAATCATACCCCGATTATCATTTACAGTAGCCGTAACCTGCTCCAGCGCAACTTGATAAACCGCTGTATCATCCAAAGAGGCAATAACACCATCCAAAACACTGGCGTAGTTGTCAATTGTCAGGGTCGGTACAGAAAGCCCTGCTTCGGAAAGCTGTGTATTGGCCATGGACAGCAGAGAGGAAAAGACCTGTCTTGCGCCGCCGTTCAAAGAGCTACTGTTGGCGTTCAAAGTATTCAGTCCGCTGGAAAGCTGGGCCGCGCCTGCTTGAAGCTGGGCCGCGCCGCTGTCCAGGGACTCTGCTCCTGCTTTCAGCTGTGCCGCGCCTTCCGCCAGCTTGTTAATGCCAGAAACCAGATCTCCCGACTTTTCAAGCAGGGTGCACAGGCCATCATAGAGCTGGGAGGAGCCATCCATCAGCTGGCCCATAGCATCCGTCAGTTCCGCCATGGCATCTGACAATTCGTGGAGATCAAGCTTATCAGAATCTATGGCTCCAAACAGCTCTGTGGTCGCAAGGGTCATGGTCATGCCCATTTCAAAGTTCTCCACATCGGCGCTGATCTCCACATAATCCGGGATGTCCAGTTTCTCCTTACTGATAGCCAGATCCTCCTGTAAACCAGGGAACGCGATGCCGACCACCGCGATCCGGTCCCCATCATTGATCAGTTTTCCGTTGGAGACAGTCACATTCCGAAAGACTTCCGTATCCAGCAGCATCCCGGTCAGCATGGTAAACGGAACATAGATCTTTTCCGTTTTTCCGTCAAGCAGCACTTCTTCATACTGCATATTCTGATAATCGAAGCGGATCGTCACATGGCCGCTTTGTCCGGCAAGCGCCTCAGGAGCAATGGCTTGCCCATCCAAGGTGTAACGGACGGACATTTGGACAGGAAGCTCTTTTTCGATATTTCCCTGATAATAGATGTCGTTTCCTTGGGCATCCCATACGCAGCTATTGTCGCCGCCAAGGGTAAAGCTTTCGTCACCCTTGATATTTTCGATGTCTGAAAGCTCGGTTTTATCATCAAGCGAATCTGTGGCCATAGCATTTTTGACCCAATCACTGACGATGATCTTTTGCACAGTGCCATCCGCACCGGCCAGTACATAGACAGTTTCGTCCTTGGATGTTTCCGCCTCCGCCGAAACATTTATGGTTGTTGTTTGATTCCCATCTTCGCTTTCTTTGCCCTCGCCCGTTAGTGCGAAAACGGAAGTTCCGACCGCAGCAAACAAAACGACTGCGCAGAGCGCAAGCGAGAGGAATTTCGTTGCTCTATTTTTCATTTCGATGTTACCTCCACAGTTCTATTTTGGGATTTCCGGATCTGCCGCATATCCAGCGTGGTTGCACAAACCAGTCTGTCACAAAGAAGAAGCAGCGCTGGCAGAATAAAGATAACGGAAATCATACTCACCACTGCGCCTCTTGCCATCAACATACACATGGCGCTGATGATGTCGATATTAGAGTAAAGTGCCACGCCGAAGGTCGCGGCAAACAGGCCCATGCCGGATACGATGATGGACGGAATGGACGTGGTAAGCGCTGTCCACACGGCCTGCTTCTTTTGCGCGCCGCCGATTCTCTCGGCTTTATAGCGGGTGGTTGTCAGAATCGCGTAATCCACAGTCGCGCCAAGCTGAATGGTACTGATACAGATCGGCGCAATGAACGGCAGGCTCTGTCCCAAATAATGGGGCAATCCCAGGTTGATAAATATAGCAAACTCAATGATCGCAATCAGAATAAACGGCAGGGAAACGCTCTTTTCCACCAAGGCAATAATGAAGAAGATAGCAAGAATCGATACCGCGTTGACAACCTTAAAGTCATGGGCAGTGGTTTCGATCATGTCTTTCATACACGGAGCTTCTCCAATCAGCATACCGCCCTCGTCATATCTCTTGAGAATGGCGTTCAGCTGTGTAATCTGCTCGTTTACTTCGTCACTGGCAACTTTATATTCCGAGTTGATGAGCATCAGTTCCCATTTGTCGCTTTTCAGGATCTCCACAATGGACTCCGGCAGGATTTCCTCCGGCACGCGGGAGCCAATCACTGACTCCAAACCTAGAACATATTTGACACCATCAACCTGCTCCATCTCGCCGATCATCTTGCGGACATTCTTCGCGGATGCACCCGTATCGATCAGCAGCATATGGGTAGAGGCGATGTTAAAATCCTCGGCAAGCTTACTGTTGGCGATGACATATTCCATATCTTCGGGAAGGCACTCACCCATATCGTAGTAAACTTCATCGTTGGTTTTGCTGTATCCGTAATAAGCAGGCGGAACCAGCAAGGCGAAGATGACCAGGAACACGGGAAAAACCTTGACAATTCCTTTTGCCAATTTACCCATGTTGGGAATCAATGCCTTGTGCTTTGTTTTCTGTAAGGGCTTATCCAGAATCAGGATCAATGCTGGCAGAACAGTCACACAGCCAATGACGCCCAGCAGAACGCCTTTTGCCATGACAATGCCCAAATCACGGCCCATGGTAAAGGACATGAAGCACAGGGAAATGAATCCGGCCACAGTGGTAATGGAGCTGCCCACTACGCTGGTCAGCGTTTTCTGGATAGCCACTGCCATGGCTTCCTTATTATCGCTGTAATTTACCCGCTGCTCGTTGTAACTCTCCCATAGGAAGATGGAGTAGTCCATAGTGACGGCCAACTGCAAAACAGCGGACAGGGCCTTGGTAATATAGGATATCTCGCCCATAAAAATATTGGATCCAAGATTCAGAAGGATCATCATACCAATGGAAGCCAGGAACACAAAGGGCACCAGCCAGCTATCCAGGAACAGCAGCATAGCCCCGCAGGCCAGAGCCACGGCAATGCCCACATAGATCGGCTCTTCCTGTTCGCAGAGGTCCTTCAGATCGGTGACCAGCGCAGACATTCCGGAAACATAGCACTGCTTTCCGCAGAGGGTGCGGATCTCCCGGATCGCGTCCATGGTAATATCTGCGGAAGTGGAGCTGTCAAAGAACACGGCCATCATCGTGGAATGATCGGTATTGAATTCCGTATAGATTTGATCCGGCAGCAGCTCCATGGGAACGGAAAGGTCAAACAAGGTGTCATACCAGATCACGGTATCCACATGATCGACCTGCTCGATTTTTGCCTTCAAGGCAGCCACATCCTTGTTCGGCATATCTTCCACGATTATAAAGGAAAAAGCTCCCTTCCCAAAATCCTCCATCAGCTCGTTCTGCCCGATGATTGTATCCATATCCTCCGGCATATAATTCAGCATGTCATAATTGATTCTGGTATTTGCAATGCCAATCACCGCCGGAATCATCAGCAAAACGGTTATCATTAGAATCGGTATGCGGTATTTTACAACCGCTTTTGAAAAACGCATAGATGATTACATATCCTTTCTGTTAGGGTCTATCTGGCAATATTCGGCATCGATGACCTCCGGCAGCTGGTGACGAATGATCTTAACGGCGGTCAGAATGGTGATCAGATTTAGCACACCTTCGGTTATGAGCGTCACCCCCAGCAAGATCATCACGACCTGGGCGCTTTCCGATGGGCGTAAGACCAGCAGGAAACCGGCAGCCCCTGTCAGAATTGCCACAGCGAGAATCAGCCACCACTTTTGAATGCCAAAGGCTTTGGAATCAATGGAAATCTGTATTTTGAGGAGCGCGTCTGCCAGAACACAGATGCCCATAACAATGCAGATAAGATTAACCATTGCATCTGTACGGATGATCAGAATGACGCCAAGTGCCACGAGCAGAATGCCAAAGGCCAGATCAAATTGAAATGCCAGCCTGTATAAGTCTTTGGAACAATAGCCGACGATCTTTACCAAGCCGAATAGAACCATGATTCCTCCGCCGAGCCTGCATAGCAGCGTCACCGAGAAATCAGGCACAGCAATCAGTACAATCCCCAATACACAAAGTAGAATGGAAATCATGATATAGCCAATTTTTGCAGCTTTAATCCGATTGTTCAGATACACAAAAATACCTCCTTGGGTTGTCAATATTCTCATGGTTGCGTGAAGGTCACGTACCTCATAGACAATCTTTTTATATATAAAAAGTGTGATTTCGCATCGTAATTTACTACATGAGCTGACATATCAGCCAACTCTTCCGTCTATACTGCCAATCTGAATGTAGAGCAGACTAAGCATTCATTTGACAAAAAATATCTTGCAGATCGGCATCAATTGCAGACAGCAAATCTGCATCATGTTTCAGACGACATTTAAGGGAATCTGACACATCGTTTTCAGTCTTGTATTTTAGGTGATGCTCTAAACTCGCCCAATAGTCCATAGCAATTGTCCGTATTTGGATCTCAACAGGAATGTGTTCTGTTGTCCCCGCCAAGAAAATGGGAACTGAAACAATTAGGTGGAGACTCCGGTATCCGTTTGGCTTTGGATTAGAAATAAAGTCCTTTTTCTTAAGCAAACGAATGTCATCTTAAGAAAGGAGCAGGTCAGCGACTAGATTTACATCATTTAGGTAATTGCACACGACCCGAACTCCAGCAATATCAAGAATACCCTCACGAAGGGATTGCATTTCTATGGGGTATCCTTTTCGTCTGAGCTTTTCGAGCATACTTCCTGGAAACTTCAGCCTACATTCAATATGGTGGATAGGATTGTGGCAGTGCTCTACTTGGAATCCATCATTAAGAATCTCAAGTTTGGTCCTTACTTGCTTAATTGCAGCATTGTACAACTGACGGATTGCGAGAAACTCTGTCACATCATCCACGAAAGCCTCGTCCTGTAAGAGCGCCAGATTACGCTCACTTGTCGTCATTTGCAGGATTCTTTCAAAGTCCATAATAAGTCCCCCTTTTCATTTAAAACCGACAGGACTTTGACCCCCTCCATAACACAGATAGCCGGACTGCCCAATGCAACCCTTGGGGCAATCCGGCTATTAGGACCTTCTATCACGAAATCAGATTATATCCTGCCAAAGCTGCGGCAAGTTTGTCTGTTCCCAAGGTAATTCCGCAGTATTTGAGCCAAAGTGACCATAGCTTGCAGTGTGTCTGTAAAACGGTGTTCGCAGGGAAAGGCGGTCTATGATAGCAGAGGGGCGCAGGTCAACCGTTTTAAGAATCAGTTCCCGGATCCGGTCTGCCGGGAGCTTTCCCGTACCGAAGGTGTCTACCAGGAGGGATACCGGCTGGGCAACGCCGATGGCGTAACTGATCTGGATCTCACACCGATCCGCCAATCCCGCCGCAACCACATTCTTCGCCAAGTACCGGGCCATATACGCACCACTTCGGTCGACCTTTGAGGGATCTTTACCAGAGAACGCGCCGCCGCCATGCCGGGCGTAGCCGCCGTAGGTGTCCACGATCAGCTTCCTGCCCGTCAGGCCGCTGTCACCGGCGGGACCGCCAATGCAGAAACGGCCTGTAGGATTGATAAAGAATTTTGTGTTCCTGTCCAGCATGCCCTCCGGGATCACCGGGCGGATGACATGGCGGAGAATATCCTCCCGCAATTGCTCCATGGACACATCCGCCTCATGCTGGGAAGAAACTACAACAGTTTCCACCCGTGCCGGGATTCCGTCCCGGTACTCCACGGTGACCTGGGCTTTCCCATCTGGCAGCAGATAGGGCAGAATTCCCTCCTGCCGCACAAAGGCAAGGCGCTTTGTCAGCGCATGGGCAAGCTCAATGGGCAGCGGCATCAGGTTTTCCGTTTCCTTGCATGCGTAACCAAACATCATGCCCTGATCTCCTGCGCCGTTTTCCATAGAATCCGTCTTCTCCACACCCATGTTGATATCGGGGGATTGCTCATGGATATCCACTGTGATTTGGCAGGTGTCTGCGTCAAAGCCATAGCCGTGCTTCACATACCCGATATCCCGAACCACCTGCCGGGCAATAGCGGCATAGTCCACACGGGCAGCCGAGGTGATCTCGCCGAAAATGTGGATCCCGTTGGGAATGGCAGTTACTTCGCAGGCTACATGGGAATGGGGATCGTTTTCCAAAAGGGCATCCAAAATGGCATCGGCGATCTGGTCACATACCTTATCCGGGTGTCCCGCTGTGACGCTTTCAGAGGTAAAGAAGGTTGTCATTTTGCCGCTTCTCCATTTTTCTTCGCACAGCTGCAGCTCCACAACTCGGTGGCGGTGGGGGTCCAGTTCTTTGCGTAAGCCTCGCATTTATCGCACAGGTGATCCACCGTTTCCGGGGATTGCAGGTCTGTGGAATGAGCGCCGGTAGCTTTCACAATTTCCCGCAGCTTTTCCGGATTCTCCAGCATGGGGCAGGGACGCAGATGGTTATCGTTAAAGGGCTGCCCATCGTGATAGGCCATGAAAATGGGGCTGCGCAGCACATCCAGCAGGCTCATGTCCCGGATGTTGGCGTTGGAATAGTGGATAAACACGCAGGGATCACAGTCACCGTTGGCGTTGATATGCAGATACCGCCGTCCACCGGCAATGCAGCCGCCTACATACTCGCCATCGTTCTGGAAGTCCATGGCGAAGATCGGCTTGGTAGCCCGGATGTCCCGGATCCGGTGATACATGAATTCCCGCTGCTCAGGATTGGGCAGCAGTTCCGGCACTGCGTCATTGCCCACGGGCATGTAGTGGAAGTACCAGACAAACCGAGCACCCCACTGAATCATCTGATCAATAAATTCATAGGAGCTGATAGAATCCAGATTCTGGCTGGTGTAGCAGCAGGACAGGCCGAAGGGCAGATGCTTCTCCTTCAGGATTGCCATTGCCTGAATCACTTTCTGGTAGGTACCGTTGCCCCGGCGGCCATCGGTGGCAGACTCAAAGCCCTCCACGCTGATGGCAGGGATAAAATTCTTCACCCGGAGCATCTCGTTTGCAAAAGCTTCGTCGATCAATGTGGCGTTGGTGAAGGAAAGGAACTGGCAGTCGCTGTGCTTTTCACACAGGGCGATCAGGTCCTTTTTGCGAACCAGAGGCTCACCGCCGGTATATATGTACATATATACGCCCATTTCCTTGCCCTGGGTGATAATGGAATCGATCTCGTCAAAGGTCAGGTTCAGCTTGTTGCCGTATTCCGCGGCCCAGCAGCCGGTGCAGTGCAGGTTGCAGGCAGAGGTAGGGTCAAGCAGAATGGCCCAAGGAATATTGCAGTTATATTTCTTCCGGTATTCCTCCTGCTTTGGCCAACCGATGATATTCGCGTTGAGGAAGAAATTTTCAAAGGTGGCCTTTAGAACCTCCGAATCCGTCTCCTTCAGGATGTTCATAACGAGCTGATACATGTTGTTCTGCGGGTCTTCCAGCACTTGACGGACTGCCGCGCGCT
This sequence comes from Clostridiales bacterium, assembly GCA_012840445.1. Taxonomy (GTDB): domain Bacteria; phylum Bacillota; class Clostridia; order Oscillospirales; family Acutalibacteraceae; genus DULI01. The sequence goes on from DULI01000007.1 coordinate 240,270, forward strand.
GGACTGGGAAACTGTCTGGGCCATCGCCAGCCAGCTTATCCACCCAGGACATCAGTTTCAGAGCATTTTCTTCCGGATTTTTCTCCAAGTAGCCAAAAGCAGTACGCAGAGTTGCTTTTTTCAGTTGATTTGTAAATGACATCTTTATCTCTCCTTATATAAGCGGGGAGGCAACGCCTCCCCGCAGTGAAGCTTCTATCACTCAATTACATGATATTCTTTCAGCAACTTTTCGATATCTGTTCCGCGGATCTTCTCCAGCAGCTTCTTGACCACCATTTTCTCCTTGAAACCCAGGTTCATTTCCGTCAGGGGCTTGCCGTCCCGAAGCTGGATGGTGGCGTTCAGCAGATCACGGATGTCGTAGACGCTGCCCCAGACCTCGGGCACACCACGGTCGATGTCCAGCAGGGTGTAGACAGCCTCCATGCCGGTACGCATGGAATACTCGGTGGTGAAGATGGTATCCCGCTTGGTTTCGGCAAACTGACCCAGGAACGCAAAGTTCACAGAACCCTCGGGCACCACATCAGGACGGTCACCGGCGGCACGGGGCATGAAGAAAGCGGTAATATAGGGCATCATCACCGGCACAGTGTTGGCGCTGTGCTCGGCCAGCTCCTCGATCTCCCCCACCGGCACGCCGATGTGGTACAGCCACTCCATACAGATTTCCTTACCGGTGCACTCCCGCATGGGCTTCTTCACGAAGTCGCCGGGTTTGTCGGAGAACAGACCGTAAACCCACACCAGGCACTGATCCTTGGGCTGATTCCGGAACTGGGGCTGACGGTTAATGGTCCAGCTCAGGAGCCAGCCGGAATCCTTCACGGTCACGATGCCGCCGGTAACCACGCCGCCGGTAAAGGGGTCACGCTTGCAGATATTCTTGATATAGGGAATGATCTTCTGATCCAGTGTGGTGACGGTGGCGCTCATCCAGTTGGACTGCTCAGGATCATGGCAGAACTTGTCGGGATGACCGAAGGAAGGATCCTGTGCAGCAATTCTGCGCCACATATCCCAGCCGCCGCCGGGCTTGATTTCGGGGTTGAAGGGTGCCACGGTGTTCTGGGAACCCATGGTGGCGTTCTCCACGCAGCCACCGTTGGTAATGAACACCAGATCGTTTTCTGTCAGGTCAACAAACTGATGTTTGCCCTCAGACAGCAGCTCAATACGCTTTGCCTGCTTTTTACCGGGCTGGATGTCGAACTCCACATTGACCACCTTGGTGTTATAGTGGAACTGGACACCGAAGCCTTCCAGATAGTTGACCATGGGCAGAATCATAGATTCGTACTGGTTATAACGGGTGAACCGCAGAGCCTTGAAGTCCGGCAGACCGCCCACATGGTGGATATAGCGCTTGAGATACAGCTTCATTTCCAAAGCGCTGTGCCAGTTCTCAAAGGCAAACATGGTGCGCCAGTAGAGCCAGAAATTGGAGTTCAGCACCTCATCATCGAAGAAATCCGTGATGCGCTTATCGTACAGGTCTTCATCGGGGGTGAAGAACAGCTTCATAATCTCCATTGCAGCCTTGTCGGACAGACCGAACTTGCCGTCGGTGTGGGCATCCTGACCCTGGTTGACGGTTGCTCGGCAGAGGGAGTAGTTGGGGTCTTTCTTATTCAGCCAGTAGTATTCGTCCAGGACACTGACCCCTTCTGTCTCGATGGAAGGAATGGAGCGGAACAAATCCCACATGACCTCGAAATGGTTATCCATCTCCCGTCCGCCCCGCATGACATAGCCTACATCGGGGTACTGCCAGCCATCGCATGCACCGCCGGGAATGGGGTCTTTCTCATAGATGTGGATGTTCTGACCCTGCAGCTGTCCGTCACGAACCAGATAGCAGGCGGCAGTCAGAGCCGCAAGGCCGGTGCCGATGATGTGGGCGGATTTGTTGTCCACGCCCTCGGGCTTTCTGGGACGGGCAAAGGCTTCGTAATTACCGCTGGAATAATACATAACATGTTCCTCCTTGTTTTTGTTTGTGCTCTCATTATATCGGGGAAAGAATCTGTTTTATACGGACAAAAGCGGCCTCCATGCCTGAAATTTAGGCATAGAGGCCGCTTTTGTCTGAAAAATTTATTTTTCCTTTTCACATCGGGCGATCAAACGTTCAAGATCACCCTGCTTCAATTCGTAAATCCGTTGGAATCGGGTTTGAATTCCTTCCTGCATCCCTGTTTCCAGCCAGCCGATGATAATACCGAAGCAGACGCATTTTAAGTAATCTATGATGACCTTTCGGTCTTCCGCAGAAATCTGCCTTCCCGCCAAGATCCCGTCCACATAAATCGTGACCACATGCTCGCATACCCGCCACTGATACTGCTCGTAGATATCCCGGTTGACGGAGTGGTAAATGTGCATAACCGCTTTCCGGTTTTCCAACGCAAAGCTGAGGGCGGCATTGATGCAATCCTCCAGCGATTCTACCGCTGGATGCTCCCGGATCATCCGCTCCGCATCCTCATCTACAATGCTTTCCACCAATTGCGGCAGGTCCTGGTAATAGTAATAAAAGGTATTGCGGTTCACGCCGCAGTCATCTACAATATCCCGAATGGTAATTTGGCTCAAAGGCTTCTCGTTCAATAGTTTCACAAATGAATCCCGAATGGCTTTTTTAGTAAAACTGGCCATGCGTTACGCCTCCTTATTACACAGTGTAACGACATCTGAAATATCACATTGAAGGGCAACACATATTTTTACAATCGTATCCAGATGGACCGGCTGATCTTTTCCCATTTTAGCAATCACGGACGAACTGAGATGTGCCATATTCTGTAAATCTTTTTTCTTCAATTTACGGTCAATCAACAGTTTCCAAAGGCTGTTATAAGAAAGGCTAAGCGTTGCATTATCCATTTTTCCACCCCACAGTGTTGTGTCATGATATATATTATATCATTTTTTCTTCTAATACGCAATAGAATTTACACGAAATCGCTATTTTTATATAGTTAATAAAAAGTCCGCCGATTACAAGTCATCACGCAAAAGTTTTTTGGAGACAATCTTCAGATAGAATTTATATGGATGTTTGCAAAGTAGAAAGGAACAAATACGAAGGAAATTCGTATGTAGTGAGATGCCGCCCGGAAAGACGGCATCTTGTTTAATAGGCGGGAATACCATAACCAAGGATTTCATAGTATCCCACCGGATACTGCCTCTGGCGACAGCTATCGCCGGAATTGCCCTCGACGGTGTAGACAATGCCATTTTCGCATTTCTCCACAATGCCCACATGATCGGAAAGTCCATCCTGGGGGCCGGAGGAGCCATTTGGAGAATCCCAGTCAAAGAAGATAACCATGCCCGGTGTCGGCTCAATGCTGTTGTCAGCCCATTGGTCACGATCCTTGAACCATTGGACGCCGTTCACGCAACCTGCGAATTTTGGAATGATGCCGTTTTCGATATAGCCGCACTCGTTGGCGCACCAGCTCACAAAGCAGGCACACCATTCCACACGGCCCTCAAAGCCGTACCATGACCAATAGGGCTGTCCACCGATATTACCCACCTGGGACAAGGCTACGGCCACAATCGCATCATCGCTGACGCCGATTCCATACAGCACCGCCGCCCACAGGGAATTGTTTTCCTCTGCCAATAGCTCTGAAAGTTGCTCCCGCTGGTCGGCATTGAAACCAAAATAGTCAGCCATTTCCTCGGCGGTTTTATGGCTGACCGTGATATACAGTGTGGTTCGGGTAACGGTGGTTGTGGTTTCCACAATGTTGCCGTTACCATCGTCCGATTCCTCGATCACCGTTTCGGTGTTGGTTTCCGTCCGGGAGGAGATTTCATTCATCTGCCAGAAGATATCCTTTAGAATGGCTTTCCTGGCATCGTCCACCGTTGCCACATCCATGGCGTTGTCCGGGTCAGTGGTGGTTTTGACCGCATAGACGGATAGCACCTCCGGCCAGACGGCGCGGGAACCGGACATTTCCAGCACATCATAGGAGATATTGGCCTTGATGGTGTCAAGTTGGTTTTCGTAATCCTCGTTGATCTCCCGTACCACTGTCTGCATGGTCTGCCCGGTGCCGGTGTCCTCACCGGAGAAGAAAATCCCAAAGCAGGAACCAACCATCAGCCCGATCAGGCAGATAATAACGATGACAGCCACTGCAATCCACCCACCTGCAGCAATCGCGGCAACCAGTGCTTTGGTTGCCGCGATGATTGCCTTTACTGCCGCAGCAGTAGCTTTTGCCGCCGCCTTGATGCCGGCTGCGGTTGCCTTTGCGGCTGCACGGGCTGCCTGAGTCGCCCGGTGAGAAGCCTTTGCCGCTGCCTGGGCGGATTTCTGTGCCGCCTTTGCCGTGGCCTGACTGGTCTTGATGGCCGTTCTGGCCGTCTGCTCAGCAGTTTTAATGGATTTCTGCGTGGTCTTGACCGTAGCTTTTCCGGTGGATCTGGCAGACTGCTTGATGGTCTTTTCACCACGCTCCACCGTCTTAATAGTCTGAACCTCCCGGCCAGCGGTTTTCACGGACTGGCGGGAGGTATCCGCAGAGCGACGGCGGACACGATCCGCCGCCTTTTCACGGGCCTGCTTTTTCGGCAGGACTGCCTTGCGCTGTTCCATTGCCGCCCCATGCTGCTCAGCGTTTGGGCTGTGCTGTCCTACTCCCGCTTTTGGCTGTTCTGAACCGGTTTTACGCTGTTCAAAATGCTCCCTTGCCTTGGAAATGTTCTCCCTGGTCGCCTGAACACCTTTGCGGCCCTGCTTATCAAATTGGTGGGCAGCTTCATAAGTGACCGTTTCCGTACCTCCCGAAAAGCGGTCAGCCGCATATTCCTCCGGGGAGCTTTCCGCAGAATATACGCCATGCCCAGCCTTTTCCCTGGTTCGCACATAGGCTTCTTTCATGCGTTCCCCGGCAACCGCTGCTTTATCCAGCGTTTTAATCGTACCCTTGACAGTATCCCTCGTTTTAATGTCCGGCATCGTCGTCCACCTCCTCAGCGTACGGCACCACCAGCTTTGCTACAATGACCATTCTGCCATTGGTGCGGCTGTATTCACAGGTAGACAGGGTAATCAGCGTATCGCCGTACTCAGCGGATACGCCCGTATCATACAGGGCAAGAGATTTGCACTCTGCGATAAACTCGTCAAAGGCTGCTTCATCCTCCGCATTGACGAAATGATAATATTTGAACCCCTCCTGAGAATAGGCCACCGTCTTGAATGTAGCAATGATCTCATACTCACCAAAGTCTGCCAGTGTGTCAAAGTGGACGGTCTTATGCTCCTGGTAGAAATCCTCGCTCTCATACTTGCACAGGTCAGAGAACATGGAGCCGTTTTTCATGTGATGTCCGTAGATTACCACGTTATCGGACTGTTCCAGATCGCAGTTTTCCTGCACATAGGGCACGCCATAGTCGCTGTACGACTTGTCAAAGGCGTGCTTCAGATAAAAGTCAGGATTACCCGGTGTCTGCATGACCGGATAATTGATATTGGTGCCGTCAATGGTAATCCAACCCACAAAGTCAGGGTTCTGCTCATAGACTGCGGCATATTTTTCATAGGCAGTTAAGGCAGGCGGGATTTCCGATTCGCTCGTTTCTTCCGACTGCTCAGCAGCATCCGGCTCCGTTTCGTCCACTATCATATCTGCGATATTGTCAAAGGCTTCGGCGCTCTGCTTCTGATCGGAAAGCTGCCGTCCCAGCATAATACCTGAAAAGAGAAAAAGGACGGCAAATACAGCCGCCCCACAAAGCAAAAGTTTCTGTTTCATAAAGTACCTCCGTTTCTGATTACCGCGCATAATCGGGTTGATTTTTTGATGCAGAAATGTCCCGACAATATTCGGGGTATCTGATTTTGATTCCTTCCATAAAATAAGGGGCGAACTCACAGCAAAACAGGTCATTAGGCGTAAATTCATCGCCCTGCCGGTCTCCACTGTATCCGTTCCAGAGATTAAAAGCAAGCTGACACACACGGACGGTTCCGCTGGTCTGCCAGCCGCCGTGCATCCCCTCCGGCATAATCCAGTCATTCTTGAAGTCAAACATCCGATTGATATTGGCCCTCGTTTCCGGGGCAATTCCCATTACATAGAAGAACGCCCGGTGATAGGTGTCATTTTTACGGCACTTGCCCATCATTTCCACAAAGAAATCCCGGTGTGCCTTGGATCTGAATTTGATCTCTGCCATATTACACTGTTTCCTCCTTACCTCTGCCGCCGAACACGCCCTCGCCCGGTTTGGTGGTCATCAGCTTATAGAGCTGGGTGTCCTTCGGGAACCGGTTGACAAACGGAACCAGGGCGGAACCGTACTTAATCAGACCACACCCGGCATCGGCATTGGTGACATAGCTCATCTGTTCATTGGAGATATTCAAAAGCCTTGCCAGCTTCTCCCGGTCAGAGGCCGCCTGATTGAGCATAACAATAAACTCAGAGTTGGAAAGCATGGTGCTGGCCTGCACGGAATCCAGCAGATACTCCACATTCTGCGTGATGGCCGTCGGGTAGGCGTTCCGCTTTCGGAACTGCCGCCATGCGCTGTTGAAGAAGTTACCGCTGTACTCATTTTCAAAAACTACATGGAACTCGTCAATAAATACATGAGTGCGCTTTCCGCGTTTCCAGTTCAGTGTAACACGATTGAGCATGGTGTCGGTGATAACCAGAAGGCCGGTAGGCTTGAGCTGTTCGCCCAGGTCATGGATATTGAACACCACCACACGCTTATCCAAATCCACATTGCTGCCATGACCGAAAATGTCCAGGGAACCGGTGGTGAACAGCTCCAGCGACAGGGCAATCTCCCTGGCCTTTTCCTCCGGCTGTTCCATCAGCTTTTCACGCAGGGTACAAAGGGTCGGAATAATGCCGGTTTCCTCCGCTTCCTGATATACCAGAGCTGTGCAGCGGTCAATGATGGACTTGTGCTGCGGGCCGACGCCGTGCTTGTCGATCTGCTCCACCAGCGACATGATAAACTGCGATTTCTCCACAATCGGATTGTTCTCGCCGTAACCCTCCACCATATACATGGCGTTCAAACGGTCTTTACCGCCTGCGGCCACGCTGATGACTGTGCCGATGTCACTGCCCATCGCCTCCACCAGCGGGGCAAACTCGCCCTCCGGGTCACAGATGAGAATATCATCATCGGTATTCAGCATGAGGAACGCAATCAATTCCTTTGCGGAGAAGGACTTTCCGGAACCGGGAACGCCCAGCAGGAATGCTGATTGGTTGAGAAGGTTCGCCTTGTTACACATAATCAGGTTGTGGGAAATGGCGTTTTCCCCGAAGTAGATGCCGCCCTTGTCCTGAATCTCCTGCACCTTAAAGGGCATGAACACCGCAAGGCTCTCCGTAGTCAGGGTACGGAACGCATTGATCTTCCTGGTACCGATGGGCAGCACCGTGTTCAGGCCGTCAAGCTGCTGGAATTTCAGCACCGCCATCTGACACATTTTCTGGCGTGACAGCGAAAGCACGGCATCAGTATCGGCGTCAAGCTGCTCCTTGGTATCGGCGGTGAGAACCATCGTCAGCACGGCCATCATCATGCGCTGGTCACGGGCAGTCAGATCGTCCAGAAATTCCTTGCTTTCCTTTCTCTGCTGCTCCATGTCATAGGGAATGGTGGCAGAGAAATTGTTGTTGGCGTTCTGGCGGCGTTGCCAGTTGGTGATGTTCGTTTCCACGCCCAGCAGACGGTTCTCCACCTCGCGCACAGCTTCGTCCATGGGGATCGGAACCACATCAATAGACAGCATCAGGTTCCGGTTCATATCGGTCAGCTCCGTCACAAAGCTGTCCTTGATATAGTTGGCGTAGTCCTTCAAAAAAAGAACCCGGCAGAAGGTTCCGCCGAGTATCAGGTAATCGCTGTGCTTTTCAATGCCGTCCGGGCAGATATAATCCCGGAAGTCATGGCCCTTCTTCATCATATCCCGCGCGTTGAAATGGAAATCCGCTTCCTCCCCTTGTCGGTAGAAGTCATGGAGAATCCGCAGCCGTTCCGTCGCGTCCAGCTCCACGCACTTGGAGCCGAGAGCCGCGAAGTGGGCCGTCAGATCGGCTCCCACACGGGCAAAGTAGGTTCGCGCGTCCTCGATGTGTTTTTTCCCCACCGTAATGGTGATATATTTCTCCTGTATTATGCCGTTGGCACCGGTGGCTTTCTCCAGAAGCATCTCGTTATACTCTCTGCGGTACACATCCCGGCTGTCGCCGCGCAGGGGCATGAGGATGGACTGCTCAAAATTAGCCCGGTTCAGACGGCGGTTGTTAATGGTGATTTTGGTGGTGGCCCCGGAGTCCAGACTGTTCAGAAGCTCTGAGTAGTCCAGGAACATGACCTTTTTGTCCTCCAGACTGGCTACCTGGTAGTTGATGTCCGAAAACTGATAGCTTTTGGAGAACTTGCTCCCCAACTGAAAAATGCCGTCACTCCACATACGCCGGATGGGGATCACATCCTGCACCTTGCGGGGAACGGTGTATTTCTCCTTATCCTGTTTTAACAGATTGCTCAGGGTCTTAATCATGGGCTTTCAATACCTCCTTTTCATGGGCTTCCATGGTGCCTTTGAGGGCTTCGTAATAGTAGTTGACCGGCTCAAACCTGATCTCTCTCGGCTCCAGCATTTCAGAGCGGAACCACGCCCACAAAAACTGCTCGGCGGTCATGCCGTGGTAGGATACAAAGCCCAGCGCCGCAAAGGGGGCTGCCCCCAGCACACACATCCAGGATACGGTTTCCGTTCCCACATAGGGCCGAAGCAGAAAGTACAGCCCCACGGCAACACCGATTGCCAGCAACGAAAAAACGAACTGCCGCATGGTCAGTCCGAAAAACATAGACTCCGTATAGTTACGGATTTCACGGTTGATTTTAACCTCCATTTGTAATCGCTCCTTTCCAAAATTACAGGCCCATCATTTCCCGTACCACGCGGTCTGCCATTTTCACAGCGCCCACGAGGACAAGCATATTAAAGACCAGCTCTCCGACATAGCTCCAAACCATTGTAACTGCCGCCGCATTGGGGTCAACAGTTGGCGGGGATGCCGCGAACAACGAGAAGATGATGCAAGCCAACACAATGATCGCGCCCTCCAGACATACCGCCGCATAGGACTTGATAAAGCTCTTGCCCACGTTCTGGCTCGGCTCTCCGGCAAAGCTGGACAGAGGAATGGGCGCTATCGCCGTGTAGAGATACAGTTTGAAGAAACGGCCATAGACCGTCATGATCATAATGAAAGACAGCACCGTAATGAACAGTCCGCCGATGAGCGTTACCGCCCACAGCGGGATACTCTCAAAGAAACCGCAGTCCTCTACAGCGGTGACGATCTCGCTGGGCAAAACCGTCTGCTGTGCCGCACCAAAGCCTGCCGACTGCATGATGGTGGAGATAACGCCTTGGGCAATGTTGAACAGGGCCAGCATCAGCTCCATGCCATAGGTGACAGCACCCTTGGCAAGCGCAAATCTAATAAACAGCTTCAGGGCGTGTTCCGGCCTTTTGACTTCCGCAAAGGAGCCGCAGGTTTTCATCACACCCACGACAAAAAACAACACCAGCAGTGCAAGGCCAATGGCCTGCAGTGCACCGTGGACGTCCACAATGACACCCCAAATGGCACCGCCCTTGAATTGCTGCGGACTTTGGGTGATGAGCTGCCAGATCTCCGCCAGCTTTTCATTCCAGGTGTTCAAAGCGTTCTCAAGATTTTGGACAACCCAGTTATCACTCAATGTTTCTTCCTCCTTTCAGCGAAACAGCGGCAGGACGATTGCCCGCCCTGCCGCATATCCCGCAGATATTATTTGGTGATAACCGCTTAGCCTGTGATCAGAGTCAGAATCTCCTTAGCGAAGGTAATGACAATGCCGCCTGCCAGTGTCAGGAAACCGTTGGAACGCTGGGAAGGGTCATGGCTCTGGAGAGAAAGACCCACCTGGACGATACCCCAGCCCAGCAGAATGAGGCCCACAGCGCGGATCAGGCCAAAGATGAAGTCAGAGAGGTTGTTGACCACCGTGATGGGGTCGCTGGCAGCGTGGGCAGTAACGGCCATGCCCAGCACAAGGGACATGGACAGGACGGTCACTGCGTAGAAACGGAAGCCCCTCTTGACTTTGCGCTCCAGCTTGGTGTTGTGATTGACAGGCTTCTCGGTCTTGTGAAACAGGTTTTTCATGGTTTTGTTCCTCCTTTAGATTAAATGAAAAAGAGCCTCTATCTCTTCATTGGACAGAAGCTCCATGGTATCATCCACGGCGTTTTCCGGCTCCGGCAGTTCGGATTCAGTCACAGCGCCGATAGAGATTGTTGCGGTCACATGGTCAATCTTGCCATGCTCATAGGTTGGTGCGCCGCCCAAAGCGGTCAAGGCTACATTGGGGTGCTTCAGCGGATTGTACTTTTCGTCCATGATTGGGCGCTCGCCACGAATAAACAGCAGCGCATAACGGTTGTCCATCATGCGTACCTCGTCCGGCGTCATCAGCTCCCGCCCGGTGATCTGATAGTTGGTGCTGTAATTGCCACTGCGCCCGCTGGACTTGCCGTAGGTGTTGGTGTCAATCGTGGATTTTCCAAGGTAAGATTCCGAGATCAGCTTGTGTGTGCTCGTTTCGTTTCCTCCCAAGTAGAGCATCTCGTCACAGTTGCCAAGAATACTCTCCCACTGTTTTTCAAACAGCGCCTTTATTTGAGCGATGTTCTGCAGGATAATGGTCACGCTCACATTCCGGGAGCGCATGGTCGCCAATATCTTATCGAAGTCATCCGGCAGGCTCACATTGGCAAACTCGTCCATCAGGAAGTGGACGGGAACCGGCAGGCTCCCTCCGTACTTGTGATCAGCCAGCCAGAATAGCTGCTGGAAGATCTGCGTATACAGGATGGACACCAAAAAATTGAAGCTGGTATCATTGTCCGGGATCAGTGCAAACAGTGCCACTTTCTTTTCGCCCAGGGAGGGCAGCTCCAGTTCATCCGTGGTAGTCAACGCCGCCAGAGAGGAAAGGTTGAATTTTTCCAATCTTGCAGCAAGGGTGATCTGAATGGACTTCAGGGTCTTGGCGCTGCCGGAATGGTAGTCCTTGTAATACTTGACCGCGATGTGGTCTGGGTTTTTCATCTCCAGCCGTTCAAACAGCTCGTCAAGCGGTGACTGATAGCAGTCATCATCCTCCCGGACTTCTGCGGCCCGCAGCATCTCCATGACCATGGGGAAATTCTGCTCATCCTCCGGCGCTTCGTACTTCAAGTAGAAAATGAGCGCCAGAAGAAGCATACTGGCTGCCGTATCCCAAAAAGGGTCTTGCGACTGGCTGCCTTTTGGGGTGGTGGACTTAAACAGGTTGGTAACAAGTCTTTGCACATCGTTGTCATCCCGAAGATAAACGAAGGGATTGTAGCAGAAGCTCTTCTCCATGTTCAGAAGATCCAGCACCCGGACTTCATACCCTTTCTGCTCCAGCAGATACCCGGTATCCCGCACCAGTTCACCCTTTGGGTCAAGCACCACAAATGAGGTGTTGGCCTGCATCAGATTTGGTTTGGCAAGGTTGAAGCTTTTGCCCGCGCCACTGCCCCCGATGACTACCGTGTTGAGGTTTCGCCGGTGTTTTCTTCCGTCCAGACCCATGCGCACATTCTGCGTAAACAGCTTATTTTGCTCCGGCCTTTTATCCCGGTATTTCTTATCCACGGCTCTGGCATCGCCCCACTTGGCCGAGCCGTGTTCCTCGCCCCTACGGTAGTTGCGCCGGGTGGAGAAATAGATGCCGATGCCCATTCCATACGCACACAAAGCAATGAGGACAGTTTTCAGGCTGTCCCCGCAAAGCACGATATGAAAGGGGTCATTCATCGCTGCCGGAAATGCTGTAATGATCTCCGGCAATCCGCCCGATACAGCCGGGGCTATGAGAAACCCCAGCCATACCACAGGAAAAATACCGAACAGGCAGAGAATAAGCTGCGTCTGGCGGTTATCTTGCTTCATCTCGTCCTCGCAAACTGCGCTGCTCTCGCTTCGCCCCTTCGGGGCAAAGGCTCTCGCGCTCCGTTGCTCGTCCTCCTCCCAAAAAGTCTTGCGACTTTTCGGGAACCCTGATTACTTTGACCTTCTTTGTCGGGGCGTCGATGGCTTTTAGCAGCACCTCGTCCACGATGTCCGTAGAGCGCTGTTCTTCCAGAAGGTCGTTACGCATTTCATTGAGGGCGTTGACCACAACGCCATGTTCGTATTTGTCCAGCGTGAGGACACGTTTTTCTTCTTTTCCCATAACTTAGCGCTCCTGTTCTTTGGATTTAGGCTGGCGGTTCTGCTCCAGCGCACGGTTCATGCGGCTGGAGATATTCCCGGCAGTATCCCGGATTTCCGACAGCGCGGCACGGACGCCCTGGGCATCGCTCTCCCGGAAGCTGTCAGGCAGGCGGCTGAAATCATACCCACTGGCATCAATGCCGTATTCCTTGCAGAGCATATAGGAAACGCTGTACGCGGCAAAGGCTGCGCCCTCACGGGTGTAGTCCTTGGTCATGCCGGCAATCTCCGCATGGGCCAGCTCCTTGGAAACGCTGCGGAAAATGTCGGCGGCGTCCATGCCCCGGCGCACGAAAATCACCTGCTGATCATGGTCGTACAGCGCTCCCATGTGGTTCGGCAGATCGTCCACCGTCTGCATCGGCACGGTCGGACGGGAGATCAGGGCTTTCAAAAGCAGCCGGTCATCCATGCTGACAGAGGGCTGCGCCTTGACCCGTGCCGTGGTCTGGGAAATGTCAAAGACCCTTTTCACATTGTAGGAGGTTCCGATAGAACCGTCCTCACGCTCATATTCCTCGCCGGGCTCCAGAATAGAAATGCCTTTCTGCTGACGCTTGATGGACGCACCGGCGTCTTTCCAGCCATCAAAATCTTTCAGTTGGGTGGCGTCCGGCTTCTGTGCCAGGATCAGCAGCACATTGGTAGCAGAATAACGGCTGAAACGGGTCTGCACATCCAGATACGCCTGAAATTTACGGCCGTCTGCGCTGACGGCTTCTGCCGTGGTATCGGCAAGGCCGTAGACCGCCTGACGCTCGGCCTGCTTTTTTTCAGCCCATGCCTCCTTGTCAAAGGGCTGGTTGATCTGTCCTTTCCGGGAGGCATTGCCTTCAAAAATATCATCGAAATTACTCATGGCTTATCTCTCCTTTGCTTTTTTCTTTTTACGGGGCGGCTGTTTATGCTGGGTGGATTGGGCCGCCGGTTTCTTTGTGCGCTCCGGCTCTTTGACCGGGGCTGCCGCTTCTTCCTGCCTGCGCTGCGCCTGAATATCCCTCAGTTCCTTACGGACGGAAGGACGCTGCTCTGCGCTTTTAGCAGCACCCTCGGCGGCTTTGCTGGGCGGCTCGGAGGTAGGCGCGGACGGAGGGGATTTTTCCGTCCTCGCCGCAGAGGGGTTTACCGGTGCAGGCTCCTCCTTCCTTGTGGGCGCACCCAGCATCTCGTCCAGCAGTTTGTCCTCATCGCTCTTTTCGGGTTGTCCCTTTTCGGGAACGGCGGGAGCCTCCTTTTTCTCCCCGGCACCTTTCTCAGCCCGTGTCTTTTCGATCTCATGCCTGATGGACGCTGTATCCACCGTAGCAAGGTGAAACCTCTCCACAATGCGGTTGATTTTCGATGCGTCCTCGGCCCGGACCATTACATCCACCATACCGTCTGCGGATTTCTCTTTGCCGCGCAGGGCGCAATAGACAACGCCGTACCGCTTGGCTTCGGTGGCAAACTGCTTCAGGTGTTCTTCGGAAATGGTAAACACCTTTAACTCCTTGCCGCTTTTCAGCATGGCGGTGAGACGCTGGCGGCCTTTGATCTTGTTCTTATCCCGGTTTTTCAGCACCGCATAGATGGCGGCGGCAATGTTTTTGGCAGCGGAGCCGGTGAGCTTCAGGGCAACCTCGGTTCCCTCTAAACTAAGCCTGACGACCTGTTCCGCTGCGTCGCCTGAATTGTTCATCGCGTTTGTTCTCCTTTCCCTGAGATTGTTCGTCCTCCCGGACGGCTCTGATTTTCTCTTTGATTACGCCGGAGCGTATGGCAATATCCTCACATAATCTCACCTCCTTTCTCAGCGCCGACAGCTCTTTGGAAATAGCTGTGATCTGCTCCTTGACCCTGTTCAGAGCATCATCATCGGACTTTACCGATACGGTACGCTGTTTTCGGTACAGAGCCTTGCGGTCGGCGGTCAACGATTCAATTTTTGTCTCCAACCCTTCCTTATAAGAAAAAAGCTGCTCGGCGGTATCAATGTGGTTCCGCACCAGCAGCTTTGTTTCTTCTGATATGGCGTCCAACTTCGCTAAATCCTCCCGGAGAAGGAAGTGGAGGCGTTTGTTGCTTTTTGGCTTACTTCTCGGGAAGATGCCCAGCAGATAGCAGTAATGGAAATACAGTGCCCGGAAGCCGGTGATTTTTCTTGCGTTCTTGAAGTCTCCACGCAGTTTTACACGACGCACCCGGTACTCCGGCTCTGGCAGTGGGCGCTCCCGGCTGACTTGCGCCAGTATCCGCTTTCGGATACCGTCATAGGAATAGTCCTCGCCAAAGTTTCGTTCCAGACGGACAAAGCGCTCCTTACCCAGTGGCCGCACGGAAATATCCTTGCCTACCTTGACCTCATAGCCGCGTTTTCGGAGATTATCAAAAAACTGGCGCTCGGTCATGGACTGGCGGATCACCTCGTCGATCTCAGCGCGGATCAGACCCCGCCATGTGGGGCGACCCTCCTGTTCGGCTCTCCATTCGCCGTACTGCCTGGACTTCCCACGCTGAGGATTTTCAATGACCGAAAGGCCATACTCTCTGCAAAGGGCATCAGAGACTTTCTGCATCTCGTAGTAGTCCTTTTCCGTGCGGTGGTATTTGATGCCGTCCAGAAAAGACACCGTATTGACCACAAAATGATTGTGCAGGTGGCTATCCTTGTCCAGATGGGTGCAAACGATGACCTGGTATTTATCGCCCCAAAGCTGTTGTGCCAGCTTCACCCCGATCTCATGGGCCATTTCCGGGGTGGCTTCTCCGGGAGCAAAGGATTGGTAGCCATGGTAGGCCACAGTGCCATCCTCCTTGCCGAACCTCTTTTTTACGGCGATCATTTCCTTGCGGGCGGTGGCCGGGTGGCAGTTGACGCCGGAAACAAACTGCTGCATGACCTCTGTGGCTTCATCTGCCATTTGGGTTTTCTCACTGTTCACGGCGTAGTCAATGACATCAGAAAGACCCTGAGCCTGCCGGCCTATCATATCCTGCCTTTCATAAAAAGCGGGGTTCTCCGTCTTATCCGGGTTCTCCACATAAATGACCACCTTGCCCAGCCACCCTTTGACCCGCCAGATGGATGTGGTAGCCATGGCGGTATCACTCCATCGGCTTGGGCAGGATAACCGCCTCTGTGATTTTCTTGATGGCAGCTTCCACTTGACGGGCGCAGGTATCGTACCGCTGCACATCCACCACATTCAGGGTGTGGGCTTTCTGCGCGATTTGATTTAGGTTATTGGCGACGCCGTGCAGTTCCCGCATCATGGAAAAATATTCCGGGGGTGGAGCGTCCTGCGGCACCACACCGTCGATTAGATGGCGCAGATACGCTTCACGGGAAAGACCGCTGCGGCGGACTTTCTTATCCAGTGCCTCGGCTTCCTTACGGTTCAGCCAAAATTGGATATGAACATTTCTTTTTCTCATTCGTTTTTTTCCTCCTTTCCATTCAGGCGGTTAATCTGCAACAGGCTCATAAGGACAATGCCGAACAGTGCGCCGATGAGAAAGCCTATCGCAAAAAACAATGCGTTGTGCATAATCAAATTTCTCCTTTCCAATGAGGGGTTTCAGGGGCTTTCCCCTGACAAGCGGCCTTTGTGGTATCACAAAGGCGATGCTTGCTGGTATATTGCAGACCTGTTCTCCCTGCGTGGTCGAACATTCTTTGAAACCAGCCGAAAACAGAGTCACTCGTCCTCGCTGTCTGCCATACAGCCTCCGCAGGCCGGACAACGGTGTCCACATTCCTTGTCGGGGTAGGCGCAGTCCGGTTCCAGATCGGTGCAGTCGCCGCAGTTCTCACAGGCACGGCTGCAGATCTCGCAGACGCCGCCGCACTGTTCCTCGCAGGTCATGTCCATGCTGTCCACATCCTCATCGGAGAAGCCCAGCAGATCGGTATTCTCCAGAATCGCCTCTGCCAGCAGGAAGGCGTCCTCCTGGGAATCGGCTCTCAGCTTAAAGGTCTTTCTGGAAACGGCAGTCAAAGTGACTTCAAATTCTTTCATGTTGTCATCCTCCATATCATCGTTCTTTGTTTTTCTCTTTGCTCCGGGTAATGGGAATACCCAGGTGCATACACAGGCAGTCGTTGTAATCCTTGCCCGTAGGCGGGAATCGGGCGTCAATGGTATAGTCCTTTGGCAGAACCGTCATCAGCGCCTTTGCCGCCAGCCTGCCTGCCCTGTCATTGTCCAGCCGCAGAATAATCGTTTTGATCTCCGGGTGGTCGCGCAGGTATTGGGTCAGTGCCAATGGCACGGCACTTTCTTCGATTCTCTCCCTTGGCTGATACACGCCTGCCAGCGACAGCAGATGATCGCTCCTCCAATTCATGCCGCTCAATTTGCGGAGGGTGGCAAAGGAAAGCAGGTCGATGGCACTCTCAAACAAATGGAGAATCCCACTGTTTTCTGCCGGGATATTGAAAGAGAACCGTTTGTCGCTGCCGTTACACTCGCCCTTGAAGTCAGAGCCGATCCCCCTTAAATTGGCATACCGTGCTTTCCCGTACTGGTCATGGCCCACAAAAACCACATTGTGGTATCTGCCGCTGCTTTCGTACAGCCGCCCGGTGGAGATACAGAAGTCGATTACCTCGCTGTCGATGCCGCGCCCGGAAAGATAACTAATTGCATGGGTGGCGCAGCGGCTAACCGGGGGAAGAAGCAGCACCTTGGGTACATCCTTTTTCGGTGCAGGCTCATAAGTGGGCGGGTGAATTGCCGCCTGACCCACGATCATCTCAACCGCTTCGGTGAACGGTATCTCCCGAACTTTGATCAGATAGTCCAGAGCCGTCTTGCCGCCGATGCCACGGGAAAACCAGCACCATTTGCCGTTGGAAATTTTGAGACTGTCATGGGTTCGGGTACAGTAGGTGTTTCCTCCAAAATGCACCAGCTCACCCGGCTCGTAGTTTTTGAGATAGGTCAGCAAGTCCATTTCCTTCGCTTTTGCAACGACCTCCGGGGGAATATATGGCATAAAAATCCTCCTTTCCATAGCCATGAATTGACTGCCTTGGACAGTCCGGCTATGTAAAAAGGCCGGCTGGATTACCCAACCGGCCCGGAAGCTGTTATCGCTCCTTTTCGTCTTTCTTTTTATGTTTCTGCACTTCGGCTTTAGCCCGATCCTCCACGGTCTGCCAGATGTCGTCCATGTGGCCAGTTTCTTTGTTCTCCCAATCCGCAAACACATCGGCAAGGGGACTGGGCGATTTCAGCAGGGCCTTTGCCTGTGCGTCCGGCAAATCGTGGTATTCCAGCGACATCAGAATATCCTCCCGCATCGTGTACTCATAGGCGTGGTTCAGGATTTCCTCCGGGGGCAGGGAAAGAAGCCACGACCGGTAGGTTTCCTGCTCGGCAAACATCTTTTCATACAGGGCGGTGTTCAATTCTTCGTTGGTCATGTTGTGTCACCTCCGTTCTGACATGAAAATAGCCGACTGATTCTCCGAAGAAAATCAATCGGCTATGTACCTTTTCTGCATATAAATGGTGTAGTTTATATGCAGAAAAGAAGTTTGTATGTGTTGAAACGGTCTGTCACTCCAGAAGGAAATCCAGCGCTCTAATAAGTTTAATTCCGTCCTGTGTCTGGGTAAGATCACACTCCAAGGCAATAACAACCTTTTCGTAACTATCCCGGATTTTACGCAGAGGCGCAAGCTCTCGTTCTCTCGTTTCTGGAGCGTTCATTGATTCTGTAACCTGGATATATTTTTTCTCATCTGCTTTGGTAGCAATAAAGTCAACTTCCTGATTGTCAATTTTACCGATGGCTACATCATAGCCACGGCGCAACAGTTCAAAGTAGATGATATTCTCCAGAATATGTCCGCTGTCACCGTCACGATAACCAAGCAGGTAATTCCGCAGACCAATGTCCACAATATAATATTTGCCCAGCGTGCGCAAATACTCCTTGCCCTTAATATCAAAGCGCTTGATTTCATAGAAGATATAGGCTTCTGTCAGAGCTTCGATATACGCCTGAATTGTCTGTACGGCAGGCTTTGTCTTTCGGGCTCCATTCTCCAAAAGGCCCTCATTGACCAGGGTGTTTCCGATGGAGGTTGCGGAAGTGTTGTTGCCAATATTGTCCGCCAAAAATAAGATGATTTTTCTCAGCAGCACTGGGTCTGTGATATTTCGCTGACCTTTTCTCTTTTCCCGTTCCAGGATGTCATTGATAACGGCAGCAGAATACACACCGTCTAAAGCGGCTGTCACCCGGTCAATTTCCAAGCCCACATCTGCCAGCATGGGCATACCGCCAAATCTGGCATAGGCGTCAAAAAGTTCTTTTACATCATAAGTTTCGCCCTCTGTATCTGTGATCCGCTTTCTGACACCACCTGCAGGCGACTTCCGTTCCGTCAGGGTATAGCCGTGAAAATCCAGAAATTCCTTAAAGGATAATGGCAGTACCTTGATTTCCACATATCGTCCAGATAGGTAAGTGGAAAGCTCAGAAGAAAGTAGATAGGCATTGGAACCCGTAATATATATATCGCAGTCAAAGTCTACCCGGAAAGAGTTGACCGCATTTTCCCAACCACGCACCTTCTGCACCTCGTCAAAAAAGAGATATGTCCGTTTATCCGGGCAAATGCGCGCTTTGACATATTCGTAAAATCCTCTTGCGTCCATATCCGGAATACTCATAGACTCAAAGTTCATTTCGATAATTTGGTCATCCGTCACTCCGGTATCCCGCAAATGCTCCGCCATCAGCTTCATCAAACTGGATTTTCCACAGCGTCGGATACCGGTCATGACCTTGATCATTTCTGTATCTTGAAATGCGATAATTCGATTCAGATAGAGGTCACGTTTTCGCAGCGTTGTTTTTTGCATAAAGAAAGCACCACCTTTCGCTTAGAATCATATCACAAACCTCGTAAAAAATCAAGTTTATAGAATTGATGCTATAAACTTATATTTTTGAGAAGTTTGTAACACGCTGTAGCCGCTTGTCGATATATGTCAGTCATGTAAAACGGCCCGGATTGTTCCGAGCCGTTAAATCAAATCGCTTTGATTTTTTTGAGGTAAACCACCGCATCCGTATGTCCGCGGAAGTAAAGCTGCAGGCGCTCCATATCATCCAGCTTTCGGGATAACCGAAGGCATTGGACAAAGGCGGCGTGTTCCTCTGCGGTCAGGTGAATCTCACCTTTTTCCTCCATCACTTTCATAATACACGGGAACCGCTTTTTCAGATCAGAAATCTGTTGTTGAATTTCCGCGTATTCTTCGCTGGTTTTCCGCAGGTCAGTTACAATATCACTGTCGATCTCCGGGAAGGAATCTTCCAGGCGAGAGGGTAAATCGAAATATGTGTCACTCATGGTTTTCACTCCTGTTTTTCTTTTACTATACCCATAGGGCAGGGCAATATCAAATGTGCAATTTCATTTCTGCTCTGCAAGATTGATGACCGGCTTGCCTTGCTTTTTCGCGTATTTGACGGTTTCATAGGCACCGCCAAAATCCCGGAATAGATAGGCGATCAGGCAATCGGCTCTGTCCACCATCCAGCGGTTACGCTTTTGAATCGCGGCTTTATAGTGAACGCCGCACAGCTCCTCTGGAATAATGATTTCATCATAGTAGTATTCGTAGTATGCCTTTTCCGTATTCAGCTTATTGGATATATAGGCAAAGCAATCTTCGATTTGTACAATCAGCACATCTAGTCATCGAATTTTTTTAGCACACGATTTGCAATCCAAGATCACCGCTAATATAGTTATATGGAAAATCATTGGAACAAAATGGTCAGCCGAGCAGTTAAAACCACTCGGCTGATTTTTAAGCATATTCGTAATAAGAACCATGCTCCGATACAAAAGGCTGTAAAGCAAACATTACTATAGACACTGTATCTATTATCTGTATGAGTTCACTTGGATCCTTTTTATTCCTTATAACCGTTTCAATTTCTTCGTAGCAATCAAAGAAAAGCTGTACAACATTTAATAACTCACTATTTTGCTCATCCGCTCCCTCAATCATTTTATTTACGATATCTTCGGACAAAAGGAAGTCCTTCCAGAGTGAATTAATCTGTTCGATCAGCAATTCTGTGAAGGATGTCAAACTACAAAGACACTTTTCATCGACTGACACTTGCATAACTTGCTGATAACGCTGAATATACAACTTCATTTCACCCAGCTTTCTCATGGAATCAACCCAAATGTTCAAAGTTTCGCTTGCGTTAATTTTTTCGACCAATGCCGGCTCTATTTCACAAGGATACATTGGTCTTGCTATGCTGGATTCTTCTGCGTCCAAAAGTTTATAGAACGGAATCGAGTATACTACCGGTGAGAACACACCAGAAAAAACAGGCACATACGCTAACTCCAAGGATTGCGTTTCCAAATACCACCTATCACTTGATGGTAAAATACTGTTGTTAAACACATTCCTGATTGTCATCACAATTCTGGTGTATTCGTTCTCAAGGGTATTATCCTCTTCCATATTGTAATCAACAATGATGTAAGCATATTTATCACCCTTAAGAAGTGTACCGTTCACCGCCGTAACTGCTTTTGAAAGCGTATCGCAAAAATAGTTAGTTCCTTTGCGATATTTTTGTTTTGAATCATAAGCAATGGCGCACCCTTTCGGCTGATTATCCAGTATATAACGCCAGACATTGACTAAAGTAAGAATATTTTCAAGCTCTTGCTTTGCAAAATCTTCATCAAGCGAACTATAGTCAGAAAACAATGAATCATATTCTTTCTGAAAATCCACAAGTGCTTTGGCTGCAGAATATAGATTAAACATAGCGAGTCTTGGATTCTTAACAATGTTAATATCTTGCTTCTTAATTCTTACACGCAGAACCTCTGCAAACTGATTATAGAAATAATCTAATGAGGAGTATACATCGTTCAAGCGTTTTCTGAAGTTCTCATACTTTCCAACTGAAAGCAATTGACGCATTGGAAAATACTCTGCAACAGGGCTTTTAGCGTTTCCTTCAGAATAAAGGCAGTATGGGTCAACAGCAAAATAAGGGAGTCGATTTTCGGCAAATGTGTGTTCTCTAAACACTTTTAGCCGATCATCAATCCTTTTTCCTCGATCCTGCGAATATCTCCCTTTCCTGTATATATCATCTATGAGTTTGATTGTCTCAGCAATCAAATCATTGACATTGGTTCTTATCTCATCAATATCAGCTACATATTCCTGCCAAGAAGAAGGACGTAAGCCATAATCTATTCGTGTTTTTGTCCATCCATTCAATTCAGATACCCATGCATTTGGGCGCTTGCTCTTATGAATGTGAAGTTTATGATCCAGAGCTTCAATTCCCAAATCCTGAAGGAGATCAACACCAATCAACTCAATATCAATATACTCTTTCTCTGGATACAGTTGCTTTAAAATATCCAGCATTTTAATTCGCCAATACTGATTTGTGTTTTTGGTGTTCTCAGGAATCGCTGTTTCCGACGAAAGAGGCGGAATGAATTTACATGACACTTCATCGCTTGTAACTGAAAAAATAAGTACTTGCATTTCACGGATAAGCCTCTCCGCGAATACATCTACAGCAGCCAAATAGCTTTCCTCTAAGGCAGGATGCTCAAAGAGTCCACGTATTGCATCCGCAGACGATTGGAGTTCACCTGAGCATACACTGGTAATTATTTCATCAGTTTTGAATGGTAATGTGACATTATTATCTCGTTTTGCCATCCAAAATAGCGCATATCCAAACGAAGAACGCTCAGTATCTGAATTAGGCAAAATTGATGGCACCGCACAATTTTTCAAAAAGCAGTCTGTTGCTTGATAATTGATGGAGAGTGATGTTAGTGATCCTTTGACCTCATTGATGGCATTTTGTAAATCCGCCTTATTGAAAATAGATAGATCTTTCATTCCATCTGCAATTAGCTCATCTGATCGCTCAATACCAGAAAGGTCAAGTGGCAAAAAACAGAGCCAGCCTTTGCCACGTTTTTTTACCAGAGAACTAATAAATGTCATGTTATCCTCAACATAACGCTTCGCATCTAACCAAAGCATTGACCTAATGGCATTTGCATATCCTGTCCAATCACAGAATCTTATTTGAGAGAGACGCTGTACATCTTCGATGTTATAGTTCTGATTAGAAAAATAGTCCAACAGAACCACTCTCACATTTTGCGAAGATATACATGATAGAGTCTTGAATACAACATTTCTTGTCTTAGTGTAAATCTGATCGCACAACACATCAAAAACGATTTTCGCACGTACCGGATGAAGTGCTTCAATGGTGTTTTCATCAACTACTCTGATGAGATACTCATCTTTCAGGCGTCTAATAGCAGCGTGCATCGTAGAACAATGAATTTCATTTTTTACGGCTGCAAGATTAACAGCACATCCTAATCGTCCTGCATAACAAACCAACTGAAGTAATTCTAACCATTCATCCGAAACACCTTCTTGCTGTAACGCATCAATTTGCTCCTGAAGGCGCTGAGTCAAAGTCTGATTATTTGTCAGCAAATATACAAATTCAATCAATGGCCCTTGTCCACCAAAAGATTGCCATGCTTCTTCAAAAGTTCTATGTTCAGCGTGAGGCTGTGTTTCTGTAAAAGAATTATAAATGTGTGCAGCTTCTTCTTTTGATAAAGCCAATTCTATAATCCCGTATTGGATCGCCTTTCCGCTAATTGGTGTTCGGTTATAGTCTTCATCTCGAATGGAAATAAGAACGGGAATAGAAAGTCCTCGAGATTGCAACTCCTGCAGCAAAAATGCCCAAAGTGTTTCGCCTGGTTGAACATCAATATAGATGATTAAATTTTTATTATGCTTACCAAGCCCATCTAACGCTGTAACCAAATTCTGTGCTTGTCCTTCATTATAAATGGAACGCACACAAAATACGCAGCCTTCAGGATACGTATCAATTAAGTATCGGTAGCAAAGGGTGGACTTTCCTTGTCCAGAAACGCCCTTAAGGATTGCGACACCTTTACTGTTGATCACTGCTTGTATTTCTTCCATCCAATAAGTTCGCTTAAAGTCTAAATTATTGCGAATATGCGTAGGATGTGCAGACACACCTTGCGAATACTCTTTTTCCAGCTGTTCATGATCGCCATTTAGTTGCAGTTCATCTAAGCGAACAAGGGATTTGTTGTATTCCTTGTAAAACCCATCTATTGCGGCAATATTTGTTCCAATTTCGTGGATTTTTTCTTGCCACATTTTTAGTGTGGTGCATCCTTTACTTTTAGAAAGTGCGGAAATATGTTGAATTAATAGGTCTTTTGCCAGTGTGGGCGCAGACATTACCGGAACATAATCGCTGATTTGAGTTTGAATATTTAAATCCAAATCATCAAGATTGACTTTTTCAAAACACAAAGAATCAAGCAACCATACGGCGTCCTCCTCGGACAAACCATGTTTATCTACAAGCCTCTTTGTTAGAGCCTTTTTAGTGTTAGCTTTACCTGCCTGCACTTCCTGCAGTTCAATGCCAAGAGTGTTAAAGTAGACAACCTTAATACAGTGGAAGGATGGATTTTGTTTATGCAAGCTACACATGCGATTAAAGAATCCTTCACCGCCTTTGGATGTTTTTGTTGCGGCAAGGCTTGAAAGCGTTAGGTCGGCAGAGATGTTTTTAACCTGGACAGCCTCTACTACAACGCCGTCCTTTTTTATCACCAAATCCTCGACATCTTCTGGATAGTACTCGTGCTCACTTTCATCTGAAATCAATCTGGAGGCAATATATAGCGTTTGGGATGAGAAACCTTTCCATGCGGCTTGGGCACCTACATCAGACCTTGAAAAGTCGTACATAACATTGACACCTCCTTATATAAAATACGAATTGCCATTCTCAGTTGCAAATTGAAGTTAATAGATATTTATCTAACTATGAAAATTCGCACAGATAATGTATAAGCGTTGGCAATAAATTGTGATTATTTTCCGGTGAATATCTAATAACCTTTATTCCTAGTCTGTATAAATCTGCGTCATATAGATTATCATACATTATTGATGCTTGATCTTCTCCAGAGGAGGGCAAAAAAGCATAGTGCGTATAATAGTTTGCGTTTGAACACATGTTAATTAATCTTCGAATATTCGAATCATTCAGAGAAAGCCCTATAAAAACAATCGTATTTGAGGAAAACAACGTTGTTTGAATATTATTGGACCATAAATTCTGCTTGTAAATTTGGTTTTGATAATCATCCTCGCTTAGAACTATTTCTGTAATGACACCGCCTTTCATTGGAATATAACCATGTGGATAGTAAATGCGATTTTTACCCTTTGTTTGATTACTCTCATAACAATTCCTAAACTTAAGCCCATTTTGTGCTAAGGAATGATAAAATGTGTCATCATAGTTGTAATTTATTATATTGCTAATACCATGTTTCTTTACCAATTTAATAAGTTCTTGATATAACGGTGAAACAATGAGCATATATGGATCGTCTTCATAAGATGAATACAGTGATTTTCGTATCAGATAGTTCCAATCACGAGGTCGTACTTGATTTTTTATCATCTGAGCGATTATTGTCAAATCACCAGACATAATTTTGGCCATAAAAGAATCTTGTAATTGGTGAACAAGCTTATAGCTTTGCTTCATTGTTTCATTTAGTTTAGAACATTCTTCGGCAGGAAGTTTTCGTCCATTCACCCAATATTCCGCATTTTCAAAAGCATTTTCAAGAGAAGCTATTAATTCTTTATTATCTTGCTCAAGCAAATAGATTTCATAGCTATTAGTCAATGCAATTGAAACATTGGAAGGCGGACGATTTACGACTCCTTTCCCTGAACCTATATCCATTGCCCATTGTTCAAAATAACAATGACAAATTCTTTTTAACAATCTTGACCAAACAGGAAGTCCTACTGTCGCAGATGCGCCAGCTCCTAATGCAAGGCAGCAGGAATGGTCATTTAAGTCACGCATTAATTTATAAAAATTGCTACAACTTTGCTTCGATAAAAAGTTGATTTTCTCATCTGGGTACATATTAACCTCCCGCAATAATTGCGATTTATCTGGCTCTAATTATACTCACTAACGATGTTTTTTTCAATCCTTGCGACGATTCCGTCATTAACGGTAAAGAAAAATCCATAATTTGGTATGTAGTAACGGCACGGTGTTTTTCCGTGCCGCTGTGGGTTATCTCTCATGATCCCGTACTCTTGATTTCTCCGGCGTATCCTCGTCCGGCACATCGTCAATCAGGGATTTATCCTTCTGATCCATGTTCAGCAGGATATTCAGTTCCTTGAGCCTTGCTGTCTTTTCGGCCAGTTCCGCTTCTCTGGCAAATGGGGCCACCAGCTCGGTGCGGGCATTTTCGAGCTGCACCTGGGTGTCGGCCAGTTCTGCACGAACCGCTTCCAACTTGCCGGAAAGCCCGTCAATCACATTGTCCATACGGGTCAGATTGCCAAACACATCGGCTCCCAAAACAGCCGTATGGGAAAGCGTTCCCTTCATGGTCATGCGGTACTCGTTGCTCGGCCCGTCATAGGAAAGGACAAGAGAAAAGCCCCGGTACTGTCCTAAGAAAACAGCATCGGAGCCTGTCATTTTGGTACATACATCAAGGATCGCCTTGCCAGCCGCCTCCTTGTCGGCGTAGGGCTGATCCAGAATCGTGATGCCCACAAATCCCTCCTGGGTTTTCGGGTGGGCGGCAGCAAGCTGCACATCCTGCTCATAACCTGCAATCCGTTCCGTCAGCCGGGTTATGGTTTCCGGGTATTTCTTCAGCACCATATCTTCCAGCACATATTTCTGACTCAGGTAGCTGGCTTTGAGCATATTGAGCTTGCCCACCTCCATGTCCAGATTGCACTTTTCAATGATAAGCGGATTGCCGGTGGCCAGAGCCTTGATCTCAGAATAACTGAGAGCCGTTTCATCCACATCGTCTGCCACACGCACCGGCGCTTTGGAGGTCATAATCTGCGCGATGAATTTCTGCTTGTTTTCTACGAGCTGATACAAATAGGCATCAAAGGTTCCCTCCGTGACATACCGGAAGATCTCAACCTCTGGATTCCTATTGCCCTGCCGCACAATACGGCCCAGCCGCTGGGCAAGGTCGGAAGGACGCCACGGACAATCCAGATCATGCAGGGCAATGAGTCGATCCTGGACATTGGTACCTGCGCCCATCTTTTGAGTGCTGCCCATAAGGATGCGCACCTGACCGGAGCGCACCTTTGAAAACAGCTCTTTTTTCCGGGCTTCGGTGTTGGCGTCATGGATAAAGGCAATTTCTTCCTCCGGAATGCCGGCCTCCATGAGTTTCTTTTTCAGGTCGTTATAGACACTGAAAGAGCCGTCGTCTTTCGGAGTGCTGAGGTCACAGAACACAAGCTGGGTGCTGCGCTGCTCTTTGGTCTGCTCCCAAATACGGATGACATTGCGGGCGCAGGTGGCAACCTTGCCGTTGGGGTCATCGGCTGCCAGCGGATTGATGAGCCGCATATCCAGCGCCAGCTTTCTGCCGTCGTTGGTGATTCGGAGCATATTGTCCACCCTGGGGTCAACGCCGCCTGCACGGATAGCCTCGGCCCGTTCCGCAAGCCCCCGCACCATTTTCTGCTGAAGCTCTGACGGCTGAATGACCTCTGTGTGGAAGTTGGCCTTTGGCACCGGCAGTTTCAGCATTTCCGCCGTCTGAATATCAGCCACCTGCTTGAAAGTGGCCATCAGTTCGGGCAGATTGAAGAACTTGGCAAACCGCGTTTTAGCCCGGTAGCCGCTGCCCTCCGGCGACAGCTCAATGGCGGTGATGGTTTCTCCGAAGTCGCTGGCCCAATCGTCAAAGTGGATCAGGCCCATCTCCTGGAGGGTATCATACTGCAGATACCGCTGGATCGTGTAAAGCTCCACCATACTGTTGCTGATGGGTGTGCCGGTGGCGAAGATCACGCCCCGGCCCCCGGTGATCTCGTCCAGATACCTGCACTTCATAAAGAGGTCTGATGACTTCTGCGCTTCGGTCTGGGCGATGCCGCCCACATTCCGCATTTTGGTCGCCAAAAAGAGGTTCTTAAAATAATGGCTCTCGTCCACGAACACCCGGTCAACGCCCAATTCCTCAAAGGTCACAAGGTCGTCCTTGCGGCTCTGGTCGTTGAGCCGTTCCAGCTTCGCCTCCAGCGATTTTCGGGTGCGTTCCAACTGCTTGACCGTGTATCGCTCAGCTTTGGCGGATTTGGCTTCCTCAATGCCGAACATGATCTCGTCGATCTGCTGCTGTAAGATGGCAACCTGTCGTTCTGCCGACATGGGGATTTTCTCAAACTGCGAGTGACCGATGATAACGGCGTCATAGTCGCCGGTGGCGATACGGGCGCAAAATTTCTTGCGGTTCTGGGTTTCAAAGTCCTTTTTGGTCGCCACAAGGATATTGGCGGAGGGGTATAGCTGGAGCCATTCCGCCGCCCACTGTTCTGTGATGTGGTTCGGCACCACGATCAGCGATTTGGTGCAAAGCCCCAGCCGCTTCATCTCCATGGCGGCTGCCACCATTTCAAAGGTCTTGCCCGCACCTACTTCATGTGCAAGCAGGGTATTCCCGCCGTACATGATATGAGCGATGGCATTTACCTGATGGGGCCGCAGGGTGATTTCTGGGTTCATGCCAGAAAAGCGGATATGACTGCCGTCATACTCACGGGGCCGGATGGCATTAAAGGTTTCGTTGTAGATGCGGCACAGCCGTTCCCGCCGGTCAATATCTTTCCATATCCATTCGGAAAATTTCTGCTTGATCAGCTCCTGTCGATCCTGGGCAATGGCAGTTTCCTTTTTGTTGAGAACAGGCTTTTTGTTGCCGTTTTCGTCCTCCACATAATCAAACACACGCACATCCCGCTGGTTTAAGGTCTGCTCCAGAATCTGATAGGCGTTCATGCGCTTGGTTCCGTAGGTGGTCAGGGTTTTGATATTGCCCCGGTCAGCGTTCTTTTCGGTAATGGCCCACTGGCCGGTAGCACCGGAGCGCAGGATTTTAATGCGGCTTCCTGCGTAATAGCTGGTGCCAAAGGTCTCCACCATGAATTTTTGGTAGACATCTATGGGTATCCAGTTGGCACCGATACGGACGCCAATCTCAGCGGCGGTCAGGTCTACCGGCTGCACCGCTTCCAGCGCCTCGATGTTTTTGGCAATCAGCGGTTTCTTTTCAGCCGGTAATACCTCATAAAGCGCCTTGGCCATTCGGAGCTTGCGGCGCACATTGCCGGAGAGGTATTCATCAGCGGCTACAAAGGGGAATTGCTCCACCTGCACAAAAGCTTTGGGAATGGCGGCAGCTTCCTCGGCGCACTGAATATCCCGGAAAATAACACCGGACAGGTCAGCGGCCAGTTCTTCCTCGCTTTTCCCGGACAGCTCCACCATATATTCCATATCCACCCGCGCTTTTTCGGAGATGGATACGGCAAGAGCTTCACTGGCGGTGTCCACGCTGGTAACGGCTTCATGGGGGCGGATGGTGCGCTTGGTGAACATATCCGCCTTGCGTTTGAGATTGCCTTCCTCGTCCAGTACCTCCAGAGAACACAGCAGGCAATAGCTGGCGTCCTCGCCAAAGGCAAGGCTGTTACCCCGGCTGGAAAGCAGACCGTACTTTTTCGTGTAATCGTCATACAGACGGTTCAGCTCCGCCTGCTCTTTTTGAATATCCTCATCCGGGTAGCCCTCGGTCTGATACTCGAGCAGCCGGCGGACACATTCCCGAATGGCGATCATGCCCCGGATACGGTTTTCAGCGGTGATGGATACCTCTATCGGTTGCATACGGGAATTTTCCCGGTAATGCACCTTGCCGTCCACAAGGCAAAAACTGAAATTACGCACCGCAGGGTCTGCGGGAATCGAACGATCTTCCTCCTCATCCAGTTCTTCCACCTCATAATCAGTGATCTGCGCATGGAGGTTCTGCACAGCTTCGGAAAGCAACTCGGACAGGTCTGCGTCCTCGTAGGCCCGACAGGTGCTGTCCATGCCGAACCGGGTGGATTCCATGACCATATCGCCCAGCACCATTTCCGGGTGCTGCACAAAATATCGGTTCATACGGATACCGTTTTCATCGGTGTCCAGATGCACCCAATCCGGCTCAATGTCCGTCATGCGGTCACGCTTTTGCAGGAAGATAATGTCGCTGGTGACTTCGGTTCCGGCGTTGGCCTTAAACGCATTGTTGGGCAGTCGGATAGCCCCGATCAGGTCGGCTCGCTGTGCCAGGTATTTGCGGACAGCGGAGTTTTCCTTGTCCATCGTACCCTTGGAGGTAATGAACGCGATCACGCCGCCCGGGCGCACCTTATCCAGCGTCTTTCCAAAGAAATAGTCGTGGATCAGCCAGTGGTTCTTGTCGTACTTCTTATCCCGCACTTTGAAATCGCCAAACGGCACATTGCCGATGGCCACATCAAAGAAGCTGTCGGGCATCTGCACCTTTTCAAAGCCATTCACGGCAATACTGCTGTTCTGATAGAGCTGCTGTGCAATCCGCCCGCTGATGGAGTCGATTTCCACACCGTAGGCTTTGCTGTCTGCCATGCTGTCAGGCAGCATACCGATGAAGTTGCCAACGCCGCAGGACGGCTCCAGAATGTTTCCATGCCGGAATCCCATCTGCGAAAGTGCCTGGTACATGGCCCCGATAATGACCGGGGAGGTGTAAAAGGCGGTAAGGGAGCTGGCTCTGGCGGCGGCATATTCGTCCTCATCAAGTAGGGATTTCAGCTCCAGATATTTTCCGTGGCGCTCATCAAAACAGTCGGCCAGACCGCCCCAGCCCACATACCGGGAGAGGATTTCCTGTTCTTCGGGCGTGGCAAGGCGTTCCTCGGCTTCGATCTCTTTTAAGCAACGGATTGCCGCAACATTGGCGGCATATTTTTCGCTGCGGGTTCCATAGCCCAGCTCTGAATCGGTAATGCGGAAGTTGCGGCGCTGGTCTGCGGGTATCTCCGGGTGTAGGGTGGTGAACACAACACGCTCCCTCTTCGGCTTCGGAGGGGCAAGGATAGTGGACTGTTCTTTTTCAGCGGGTTCTTTCGGTTCTGGCTCATGCTCCGCCAATTCACCCCGGTCAGCGTGTTCCTGCTGATACCGCTCGTCCGCATGGGCAACCATTTCATCGAAATCAAGATTTGCCAGGTAGCCATTCAGTTCCGACAAATTTTTGCAGGCAATCTCATGGACGGTTTCGCTGTCCACCTGATACACCAGCCGAAAAGCAGCAAGGTCGGCAAAGATTTCCACCGTATTCTCACTGTCGGAAGTAGAGCTGAACGCCAGATCCACATGGCTGAGGTCGGAGAAATCCGCCTCCTGATCAAACACCTCCAGACAATACTCGTTGATGAGCTGCTTGGCTTCTTCCAATTCTTCGTTTTGGCTGACATGATTCTGTTCTTCTTCGGCTGGTGTCACCGGCAGTTCCGGCTTTGGAGTTTCCGGTTCTGCCGCCGGTGTGTCTGCGCCGGAGGAAAGGGGCCGGAGCGTCTGCGCCCGGTTAAATACGGAGTAAGTGCCAGCCCGGTATGCCTGCATATTTTCCAGCCCTGTTTTGCGTCTCTGATAATGCCGGTCATCCTGCAGGGTTCCTTCCCACAGCGGCAGCATCATTTGATAGATTTCCTCTACACGGTTTGGATTGGTAAGCTGCTCGACAACCTCCTGCACACCCTCCCAATAATCTCCAATGGGATTTGCCTGATAAGGCCGTGGATACAATTCCGGGGCATCTATAAAGAAACTGTGGATACTTCTGGCAAGCTGCCTGATTTCATAGCCCGCCATTGCTTCACGGTCTTGATCAGAAAGAAATCTGTCCTGAGACATCAGAACATCAATGCTCTTTACAATAACGCTCCATTTCAGTTCTACTTTTGCATAGGGCTGTGTCAGGTCGCCGTGGCTGAAGGACAGACCTTTGCTCGTATAGGTGCGGTTGTCATTTCCACCGTGGTAGCCGCTGTATTCACCATGATAATTTTTCAGGTACTTCTCCCGGTCTTTCTGATCGGGATGATTGACGAAAAAGGAATAGACCGCAAGCCGGTAATCCTCACCGCCTCCGCGAAGCACCTTGTCGATCTCCTCCATGGAGATAAAGAAACGCCGCTGGGGGTTGTAATCCTCGGCGGCGGTAAAGGTGACAGGCTCTCGCTGGAGATCGGTAAGTTTCTGAAGCAGTTCTTTCGGGCGGTTGTAACCGAAGCGCATCAGGTTGCGGTTCTGCTCATGAGCTTCAACAAACTCGCCCCATTCCTCTGTAATCTTTTGAAGCATATCCGGGTCTTTCAGCAATTCCGAAATCTGCTGTTCAATCTCCGGGAATCCGCCTTTGGCAGACAGGGCAAGGCGGAGGGTAGGTGCATAGCCCACATCCCTGGCTTCCTCTGAAAAATCTCTGGCAGTCAAAGCAAGGCTTTCCGCAAGTGTCTTTCGCTCATACTCCACTACACGGTCAAGCTCATTCTGCGGCATATAGCGCCCCAAATCCAGAAGTTCCCGGATACGCCTTGCAGCCTGTTCCCATGTGAGCAGGGTGGCATAACGTCGCTGGGCAGATTCACCGTCAGAAATGCGGATACCTTCATCCCCATACCAAATGGAATACTTGCGTTCGTTGATATAAAAACCTGCGCCATTGGTTCCGTAGTGCTTCGCAAGAAAAGTGGCATTTTCCTCCGACGCATGGTCTTTCATAAAGTAAGCGCAAATAATCAGACGGCTGTTTTTGTCGTTTGCGCCGATACAAAGCGCTTCGTCAATGACCTGCTGGGGAAGCTGCGGGCGTGGCATGAAAGAAAACTGTCCGCTTTCTTCCTGTGCCGGGGCATTGAAGTCCGCAAAGTCAAACAGAGATAGCTGCTGGCTGTCGTAGTTCTTCGGCGGCGTGATTTTGGTATTGATGAAGTATTCTTTTTTGTCAATGAGCTGGGCCGTCCATCCGGCAACAACGCCCCACGAAAAAACGGACTCGCTGGTACGGGAGAGGTATGCGCCTTCCCACATCAGAAGTCCATCCTCCTGGGGCTTATAGCCCACGCGCACTCCATCCACCAGAATTTCCGTGTATCTGCCCTGGTAGGCCGATTTCAGGTACTCGGCCCGGTCGTCCTCCTCCGGGTGAATAGAGAAATACAGTTCAATCTGCTGTTTCTTGTATTTGAGATCATCGTCCTTGTTGGCGATGATGGCCATAATCAGATTATCATCTAAAAAGGCGGGCAGCTCTGCGCTGTCCGCCTCTAGTTCCTGTTCTGTTAGCTGTAGATCAGTTCGTTCAGGACTGTCTCCTCCGCCGAGTGCCTGATGTTGTTCATCAGCCCCGTCCACTTCATCGGGTCGCTGGCTTTCAGTTCCTCCGTCACTCCCTCGGCTTTCGCCATCTGGCTGGTCAGCAGTTCCATCCGGGAGAGAGCTGCCTGCTCGATCTCCATCAGGTGCTGGTTCAGCCTGCCCGATGTCAGCAGGTTCGTGAAGGTCACTCTGCGGTGCTGTTTCAGGTATGTCCTCCGCAGCAATGCGTATTTCCCAAGGTGCATTTCCGGCTCCTGGGGCGGAAGCAGATTCGGCAGCCGGTAGCCGCCCTGCATCGTGTATGTCAGTTCGCTCATAGGGTTCGCTCCTTTCAGGCGTTGTCGTTTTCTTCTCAGCATCAGGATACCGGATTGTCGGTTTTTCTGCAAATGTGCGAGTTTCTCTTTCAGCCTGTCTTTGCAGCATAAGCGCTGTGCGGGAAACGGCAGAAAGGCACATCTGCCCAATATCCCCTGTGGCTGTGCCGAGGGCATTTAAGGTTTCCGGGGTACTGAAATCCACAACATCACGGAAATCATCGTCAGTAAAATACGCTGCGGGGTCAATCCCACAACGAGCCAGCAGCATATAGCCAATGCTGTTTTCCAGCGCCCTGCGGTATTCCACCTCAATATTCAGGTCGTCCAGTTCCTCCAAAAAGCTGTTTTCCTTGTAGTATTTCAGCTCCGTGAGGTAGTCGGGCATATTGTCCTGGGCGGCATTTTTTGCCGCAGACAGCAGCGCCGCCGCAAGGTCGGTCTTATCTTCCAAATCTCCGAAGCTGTTTTCCAGAGCCTCAATAACGGCAGGCTCATATTCCGGGCGCATTGTCCAGATCGGCACAGGCCGTGCGAACCGGCTTTCGTGGGTATCAGAAATGTCAAAGTAGTATTTGAGCCGGGAGCGCCCGACAGCATCTCCGTCAAAGACCGCAATGCCGGTTGCCCCACGATTGACCCAACGCCCGAAACGCTGATTCCAGCCGTTTTTACCCTCAATCGGCAGGACGGCGGTAGCGTCCGGGCGCTGAGCATATAAAAGCACCTGCTCATCAAAGGGCAGGCGGAAGTTGTGGCAGGCCGTGGTCAGAAAGCTCTGCCAAGCCTGGGGAGCTGCCAGACCTGCGACTGTTTTGCGGTACAGCTCCGTAATGGTTTCGTATCTTCTCGCCATCCGATACACCTCCTGTCATGGCAAGATTGTGTTTGATGGGCAGCTCATCGGATGCCGCCTTTTTGCAGCCTGTTGTGGTAATCGCTCACAGCCATATTCGGATCGGCTGCGGCAAACAAAAGCTGCCAGATCATTTCCACGGCTTCATTCTCGTACATAAAAAAATCCACATATTCCTGACCCTCCAGATTGGTGCAAAGCCGGGAGAACCGCATCCGCTTATCCATCAGGTCATGGGCGTCATTGGCAAGGCCGGGAATTTCCCGTTCCTCCGCATGGAACGCCAGAATGGTCATAAGCAAATCAAAATTATCGGGGTTCAGCTTCATGTGAACCGGGGGTAACTGTGCCATAGTATCCTACCTTTCTGCGGCTTGTTCCTGCCGCTGGCGGGGAATGGAAAACCCGTAGACTTTGGCAATGTCATCACCAAGCCTGCGGGTAATCCTCGTAATGTCAGCGCGGGTCGCCGTTCCAAAATACAGTTTTTCTTTCAAATGATCTATCTGAGACTGCCGCACACCGGGCTTGTAGGTGCGGTAGAGATAATGGTTTGTGCCGTCATGGTGGATCGCGTCACAGCGCAGGTCGCCCAGGCGGTCAACATACCATGTGGCATAATCGGTGTCAGAGTACAGGCAATCGCTGATTTTTCCGCTTGCGATTTCCTTATATCCCATCCGCCGCCCATGCCACAGGCCCAGGTCGCCAATGACCAAAATGGGAGCCGAAAGCTGTACATTCAGGTTCATGCGCTCATCGTCCAGATAATCACCGTTGATTTCATACATCAGGGCAATCCGTTCCTGCTCGGACAAATCCGGGTAATCCGCTTCCAGATCGTCTTTCCAGTCATCGTAATCCAGATAAAAATTGCTCCAGATGATGTGTCTGTCCTCGCTCATCGTGCATCACCCCGATCTCTGTGCTTCGGGCGGATAGGCTGGCCGCTTTCATCGTAGTTCTTCGGGTCAGCGGCGGGAACTGCCCAGCCGAACATTGAACCGGCAGACATGGCCTGCTCCTGCGCTTTGCTGATGCCGGATTTTGCATTGTACTCATCTGCCAACGCACGATTCTCTGCCTTGCTGCCCATGTCAATATCCGTCCTGTAATACCCGGATTCACCTTTCTTGATGATGATAAGCTCTCCCGTATCGGGGAGGACACTGTAACACTGCTCCGGCAGGGAGGACCGCAGCGGAATGACCGTGCTGCCGTTTCGCTCCATCATCTCGGCAAACTGGCAGATGTGAAGCAGGCTGTTCCAGCCACTTCCGATCTCCACATGATAATCGTCGATATACCGGCAGGTACGGTCAGCCTTTTCACCATCCGCATAGGTGATTCGGATTTTATCGCCGTCCGGGATACGAAACAGTTCCTTATAGTTTGGATTGATAAAGCGGATGCCTCTTTCTGCCTGCTGCAAGTGACGATCCAGCCACTTTCTCTGATAGCAGTAGCAATACAGATTGTATTCGCCCCTGTTGGGGTTCAGGCGCAGCATATAAGAATACTGCTCCGTATCCGCCCGGAAACCAAACTCCCGGCCATCTCCGCCGAAGCTGCTTTCCGGTGCCCTCCAACAATAGGCGGCCAGTGCGCTGCGGTCTTTCAGTGCGCTGCGGTCTTTCAGTGCGCCGCCGTAGTTCTCATCAAAGCGGAGGGCATTGATAACCTCGTCAAACTCTGCCTTGAAGTCCTCCGTTTTCAGATCTGCACGGAAATCAAAAAAGGTGCTGAAAAAACCTTTACCGTTGTTGTCCATATCCGCGCGGAGGTGTCCGATCAGACCTGTCTGCATGGAAATCTGCTGGCTCTGTGCATAGCAGTAATTCCGCTCTGCCGGGGTCATTGCCCGTATTGTCATATCCATCAGCGTTCCTGCTCCTTTCCGTTTTTTTGTTTTTCAGCCTGCTGGAGTACCAAAAGATAATGCTGCACCCATTGGGGCTGATTCTCCGGCTCCAGCACACCGAGAACATCCCTGCGCTCAAAGCGGCTCTGGCGGCCAGTGTAAACCTCTGTGCAAAAAACCGCTGAACCGCGGCTGTGGGGATAAGCGCCGAAGCCGCCCGTACATAATTTGACCTGGCTTGTGGCTCTCCGGTACTCAGGCCGCAGGACTTCTGGTTTGATAACAATGACCTTGCCATTCAGGTCATCGTCATAGCTGATGGGCGTACACCCCTCAGCGGTGATGGGGCTGTTGTCAATGCCCTGTATTTTGGGTTTGGACAACTCCGCACGGGTTTTCTGGGCTTGCTCCATAATGCGCTGTCCGTATATCTCCATGATTTCCGGGAAATCGTCGCTGCCTACCGCATCGTAATACCGGCCCAAAATCGCGTTGCTCTCATAGTAGGCAACCAGATAGGGGAGGCCGTCTGAATCCGCCTGATTTTCACCCACCACGATTTCCCGATCTCCGATATACACGGACTGGATAATCTCATAATCGCCGGCCATGCGCTTTTCATCACTCATAGCTTTATCACCTCTCATATTCCTTGGACTTGGGCTTATACGGCACGGCAACGATGTTGTCGCCCTGTTTGAAAAATCTCTCCGGCAGCTTGAATTGCGCCTCATATTTCTGCGCCAGTTCCTTCGGCAGACTGAGAAACTTTTCGCTTTCAGCAGGGGCATAGCAGATAAAGAACTGCCCGAAAATAATGTCCACCATCTCCCGGCCTTTGGCTCCTTCTGGCTCGGAGTAGATCGCCCGGTTGGGGAGCATACCGTTCATCTTGCCTTCTTCATTACAGATGATGGCGATTTCTTCCTCATACGGCATAAATTCCTCAATATCGCCTCCGACAACACGCTGCATAGCTTCAAGGGAATCTTCAAGCTCGATCATCCGGGGATATTTGCCCGGTTCAACAAGCAGAACGGAGATTTTTTCTGCACTCTGCTCATTCATTCTCTCACTAACGCTACATTTCTCCGGGTGGAAAGCAACCTGCTTGAAGCCAAAGCTGTCGCAGAAATAAAAACCCTGCGGTACTGCATCGCTTTCATAAACCTCCACAACATCAGAAACGGAGAGGGAACGGCCCCTGTAATCAGCTGGGTGGTTGATGTTCAGCAGAGCATAAACCTCATCCAGATTGCTGCAATCCACCCCTTTGTCATATACCTTGTCGTAGATTTTGCTGTCCACCTCCGGGCTGCCCTGGAACCTCTCAAGGCGGTCATGCGATAGGAACATCATTCGGTGTTCATCCCTGTCGGAATTGATTTGATAAATTCTGATCTTCATATTTGTCCTTAGCTCCTTTCCTTTGGGTTATGTAAAAGGGCGGCTTTGCAGCCGCCCCAGGCCGTTACTTCTTCTTAGACCTGATCTTCAAAAAGACCAGCGCCGCAAGAATGAACACGACCAGCCCGATGGCAATACCGGTTTTTGCGTCCATTATTCAGCATCCTCCTTTTTCTTCTTATTTTTGATTCCGAACACACCGCAGGTAACAGCGCCCACAGCAGCAATGCCCATCAGGGCAATCCAAAGAGCCGGGTTGCTGTCATCGCCGGTTTTCGGGGTATCACGCAGTTCATTGTGCATTTCCACCTTGGTCACAGCACCCTCAAAGACAGTGGCCTTTTTATCCGCAGGCAGCACATAGTTCTGAGATACGCTGTTGGAAACCTCGCTGATGGTGTAATCACCAATGCGCAGGCCCTCCACGAGAATTTCGCCGTTCTTATCCGTGGTGAATACCTGCTCATAGCCGCCTACTCCGGTCAAACGGAAAGAGAAACCTTCCACCTTGCCGTCCGAAGAGGTCTTGATGATTTTCAGGCTGCCCACCTGTGCCGCATTGATAAAGCCTTTTCCGGCTTCATTTTCTACCGTCACGGTCTTGCCATGCTCGGTAATATCAAAATAGTAAGCATTGCTGTCCAGATAGAAGCCCTCCGGCGCTTTGGTTTCCTTGACCAGATAGCCGCCGTAGGTCAGTTCGCTCATCTCATAAATACCTGTGCTGACCTCAATGAGCGTTCCCAGCTTTTCGTCCTCAGCGTCCAACTCCTTGTTGCCGTTTAAGTCACGGTAGATTTCAAACTCCGCACCGGTCAGCTTGTTGTCCGGGTAATCCTTATCCACCTTGGTAAGCTGTACCGTGCCGCGAATCAATGTGTTCTCAATCTCTACCTCGATCATAGCGCAATCCGCTTCGATGTTTACCGGGTAGGCGTCCTCAGAAAGCACATAGCCTGTCGGGGCCTTGATTTCACGGACGATCCAGTTGCCGAGAGGAACCTGGGCAAAAGAAAAACTGCCGTCCTCTGCGGAGGTGGCAGTCAGAATCGCAGTATCGGTTGTAAATTCTTCGGTATCAGCGGCAAACAGGCCAATCAGTGCACCGCCCAGAGCGTTGCCGCTGTCGTCCTTTTTCATACCCTGTACTTCACCATAGATCAGGTCGTTTTCAATGGCAGCGCCATCATTTGCCCTGATCTCCACAAGGGCTGTATCCTGTCCGGCATATTCAAATACAACCGGGTACTCGGTATCGGAAAGAATATAGTGGCTGTCGGTGGAGATTTCTTTCAGGCAGTAGCTGCCAAAAGGAAGATCCGTCTTGCCGACAGAAAGGCCGTTTTCGTCCACCGAGAGGATTTCCAGCTGGCCGCCAGCCGGGATAATGGAACCGTCTGCGGCAGTCAAATCCTCTTTGACATACAGACCAAAGGTGACAGCGGTGATTTCACCGTTCATGCCAATACCGAACTTCTCATTCTGCCCCATGACTTTATCCAGAGAGACAAGGACTTTCTGGCGGTCATTATAGAAGCTGGCGGATGTTTCGGTGACTTCGATTTCCTGACCGGCATAGACAAGCTCGACGGCGCGGACTTCGGTATTCAGCACCATACCAAAAGGTGCAGTAGTTTCGCGGATTTCATATTTTCCGAGATACAGGGGCTTGCTTTCTGCCAACCCATTTTCATCTGTGGTAATGGTATCTATCACCTCACCGGCAGAATAACGGAGGGTGCCGTCCAGCGTGACCACATCCTCTGCGGCGGTGATTTCATAGACCGCACCGGGCAGGCCCTGTACCTCGTAGACAGGCTGATAAAGTCCGTCGCTTTCGGTCACGGTGGCAAACACTTCGCCGGATTTGCTGATTTTGATGATCCCTTTCTGTGCCATGTTGGGCTTGGTAACTTCCACTACTGTCACAGAACTTTCCTCTGTTGCGTTGTCAGCGGTCACATCAAAGGAAACCGGATCAGAGTTCAGCACATACCCATACGGCGCGGATACTTCCACAAGGGAATACCCGGAACCATACTCCAGCTTTTCAGGCGTCACAAGATAGCCCTCGTCATTGGTATAGAAGGTATCAATGGTGGTTGGTGTCGGGTAGGTGAAGGTCATTTCCACCTTGCTGCCGTCCGGACGGAAAAGCTGGAAGCCCGCGCCTGCATAGGGAATGGTCTTGCCTGTCTCTGCATCTACCTTGATGACCTTGATATAGCTCTCAAAGTTGGCATTGTTGGCATGGTAGCGGTAAACCTGCCCGTCCTTTGCGATATACACATCAAAGTCGGCAAGCAGCTCACGTCCCTCCCAGCCGGATACCTGATGGACGGTATAGATACCGTAAGGAAGCTGCTTGGTCTGTGCAAAGCCGTTCTCATCGCAAATGAGATAATCACGCTCGCTGTCTTTGGCGGCGTCATAGCTTCCGGAGGATTTCAGATAAACAGAGAACTCCGCACCGGCCTCCGGGGTTTCCAGCTTGGTTTCGCCGTCGTCCGTGTGCTTGATGATAGCAATACTGCCCTTGATGACCTGCTCATTCACATCATTGGCTGTGGAGTTGTATTCCACGGTATAAAGCTGGGGTTCCGCACCTACATGGTAGGAGGTTTCGTTCAGCAGATAGCCCTCGGACGGGCTGATCTCGCGGATGCTCCAGTCATCATCACAGACATAATATGCGGTGACAAACTGACCGTTGGCATCGGTGGCGTAAGTGTCGATGAGCTGGTCGCCCTTGTAAATGCCATAAACAGCACCGGCAAGGGAGGCGTTACCCTGGGGCGTTCCGGTTTCCCGGTCACTCTTGGTCACGGTGGCGCTCCACTTTTTCAGCACATTGGTGACGCTCTTTTCGGTGACGGTATTCCATTCCACCGCCGCCGGCTGGCTGTCGGGAACCAC
Organism: Clostridiales bacterium; assembly: GCA_012840445.1. Taxonomy (GTDB): domain Bacteria; phylum Bacillota; class Clostridia; order Oscillospirales; family Acutalibacteraceae; genus DULI01. Next base: position 280,371 of record DULI01000007.1, read on the forward strand.
ATAGCGGATCGGGGTATCCACTTCCTCCAGCACATAGCCGGAACCGATCAGCACATTTTTGAAATACGCCTTGCCGCTGCTGTCGGTCACAGCGTATTCATCCACGGCAATCCCGGAAAGAGAAGTGCCATACAGGTGGAACTTCATACCCTCCACCAGACCGTCCTCACTGGTCTTGGTCACGGTCAGGTCTCCGCGCTTCAGCACGTTGTTGAAGGTCACAGTTGTGGTTCGGCCTCCGATGACCGTCACGCGCTGAACGCTTTGCGGCTCATACTTCTCATAGCGCTGCTCAGTCAGCGTATAAACGCCGGGAGTCAGGCCGTCAATCAGGAGTTCGCCTGCCGCATTGGTCGTGACCGTCTGATTGATTCCGTTGCCGGCTACCGTAAAGGTGATACCCTCAACCTTGCCGTCCTCAGAAGTCTTTTTCAGAGCAATTGTTCCGGTAGGTGTTTCCACATTCAGATAGGCGCTTACACCATCTGTATTCTCCACACCGGTAACAACATCCTGAAGGCTGTCATCACCATAGGCGATCAGCTTGACACCCTCGCTTACCACAGGAATGTTATTTCGGGTCGCCGTAATGCGTACCGAACCTTTGAACGGGTCGGCAGAACTGATTGTCAGCGTGTTACCGGACTTGGAAACGCTCACGCTGCGTTCAGAGCTGGAAAAGTCATACTCGGACAGAACGCCATTGGTATCCGTCAGGGTCAGAGTGTAATTTCCGTCCTTGTATTCCAGTTCCCTGGATGAACCATTCATAAAGCTGGGAACCGTGTTGTGCCTCGTCAGCATGGATACGATCTGATCATAGGCTGCCGCTGCTCCGCTGTTGGGATAATTGGAGCCAAAATGCAGAGAGTAAACCGTGGTATCTGTCTGTGCATAGGAGCCTGTGGAATTACGGCACCCGGTGACAAACTCCCATACAAGAGTCTGCGTGGCCAGCCACTTTTCATCGTCGCTGCCGGTCAGACTGTCACGATTGCCCTGATAACCATACAGAAGCGCAAGACCCACAGCCTTTTTCTGACTGGCTGAAAGAGCATTCCATGTTTCAGATGAGTTTTCAGTCAACTGGTTTCCGGTTTTCAGCGGAACACCGGGCTGAATACAAAATGCCGTGGAACCATCCACATACATCCGGTACTTGTTCTTGCCCGTTCCACCGGCAGTATAACCATTGATCACGGCGCTGGAATTGTAGTACATCGCATTTCCTGCCGAATCGTAAGTGCGGGTAAAGGAAATCGTACCCACATCCCCTGTCGCTGCGAACGCAGTCGCCGGCAACAGGGACAAAACTGTGACCGCAGCCATGACCTGATATGCTCCCCTTGTGGTAGACAGTTTTAATAATAAAAACTGTTACCATAAGGAGGAGCATATTTTTATGGGACGAAAAAGTAAATTTTCAGCAGAAGAGAAATTAAAATACGTTCTCATATGTATAGAAGGAAAGGATTCCATTAATCATACTGCCGCTTTGATTGGAATTCACCATGAGTCTTTGAGGCAATGGGTTCATAATTATCAATCCATGGGTACTGACGGCCTAAGCACTACTTCTAAGAATTTCAGTCACTCTACAGAATTAAAAGAAATGGCTGTAAAGGACTATCTTTCTGGTGTTGGCTCAATGGCATATATTGCTAAAAAATATGGTGTGCGTTCAAAGGGGATGCTCCATAAGTGGGTTATGAAGTATAATAGTCATGAGAAGCTAAAAGCTTCTGGAACAGGAGGAGTGCCTATCATGACCAATGGCAGAAAGACTACTTATGATGAGAGAGTTGAAATAGTTAAATATTGTATTGAAGATCAAAACAACTATGCTGAAACAGCTCAGAAATATCAAGTATCCTATCAGCAGGTTTATACGTGGACAAGCAAATATGAAAGTGACGGCGTTGAGGCCCTTCAGGACAGACGTGGAAAAAGAAAAGACGAGAATGAAATGTCTGAACTGGAGAAACTTAGGGCACAGAACAAACTTTTGGAAGCACAAAATCGTAGGCAACAAATGGAGATAGATTTCCTAAAAAAACTCGAGGAGATAGAAAGAAGGCGATACTAAGCCAAGTAAGGTACGAGACTATATATCTTGCAATACAGGAGCTGCACGATACTAAGGCATATCCTATCACAGAATTATGTGATATTGCAGGAATACAACGTTCTTCATATTACAAATGGCTTAATAGAATAGAAAGCAATAATGAACAGTTCAATAAGACCCTACTTCCAATGATTAAGGATGCGTACGAAGAGAAAGATGGTATCCTTGGGTATCGGCAGATGACAGACAAATTGAATCGTGAGCATGATTTTCATGTAAATGACAAGAGGATCCTAAGGCTTATGAGAATACTCAACTTAAAATCCGTATGCCGTAGAAAGAGAAAGAATTACATCAAATCCACTCCTGAAGTCACTGCAGAGAACATACTAAATAGGGAATTCCATACAGATGGATTCGGTAAGAAGTGGCTCACTGATGTGACAGAAATGAAATATGGAACTGATAAGAAGGCATATCTTAGTGCAATACTTGATCTTGGAGATAAGAGCATTGTCTCCTTTGTGCTGGGGCACTCCAACAACAATGAGCTGGTATTTAGGACATTTGATATTGCCCATCGGCAACATCCTAATGCAAAACCTATCTTTCATAGTGATAGAGGCTTTCAATACACGACAAAGACATTTAAGAAGAAGCTGGATGATGTGGGCATGACTCAGAGCATGTCAAGAGTATCCCGCTGTATAGATAACGGACCAATGGAAGCATTCTGGGGAATGTTGAAATCGGAAATGTACTATTTAAGAAAGTTTAATTCATACGATGAATTGGAAACAGCCATCATCGATTACATAGATTATTACAACAATCATCGCTACCAGAGGAGACTAAACTGCATGACACCATTGGAATACAGACAGTATCTTATGAACCAGGCTGCATAAAAATGACGCCAACCAAAATTAATGGTTGACGTCACATAGAATCTTTTATTTTTTCCACTGTCTACTTGACAGGGAGCACTTCAACCATCGCTGCGGCCTTTTTGAATAACTGTTTGATTTTCATTGTTACCTTCAAATCCTTTCTGTGTGATTTTACCGGCTGAAAAGAAATCCAGCCGTGGTTTGACATTTGAGCCTTGGTCCCTGTCTCCATACCGTCACAAAGCCTATCTCTCTTTTTCGGCTGGTACAGCAGGTTTAGAGGGGGTGAGGTGTGGAGAGGGGGAGAACGCCGGGATGCCTCTTGCAGATAAATGGGCAGACTTCCCCCTTGGCGGCCCGGTTATCGTTCCATATCCCGCTGTCGCTTGCGGTACAGTTCCAATGCTTTCACGATGGTATCCTCCATTTTCTTCGCGGGCGTCCCCGGCGAGAAGAATTTTGAAATACGCTCCTTGGGCATTTTGAATTGCTCCACCTGGTTGGGCTTTTCCTCCTGCATGATGGACAGCAGCACATTGGCGTCCAATCTGCCCTCCTGAGAAAACTGCCGCATTTTGATGGCCTGGGCATGGGAGGGGGTGCAATCCTCACTTTCCATGATTTCAACCAAATCCTGCTGTACTTTTTCAGTAAGGTAGGACAGCTCCACCGCAGGACGGAGGGCAATTTGCAAAATGTCCTTTTCTTTGAGGACGGAGTTATCTACCAAATCCAGAATGTCGGGAATAAGGTGGGTCAAGCGGATATAGCGAAACACCTGATCCCTGCTTTCTCCACTTTGCTGTCCAAGTATTGCCGCTGTATCCAACTTTGTCGCCACTGGCGATAAAGTTAAATCCGTCCGTTGTCCTTGCCGCTTCATAGCGTCCAGTTTCATTTTGTAGGCAAAGGCTTTCTCTGATGGCAAAATCTGCTCTCTTTGCAGATTAGAATCGACCATGACAATGGTGGCTTCATCGTCGGTCATATCCCGGACAATGCAGGAAAGCGTCTGCTTCTCTGCCAGCTCACTGGCTTTTCTGCGCCGGTGTCCGGCAATCATTTCATAGCCGCCCGACCGTTTAGGACGCACCAGCGCAGGTACCAGCACGCCATACTGCTTGACGCTCTCCACCATTTCCATCATGCTTTCATCCATACGCACCTTAAAAGGGTGGTTGGGAAAGTCGCTGATTTCTTCCAGTGGAATTTCCCGGACGGTTTCCCGCTGGGCTTCATCGCGCTCGGCCTGGGTGGTAAAGAGGCTACCTACACTCAGCAGATCTGCCACGTTGTTTTTCGCCAATCGCAAGCACCTCCTTTACCAGACCTCCGTAAGCCGCCGCAGCCTGTCCTTTGGGTTCGTGCTTGAAAATGCTCTTGTCCGCCGTGCTGACTTCTGCAAGGCGTACCGTTGCCGGAATGACCGTTTGCAGGATGGGCAGGTGCTTCCCAAAATTTTCTTTTACCGCCCGGACGGTATCCCTGCGGAAGTTGGTTTCATTGGCCATCGTCAGGAACACGCCCCCGATTTTCAATCTGGGATTGATCTGCCGCTTGATCTGCTGTACGGTGCCGACCAGCTCCGTCATGTCCTCTGCCGCCAGATAATCCGCCTGGACAGGGATAAGAACATAGTCCGAGGCTGCCAGAGCGTTGATGACCAGCATACCCAGGGAAGGGCGGCAGTCCAGCAGTACATAGTCATAATCGTTTTTTACGCTGTCCACATACTGCCTTAACACGGTTTCGCGGCTCATAACATTTACGAGACCGGTTTCCACGGCAGACAAGGCACGGTTTCCCGGCACAAAGTCAAAGCCTTCATGGTGGTGCATGATCTCCGTGTGTTCGGCAATTTCTTTGCCGGATACCACATCACTCATCACATCACCGAGGGCGCGGGGCAGGTCATGGGGCTTTCTCATGCCCAGCATCTTGGTCAAATCACCCTGCGGGTCAACATCAATCAGAAGGACTTTTTTGCCGTCTAAGGCCAGCCCTGCGCCAATGCAGTACACGCTTGTGCTTTTTCCAACCCCGCCTTTTTGGTTGGCTACGGAGATTACTTTTGTTTTCGCCATAAATGGGTTCCTCCTTTTCTTAGATTTAGCCGTCTGCGTCACAGGGCTCCCGAAAAGTCGCATGACTTTTTGGGAAAAGGAGCCGCAGCAGAGTGAGTGAGCTTTCGTGTTTCTCACGGAAGCGAACGATACGGTGCTTGCGGTGACGCGGCGGCTATGTACGGGCATAAAAAAAGCCGCCTACTCTTTGCATAAAAGAATAAGCGGCATATGTAACTAATACGATATTAAGTTTTACAGTGTGTCTGATACCTTCAAAATCAGTTCGTCCACGCAGTCCGTATATCGCCCCTGTTGCAGTAACTTGTTCTTGAAACGAATAAGGCTTTGCACAACGAGACGGGTTTCGTCATTGCTCAAATACAGGTATCTCTTTTCTTTCTTCAACATCACCATCAGCCCTCCTTTGAGTATAGCTTACAAAAAGAATGGTTGTCTTACCACTGTGCGATTCAATCTCATCGGATAAACTTCATTACATTTGATCAGACTGTGCCAAAACAGTTCATTCCTTATCATTTGCTCAGCATCACTTTAAGGAAGCATTTTCAAAAACAGACATCAGAAAACAGCAGTAAAAACACTCTCCAGAACCCCCCTGATTTGGGGCAAAAGTTCCCCCATCTGTTAACTAAAATGGGGTCAAAAACGTCGGTTCCCCCATCGTTAACTACTAAAAACAGGGTCAAAACACGCCAAATCCTTTCAAATCAGGACAAACGGTATCAGCGATTTTGGGCATAAGAAAACCCCGGAAAACCTTGATTTTCCGGGGTTTTGAGCCATTTTGATATAGTCTGAGCAGTCGATTAACGCTTGCTGAACTGCGGTGCGCGACGGGCTGCCTTGAGACCGTATTTCTTGCGCTCTTTCATTCGAGGATCGCGGGTGAGCAGGCCTGCTTTTTTAAGTACAGGACGAAGCTCCTCATTATACTGAAGTAATGCACGGGCAATACCGTGGCGGATAGCTCCAGCCTGTCCGGTAACGCCGCCACCAGTGACATTGCAAACAACATCAAATTTTTCTAGCGTCTCGGTTAACATCAGAGGCTGACGGGCGATAACTTTGAGTGTTTCAAGACCGAAATAATCATCAATATCCCGGTTATTTATTGTAAAGTTCCCAGAGCCGTTGTACAAACGCACACGTGCCACCGAACTTTTCCTTCTGCCTGTTCCGTAAAAATATGGTTTAGATTCGTACATTCCATTTGCCTCCCTTCATTAAAAAGCCAGCATTTCCGGCTTCTGTGCAGCATGCTTGTGATCGCTGCCCCTATATACACGCAGGCGGGTCAAAGCCTTGCGGCCGATTGTGGTGTCGGGGATCATACCCTTAACCGCCAGTCTAACAGCCAGCTCGGGTTTGGTTTTCATAAGAGTGGCATACTGAACTTCTTTTAATCCTCCGATATAGCCGGTATGACGCCTGTAGTATTTTTGCTGCAGTTTTTTGCCGGTGAGAACTATTTTTTCCGCATTGATTATGATTACATGGTCACCGCAATCAACATGAGGGGTAAACTCGGGTTTTCTCTTGCCGCGCAAAATTTCAGCAGCTACGGTAGCTACACGGCCCAGACGTTTCCCGGCAGCATCAATGATATACCATTTGCGCTGTATATCACTGGGCTTTGCCATGTATGTGGACATAACACTAACCTCCAAATTTCGTAATAGCCTTTGTTAAGTCGATTGTAATAATAACACACCTGATATTGTGTGTCAATATTTATTTTGTTAAATTTTTAATTTGCAGTTTTAAAGCTTATATTTTCTTTAAATATCTCTTAAAATCTCTTATTTGCTCACTTTCAATTTACGTTTTTATCACCAGCCAGAAATATGCGCCCGCTGCATTGCCCCTATTGTTTTAATCCTTAGCCTGTCATAGTCTTTCTCCAATGTGTATAACAGCTGCTTTACCCTCTCCCGTTCGGTCTTTTTGTCAACCGGGCAGGGGCTTTTAATGACTGGAAGGCCCGCGTTTTTAACTGCCCGTTTGGTGTCTTTTTCATAGGCGAAGATTAAAGGCCGGATAAGGGTTAAATCCTTTCGGGACAGATATGTCACTGGCTGGAAGCATGAAATACTGCCGCCCTGTAAAAGATTCATATAAAAGGTTTGCACTGCGTCATCTAGATTATGGCCGAGGGCTATCTTGTTGCAACCAAGCTCTTTCGTCAGGTCATGCAGTGCCCCGCGCCTCATTCGGGCACACAAACTGCAAGGGTTTGGTTCTTTTCTGTAGTCAAATATAATCTGTGCTATTTGGGTCTGTTTTATTGTATACGGCACATCAATTTTTTCGCAAAGCCCCATAATTGGTCCAAAGTCCATCGGCACACCGTTAAAACCCGGGTCAAGCGAGATGGCGACCAGTTCATATTTTTGGGGATAATATTTGCGCATTTGCGCCAAAGCATAAAGCAGGGCAACCGAATCCTTACCTCCAGACACACCAACGGCAATCCTGTCGCCCTGCTCAATCATATTATATTTCTGCATAGCAGAACGCATAAGGCCCATAAGTCTGTTCATAACATTCTCCTTAAGATACAAAAGTTAATCACAACTGGTTTTTCTATGCCTTAAAAAATCCTCAAGTATCAATGTGGCGGCAACAGCGTCGATTATGTCCTTGCGCTTTTTGCCCCTAGTATCGGTGTAGTTAAGCAATGTGTGGGCAGACAGGGTGGTACATCTCTCATCCCAAAGCTCTACTGGCAGGCCGGATTTAGTGCCAATATCCCGCGCTATCGCCGCGCACTCCTCAGCCTTAAACCCGGCGGTTCCGTCCATATTTTTTGGAAAACCTACAACCACCATTTCGGCCGAAAGCTCTTTTGCTTTTTCACAAATTTTATCTATTAATGCTGACCTGTCGCGCTCGTGTATAACAGCTTTCGGAAAAGCAAAGCCTTCATTTTTGTCGCTTACAGCAATTCCGGTCCGGGCAGCTCCTAAATCAACCGACATAATAATCATTTAACAGCACCTTCTAATCAAACGTCAGGCTCTTTATATTTTCTTTTTTCCACCAGCTCTGGTGCGCAAAGGTGGAAAGCTCTGCTGGCAGATGGGTAATATCATTTATAAAGCCAATGCTGAAATTGTTGTTATCATCGGCCTCTACCATCGAAACACCTGTATTGTCGCACCACTCCACCTCGGCCAATCGCTCAATCGGGTAGCCCATTACCCTGCAAATAAAATTGCGAATGGCACAACCATGGGTTACCACCGCCACCGTTTGGCCACGGCTTTCTTCTACTATTTTGTTCATGGCTTCCCATATTCTCTGGTGAAACTGCCGCATGGATTCCCCGCCTTCCGGGGCAAAATTGTGTGGCTCAAGGTTCCAGTTCTTCGCCTGCTCAGGATACAGTACAGGTAGCTGTTTCCATGGCAACCCTTCTATACATCCGCCGTTTATCTCAATTATGTCTTCCCTAATAATAACCGGCAAATTGTGGTATTTATTTACCGCTTCAGCAGTTTTTATTGCCCTCTCGAGCGGGCTTGAGTACAGTTTATCAATTTTTATATCTTTAAATCTCTCAGCCAGAAATTCGAGCTGCTTGGCTCCCCGCTCGCTGATTTTAGAATCGGTAACTCCGTGGAATATTCGGTCAACATTTCCCCTTGCTTCACAATGTCGCACTATATATAACCTTGTCAATTTCTATCAATCCTATTTTTATTCATAGATTTGCACTTTCCCTACAATTTCTGTAACCGACGATATCACGTTTTGGTCAAGGTATTGCTCTATTCCTTCGATTATCTTTAAAGGCGCATACGGGTCGGTAAAATTTGCGGTACCAACCTGTACAAGACAAGCTCCGGCCAACATTATCTCGACTGCGTCCTGCCAGGTTGCAATTCCGCCCATTCCAATTACCGGGATGGTTACCCTGCGGCTTACTTCGTAAACCATTCGCACGGCTATGGGAAAAACCGCGGGTCCCGACAGGCCGCCGGTGTTGTTTGTAAGTATTGGCCTGCGCGTGTTAATATCAATCCTCATGCCCGTTATGGTGTTTATTAATGATACTGCGTCAGCGCCCTCGGATTCAACTGCCGCCGCAATGTCCCCAATATTGGCAACATTGGGGGAAAGTTTGACAGCCAGCGGCTTTTTGCACACATTTCTTACCGCTTTGGTGATTTCTCCTGCCGCCTTTGCACTCGTTCCGAAAGCCACCCCGCCTTGTTTAACATTAGGGCAGGAAATATTAAGCTCAATCATATCAACCTGGCTTTCATTAAGCCTTTCAACGACTTCACAGTAATCGGCAATTTCGTTCCCTGCAACATTTGCAATTATTACAGTATCATATTTCTTTAGCCATGGTACTTCGTGTTTGACAAACCAGTCAACCCCAGGATTCTGAAGGCCAACACTATTTAGAATGCCCGAAGGTGTTTCGGCAATTCTCGGCGGTGGGTTGCCGTCCCTAGGTTTTAGGGTTATACCCTTGCATGCAATCCCGCCAAGTTTTGAAAGATCATAAACCTGTGAAAACTCCCTGCCAAACCCGAAGGTACCGGAGGCTGTGACTACCGGGTTCTTAAACCGTACACCAGCTATATTTACTGATAAATCGGCCATTTACCAGACAACCTCCTTAGAATTAATAACGGGTCCATACCGGCACACCTGGGCATATCTGAAACCGCCCTCTCCGCTTTTTACCTTGCAGACACATACAAGGCAGGCGCCTAACCCGCAGCCCATGCGTTCTTCAAGGGATACCTGGCACTCAACGCCCCGTTCTTCGGCAATTTTAGCCACAGCCTTCAACATCGGTTTGGGCCCGCAGGCGCAGACAAGATCACAATCGCTTTGCAGCCTTTCCTTAAGAAGTTCGGTTACAAGGCCATGGTAACCAAGCGAACCGTCGTCTGTCGAAACCTGTACATTTTCACAGTACTTTTTAAAGTCATCAATTAAAATCGCAAAATCCTTACTTTTAAATCCCAAAATCGCATCCGGTATAAAATTACATTGTTTCGCAGTCTCAAGCAGCGGCGGTGCGCCTATCCCACCGCCGACAAACACCACCTTTCTGGCTTTAGACACATTAAATCCATGCCCCAGCGGGCCTAATATATCAAGCGACTGGCCGGCTTGTACCCTTGACAGCCATTTTGTGCCCTCGCCTTTTACCTGGTAAACAAACCGCAGGGTTTGCAAATTTTTATCGATCTCGCAGATTGATATAGGCCGGCGAAGGGTTTTCCCTTCGCAATAAATATTAACAAACTGCCCTGGTTTTGCATCTGCCGACTGGTGTGTTTTTACAGTTAAATTGTATATACCTGATGCAATCTGGCTGTTTTCCAACACAGTGCAAATATTTGTGGTAATGCCCATTGTGTTTCCCCCAAAAATAAATTATAGCCTGATTTCCCCAATATATGACATCAGCTCGTCGCGCATACGTATTGCCTCGCGCCGGGCAGACATTGCGAAATCATCGCTTTGGTCTTTTTTATATGCGCACATTATTGCCCTTGAGGAATTAATAATGGCGCCAAGCCCCTTTTGGTCAAATGCACCCGCGACATCCGACGCGCCAGCGCCCTGTGCGCCGTATCCGGGCACCAAAAACAATGTATGTAAAAGTTTCGCCCTTAAATTTTTCAGCTGCTGGGGGTATGTAGCGCCCACAACGGCGCCAACGCCTGTGTAACCGTATTTTCCGGGAAGTTTTTCGCCCCATTGTTCACACAATTCGCCCATTATCGCATATATCGCCTTTCCGTCTATTTTCAAATCCTGCAACTGGCCTGAAGACGGATTGGAGGTTTTTACAAGAACGAATATTCCCTTGTCGTATTTTTGACAGGCCTCAATCAACGGTTCAATGCCGTCTGAACCAAGATATCCGTTGACGGTGAGAGCATCAGCCCCAAAGGGCTCTATCTGCTCCGGACCAATATCTACTTTGCCAAGATATGCGTTAGAATACGCCTCAACCGTGCTTCCGATATCATTCCGCTTTCCGTCTGCTATTACAAACATTCCCTTGCTTCGTGCGTACTCTATTGTCCTTGCAAGGGCACGCATTCCGGGCCAGCCGTACATTTCGTAATATGCGCATTGTGGTTTTACAGCGGGCACAATATCATAAAGCGCGTCGATTATCCCTGTATTAAACCTATATATCGCTTCGGCAGCGCCCTCAAGCGTATAACCAAACTCGCTAAAAGCTTTATCCTTTATCTCCGACGGGATAAAATCAAGTTTGGGGTCAAGTCCCACAACCGTGGGATTTTGCAGCGCTACTATTTTTTCAATAAGAACATCAAAGGACATACAATAACCTCCGGTATTTTTATTCTTCATAAACAATTCTGCCGCCACATATGGTCATTACCACCTTGCCTGAAAGCTTTTTCCCTTTAAAAGGAGTGTTGTGGGATTTGCCGGGAAGCCTGTCCTTTTCAACTGTCCAGTCAATTCCAGGGTCAAACAACACAACATCGGCAGGTGCACCCTCCGACAATGTTCCATAAGGCAGATTTAATATTTTTGCGGGATTAACGCTCATAAGTTCGATTAAGCGATTGATGGATATGTCCCCAGGTTTTACAAGGCACGTATATGCCGATGCCAAAGAGGTCTGCATTCCTATGACCCCGTTTGGCGCCTTGATAAAGTCTGACTTTTCCTCATCCGTGTGGGGCGCGTGGTCGGTTGCAATTACATCTATTGTACCATCCTTTATGGCGTTCACCACAGCAATGCGGTGTTCTTCACCTCTTAAAGGAGGGTTCATACGGTAATCTGCGTCCATACTTTCAAGACATTGGTCGGAAAAGGCAAAATAATGGGGTGCGGTTTCGCAGGTGACGCGCACGCCTGCAGATTTTGCTGCTTTTATTATATCAAGCGAAGTTTTTGTGCTTACATGGCAGATATGAATACTGCACCCTGCAGAGGCGGCTAAAGCCACATCCCTTGCTGTAGCTGCATCTTCAGCCGCAGTGGGTGTGCCAGGGATTGAATGCCGCAGGGATATATCCGATTCATTAATAATACCATTGGATAAATATAAATCCTCGCAGTGACTTAAAATAGGGACATTAAGACTTTGGGCAAGTTTCAGGGCTTCAAGCATTATTTTGGTATTTTCTACCGGCCGTCCGTCATCCGAAAATGCAACGGCCCCGGCCTTGTGCAAGCTTTCAAAATCAGAAAGCTCCTCGCCTTTTAACCCCATTGTCATTGCCCCCACGGGCAGTATCCTTACTGCAGCATTTTGGGCTTTATTCAAGATATATTGAATAGTCTGAAGGTTGTCCACCACAGGTTCGGTATTAGGCATGGCTGCAACCGTTGTAATCCCGCCAAAAGCCGCCGCAATACTGCCGCTAAATATATCCTCCTTGTGGGTTTGCCCGGGATCGCGCAGATGCACATGCATATCAACAAGACCCGGAATTGCAAAAAGGCCGGCAGCGTCAATTACTCTGTCAGCCTTTCTCACTAAATCCTGCTGTTTTTTTGCAATAATACCGTTGTGAATTAAAATATCGCCAAATTCGTCCCGCCGGTTTGCTGGGTCAATTATTCTTGCATTTTTAATATAAATTGTCAATACAAACACCTGCTTAAGGCAAGATTTAATAAATCAATGCTCCGTATTTTCGGGCGATGCTTTCAAGCTGATGTTCGTCAATCTCACAGTTGCGGTCAACAAGCGCCCTGCCCTGATATAACAACAAACATTCGCTCAATGCCTCGGGATTGTCGGATTTTATCATGATGGGCAAATGAGTTTTATATGCAAAGTTGGCTAAAATTTGCGCATCTTCAGGTTGCTCTATCCTTACTAACGCCGCAGATACCATCTGTTTTTCAAGTTCAAGAATATCCTCTTCCATGCCGTATCTGCAGATAATCTCTTCGCTCGGCATAAAATCATCGTCGTTTAGGCAAAATACTTCATCCGCACTGCAAACGGCAATAATATCCCTTGGCTCGGTTTTACTGTAAGTCTTACCAATTATTTTGCTTAGTTGCTTTATATGTTCAGGCGTTGATCCGCAACAGCCGCCTATAATCACAGCGCCTGCCTTTAATAACCTTTCGCAGTGTTCGGCAAACTTTTCGGGGCCCACAGTAAACCCCGGAAGGCCCGCCGCCGGCTGCGCGACTATAGGAATATTGGTATATTTGGCTGCTGTTTCAATCAATTCGCAGGCTAATTCTATATCGGTAAAACAGTTGATGCCTACCGCGTCGGCCCCCAGGGCCTCCATTGTTATTACAAAAGGCATAAAGGGTAACCCGTGTGGTGTTTCACCCGAATCCCCAAGAGCCATGGTCACCATAACCGGCAGTCCTGTCTCTTTTGCGGCAATAACCGCAGCCCTTGCATCCGACATGGTGGTCAGCGTCTCGCAAATTATAAAGTCCACCCCAGCCTCATGCAATGCCTGAGCCTGCTGGCGGTAAACATTTAAAATATTTGAGTAGGGTGTATCCCCAAACGGCTCAGGTATAAGTCCTGTGGCCGACATATTGCCAGCAACCAAAACATCTTTGCCAACCGCCACGCGGGTAAGCCCTACCAAGGCGCAGTTTAATTCTTTTACATTGTAATCCTTGCCGTGTTTTGCTATCACCGAAGCATTGGCGCCAAATGTCGGGGCAGTTACTGCCATGCTTCCAGCTTGGACATAAGCTTTCTGCAAATCCTGCAGAACCTTCGGGTTGCCTAAAATCCACTCTTCAGGGAAAGTATTCATTGGCATGCCCATGTTAAAAAGGTTGGTTACGGTAGCTCCATCAAGCAACAAAGGCAAAGGTATGTGATCATCCATCTTTGAAAAAATCCCGTTTCTCCGGTGAATATTATTATACTAAGCCATTTATCACCGGCTAAATGGCTTTTTTACATGCTCTCAGGTGCGTTTATTTTGAGCATGGATAAGACATTCTTAATAACCCTTGCAGCCGCAAGGCATAATGCTAATCTTGCCTGCATCAAAGGTTCATCATTGACTCTTACGCGGCAGGAATTATAGAACTTATGAAACAGGGTCGCAAGGTCATATACATAGCGGGTAATCCGGGCAGGGTCATAAGCTTTTGCGGCAGCTTGTATTTCCTCGGTTAAAGCCGCAAGATGCCTTATCAACTCCCGCTCTTCCGGTGCCGTTAGCAAAACAAGTTCGTCTGTGGTGCACTCACGTGGTTCAATACCTTCCGCTTTAAGGTTGCGCAATATGCTGCAAATCCTAGCATGGGCGTATTGAACATAGTAAACCGGATTCTGGTTGGATTGCTCCACAGCAAGGTCAAGGTCAAATTCCAGGTGGGTATTAGGCTCTTTGGAATTAAATATAAACCTTGCCGCATCAACCGAAACCTCTTCGAGGAGGGTTTTTAGGGTAATGGATTTTCCAGTGCGCTTTGAAACCCGGACAACCTCACCGTCACGCATAAGCCGGACAAGCTGCATCAGCACAATATCAAGCTTGCTTCCGTCAAGCCCAATAGCATCCAACGCACCTTTAAGCCTTGCCACATGCCCGTGATGGTCTGCGCCCCAAACATTTATTACCCTGTCAAAACCGCGCAACGCAAACTTATTGTAGTGATAAGCTATATCGGCGGCAAAATAGGTAGGTGTCCCATTGGCCCGGATTAACACTTCGTCTTTTTCCCCGCCGTGTTCGGTAGCCCTGTACCAGAGGGCGCCGTCCTTCTCATAGGTAAGCCCCTTTTCCTTCATAAGGTTAATAACCCTATCAAGTTCACCGCTTTCATACAACGAGGATTCTTTAAACCACACATCATAGTTAATCCTATAGGCTTCAAGATCGCTTTTTAATTCCGCAATGTTTTTGGGCAGCACATAATCCACCAGGGCCCTGCGGCGCTCTTCTGAGGGTTTATTTACGAAACTGTCACCGAATTGGGTGGCAAATTCAGCAGCCCTTACCTTAATGTCTTCGCCCTGGTAGCCGTCTTCAGGAAATTCTATATCCTGTTTATAGATTTGCAGGTACCTTGCCTCGAGTGAAGCGGCAAGTTTCTGAATCTGGTTTCCCGCATCATTAACATAAAATTCCCTTGTTACATCATATCCCGCGTATTCAAGCACAGAGGCAAGGCAATCCCCCAGCGCCCCTCCGCGCGCATTTCCAATATGCATGGGACCTGTGGGGTTTGCGGAAACAAATTCCACCATAACCTTTTGGGACCTGCCCAAATCCGAGCGGCCGTAGTTCTCTGCTTTACTCTCTATATCTTTTATTATTTCAGCATAATACCTGTCATTCAAAAAGAAATTCATAAATCCCGGGCCCGCAATTTCAATGCGGCTTATATATGTTCCGGTAAAATCCATAAACTTAACAAGCGTCTCGGCAATCTTTATCGGTGCGGATTTCAGCGCCCTTGCCCAAACTAGCGCGGCATTGACCGCAAAATCTCCATGGGCACGTTCCGCAGGAACCTCTATAGTAAAATCGGGAAGCAAAACCGCAGGAAACTTGCCTTCAGCAACCGCAGCACCTGCTGCCTTAAGTACACATTCCCGGATTTGTTGTTTTGCTTCAATGGAATGAATCGACATCTTTTTTAACCTCACTCACCTTGATTTCTACCTCGTTACGGCTAAGCATTCCGTAGTTTACATCAATAGTATAACTCATAAACAGTTGCCCGCCATTCTCATTCAAATCATTTTTTATGGTCTCCCCAAAAATACCAATCATAATTTCGCCCTGCATGGTCACATAATGGCACATATGGCGTTTGCCGTTTTCTATAGTCAGGCGGCTTTCAATTGCACCGGTCCGTTGCATTGTCACCAATTTATCTGATTCAATTTTAACTGTTGTGGTAACATCTTCGGTGCCAAATGAATCATTTTCTTTATATGTGAGATAAAATTTACCGTCTTTATGGCCCAATTTGCCCAAAGTGGTAAATTCAATTACTTCCTTATGGTCCTCCAATATTTGCGTACCTTTGATTTTTATTATAACATCCTTCAAACAGACAGTCCCCTTAAAAACTAGTATTTATCAATATCAACATGCACCAGTTCGCCGTCCAGCGGGTTGCCAAGCAAATAGGAAGCGGTTTTATAAAAGGATTCTGTGCGGTCGCTGACATAATACTTATATATGCCTTTGCCATTGTTATCTGACAGCATATCGTGATTCTTCAAATATTCCGCCGCTGCCACTGCGGTGACCCGGCTGGCATTAACAAGTTCGGTGCTATTGCCCATAATATCTTTTATTATATCACTTAAAACCGGGAAATGGGTACATCCAAGTATCAAGGTGTCAACCTTAGCATCGATCATCGGCTGCAGGTACCTTTTGGCGGTCTCTACTGTAACACAGTCATTCCTGTCAATCCAGCCAGCCTCAACCAAAGATACAAACAGCGGGCAGTCGTTTGAAATAATCTGTGACTGTGGCATAAGCTTTAATATTTTGGATGTGTATGTACCGCTGGCAATAGCGGCGGTCGTAGCCAAAACGCCTATTCTGCCATTTCTTGTGGCTTTAACTGCAGCTTCGGCGGCATGTGATACAACCTCAACAAACGGGACCGGCAAACTTTGCCCGGTATGTGCCGCCACAGCGCTTACCGTGCCGCATGCAGCAATAATTAGCTTTACACCTTTGGAAAGCAAAAACCGCTCGTCCTGCAACGCATATTTTTCAATTGTTTGCGGGCTCCTGGTGCCGTACGGCACCCTGCCAGTATCGCCAAAATACACTATATTTTCATTCGGCAGCAGCTTTACAAGCTCCTTTACAACAGTAAGGCCGCCCAATCCCGAATCGAAAACGCCTATTGGCCTGTTGTCAGCCATAACGATTAATCCCCTTAAAACCTGTATACCGATAAATATGCAACAAATTACAATTAAAATACTTCAAATTATAATAGCATATACGCAGAGTTTTATCAACTAATTTAAACCAGAGGTAGTATAATAACCAATATGCATTCCTAAACAACAAACCCGTACACCCTAGGGTGTACAGGTTGTTATGCTTATTTGGCTGATTCTGATTTGCATTTTTGTATTTCTTTCTTAATCTCATTATAAGTAAATACCTTGTCGGCATCCGAAAGTTTTTTACGGTTTATATTTTTGCCCTCAAGGTCAATATGCCTCTTATAGGTTCCGCCAGACAAAATAAACTCGCCCTTATAGTTTCCTGTTATCTGATACATTCCCTCGGGCACCGACTCTGCACCCGGCCTTAAGAACATAACACTTTCCTGGCCAACAACCGGATGTGGATCACCATCAAGATTGCAATCGATAATGGTATTGTTGTACTCTTCATCGGTCATCTCGGGAAATTTTTCTCTGATGTTAGGATGCGCAACCTTAAGCGGAATGTAGCCGCCAATTTTATAAGCGCTTATTTTATCGCCCACATTAAGATTGCCATCCAATACTTCAAGGACTTTGATATCCATTTTAGTAAGCCCTATGGTAAAATTCTCTACGTAAAAGTACTCCACATTCTCAACCACGCCGCGGATTACCGCTTCTGACTTATCAAAAAGCGTGGCAATATCATTGTATGTGACAGCTGAATCCATCGAAGACTTCGCAGTTTGAATTATCTTGCCATCGATTTCAACCTTGTTTTCTATCTTTACGGTTTTGTCCTCTCCTTGGGCGGTCTCAGGCCCTAACAATTCTGTATCGGCTTGGTTTGTTCCGCCTGAACAGGCGGCTAGCGCAAGCGCAAAAACAAGAACAAATATTGTGTAAAAAATAATTTTTTTCATTTTCTATCCTCCTTTAAAAGGATTAAGCGTAAAGGTGATTAATGGCATAGCAGTCCTTTGCCGAAGGGGTTGATACCTGCCTGCCGTCGCCTATCATACACATTACACTGGTTACGTCATATGTATGGCACAAGCCCATTGCATGACCAAATTCATGTGCAGCAACTCCTTGGAAACCCCTGTTATTAACGCCATAGTAATTGTAAATGTTAAAATAGTCCAGTCCTATGAAAGCCCACGCCCAGTTATAATTTATCGGGTTTTTAATCTCGCCACCAAAATAAAGGTTGGTATAAGCAAAAACGTCGTCATCCGGAATGTCTACCTGGTAAAAATCCGCGACACTGACAGCTTGGCTGGTTGTCTCCCTGAAAGATATAGGGGTCGTTACATATGGGGGATTGCTTGTAGTATAAATCCAGTTGTAAATCGCAGTACGGACACGCTCTTCCAGATAATTGTCCATTTGGGCAGTATGGATCCAATAATATTGCTTGTTTGCCCCGTAATCTCCTACACCTCCGATTAGTACATGGTCATTGAAGGTATGGTATCCATGGAAACACCACATTACCACGTCTACCCCGCTTTCTGCTTTTCCGTAAAAATTCGAGGTAAAAAGCAGAATCACGGTAAAAAACGCCACTAAAATTTTTCTTATTCTTTTCAACTCCACCATTCCTTTCATATTTTTTGATAATGTTACCATATCTTGGATAGGTTGTCAACTATATTTTTCTAATTTGTCAAAATAATTTACAAAAAAACAAAAAATTTTTTATATATATATGACAAATTTATCACATTATACTTCTATACTAAACAAATTTTATTTAATTGTTAAAAAATATACAATATTGTCATTCTATGCTTGTCTTTGATGATTAAGATATTATATAATAATCCTGTCTTGTTGTAACCTTTAGGCAAAATTTCAGCATATTAACCGAAAGGAGCTCCTATATGAATTATTTTCATGAAGTAGAAAAAATGTGTAAAGTCGCAAAAGGCCCCCATCATGGCCCTGCTCCTATCCCCGAAGAAGGCAAATGGGTTAAAGCCTATGAGATCAAGGACATTTCCGGCCTTTCCCACGGCGTGGGCTGGTGTGCACCCCAGCAAGGCACCTGTAAGCTGACATTGAATGTCAAAAACGGTATTGTAGAAGAAGCCCTTGTTGAAACTGTCGGCTGTTCAGGAATGACCCATTCTGCCGCAATGGCAGCCGAAATTCTTCCGGGCAAGACACTGCTTGAGTGCATGAATACCGACCTTGTCTGCGATGCTATTAACGTTGCCATGCGCGAAATTTTCCTGCAGTTTGTTTACGGGCGTACCCAATCGGCTTTTTCCGAGGACGGTCTGCCTGTGGGAGCCGGTCTTGAAGATTTGGGAAAAGGCCTTCGTTCACAGGTTGGAACCATGTATTCCACCCGCGCCAAAGGCCCACGTTATCTCGAAATGGCTGAAGGCTATGTACTTAAAATGGCACTTGATGAAAATGACGAGGTTATAGGATATCAGTTTGTACGCCTTGGCAAAATGTTGGAGGATATCCGCCACGGCGTTGACCCCGGCGAGGCTTTCAAAAAGAATATCGGAACATATGGCCGATTTGAAAATGCAGCCAAATACATTGACCCTCGTGAAGAATAATCGAGTAAGTTAAAGGAGGAAATAACTTAATATGGCTAACGATATGAGATTTGAAGGTAAAGAAAGAAGACTTGCCAAAATAGAAAAATGCCTCGCTGAATATGGGCTCCAAAGTCTCGAGGCCGCCCGTGACCTTTGCCTGTCAAAGGGTATAGATGTTGAAAAAATAGTCAAAGGTGTGCAGCCCATTGCATTTGAAAACGCAGTATGGGCGTATACTTTGGGCGTTGCCATTGCCCTTAAAAAAGAGGTAAAAAACGCCTCCGACGCTGCCGCTGCAATTGGTATCGGGCTTCAGGCATTCTGCGTACCCGGTTCGGTTGCCGAGCAAAGAAAAGTCGGCCTGGGCCATGGCAATCTCGGCGCCATGCTGCTTAATGAAAACACCAAATGCTTCTGCTTCCTTGCGGGGCATGAATCTTTTGCCGCTGCTGAAGGTGCAATCGGAATTGCCCGCACAGCAAACAAGGTCCGCAAAGAACCACTTAAAGTTATACTCAACGGTTTAGGCAAGGATGCCGCATATATAATTTCAAGAATTAACGGATTTACATACGTAAAAACCGAATATGATTTTTATAACGATGAATTAAAGGTAATTGAAACAAAGGCATTTTCTGACGGCGAAAGGGCTAAAGTGCTCTGCTTTGGCGCAAATGATGTACTCGAAGGCGTTGCTATAATGAAGCATCAAAATGTAGATGTTTCCATTACCGGCAACTCTACCAACCCCACAAGATTCCAGCACCTTGTCGCAGGCACATATAAAAAATGGTGCCAGGAAAACGGGAAACAGTACTTCTCGGTCGCTTCTGGCGGCGGAACCGGCCGCACTTTGCATCCTGACAATATAGCTGCCGGCCCTGCTTCATACGGTCTTACCGATTCTATGGGCAGAATGCACGGAGATGCTCAGTTTGCCGGTTCTTCCTCTGTTCCAGCCCACGTAGAGATGATGGGGCTTATCGGAATGGGTAACAACCCCATGGTCGGTGCAACAGTCGCCTGCGCCGTTGCCGTGGAAGAAGCTTTAAACAAATAAATACACAAATTTAGTATATAAAAGCCTTTACAGGATATTAGTCCCGTAAAGGCTTTTAATATTTATGTTTGTTACTGCAAACAATAAGCAATAAACACTCAATAAAGGATAGTGTTTTATGCAGTCTAAAATCAAAAAATCATTGTTCTTAACGCTTGGAGGATTGGCCGTAGGTATCATAAATGGTTTGCTTGGCGCTGGCGGCGGAATGCTGGCGGTACCATTGCTTCGCGGCGCAGGCCTTAATCCCAAAAAGGCCCACGCCAATTCGGTTGGCATTATACTTCCGCTGTCTATATTTAGCTCCTATCTATATCTTCAGTCCGGCAGGGTTAATTTGCAGGATGCATTAATTTACCTTCCGGGAGGCATAATCGGCGCCTTAGCCGGAACCTGGATTCTAAGCAGAATATCCACGCCCATTTTGCGCATTCTATTCGGAATATTCATAATTTTTGCAGGCATCCGCCTGCTGTTAAGATGAACTGGCTTATAACCCTGCTTGCCGGAATACTTTCGGGTGCGGCAGGTGCAATGGGATTGGGCGGAGGCGGAGTTCTGCTTTTGTACCTTACCCTTTTTGCAGGAGTCGAACAACTCAAAGCGCAAGGCATAAATCTTATTTTTTTTATCCCCTGCGGCATTATAGCAATAATTATCTATTCAGTGAAAAAGCAATTAGAAATTAAAAAGATCCTCACTTCATCAACATTCGGAATCTTGGGCGCATTTGTAGGGTCGTGGCTTGCCGATATCATTGGCGGCGACATGCTTTCCAAAATATTTGCAGCCGGAATAACTTTTCTTGGGATAAGAGAAGTCTTTTGCGGCATTAAAGCCATAAAAAACAAACGTAAAGGAAGAGGATGCATAACAAAATAAAACACGCATTAAAGCGTGTTTTATTATATCTTTAAAATTGACTTTAAAAAGTTTTGCAGCCTTTCGCTTTTTGGATTATTGAAAATCTCTTCAGGAGCGCCCTGCTCTGCAATGCGTCCCTGGTCCATAAAAATTACGCGGTCGGCCACTTCCCTTGCAAATCCCATTTCGTGGGTTACAACAAGCATGGTTATCTTGGATTTTGCAAGATTACGCATTACATTCAGGACTTCGCCGGTAATTTCTGGGTCAAGGGCGCTGGTGGGTTCATCGAACAACATAATGGACGGGTTCATTGCAAGCCCTCTTGCAATCGCAATTCTCTGTTTCTGCCCGCCTGATAACTGGGCTGGATAGGCGTTTTCCTTTTCGGGCAGACCCACCAGTTTCAACAGCTCACGCGCCCGCTCTATAGCCTTATCCTTATTTTCCCTTTTAACCTTAATAGGAGCATAGCAAATATTTTGGAGGCAGGTCATATGGTTAAACAGGTTAAAGTGCTGGAACACCATGCCTGTTTCCGCGCAGATTTGCCGAACTTGCTTGTCCTTGGGATAAATTGCATGGCCATTCTTGTCGGTGTATACAAGGGTTTGTCCATTAATTATTATCTCACCGCTGGTTACCTTCTCAAGCCGGTTTACACACCTTAAAAGCGTGCTTTTCCCAGAGCCAGAGGGGCCAATTATTGCCACCGTTTCACCTTTGGCGACATAAAGGTCCACACCGTTGAGGGCATAGCATTCCCCGAACCTTTTGACTATGTTTTTCATCTGCAAAATGTATCCCAAACCTAATCCCCCCTCGCTTCATACTTTGAAAAGTGCTTTTCTAGCCAGCGCGAAATCAAGGTCAGCACAAAGGTAAGAACCAAGTATATCGCAGCAGCTATCGCATAAGCAGTGACATTAACATCGCGGTTTACCGCACCCCTTGCGGCCTTAAGCAGTTCACCTACACCAATGGCGGAAACCAGCGCGGTATCTTTTACTAATGTAATAGCCTCGTTTGAAACGGGGGGCAAAACGCGCTTTATTGTCTGGGGGAGGATAATGTCAAACATTGTGCGGGTTTTGGAAACACCGAGGGACCTTGCTGCCTCGTGCTGCCCCCTATCAATGCTTTCGATTCCAGCGCGGTAAATCTCTGCAAAATAAGCGGCATAATTTAACACAAAGGTTATCACCGCGGTTGTGAAACTGTCAAGCCTTACATCCATTGCTATGGGGAGGAAAAAATAAAAGAAAAAAAGCTGAAGCATAAGGGGGGTCCCCCTGAAAAGCCAGATGTAGGTTTTACAGATTATTTTTATGGGCCAGAACTTGCTGATACTGCCCAGTGCAAAAGGCAGCCCCAGGGGGATGGATAACAGCAAAGTCAGCGCAAAAAGCTTTACCGTAAACTGGGTCCCCTCTAGCAACGCAGGCAAGATTTCTTTTATATAATCAAAACTCGAAATTATGCTTGAAATAAAGTCAGCCATTAAAATCCCCTAAATCCATATTTAAGCGTACAGGCAAAAAGCCTGTACGCTTAAAGTTTTCACAATAGGTTAATTATAATACTAATTGTCGTAATCTTCAAGAATAACTATATTGCGACCAAACCATTTGTTGCTGATATCGGCAGCCTTGCCGTTGTCAATAAGTGTCTTAATTGCATCGTTAAGCTTTTCGACAAGGTCGGTTTCACCTTTGCGGCATCCGATTGCATAATAGTCATCGCCGAAATTAAAATCGCTCAAATGCATTTTCTGCTCGAGTTTTGTATTCTTATACTCGCCCAGTACTTCGTCAACTACTATGCAGTCAATTCTTCCTGCCTGCATATCCATAATTGCTTCATCGTATGTGTTGTACTCAGTAATGTTATCCTTAAAGCTGTCATACGCTGCATGATTTTGCATAGTCTCAAGAGCGGCGCTGTCCGCTTGTGTGCCAATCTTTACATCTGCAAGCATATCGACCGATTTGATGTTAACCGAATCTTTAAAAGACATAATAACAATTCTATTATTTAAATATTTTTTGGTAAGGGAAAGCTTTTGCTGCCTCTCGGGTGTGGCCGACATACCGTTCCAAATGCAGTCAATTCTCTTAGATGAAAGCTCCATTTCTTTTGCATTCCAATCAATCGGCTGGAACTGAATATTAATACCCAGAACCTCTCCCACCGCTTTGGCAAGGTCAATATCAAAACCTACCAAATTACCTTCTGAATCGCGGAAACCCATCGGCGCAAAAGTGTCATCGAGACCTACAACTAAAGTGCCTTTGGATTTTATGTATTCCCACCCAGTAAGTTCATTACTGTTATTCTGGCTGGTTTGGCTGGTAGTGCTTCCAGTGTTGCAGCCCACAAGCCCAACGCCAAAAATTAAACACATAATTAAAGCCAATATTTTTTTCATTTTTTACCCTCCATATAATTTACCCTGCTAATACATTAGTATGATAATATATTAAAGTGAAATTGTCAAGCTTTTTACTTTATTTTTAATCTATAAAAAGCAAGTAGTATTATACAATATTTTTTGTACAATACTTCCTTACCTTTTGCCTTTACAAATAAAAACATACCCCCTGCCTGCATTAGGGGGTATGAAAAGTTTTGTGTATTTAATCGGACCTGTGATGTAAACAGAATCTCCCATCCAAATTTTGCAGCTTATACTGCGTTGTGTACGAAGGCTACAATCTGGTCAATCGGGATATCTACAACGGAACCTACGAAATTGCAGCCGCAGGCCCCTCTGTCGCGGTTAAAGCTGCTGCCTCTCAAGCGGCAGCCCTCACAGGCATTGCCAAGTGCGCAGGACGGAGCCGGTCCGATTCGGGTAATCAGCCTTACAAAGCATTTGTTAACATCAAGAACAACACCTGTAAATCCGCAGCCCGACTGGCCTCCGCTCTCGGTAAAGATGGTAACAGTTTCACCTATAAAGTCGCAAAGATGTTCCCTTAAAGACTCTCCTGTAAAGTTTCGCATCTTTTCATTCTCCATTATTTTTTTACTAGGTGCACCCAATACATAATATGTACAACATGTACATTTTGACATATTAAAAATTATTGGGCAAATAAGCCTATATTTTGTTGTGAACCAACGAAACAATCTGGTCTATGGGTATATCAGCAACACTCGACATGTAATCGGTGCTTGTGTAATAACCCGAATACCTGCAATTGGATTTAGCACACCCACGGCAGCGGCCGGCGCGGCAATCGGATGCCGGTCCGAAAGCGGTAAGCAGCCTAATGTATGAGCTGTTAACCTTAAGCAAAACTCCGGTAAAACTGCTGTTGCTGCCCGAAGCGGTGGTATGAATGGTTACGGTCTCGCCAATGTAGTCGCTCAAATGCTCAACAAAGGTCTTTTCTTTTAAATAATTGTATCGGTACATATGGTTTCCCCCGCAAAAGGCATAAAGCTTCCCTTATATCATATGGATTGTGATTAAAAAGGTCTATAGTTTGAATTTTTTGCGGTAGGCTGTAGGCGAACTTCCAAACCGGTTTTTAAAGCTGCGGGAAAAGTTGCTCAAATCCGAAAACCCGGTTTTTCCGCATATTTCAGATACCGTAAGCTCGCTTTCAATCAACAGATTTCTGGCGAGTGCAAGCCTATACATATTTAAATATTCAATTGGCGCATATCCGGTAGTTTTTTTGAATAAATGCGACAGGTAATACCTGCTAAGGTGATATTTTTTCGCAAGCAGGTCAAGGGATATATCTTTCATATAATTTTTTCCTATATACCGTTGGATTTCCGATACAACCGAAACCGTATGAGTAGGATTTTGAAACATTTTTGGAGAATATCTGTAAATTGTTATAAGTAAATACATAATAAGCATGTTGCCCGCCCGCTGCGAAAGAGGCAGCCCCTTTTGCTTTTCTGCCAGCAACTTTTCAAATATCCACTGAACATCATCTTTTATTGGTGACACATCCAGCACATGCTCAAAGCCCTCCGGCCGGTTTTCAAGAATCGCAAAAAGGGGTTGGTCTACGGCGGACAAACCTGCCTGATGGTTAATATAAGCACAATACCTTTCGTATTCATGGCTTTCAACATATACAGCGTGGTTTTCAAGATTGCTGACAAAAAATATGCAGGGGGCATTCGCAGCGTATACCTTTGTACCGACGGTCAAATTAATTTTTCCTTTTTTAAGGAATACAATTTGGCAGCAGTTGTGTGAATGAACTTTTATATCCTCAATGCTGTTTGAATAGTAAATATGTTCAACAATATCCTGCCTCATTTTATCACAACTTTTGCATAATATTTAGGCCATTATAACATAAATAGAGCAATATTTACATAATTTGCAGCAATATTTTAATTGTATTTATGTTGCTGTATAGTAAAATTAAGGCAGGTGATATTTAATGCAGAGAAAGGTTTATTTAAATACCGAAGATTTCCTTGTTCAGAATAACGAATTGCAGCAGCCATTAAAATTTTCACAAAATATTAACGTTTTATCTTCCCCTGTACAGGTCGGCGGCAAGACAATTGCCAACCGATTAGTCTGCCAGCCAATGGAAGGGTGCGACGGCACCTATGACGGAAGACCAGGAGAGCTAACCCTGCGCAAATACCGCAGATTGGCCGCGGGTGGAGCCGGTCTTATCTGGCTGGAGGCAGTAGCGGTTCAGCCCGATGCCAAAGCTAATCCCAGGCAGCTTTGCATAAACAAGAATAATATTGACAGCTTTAAACATTTGGTCGAAGAAATTAAACAAACCGGCTTTAAAGCAAACGGATTTGAACCGGTTGTTATAATGCAGGCCACCCACTCGGGCAGATACAGCAAACCCCGAGAAATTATCGCCTATAACCACCCGATTCTGGAAGCTAATAAGCCCATTTCTTCAGACAGGATTATTACTGACGAACAGCTCGACACTGTCAAAGAAAATTTAATCAATGCAGCAGTTTTAGCGCAGGAATCAGGCTTTGACGGTGTTGACATAAAATGCTGCCACAGATATCTTTTAAACGAACTGCTTTCAGCCTATAACCGAACCGGCAGGTACGGAGGCAGTTTTGAAAACCGCACCCGTATGATTGTTGAAAGCATACAGGGCGCAATGCAAAGCTGCCGTTCGGGTTTTCTGGTCACTTCAAGACTGAATGTGTACGACGGTTTTGAATATCCTTATGGTTTTGGAGTAAATCCGGAGAGTGGTTTAATCCCTGATTTTACCGAACCTATATTACTTATACAAAAACTTAGAGACATGGGGGTAAAACTGCTTAACATAACAATGGGGAATCCCTATTATAACCCCCACGTCAACCGTCCCTTCGCTGTCGGCGGATACAAAGCAGAGGAATACCCACTTGAGGGTGTAGCTCGCATGCTAAATGGCACAAGACTTATACAAAAGGCCGTTCCCGAAGTCAAAATGGTGGCCTCCGGGCTTACCTTTCTTGGCACCGTCTCACCTAACGTTGCAGCAGGCTTTATAGAAGACGGAGGATTCGCCCTGGCAGGGTTTGGCCGCATGATTCTGGCATATCCCGATTTTGCCAATGATATTTTTAAAGGCAGACTAAAAAGGGAAAAATGTTGTATTGCCTGCAGCAAATGCACACAGATTATGCGAAACGGAGGCACACCAGGCTGCGTGGTTAAAGACAGCGAGGTGTACCTGCCAATATACAATAAATTTTGTATAAAAAAAGGAGAAGATTAAATGCCAAAGTGCGCACTGATAACCGGAGCAGCGGGGGGTATCGGGTATGCCTGTGTAAAGCAGCTTTTAAAGGACGGCTTTTTGATTGTAGCTATGGATGTTATCCAAAAATCCTTGGCCAGCGAGATGTTTGGCACACTTAAAAATGTCATATATTTTGAAGGCAGCATTGCAAGTGCAGAAGACAGAAAAAAAGTAGTCGATGTTGCGGTTGAAAACTATGGAAGAATAGATGCGCTTATCAATGTGGCAGGTATCGCACCCACCGTGCGCGCAGATATTCTTGAAATGACCGAGGAAAGTTATGATAAGGTAATGGAAATAAATACAAAAGGTACCCTCTTTTTAACCCAACTTGTGGCAAAGCAAATGCTTTCCCAACCCGCTGATGATAAAATCAGGGGCACCATAGTTAATATTTCTTCAATTTCTGCATACACAAGCTCAATAAACCGCGGGGAATATTGTATTTCCAAGGCCGGTGTTTCAATGATTACCAAACTGTTTGCCGACCGACTGGCAAATGAGGGTATTCTTGTTAACGAAATCCGGCCAGGAATAATTAAAACCGGCATGACTAGCACCGTTAAGGAAAAATACGATAAGTTAATTGACGAGGGGCTTCTTCCCATAAAACGCTGGGGGCTGCCGGAGGATATTGCCAACGCAGTGTCTGTGTTGTGTAGCGGTAAGCTTTCATATACTACTGGTCAGTCCATCGATGTAGACGGAGGATTTCATATCAGGAGGCTGTAATGGAACGGAATTTTATTCAGATAGATAACCTAAAAATAGAGGTTGTATCATTAAACACTGCCGTTGTGGGAAGCGGCGCTGCGGGTTTTAACGCCGCCTTGCAACTTAAAAGACATGGACAGCAGGATATTGCCATTGTAACCGAAGGAATAAACATGGGCACATCAAGAAACACTGGTTCGGACAAGCAAACCTATTACAAGCTTACTTTAAGCGGTGATATTCCCGACTCGGTGTTTGGTATGGCAAAGGATTTATTTGGCGGCAAATGCATGGACGGTGATATTGCTCTTACCGAAGCCGCTTTATCTGCCCGATGTTTTTACAACCTTTGTGAGCTTGGTGTGCCCTTCCCTACCAACAAATACGGCGAGTATGTCGGTTATAAAACCGACCACGATTCAAGGTCCCGCGCCACCTCTTGCGGACCGCTGACTTCAAAACTGATGACACAGGCGCTACAGAAAAGTTGTGAAGAGCTTAATATTAAAATCTTTGATGGTTATCTGGTAATTGCCATAATAACTGACAATGAAAAGGCCGTTGGGCTGCTGGCTCTGAACCTGAATATGACAGAGGACCCAAATCGCCGATTTATGCTTTTTAACTGCAAAAACATAATTTATGCAACGGGCGGCCCTGCCGGAATGTACGCCGACTCGGTTTATCCCATGGAACACAAGGGCAGCAACGGGGTTGCGTTTGAGGCGGGGGTTATGGGGAGAAACCTTACCGAATGGCAGTACGGCCTTGCATCAGTTAATCCAAGATGGAATGTATCGGGAAGCTATATGCAGGTGCTTCCCCGCTTTATATCGGTCGACAACGACGGCAACCAATATGAATTTTTAGGTGAATATTTCAAAGATATATATCAATGCCTGTCAACCATATTTTTAAAGGGATATCAGTGGCCGTTTGACAGCCGTAAAATTTTGAATGGCTCTTCGATAATTGATTTATTAGTCTTCCGCGAAAACCTCAGAGGCCGGCGGGTATACCTTGACTTTAGAAGCAATCCTTTTGGAATAAAAAATATTGATTTTAACAAACTCAGCAAAGAGGCGGCTAAATATTTATTGGACACCGCCTCCCTGCAGTCAACACCCATTGAACGGCTGCTTCATATGAACAGCCTTGCGTATGATTTATTTTTAAGCAAAGGCGTTGATCTTGCCAAAGATATGCTTGAAATAGCGCTTTGTGCGCAGCATAACAATGGCGGACTTGCAGTCGATGTATGGTGGCAGACCAATATTAAGGGATTCTTTGCCGCGGGTGAGGTTGCGGGAACCCACGGAGTATACCGCCCGGGCGGCAGCGCTTTAAATTCAGGACAGGTTGGGTCATTAAGGGCTGCCCAGTATATATCTGCCAAAGGTAAAGGTAAGCCTTTGAAATTAGAGATTTTCAAAAACCTTGCCGAGCCAAAAGTAAAAGAATACATAAAACTGATTCAAGATATATCTGGCAGCGAAAACAATGTAGACAAATACTATAAATGGGCAACAGGCTTAATGAGCCAGGCAGGCTCTGCAGTTAGAAATAAAGAAAAAATACAAATTGCACTGCGGGAAATTAAAGAACTGCTTAAAAATTTTAACACCAAAATAAGCGTTGCTTTACCAGATTCCCTTGCCGACGCTTTCAGGCTGAAAGAAACATTAATTAGCCAATATGTATATCTCAGCGCCTTTTTGAATTACATTGATAATGGTGGCAAATCTAGAGGTTCTGCTATTTACTACGATAAATCAGGAACCCTGCCAGAGGGGCTCGATGAGTTTTTCCGTTTCAGCGAGGACACAGGTGAATTTGATGGGCTTATACAGGAAGTAAAGTTTGACAGCAAGGACAAAACTGTTGAATACACGTGGAGAAAGGTGCGTCCTCTTCCCACCCCGGGTGGGGTGTTTGAAACGGTATGGAAGGAATATAGAGAAAAAGGAATTATCGAATAAACCGATAATTCCTTTTCATTTCTAAACTATATATAGCTTAACCGCCAAAGGGTATTTCCTCAATTACCTCAATTAACCCGCTGCGCTGGTAGAGAGATGGCAGGATTCTTACAGTATACCCCCTGCCGTTTTGGCACAGCCATCTGAAAATCGGCTTTCGGGGCACTGCGCAGGCTGAGAGAATACTGGCAATCACCCCGCCATGGGTAATAACAACTCCTTCATTTTCCCCAGAAGACAGTAAATGATTTACAACCTGGTTAAGTGCCAAGCAGGTCCTGATTTTGAAATCCCTTCCCGGCTCACCGCCGGGCGGCGAATCGGCTTTTCCGGAGGTCCATTTAATAAAGTCTGCGTCCTTTTCAAGCTCGTGTGCGGTTTTGCCTTCAAACCGCCCAAAATTATATTCCCTAAGGTTATCTACCACTATCGGATTAATATCCGGATACAAAATCTCCATTGACTGCCGGCAACGCAGCAGAGGGCTTACAAATCCTATACGTACATCGGGGTAGACTGCATTTATTTTAAGCCAGTTTAACTCTTCAATACCTTCTTTGTTTAGTGGCAGATCAGTTACACCGATATATTGACCGTTTTTATTGCCGTCTGTTAAACCATGCCTCAGCAGATGCACCTTCAAACTTTTCAAATGGAACTTTCCTCCTAACTTAGTGTCAACATTTTGTACAAAATATCTATATACTTATTGAAAAATTTTTAATATAATATTGGATAACAGATAAAATGAGGTGGGTCTGTGTGAGCAATAAGTTTTCCAAAACCATATCGGCGCTGCGCAAAGAAAGGGGGATATCACAAAAAAATGCCGCTGCCAATCTTGGAATATCCCAGGCACTCCTTTCCCACTATGAAAGAGGAATAAGGGAATGCGGGCTCGATTTTTTAATAAAAGCTGCTGATTATTACGGTGTTAGTTGTGACTATCTTCTCGGGCATGACACATGCCCTTTTACTGATAAAAATAGCGATGATACTATACATACAAGTCCACAGCGCCTGCTAGCATGTGTGTTGGATATTGTAAACGATTTAATATGCCGCCTGCAAAACGAAGAGTTAAAAACCGAAGTACAGAATTTTCTTTATTTATCTGTATATAGGATCATCAGGATTTTATGCCAGTTGTATTCAGTAGACGAATCGATATTTATGTTTGACAATTCCATATACCAGCAACTTTCATTGGGCGAAATGCAATTGTGCGAAACACGCATGAAGCTTGTCCCAACGAAATCCATGCCAAAGTACTCAAGCCTCGAAGAACTTACAAACGGGAACCCAAACCAATATAAAGCGTTAAAAGACTTTATTTCCATGACCGAAGAAATATTAAACTTAAAACTTAAATGAAAATTATGCGGGGTAGACGCCACTACCCCGCATATTTTATTTCTTTTTATTTTTACGTCCTTTGGCACGTTCTCTTTTATCTTTGAATTCTATCCACTTGACCCACAGCGGACCGGTTAAACAAATGGTCGAATACGAACCGGAAATAATGCCCAACGCCATTGGAATAGCAAAGCTGCGGAGAGTCGTCAATCCGTATATTTCTGCAACCACTATTACTGTCAGCATTGCAATAAGGGTAGCAACCGAGGTCATCAGTGTTCTGCCTAAAGTCTGATTAATACTTAAATTAACAAGCTCTCCAATCGGTGTTTTGGTATCCTTTTTGCGGTTGTCCCTGATTCGGTCATAGATAACAATAGTATCATTCAGCGAATAACCAAGAATTGTCAACACGACCGCCATAAAGTTTGCGTCTATCTGCAATTTGAAAATCACACAGGTAAAAAAAGCAACCAGTATATCATGGAACAGCGCAACCCAGGCCATGATTCCGGCGGAAATACCACCGATTCTTCTAAACCTGATTCCAATATAAATTATAACTAAAATACTTGCAAGCAGTACTGCGGCAATACTTTTGGCAAAAAAGCTCTTTGCCAAAAGGGGATTTACGGTGTTAGAGTCTCCAAGCTGAATATTATTATCGGGGAATTTTTCCTGAAGCGCCTCGGTGAGCGACTTTTGAATCTCTGTGGACACCGCCTCATCTGCCGCAAGAGTAATTATTAGCTTCTTTGAAGCACCGGTTATATCCGTGCTTTCTATAACATCAACCGGCTTTCCTATCGTTTCTTCAATCACGGTATCGGCATCATTAAGGGAAAGCTCATTCTCAAAGGTGTAGGTAAACCTTGTGCCGCCTTTAAAGTTGATATCGAGATTAACCCCGAAAACAAACATGAATATTATGCCGATAATAAAAATCATCGCCGAACAAATTAAGTACTTCTTTATATTACCAACAAAATTTATATTCTTACGCATTCTTGGCACCTCCATACAGCCACGGCTTGCGGAATGCCTTGAACCTTGATATGCTCTTTAACATCAGGCGGGACGCGGTAACACCCATTACAAAGTTGAATATAACGCCCATTAAAAGTGTGTAGCCGAACGAGTATATTGAGCCGGTTATCGAGGAACTAAAGAAGTTCATAATCCAAGCAATCATTTTATAGGTTAAGCTGTTCGGAGACCCGAATGCGCCCATCAATATGATTGATACAATTATAACCGTAATATTTCCGTCTAATATAGCACTCCAGCCGGTTTCATATCCCGAATCAATAGCACCGTCGATTGTCTTGCCCTTACGGAGTTCCTCCTTGATATGTTCGGATGTGATAACGTTTGCGTCAACACCCATACCAATCGAGAGGATTATACCCGCAATACCGGGTATGGTAAGCGTAAAGCTGGGGAAATTGGGGAAAAAACCGGAAACACAGGCTATCATTCCACCGACCTGGCCTATAAGCGCAATACTTGCTATCGCTCCGGGCAGGCGGTATCTTAATATCATCAGCAGGCATACAAGTATCAGCGCAACTATACCGGCGACTAACATTACATTTAACGCCTGGGCACCCAGTGTGGGGCTAATTATCTGAAGTTTTGAATCATCGACATTTAATGCAAAGGGAAGCGAACCGGCATTAATTTTGTTTGCGAGTTTTGTCGCCTCCTCGGCATTTGCCATTCCTTCAATATAACATTTGCCTTCGGTAATAACAGCGTTTACCGTCGGAGCGGAAATCATCTGGTCGTCCATCCAGATGGATATTTGCTTTCCATAATATTTCTGTGTAGCTTCTGCAAATTTGGCAGCGCCAGAACTTGTCAGTTCAAGGTGTACAATATATCTGCCATTTTCATCTACCCCGGGATAAGCTCTCGCCACGTCCTTAGAGCCCTCAAGTATTAAATCATCCCTGGTTGTACCACCGTAGAAGGTAAGCATTGCGGTCTCACCCAATTCCTGGACCGCCTCAGCGGGATCGAATTTGCTCTCACCAGGTTTCCATGGGAAGCGGACTATTACCTGTTTATTGCTATTATCCGTATAAACTTCGCTATCTGTGATATTAAGGTTTACTAACCGGGTTTCGATTTTTTCTTTAGCAGCCGCCATATTTTCATCGGTTATCTGGCTTTTATCAATGTCCGGCACAAAAATAGCTTCAACACCGCCGCTGATATCTATACCCCAGCGGATTTCGTCAGCGCCTTTTATATAAACCTTTTTAATGTCGCCGTAGTAGTTATACACTCCAAAAAAGGCGGCATAGGTCAGCGCAATGATCAGTATGGCTACTATAAAAAAAACCGGTTTGCCTACTCTCTTCATCGGCCAAGTCCTCCATTTTTCTTTATCTGAACAGTTTGCATTGCTTAACGGATATGTGTTCAAATTTACTAAAACATATCCAGACTAACGCTGTTTAATTATATTAGTTTTGAACAGTAAAGTCAATGAAAAGCCAAAATTTTTGCTGCGGAATTAATAAATTTAAATCATCTTTTCAAGTGCGGCATATTTAACACAAATACATAACAGTTCTGTGGCAGCCGCAAGTTCAGAAATATCCGGGAAGGTGGGTGCAATTCTAATGTTGCTGTCGTCAGGGTCTTTCCCATACGGATATGTCGCCCCCGCAGGGGTTACCACCAAACCTGCCTGTTTGCACAACTCGGTGACACGGGACGCACAGCCGCTTAAAACCCACAGGCTAATAAAATATCCGCCATTGGGTTTGGTCCAATGTGCAATACCGGTATCCCCTAGCTCCTGGTCGAATATTCTTAACACCGTTTCAAATTTAGGCTTGATAATCTGCGCGTGGCGCTTCATATGGGCCTTAATGTCATCCAGGTTTTTAAACATCCTAATATGTCTTAACTGATTTATCTTATCAGGGCCTATAGTCTGAATGGTCAGCCTTTTCTTTATTTCGGAAATATTTGCGGAACTTGCCGCCATTGCAGCCACGCCCGCTCCCGCAAAAGTTATTTTAGAGGTGGAGGTAAACATTATAACCATATCTTCATTGCCGTTTTTGGAACACTCTTTGTATATATTTAACAGCTTGTCCCCTTCATCATTCAAATCATGAACGGCATAGGCATTGTCCCAGAAAATCCTAAAATCAGGTGCCGCCGGTTTAACTGCGGCGAGCCTTTTTACTGCCTCATCAGAGTATGTAAATCCCTCTGGATTTTCGTATTTGGGGACGCACCAAATTCCCTTAATAGCCGGATCGCCTTCAATCAGCTTACATATGGTATCAATATCCGGGCCGTTGGGTTTGTTCTGCACCGTAATCATTTCTATTCCAAAATATTCGCAAATGGCAAAATGCCGGTCGTATCCCGGGGCAGGGCACACAAACTTCACCTTGCCTTGGGACGACCAAGGTTGTCCGCCCAGGCCTTTAAACATGGCTTGCTGTACAGTGTCGAACATTAAATTCAAGGAGGAATTTCCACCTACTATAACATTTTCCGCTGGTACTTCAAGAATTTCAGCAAAAAGCGCTTTAAGTTCGGGCAACCCGTCAACCAAACCATAATTGCGGCAGTCGGTTCCGTAGCTGTCCTTGTACCCATTTTCACTGTTAACCATGTTTAATAGCTCAAGGCTAAGATCAAGCTGCTCCTTGCAGGGTTTACCTCTGGACATATCTAATTTAAGCCCGCGCCGGCAAAAATCCTCATACCTCTGCTTAATAGCTTCAAGTTCGGAGCGGAGCTGTTCTTTGTTCATTTCACTATACTTTAACATGCATATATCCTCCACTATACGGGTTGCTAACTTCATAAATTTTAATACATTTACTTGTATATTTCAAGAATAATATGCAATTACTTCAAATGCTTTCGCAAACAATATAAAAAAGTTATTTTGGCTTATAAATTGACTTTGCGCTCCTAAAATGATATAATTAGCGACGCATAAAATTTATATATCCGCCCGTGGCGCAGCTGGATAGCGCAATGGATTCCGATTCCAGAGGTCGGGGGTTCAAATCCCTCCGGGCGGGCCATGCTCAAAACCTGTCGAAAAGGCAGCAATTGTTTTTGAGACAGGTTTTGTCATAATAAATTGGAGAAATTATTAAAGAAAGTGATAATAAGTGAAAGGCAAATTTATTGTATCTGCATTTTGCGGAATATTTTTTGCTATTGTTACTTTTTATGTTTTGGAATATATAAAGTTTGAGAATGCTTTGTTGATTTCTATTTTTGCTGGATTGATGTTTTATTTGATGCTTCTAATTTTTCTTTTATTATACGAAAACATTTTAAATAAGCGGTATTATGAAGCAGAAAAAAACATTAAATCAAATATTTGGTTTAAATTTAACGGTAATATCAACACTGCAAATTCAGTTAGAAATGCTAATATTTATTTTACAGACGATGGTATTGTATTTATATCATTGGATACAAAGCCCTATGTAATTGAAGAAGTATTAATTCAAAATATTGAAAAAATTCAATCAGATTATATTAATAAATTGAATATATATACTAACGATAATCGACTGTTTATTATCACTTCCTCGGAAGTAAAAGAGCTATTCCCAATATTAAACGAACATAATTGGATGAATAAGGTATAAAATGAAACCCGCTTAAATGCGGGTTTTTCTTTTGTCCACGCGGATTTAAAGTTATCCCCTATTTTCTTACAGATCTTAAATCCAATGCCGTGGAAGGCGACGGAAACGGCCAGTATCCCGCAGAAGCTATTGCCGCGCTACAGAATGCTACTGACACCGCTGCCGCGATAGCTGAGAATTCACATCTGTCCCAGAAGGAAATCGACGACGCTGTCAACGCACTTGAAGAGGCTACAATATCTTTAATGCTTCAAAAATCAGCGTGAACACCGATAAAGCTTGCCGATTCCCTCACGCAGGCCAAAATAATTCAAAAGAGCAATTATACTGACGAATCATGGAATGCCATGCAAAAGGCCATTTCCGAAGCTAAAGTCCTGTTATTAAAGGAAGACGTAACACAAGAAGAACTTGATGCGGCATTAAAAGCGATTAATGATCCTATAAATGCCATTTCAAAAAAAACAAACATATACCCTGATACCGGTGATGACTTCAGGTCTTCTGTTATGATTCTGCTTGCATCTCTTTCATCAGTTGTTCTGTTTACATCCCTTGCCAAAAGAAAGAAAAGGGCAATTTTAAACAAAACTAATTAGGCTATTTCAACAAAAGACACCTTTATTGGTGCCTTTTGTTTTTTGTTTATAGAATTCCTCTAATATCCGCTCGGTACAGTTTTTTCGCCACCATGGCATTTTACACTTTATTATAGCAAAACACATCGCCCGGCATTGCAAAAGCGATGTGTTTTAATTTTGTTGTTCTTAATAGTCTTCATTATAGGTTTACGATTTGTTGAAAAAAATGGAGTATTACTTTGCATTCCATATTAAATAATGGTAGGTTTTGGTTGACCAAACAATTTATTTATTATACAATAATTTTGTCAATTAATGTTATCTTTTGAAAAAAAACACACAGAAAACTGCGTGCAAAATAAAAAAAGGCGGATTGCTTGTCGGATACCGCCATACCCCACGGCATAATGCCTTATCTTAGAACTGCTGATGGATATTGATAGACTTATAATAAGCCTTCAATAAAGTTTACCTCTGATGGATATTGATAAACTTATACATAAGCAATTCCAAGTTTAGTCTTATAATACAATATGATTATAAAATTGTCAAGTGTAAAGAAGGAGGAATATTTATGGCAAACAAGGTCAGAATCGGGCTGGATATTGGCATCGGCTCAATAGGGTGGGCTGTGATTACCGGCGGTCCCAAAAACTCAAAATTAGAAAACTTCGGTGTAAGAATATTTGACTCCGGTGAGCTTGACAACGGCAAAAACAGAAAAAGTCAGGAACGTCGACATTTCCGTGGAGCCAGAAGACTTATACGACGGCGCTATTTTAGAAAGGAATGGCTAAAGTCGCATTTATCCTATATAGGATTCCTTGATGAAAGTGTAATGCAAGAATATGAGTTAATAAAAGATCAAAATGTTCACTATTTAAAAGCAAAAGGTGTCTTTGAAAAATTAACAAAAGCCGAGTTATATAAATGTATGATACATACCTGTAACCACAGAGGCTACCGTGATTTTTACGAAAATGATTATACTCTTGACAGCGATGATGAAACATCTGTCAATAGAGTTGCTGCAAACGAATTTGAATCCATGTTCCGAAAAAGCGGCTGCAGAACGGTTTCTCAATTTATTAGCCAAAACTTTGTTAATGAAGCCGGGCAAATCGAATTTAGAAACAGGAATTCTCGCAAAGAAAATTATTTGCTAATCCGCCGCAGCCTACTACAGGACGAGCTCCGCATCATTCTTAACAAGCAAGCTGAATATCATTCGTGTCTCACTAAAAATAACATTGATATAATAGACAAAATTATATTTTCCCAGCGCAATTTTGAAGATGGTCCTGGAGACAAAAATGACGAATTCCGTAGATACACAGGCTTCCTTAAATCACTTGGCTCCTGTCCATTCTATCCGGAAGACAAAAGAGGTTTTAGAGGCACCGTAATAGCAGATGTTTTTGCAGTAATTAATATTCTTTCACAATACCGGTTTATTGATAAAAATACAGAAAAATATTATCTAAAACCCGATGTTGCTAAACAGCTTGTTGATCATTTGCTTAAAAACGCCAATCTTACAATAACAGATGTAAAAAGAATACTTAAGGCAAATAATTTCGAGCTGCAAAAAAGCAATAACAGTGATGACAAAGCACTTGCCAAAGCAATTAGATTTCTAAAAATTGCAAAAGCCAGTATTGAAAAAGCCGGCGAGGATTGGGAGATTTGGATTTCAGAAGAGCAATTTGACTGCGAAAAGCCCTCAAAACTGCATAAAATAGGCGAAGTATTATCAAAATACCAAACACCCTCCTACAGAAAAAACGAGCTTGAAAAGCTCGGTTTTATGTCGCCGGCAGTTATTAAAGAGTTTTCCTCTAAAAAAATAAGCGGAACCGCACGGGCCGGATACCGCTATATGTGTGACGCTATTCATGCTTTTTTACGCGGCGATATCTATGGCAATTTTCAAGCAAACAGGATGAAACAGCTTAGCCAAGAGAAAGCAAATGAATCTAAACGTAGTATTAAACTTTTACCGCAACATATTGATGATGAAGATATTAAGCAGAATCCTGTAGTTTTCCGAGCCATAAACGAAACCCGAAAGGTGCTTAATGCCATTATTGAGTTGTATGGCTCTCCGGAAACTATTGTCGTTGAAGTTGCAAGTGAGTTAAACTCAAGCTTTGTAGAACGCGAAAGAATTGCGAAACTTCAAAAGGAAAACGAAATCAAAAACGATAAAGCGAAGCAGAAAATCGCAGAATTACTTAACATTTCTGTAGAAGAAGTAACTGTTGTTATGCTCGAAAGATATAAACTATACGAGGAGCAGGAGGGCAAATGTTTATATTCCAGCAAACCATTAGGGGAACTGACTGACGTATTGAAAAATACGGACAAAAAATACGAAATAGATCACATTGTTCCATTTTCCTTAATACTGGATAATACCCTTAACAACAAAGCCCTTGTTTTTAGTGTCGAAAATCAGGCAAAAGGCCAGCGTACGCCATTAATGTATCTCGACGCCGAAAAAGCAGCAGCTTTTAAAGCCAGAGCCAATGAAATGAGAACCAGAAAAGAAAACCACATTAGTGAAAGAAAGTATAGGTATTTGATGCTTGATAACATATACGGAAAAGAAGCCGAAGAATTGTTGTCACAATGGAAATCCCGAAACATTAATGACACCCGTGCCATAACAAAATATATTGTTTCATTATTAAGCAAAAACCTTGTGTTCAGTGGCAACAGCGGGCAACCGGTTTATGGGGTTAAAGGTGCATTGACTTCAAAGTTTAGGAAGTTATGGCTTAATCCTAAAACTTGGGGAAATCCAGATAAAAACCGAGACTCTTATCTGAATCACGCTGTTGACGCAGTTGTCGTGGCCAATCTTACACTACCATATATTGAAATCGCTTCTGACAATTTCAAACTTCAGCAAATTTATAAAAAATACAGATCCCAATCCGTACCCGAATATCAAAACTATCTTGAAAAATGTTTAGACAAAATGCAAAAATACTATAATTTTCCAAGGGAATACTCAAAAAATTTATTAACTAAAACAGAACGGGTACCCTCATATCTCCCTAATATTGCAGAAGAGGTTGATATCCGTTTTAACGACGAGGACGAGGAACTGTTCCAAAAAAACATAAATTATTATTATAAAGACCTTTCAAGCTTTGTTGTAAAGCCCCACATGCCGATTACATCCCATAAACAAGAAAAGAAATTCCGCGGGCAAATTGCCGATTCTAATCCCATAAGAGTTGTTGAAATTGATTCCGAACCTTATAAAATTTTAAGAAAAGAAATCGGCTCTTTGACCAAAAAGGATATAGACAGGCTATACACCGGCGATAAGACACTTATATCTACTCTTGAAAGAATTTTTGAGGGAAAAGACGACAAATATACCGTAGAAAAATACTTAAAAGAAAATGGCCTGACAGAATTCCGGACGGATTCCGGGCAGCCGGTTCATAAAGTGTCCATCATCTCCGGAAAGATATCTAATTTCTTCAAAAAACCCATATCGGAAAATAATTACTCAATACTCGGTGGATTAAATTACTATTGCGTTGAGGTATATAAGGACCATAAAGGCAACACAAGAATATGGGGTATCAGGTATGTAGACATAAAACACAAAGGCAAAAAATTGTATATAATTAAAGAACGTCTACCGGAAGACTATTGTAGCCATGTTATGTATCTTTTCCCGAATGATTATATTCGGATATATAAAGATGGAAAAATAAAGTTTGAAGGGTATTATAAAAGCGTCTACAACATAAACCAAGCAAGCCTTTATTATTCTAAAAGGAACAGTCCAACAGAACCAAGAAAATGTATAACAATTTCAAAAAAGGATGAAATCAAAAAATACCATATCGATATTCTAGGAAGGTTGGGTGGTGAAATTAAATGTTCCGCACCGTTGTCGTTAATTTCGGAGAAAGACTTAGTGTAAAAGACAACTGGCTTATTATTTCCACAGCCGAGGGAGAAAAGCAAATCCCAATAGAAGATATTTATTCGGTTGTGGTTGATAACCAACGTACATATATGTCCATTCCTTGTTTAAACGCGCTTACCAGTTCCGGAGCCCATTTGTTGCTTTGTGACGGGAAGCACAACCCCGTGTCGGTTGTGCTTCCCCTTAACACTCACTATCGACCGCTTAATGTAATAAAAAAACAGCTGTCGCTAACTCAGGATTTTAAAGACAACATTTGGGACAGAATTGTAAAGCATAAAGTTTTAAATCAAGCTAAAGTATTGGAACTTTGCGGCTGCAACAGCGAATATGCTGCGCGCTTGAGAGAATTGGCCGAGGAAGTGGTGGATGGCGACAGCGGGAACCGTGAAGGCATTGCCGCCAAAATGTATTTTAGGTGCCTGTTTGGTTCCAATTTTATCAGAATGAACGATGATGCTACAAATGCCGCATTAAACTATGGCTACGCGGTGATCCGTTCATCTATAAGCAAGGCGTTATGCGGCTATGGCTTTAATTGCGTTTTGGGTATTCATCATATTAACGAATCAAACCCGTTTAATTTGGCAGATGATTTGATGGAACCCTTCCGCCCGATTATTGACTTATGGGTCGCCGACAATTTTGAAGAACTGCTTAATGAACTTACACGGCAGCAAAGAAATGAACTTGCGGCTATCGTTAATAATGTGGTGGAATTTGGCGGTAAAAAAATGAGAATTCGAAATGCTGTAGAAAAATATATTCAAAGCTTTTCAACTGCTGTAGAGAGAAACAACGCAAAATATATCCTTTTCCCGAAAATAATACGCCAGGATCTTTATTTTGAGGAATAGAGAGATGGTAAACAGAAATATGAGAATACTCGTATTTTTTGATTTGCCCGTTATGACTAAAAAGCAAAGGAAAAATTACGCCGCTTTCCGCAAATTTTTGATTAAAGACGGATATCAAATGCTGCAATTTTCGGTTTATAGCCGTGTTACGCGCAATCATGACGATGCCAGAAAACATACCAATCGCCTTCGAAACAACTTGCCGCCCGAAGGTTCTGTAAGGGTAATGGTAGTAACCGAAAAACAATACAATTCAATGGAAATCCTGGTCGGCGATCTTACGGCAAGTGAATGTTTTTTATCCCCACGCGAGCTAATTGAAGTATAGGTTGATTTTTAAATGGAATATGATATTATAAATTTAAGGTTTTAGTTCTCTGATGGATATTGATAGACTTATATTGAAGGGCATAAAATTTACATGCTAATCACGTTTTAGTTCTCTGATGGATATTGATAGACTTATATTAAATTATCAATTCTCAAAACGACGTATAAGTTTTAGTTCTCTGATGGATATTGATAGACTTATA
Organism: Clostridiales bacterium; assembly: GCA_012840445.1. Lineage (GTDB taxonomy): Bacteria > Bacillota > Clostridia > Oscillospirales > Acutalibacteraceae > DULI01. The sequence goes on from DULI01000007.1 coordinate 322,144, forward strand.
TCACCGTTCTCCAGTATTGACGCTTCATCCCGTTTTAGTTCTCTGATGGATATTGATAGACTTATATGTTGATTAATGATTGTGCCTACCCCCATACGTTTTAGTTCTCTGATGGATATTGATAGACTTATATTTGGACAAAAAGTGGATTCATTATGGGAAGGTTTTAGTTCTCTGATGGATATTGATAGACTTATATAGGCAGACGAGGCGTATATGCGTACTTCTGGTTTTAGTTCTCTGATGGATATTGATAGACTTATATCATTGTGGGGTCTTTTTCATTCTGCCAGTTGTTTTAGTTCTCTGATGGATATTGATAGACTTATATCAACTTGCAGCCAGTACCGTGACAGAAGCCGTTTTAGTTCTCTGATGGATATTGATAGACTTATATTCAAGATACTAATATGTCTGGCTTCAGGTGGTTTTAGTTCTCTGATGGATATTGATAGACTTATATTATCACAAAAAGCGTCACCCATGTGCAAATGTTTTAGTTCTCTGATGGATATTGATAGACTTATATACAACTTGTATGTGAAATATGCGGTGGTATGTTTTAGTTCTCTGATGGATATTGATAGACTTATATTGGCGATTGTATCGTCACTTGGCATGATACGTTTTAGTTCTCTGATGGATATTGATAGACTTATATGGTAAAAACATGAAAGAAACTAAGCATGATGTTTTAGTTCTCTGATGGATATTGATAGACTTATATCCGATGGAACTTTGGTCTTGCCAATTATGTGTTTTAGTTTTCTGATGAGTATTGATATTTAAATTTACACAGTTTTATAGGGATATTCAGAAAGCCCCAACGAAAACTCTACCGGGGCTATTTTAGTTATTACATACTTAATTCCCTGCATCAATTCACCTGTCAACTAATAATATTTATTTTTCGGGGGAATATTATTTTAATAAAGTATTGACAGGTGAAGTGCAAATGAAAAAACTGCTTTACATTACGGTTAACTCAAAGGATGAAACCCAGTCGTCCAGCAAAACGGTTGGCAGAAGATTGGTCAATGCAATTCTGGAAAAACTACCTGATGTTCAGCTTGAAGAATTAGATTTATATAAGGACCACATTCCACAGTTAAAGGCCTGTTATTTCGAGGATAGAAACGCAATTGTAAGCACCGAAGCAAAAAGCAGGCTATCTGCAGAAGAACAAAACGAGGTTGACACAATCATTAAATTATGCGACCAATTCAGGGACGCAGACATTTATGTTTTGGCAGCGCCAATGTGGAATATGTCTTTCCCCTCCCCGCTAAAAGAGTACCTCGACTGTGTAATTCAGGTAGGTAAAACAGTTGAGTTTAGGAACAACAAACCCCATGGGACACTTAACAATAAGCATAGGGTATTTATCTATGTACAATCCTCCGGCGGTAAAATCCCGTGGCTGACAAGGCCTGCGATAAATCAGGGCGTGAATTACGTGCAGGATATTACCAAATTCCTTGGAATAGACACTTTCGAGGAATTGCTTGTGGACGGAACGGGAACCACCGAAGCCGAACGCCAGGAAGCAATTCAAAAGGCAACCGAGGAAATATATGAACTGGTTGACAAAATGTTTGATTAACAAATCCTGTCAAACGACAGGATTTAATATTATATATAGCAATTGGCTATTTTTTCTTGTAAACTATTGAGATATTTACTATTTTATTGACTTTATTTTGAATAGCGTCTATAATAACAATAATGGTATTTGATACTATTTATTCTTAAGGAGGTTGTTTCAATGTCCAAATTCCAGCGGTTTTTTACCTGTAAACATTGTGGAAACATGGTAGGCTTAATAGTCAACGGCAACTCCGACTTAATTTGCTGCGGCGAGGTAATGACCGAGCTTGTTCCCAACACAGTTGACGCTTCTCAGGAAAAGCATGTTCCCGTGGCGAAATATAATAACGGGATTTTAGATGTTCAAGTCGGCAGCGTACCTCATCCGATGACCGAAGAACATTACATATGCTGGGTATATGTCCAGACCAAAAATGGCGGGCAAAGAAAATCCTTAAAGCCCGGCGAAGAACCAAAGGTTCAGTTTGCCATAATAGACGACGAACCAATTGCGGTATTTGAATACTGCAATCTTCACGGTCTATGGATGGCTGAATTATAAAAAAACGGAGGAAAGAAATATGTCAAAATACGTATGCAGTATTTGCGGCTATGTTTATGACCCCGAAGTGGGCGACCCGGACAACGGAATTGCTCCAGGAACCAAGTTCGAAGACCTGCCGGATGATTGGGTATGTCCGGTGTGTGGCGCAGAAAAGGACATGTTCGAGCCTGAGGAATAAAAGATTTAACGGCACCAAATTTGGTGCCGTTTTTATTATGTGCACAATCAGATTAAGGCAACGGATAGTTTACAGCCATCTCAACCGCTCGTTTTACTATTTCAAGCTGTTTTAAGCTTATGCCCTCTGGCACAAAAGAAATTTTATCTATGTTTTTATCCAAAAGTACACTATACCAGCAAAGTGCTGCGGCATATCTGCCTAAATTGTTTAAATGATAGCCGTCGCGCGTAAGATTCTCCCCTATAAAACTTGCCCGCAGGGTTTGGATTGCCGTACCGGCAGGTATTATAAAACTAAAGGCTTGATTATCTGCAATTCTGGATTTTACTGCGTTTACTATACAGTTATACATGTTTTTTTGATTACGGTTGTAAATAGCAAAATCGGGGTGGTCGCTTGTAGTTTCATATGCCCAGGTCATATGCCAGGCAAGCCGTGCTTGCGGGTTGGTTTTATTTTTATTAACATACGCTATTAAATCGTCCAAATCCTGATTATAGGTATCCACAACCCCTGAATGCCCGCTGTACTGCTGAAGGGTTATTATATCCCAGTCCTCATCCTGAATCCCGTATAAAAGCGGCTTGTTTTTGTGCGGGACCCATTCCCCAGCGTTATTTTTAAAATAAATATAGTTCTCTCTTCCTGTTCTTGCATTGTTTATGTGGGTACGTAAACTGCAGCCGCCAATAAACAGGTTTCCAAGCACAACATCCTTATAACCGCCGTTTTTTGCTATGTCATACAGATAAAACATAGCATCCTCGCTAAAACTATTTCCTACAGCCAATATTTTTAATCTCTTTTTATACACTTTGGCACTCCCTTTATCCGCTATTAAAACTTTCGACTAAGCTTATTAGCGTAATATTTCAAACATATCTATATTCTTTCTCCTTTGCTTCATAAGCGAGAGAACCTCGTTAATATCCGGCAAACTCGGCTGTGCCCCCATGCGCGAAATGGTAATGGCAGCAGCGGTATTGGCAAACTCCAGCGCCATTTCAGGCTCGGCACCCAAACAGGTTGCGGTACAAAATGCCGCGATAAAACTATCCCCTGCTGCGGTAGTATCAACAATCTCCAAGCCCTCAACCGCAGGACTTTTAATAAAACTGTCTTTATTTCCAAATACCGCTCCGTTCGCTCCAAGCGTGATAATCGCATTTTCTACACCAGAACGGTTAAGTTTTTCAACCGCCCTTTTGGCAGATTCATCATCAGTTACGGCAATCCCAGTAAGATCGTGCGCCTCATGCTCATTTGGGGATATGTAGGTAATACACTTTAAAAATTCATGGGACAGCGGTGCAGCCGGGGCGGGGTTGAGCATGACAGGAACCCCTTTGCCATATGCTATTCGGGCTACTATTTCGTTTATTTGAATCGGAATTTCAAGCTGTAGCATAACCATATCATATTGTTCGATTGTATCATATAAAAACATTATATCCTGCGGCTCTAACTTCATATTGGCGCCGGGAACCACAATAATGCGGTTGGCACTTTTGCCGTCTTTAATCTCTATCTGAACATTTGCAATACCTGTTGGAACGCCATCAATTACTGTGGTCTTAGAAACTTCTACGCCAGATTCTTGCGCAATTTCTAGAAGTGCCTTCCCATAGCTATCATTTCCCACCTTGCCTACCATGGTAACCTGTGCACCAAGCCTTGCCGCCTGAACCGCCTGGTTTGCCCCCTTCCCCCCAGGCGCCGTTTGAAAACCGCATCCTATTACCGTCTCGCCACTGTTTGGGAACCGGTTAGTACTCACTATTAAATCCATGGCAAAACTGCCGACGACTAAAATTCTTGGTCTCAATACAATTCACACCCCTATATTTAATTTAGATTGCTTTACTTAGACATCCTTGAGTGCATAAAAATCCTTTAACAGCCGTAGTTTTCTTTTTTTGTTGGGTATCCATGTAAATTAACACCAGACCCCCGTTTTTGCCGAAGACCCTTGTACCGACGGCACTGTTGCATATGATACAGTTGAAAAAGCTCGCCTTGGCGACTTAAACTATCAGCCTAAGCTTGGATATTATAAACTGCTACTTCCCCCAACGACGTAAGTAATTGCATTTAGTTTTCTATGTTTGGCATTAGTTCTTTCATAACCTTTCCCAGGCTGTCGTTTATAACCAAATCGGCGATTGAATCATACTGAGTCGGCGTTTTGTTTATTAAAACCAGTTTATTGCCCTTAAAATACCTAATAAGCCCTGCCGCCGGGTATACGGATAAAGAGGTGCCTCCAACAATCAGCATATCAGCATTATGTATTGCAGAAATTGAGTTTTCAAGCGTATCCGTGTCCAGCTGCTCCTCATATAAAACCACATCAGGCTTGATAATGCCGCCACATTCACATTTAGGAATCCCTTCGCTGTTAATGATTTTTTCTATTCCATAAAACTTTCCGCACTTTAAGCAATAATTGCGGTAAATGCTTCCATGCAGTTCGTATACTGTCTTGCTGCCTGCCATCTGGTGCAGCCCATCAATATTCTGAGTCACGACCGCCTTAAGCTTGCCAAGCTGCTCTAGCTTCGCCAAGACAATATGGGTTATGTTGGGTTTGGCATCGAGGAATATCATTTTGTCCCTGTAAAACCTGTAAAATTCCTCGGTGTTAGTCATAAAAAATGTATGCGACAGGATTACTTCGGGAGGATAGTCATACTTTTGATTATAAAGTCCGTCTACACTTCTAAAATCAGGTATGCCGCTTTCGGTAGAAACACCGGCGCCGCCAAAAAACACAATATTGTCACTGTTTTTAACTAGCCCAAGGAAACTCATGTTTTATCACCTTTAAATATCGTGTATAATTACATTTTAACTCCATTTAAAAATTTTGCAAATATACGGCACATACTAATAAAAATAGCTGTCTTGTATGTGGGGGTTTAAGATGCTTGATTTATTTAAAGAGCGGTTTGTTGATTACGGACTTAATGAGAATCTTGCTTATTATCTGTCCAATATTGCCACAGTCTTAACAATATTAGTAGCATGTGTAATTTCAAATGTAATAACAAAAAAGTTAACACTAAGATTGCTTTGCTTTTACATATCCAGGAGCAAAGCCAAATGGGACGATGTATTTTTAAAGAAAAAAGTCTTCAATAGGCTTGCTCAAATTGTGCCGGCATTAATCATCCATGAATCGGCAGTATTTTTCCCGGCATATCAGGCCTGGATTCAGCGAATTGCCTTTTCATACATCATTTTAATAGTGTTATTGACTCTAAACAGAATTATTGATTCGATTGATTATATTTACAGCCAGCACGATGTTTCCAAAACAAGACCGATTAAAGGATATCTTCAGGTTTTAAAAATATTTCTTGCCACCGTCGCGGTAATTATTATTATCAGCACACTAATAGACCGTTCACCCTGGCTACTTTTAAGCGGCCTTGGTGCCGCAACCGCAGTGCTGATACTGATATTTCAAAATACAATTCTTGGTCTTGTATCAGGTATCCAGCTTGCCACTAACAATATGATTCAAATAGGTGACTGGATAGAAATGCCTTCACACGGGGTGGACGGTAATGTTATAGAAATAACGCTGCATACAGTAAAGGTCAGAAACTGGGATAAAACCATTGTTACCATTCCGCCGCAGGTGTTAATTTCAGAATCCTTCAAAAACTGGAAGGGCATGCAGGAAGCAGGAGGAAGAAGGATAAAACGCAGTATTTATCTTGACATGAACAGTATAAAATTCTGTGATGGAGAAATGCTCGAACGGTTTAAAAAAATCCAGTATATTAAGGAATATATCGAAATTAAGACCAAAGATATTGAAAATTATAACCGGGAATACAATATCGATAATGCCAGTATTGTGAACGGCAGACATTTAACCAACATTGGAACCTTCAGGGCGTACGTTCAAAGGTATCTAAAAAACCATCCCAGACTAAACAAAAACATGAGTATTATGGTAAGGCAGCTCGAACCCTGTGAGCACGGTTTGCCTATTGAAATATATGCGTTTACCGACACAACCAACTGGACCGAATACGAAACTATCCAGTCGGATATCTTTGACCATATTCTGGCCATAGTCCCCGAATTTGACCTTAAAATTTATCAAAATCCGTCAGGCAGCGATATTAGAGCCCTAAAGTCCAATTAACCAAAACTTTGCTTTAGCGGCATAATTTAATTCCGTGTCGTATTGCGGCAGTGCGAATTTGCATAATATACGTGTTAAATAATTGCCATTATAATTGATATGGGTTAAAATATAATTTGTCAGCAAATTTTCGAAAATATTTTGGAGTGTAACATGACAGATTTGGAAAAAAAGTTTATAGATTTGCGCCGCAAGGTAGTTGAAAAAGATTTTGCAAGAATGAACGATATGCAGTTCAAAGCCGTTACCACAACCCAAGGCCCGGTTTTAGTGCTTGCCGGCGCCGGTAGCGGCAAAACCACCGTTTTGGTTAACAGGATATCCTACCTTATAAAGTATGGAAATGCATACAATTCAGACTATATACCACACTTTACGCAAGCAGATTTACATGTAGCAGAGGATTACATAAGCGGAACGGTCAATGAACTACCCTCCGGAGTCTTTACAGTAAATCCCGCAAGGCCGTGGGAAGTACTGGCAATTACATTTACCAATAAAGCCGCCAACGAACTTAAAGAAAGAATAGAAAAGATGCTTGGTAGCGCCGCTTTGGAGGTCACCGCAGGCACCTTTCATTCGGTCTGTGCAAAGATACTCAGGCGTTATGCCGATCGGCTAGGATTCTCCCCGCACTATACCATATATGATACCGATGACCAGAAGCGGCTGATGAAGGATGTTTTATCACAACTTAAAATAGATGAAAAAATACTTCCTGTAAGATCGGTTTTGTCAATTATCAGTTCGGCAAAGGATAAGTTAATTTCTCCCGAACAGTTTGCCGCAAGCTGCGGAAATGACTACAGACTGCAACTGGTTGCCAAGGCATATAATTTTTATCAAAAATGCCTGCAAAGCGCCGACGCCATGGATTTCGACGATTTAATCGTAAACACCGTGAAGCTGTTTGAGCAAAACCCCGATGTACTGGACATTTATCAAAACAAATACAAATACATAATGGTGGACGAATACCAGGACACCAACCATGCCCAGTATGTTTTGGTTAGCAAACTCGCCGAAAAATACGGCAACATCTGCGTTGTTGGCGATGATGACCAGAGCATTTACCGTTTCCGCGGCGCGACTATTGACAATATACTTAATTTTGACAGGCAGTATAAAAACGCAAAGGTAATTAGACTAGAGCAAAACTACCGGTCCACCCAAACCATTCTGAATGTCGCAAACGCGGTAATTGCCAACAACACTGGGCGCAAAGGCAAAAACCTCTGGACCCATAATCCCGGAGGAGAACCTGTGGTTATTTTTACCGCCTCAAACGAACAGGACGAGGCACGATTTGTGGCCGATTCGATTCTGTCCAAAGTACAAAATGGCATGAAGTTTTCTGACTTTGCAGTGCTCTATCGCATGAATGCACAATCCAATACCATTGAAAACGTGTTTGTGCGTTCGGGTATACCGTACAGGATTATTGGCGGATACCGGTTTTATGAGCGCAAGGAAATTAAAGATGTAATAGCCTATCTCAATGTAATTAACAACCCTGCCGACAACATTAGGCTTGTAAGAATAATCAACGAGCCAAAACGCGGCATCGGAGAAGCAACCATATCAGCCGCACAGCGGATTGCAGACGGCTTGGGCGTACCTTTGTATGAAGTGCTAAAAAACGCCGACTACTACCCCGACCTTTCGCGGGCAAGCAAAAAAATAGCCGAGTTTGTGAAAACCATGGAGGAATTAATCAGCGCCGCCGATACAATATCTGTACATGAGCTGTTAGAACTCACCCTCGATAAAACCGGCTATATGGCTGCCTTGCAATCCCAAGGCGAGGAAGCCCAGGACCGGATCGACAATATTAATGAGCTTTCCTCAAGCATACTGCTGTATGAAAGCGAAAATCCGGACCCCTCCCTCGCAGGATTTTTGGAGGAAGTCGCACTGGTCAGCGATATTGATTCCTATGATTCCTCGGCTGACGCAGTAGTCATGATGACCCTGCATTCTGCTAAAGGACTGGAATTTAATAATGTGTATATCATCGGAATGGAAGAGGGGATTTTTCCCGGCACCCAGTCAATCTACGGGCCGCCCGATGAAATTGAGGAAGAACGCCGTTTGGCTTATGTGGGAATAACACGCGCCAGAAAAAGCCTTACCCTGACCAAGGCCCAAAGCCGCCTTTTTTACGGCAAAACCTCCCATAATCCTCCCTCAAGGTTCTTAAAAGAAATCCCCACAGAGTTTTGCCGGAATGAAACCAGCAGCCTTATTGAAAACATAAATGCATTTCCTACAGCTGCAGTACCCTTTTCCAAATCTAGAAATGCCTCGAAATTTACTGGTTTTCAGCCCGCGTCAAAGTCGGATGCGGTTTATAAAATTGGGCAGCGGGTAAAACATAGAACCTTTGGAGAGGGGCTTGTCCTGTCAGTTACACCTATGGGCAATGATAATTTGCTTGAAATAGCATTTGATACACACGGCACCAAAAAAATCATGTCAAACTACGCAAAATTAGAGATTCTAGATTAGATGAAAAGAACTAAAAAAGGGTTACCTTTCGGTAACCCTTAAACTTTTTTTGATTAGTTAACAATGGTGTTTTCGGTATCCTTGTCGAAGATGTGAATCTTGGACGGATCAAGTGTAATCTTGATTTTGTCGCCCGGGCGGGAGGTTGTTGAAGGTGAAACACGGGCATTGATTGTCTGGCCTTCACAGCTCATGTACAGGTAAGTCTCAGCGCCCATATGCTCGGCAACCTCAACAGTTGCTTCAACAATACCATCAGGCATGGTATTGAGGTAATACTCCTCATCGTGTACATGCTCGGGGCGAATACCGATTATGACGTCTTTGTCAATATAGGGTTTCAAGCAATCCCTGTAGTTCTTGGATTCAGGAAGCCTAATTTTATATTTTACGCCCGCACGGGTCTTAGTATCTTCGGAACCAAACTCAACAAAGTATGTACCGTTCTCCTCCAAAACCTTGGCCTCGAGGAAGTTCATCTGGGGAGAGCCAATAAATCCGGCAACAAACATGTTGCAGGGCTGGTTGTACAGCCTTTGAGGAGTGTCAACCTGCTGAATAATACCGTCTTTCATAACAACAATGCGGGTACCCATCGTCATAGCTTCGGTCTGGTCGTGGGTAACGTATACGAATGTAGTACCAAGTCTCTGATGCAGCTTGGAAAGCTCGGTACGCATCTGTGCCCTCAGCTTTGCATCAAGGTTTGAAAGCGGCTCGTCAAGAAGGAAGACCTTGGGTTCGCGGACAATTGCTCGTCCCAACGCAACACGCTGGCGCTGACCTCCGGACAAAGCCTTGGGTTTGCGGTCGAGCAGGTGGTCTATACCGAGAATTCTTGCTGCCTCTTCAACGCGGCGCTTGATTTCGTCCTTAGGTGTCTTGCGCAGTTTAAGGCCGAACGCCATGTTATCGAACACGGTCATATGCGGGTAAAGCGCATAGTTCTGGAAAACCATTGCGATATCGCGATCTTTTGGGGGGACGTCGTTAACAAGGCGATCTCCTATGTAAAGTTCGCCTTCGCTTATTTCCTCCAAACCGGCGATCATACGCAGGGTGGTTGATTTACCGCATCCAGAGGGGCCAACAAGTATAACAAACTCCTTATCCTTGATTTCAAGGTTAAAGTTGGATACAGCAAGAACCCCGTTGGGATATTTTTTATAGACATTTCGGAATGTTAAACTAGCCATACATTAACCTCCTAAAAATAAAAAAACAACTGCCTATATGGTCATTAATTTCATTAATTATAGCAAAACAGCACATTTTTTTCTATACCCTAATTATCCAAACTTGATTTTAAGCGTTTAGATAATATGTATAATGAAAAAATGCGCTTGTATTATATTTATCTAAAATATTCGCAATTTTTATTTAATTATTGGTCTGTTCGTAAAATAAGAGATTCTTCGGTTTTAGAAAGCTCCCTGCATTCCCCTTCGGGAAGATTATTATCAAGCGACAGCCCGCCAATTTTAACCCTTCTTAGGGCCAACACCTTTAACCCCGCAGCAGCAAACATCCTTTTGATTTGATGGTATTTCCCCTCTTTTATTACCACCTCAGCCAAAGGATTGTCGCCGTTGTCAAGCACTTTAAGCTCTGCCGGGGCACACAAAAAACCATCCTTAAGCTTTACCCCCGTCGCAAACGTGCGTATAATCTCATCGGTAATCTTACCGTCAACAACCGCATGATAATGCTTGTTTATACCATATTTCGGAGAAATTACCTTATGGGCAAAATCCCCGTCATCGGTAATTATCATCAGCCCGGTTGTATCCTTGTCCAACCTTCCCACAGGGAAAAGCCCGTTTCGCTTATAGACCTTTGGAATAAGGTCCAAAACCGTTTTACTGTTGCTGTCGGTAGTTGCAGAAAGCACACCTGCCGGCTTGTTAAGCATTAAATAAATATGTTTTTTATAAGCAAAAGGCTTCCCGTCTATAGCAATACCACTCGATGCGGGGTCAAGTTTTTCGGAAGGGTCTTTAATAACCTTGCCGTTTACCGTAACCCTTCCATCTCTAATGGCCTTACCTGCCTCTTTGCGCGAAAACATCCCTTGAGAAGATATGATTCTATCCAATCTCTCAAGCGCCACAATACACCTCTAATTCACCTTTAAACTGTATTTTAAATTATATCATGCTTTTATTTTATTTACAACATTCTCATAAGTGTCTAATGCTACCATAAACCCGTTAAGTTCAGTAGAGCTAATATCCCCACCAATTATTATATCCTCAAAAACCAGTACATTCGCCCTTACATCCGAACGTCCCGGAAAATTGGTGATTGTAAAGGTGTATCTGGTAACCTTTTTACCTTTATATTTTTTCAAGTCATACCCTGCTTCCCTTTGAAGGTTGTTATAGTTTTCATAAACATCCATAAACTCCTCGGGAATTTGGATTTCTTTCTGTTCTATGGGTTGATCAGGCACCTGCCAGCCAAGGTTCTGCAAAAACTCTGCGCAAGACACCCCCGCCTTGTCTATATTTTGGGCCTTGTTATCCCTTCCAAAAACACAAAAACCTAACAAAATAATAACTACAAGGCAAACAACAGCCAATGCTATTTTACGTTTTGTCAGCCTTACATTTAATACAAACACTTATACCACTCCCAAGGCGGCAAAAATCTATATCTATTTATCCTTATGCTTTTTGGCGCTAATGTATTACCTTCTTCCTGTAATCTTTGGCCTATAAAATATATAACAATAGCACAAATATAAATAACATAATGGCATTTTATTTGTCGCAATGTTCATATATAATGTATTTGTCAAATCAGATAGAAAGGATGAGATAATTGAGAAGGCAGCTAAAAAAATTAGTCTCAGCAGCTGTTTGCATTTCATTAACCCTTTGTTTAATAATGCCGGCAGCTTCACCAATACCGGCTGCAGCTTCAGAAGATCCGTTCAGCTATACCGCCAATTGGCCGAACCTTAAGGCATACAACAAATTAGTGCCAGGGACCAAATATTTTACCGGCGAGGAGTGGACAGGCAAACAAAACAGCAAGGACATTAACGGGAACACCGTAAATCAGTCCGACATATTTGAGGTAAACCGCGAGCCGCATCACTCTAACGAAACCCTGCCCTACCACAACGTTGAACAGGCTCGTTTGGGTGCCGCAAATTATGAGCCCGAAAGATCCCAATACTACAAACTCTTAACCGGTCCGGAAGACAAATGGTACCTTAATGTTTTTAGGAACCTCGATTCAGCAGTTCAAAACGGAGTTGCGCAAAACTTCTATAAGGTTGATTATGATATCTCGTCCGCAAAGCAGTATTCGGGGACAGGTGAGGTTTCAACATATAGCAAAGCCTATTATGACGGCTGGAAAGAAGTAACCTTGCCTGCCAGTTGGCAGACCCAAGGATTTGATTTCCCGATTTACACCAACATTACATATCCTTGGAGCAACAACGCATACGGAAACGGGAATGTGTCAATGCCAAATGTTCCGACCGTTGTAAATCCAGTTGGTTTCTACCGACGCACGTTTGATGTGGACTCAAGCTGGCTTGAGAATGGTTTTAAGGTATACATCTCTTTCCAGGGCGTTGAGTCGGCAATGTACCTTTATATCAACGGCCACGAGGTGGGATATACCGAAGATTCTTTTGTGGCGCACGATTTTGATATTACGCCTTTTCTGAACAGTAACGGTAAAAACAACGTTTTAGCTGTTCGTGTCCACCGTTGGAGTGACGCCAGCTGGCTTGAAGACCAGGATTTTAACCGTCTTTCCGGCATTTTCCGCGATGTATTTTTATACGCCACACCACCTGTACATATTAGGGATTACAAAGTGGAAACCGATTTTGATGCCAATTATGTAAATGCCGATTTAAAATTAAAATTAGAAGTTGCCAACAATAGTACTAGCAACATTAATAATTTTGCGGTTGATGTGAAGCTTTTTGACGAAGAGGGAAATAACATTTTAAGCGACAATCCTTTAAGAGCAGATGTGCCTGCCATTAATTCTGCCGACAAAGGATATGTTGACATCACCCGCAATATTAAAAGACCAAGACAATGGTCAGATGAAGACCCGTATTTATACACTCTTGTAATTTCCCTGTACGACAAAACAACAGGCAGGTTTTTCGAGGCTATCAGCCAGCCGTTAGGATTCAGGGAAATTGAATTTACAAAAACTGAAGTAGACCAAAACTACAACAGAATCACCCAATCGTATCAGGTAATCACCATTAACGGTAAGCCATTAGTCTTCCGGGGAACCAACCGCCACGACACCAACCCCTTCACAGGACGCTACATTTCAAAAGAACTGTACCAGACTGATTTGAAACTGATGAAACAAAACAATATAAACGCAATCAGAACCTCCCATTACCCCAACGATAAATATTTATACTATCTGTGCGACAAATACGGTATATATGTAATGTCCGAATCCAATGTGGAGTTCCACGGAGTATCCAACCGAAGCGACGAGGTTGCCTCGCATTTCGAAAAAGCAGTCAGGGATCGTCAGGCTTCCAATGTTACCATACATAAAAACCGCACCTCGGTTGTAATGTGGTCACTTGGGAATGAGAGCGGCGATACCCCCAACAGCAAGATGTTCCAGAAGGCTATTAAAGAGGTAATCCGACCTATTGATTCCACCAGGCCGGTTCACTACGAAGGTCTGTACGACAGAGGCGGCGTTGATGTTGCGAGCAACATGTATCCGGGCTTTAGCGCTATTGACAGCAACGGTCAGCGCACCGACAATATGCCCTATGTTCTTTGCGAATACAACCACACCCGCGGAAACACACTGGGAAGCACAGACGAGTTCTGGAAGTACATTCGCATGCATGACAACATTATGGGCGGATTTATCTGGGACTGGGTAGACCAGTCAATCGCAACCCCCATTCCCTATTCGGAAAAATATAAAGTATACGCGGATCTTAGCAAAAACAACTTTATAGGCGATATCACCGGAGATGTTGCAGAAGACTCAAGCTCAATAACCGGAAAAAGCTTGACCGGCCGCACAGTAATTTCCACAGCCTATAACAAAAATACCGCTTTGATTACATCGGCTCTTTCTGGCAACAATCCCTTTACATTCGAGCTGTGGGTCAACCAGGTTGGCACCAGCCAGGGCTTCAACTCGCTAATTACCAAGGGTGACAGCCAGGCTGCATTAAGAAGCGCACCATCCGGTTCGGATTATATACTCACATTCTATGTAAAGACCACTGCCGGCAACTGGGTTCAGGCAGACTTCAGGGCTCCGAGCAACTGGATTGGAAACTGGCACCATGTTGCGGCAATATTTGATGGACGCTATTTGAGAGTATACTGCGACGGGCAAATGTTGTCACTTTCAAACGGCAACAATGATATCGGCGCTAATAACGCGGTTAATGCAAGCAGCCACGACCTTGCCATAAGCTACGAAACTGAGACCGGAAGAATCGGCGAGAACAAGGTTGCGTTAGCCCGCGTTTATAAAAAGGCTTTGACAGCAGAAGAACTGAATGCCCAGGCCATAGGGGATCAGACTGGTTCGGGATACGCTATAACTCCCGATAGCGATGATGTATTGCTGTGGATGGATTTCGGCCAGTCGCGAATTGAGCGCGCCGATGACGACAAATGGGATTACTACGGCGAAATCGGTCGTGAAGACATGGCAGGGAAATACTTCGCCTATGGCGGCGCTTGGGAAGACAATCCCAACAGCGGGAATGAGGCATGCAACGGCCTTGTAAACGCCGACCGCACACCTCAACCTAAGCTTCAGCAGCTGAAATATGTATATCAGAAGGTTTTCTTAAATGCGACCACCGCTGACATATTAAAACGCGAAGTTGTAGTTAACAGCGAGTTTGAGTTCACTAACCTTAAAGAATTTGACCTAAAATGGAGTCTTGTAGAAGACGGCAAGTCAATTGATTCTGGGGTATTAAATGTCGACGTGGCTCCAGGACAGACCAAAACCATAACCATACCCTTTGAAATGCCGGAAAACTTAAAACCGGACGGCGAATACTTCCTAGACTTGGAAGTATGCTTAAAAGAGGATACCCTGTGGGCAGAGGCCGGTTTCCCGATAGCAATGAGCCAAATAAAACTTCCCGCCGATATTGAAAGGGTTCCCGAATTGGATACATCGAAAATCGGCAATGTACAAAAAACCGAGTCTGATGATTCCATTACAATTTCAGGTGAAAAATTCTCCCTGACCATTAACAAATCAACTGGTATTATTTCTGATTATGTATACGACGGCGTAAAAATCCTAAATCAGGGTCCCGTACCTAACTATTGGAGAGCCCAGATAGACGGCGACCTTAGAATGGACGCGAACTGGAAAAACGCCAATAAATCCATGGCCCTCGAAGACCTTGTAGTTTCTACATCTGATGACCAGAAAACCGTAACAATCAATGTAACCCTTAACCTGCCGTTTGCCAAAAGTTCCAAACAGCTTATGACCTATACAATTTACGGCTCGGGCGAAATTACAGTAAAAGCGACCCTTCAGCCGAACGAAGGCATGGGCGAGCTATTAAGGTACGGCGCCGAACTGGAGCTTCCGGAAGAATTCGAAAACATCATCTGGTACGGCGATGGTCCGAAAGAAACCTATCAGGATAGGAAACTCGGTTCAAAAGTCGGCGTATTCGAGACAACGGTAAGCGATTCCTACTTCCCATTCATCCATCCGCAAAACACAGGCAATAAAACGGGCGTAAGGTTTATTGCGGTAGAAGACCCGGCAAAACCAGTAGGTATACTCGTAGTTGGCAAACAGGAGCTTGAGGCCAGCGCCCTGCACTTCTCTACCGATGAACTAAGCGACAAAAAGTTTACCTACCAACTGCCTGCAAATACCAATCATACTATCCTGAATATAGACTACCGATCCCGCGGAGTCGGCAACGAACAGTTAGGCCCAAGCCCATTGACTCCTTATAGGCTATTTAACGACGGCCGTGACTATACCTACGAGTACACCATCATTCCATACTATACCGAAACCGACGATATCATGGAAATCAGTAAAGTATGGCGCGACGCCGAAGACTTCAGCCTCGAGGAGTTCAACCAGGGCGAAGCAGACAGGGTAGCGGCACTGATTAACAAGGTTAACCTGCTCCTCACCTACAACCAAAAAGACCTTATTGTCGCCGCTCGCAATGAATACAACAAACTGACCGCAGATCAGAAAAAACTTGTTAATAACTATGATATACTCACTCAGGCCGAAGTAAAAATCTGGGGATACAAAAATGCTAGGGGATATGTAAAAGACAAAAGCATTAATAAACTTGATGGCGAAATAACCCAGACTGGATTTATTAAGAAAGACTCCACTTCACCCACTGGGTATAGCATGGAAGGACATTTTGCAGTACCCGATACTTCTTTGATAAACTCAAAGATTACTGGGACCAATTCCTTCACCCTAGAGGTTTGGGTAAAACCCTGCGACTACGATGACGACAATACATTTATGACCAAAGGTGACACTCAGACAAGTCTGAAAATTGCAGGTGGCGGCCAGATAGAGTTCTGCCTGTATCAAAACGGCTGGACACAGCTATTGGCGAAGCGCCCCGCCAACTGGCAGGTAAATGAATGGCATCATATAGTTGCCACCTACGATGGAACCACTATGAAAATATACGGCGACGGAGAACTGCTGGCTTCTAAGACCGCCACTGTTTCGGTAAGCACCAACAGTCATCCGCTCGGAATCGGAAGATGCTACGATTCAGGCCGCACTTTAAGAGGCGAACTTGCCCTTGCTGCTGTCTACACCAAAGCCTTAAGCGAGATGGAAGTAAAAAGAAGATTTGCAAACTCCAATAATACCACCGGATTAAATAATTACATATTGGTCTATTACGATATGAACGGTGCCTATGCTACCGGTGTTGAAGAATATTACAAGGGAGACCTTAACAACGACAAAAAAGTTACGGTAGTAGACATTGTTAAAATGCGGAGTCTGATTATGGGCAGGGAAGAAACCACTGAAGAACTGTTGGCCCTTGGTGATATGGATTATTCCGGCACTCTAACCGTCACCGATATTGTAGGCTTGCGTCGTTACATTATGGAAAATGAATAGCATTTTATAACCCGCTAATAGAAATAGGAGACACAAATTGTGTCTCCTATTTTTGTTTTGAAAACAAGTTCAACAAAAAATAACCCCCGCCTTTTTAAGGCGGGGGTTATTTTGTTTAACTTTCTATGTAACTTCTAGGTTGGGTACCCGTTAAGTTTTTAAATACCCTGTTAAAAGTGCGGATACTCTGAAACCCGCTTTCCAAGGCAATTGTGGATATGCTTCTTCCACCGTTTAAAAGCATATCCTTGGCACAGTCCACCCGGTACTGGTTAATAAACTGACGAAAGTTCATCTTAATATTGTTGTGAAAACAACGCGACAGGTAATGCTCCTCGTACCCTAACTCCTTTGCAATCTGTTTTAGGGTAATTGGTTCTTTGTAGTGTTCGGATATATATTCCAGTATTTTATGGAACAGGTCTTTCCCCTGCTGCCTTTGCTCTATAAACTTTGCCTGCTTTTCATATTCGGCACATACCGTATATAGGTAGGCTTTTAGCTCTAATACCGAATAGTCATTTCTGTTTATTAAATTATCTACCAAAAATTTGCTGGTACCGTAGTCACATATAAATACGCTGGAAGTTCCCCTGCGGTTATTTACCATGCTGTTAAATTTGCCCACCCAGTCGCAGGAAAAGACGGCCACCCAAACCTTTGAATGGTTTTTGGTGTAGTAGGCATGGGCATGGTCGCCAAGTATCAAGGCAAAATCCCCCTGTTTTGCAGTCTCAATTCTGTTTTCGACTTCAACATCGACCTCACCTTCTAATACATATATCAACTCATGGTGTTTGTGTAGGTGCAGCACGAAGTTGAAATTGTCATATACAATTGCCTCAAAGGTATAGTTTCCAACCGAATTGTGTTTTTGGTAAAGCATTATATCACCGCAAGATAACTTTTGTCTATTATATTATAACATATTACTTTCAATGTAAATATGAATTTTGTATGATTTATACGAACCAATAATCAGGAAGGTTCGTGCGTGAATAGGTTTTTATACGATTTTATTATCAACAAGTAGCACCACAAATACAGAAGAGAAATTGGCGAAAATTGGGCTTATGAAAATAAACAAAAGGGATTGCCACCAATGAACGCATGGCCGACCGCTTTATCCGCACCATAAAAAACATACCCGATATCTTTACCCCCGATGAGTGGAAAGAAATAAAAGCAAAATCAATATTAGAGTCAACAATGACTCTCCTATTGATGTGTATATCGCTGGCACCAAGCTTACAGTAAAGGTAAATCCCAACGACCCTATCAGCGTTCCAAAGGCAGGTGTAATATCCATTAAAGCCAAACTAAATAAAATTTAATCCCATCGGAAGGGGGTTTATTCTTGAAACCTATGTTAAGACTCAAAGCCATGTGTCTAGTATTGGCCTTTGTTATGATATTTGTGTCCTTGCCGATGGTGGTATTGTCCGCAGACAATAACTACAAAAACGGTCTTTGGGGCGAATACTACAACGGCGAAAAATTTGATACCTATGTGACTGCCAGAACCGACAGTAGTATTAACTTCAGTTGGAGTGGCACAGCACCGGCACCCGGAGTCAATACCGAGCACTTCTCGATACGCTGGATAGGACAGATATTTGCCGAGTCCACAGATACATATACTTTCTACACCAGCACAGACGACGGTGTTAAACTTAAAATTAACGGCAAATATTTGATAATAGATAAAGGCCCCCATGGTCCAGAGGAGCGAAAAGGCACCATTGACCTGGAAGGCGGAAAGTATTACGAACTGGAAATTGAATATTATAACAGCTATGGCGGCGGCGAGATTAAACTGTACTGGCAAAGCCCGACTTTTGGGAAGCAAATCGTCCCTGCGCAATCGCTTTTCGCCCCAAAATATAAAGTAGATGTGACACTTGAATCGGGTTCCGATTACCAGACCGCAAGGGCAAAGATGTTCTGTAATGAAAATATTGATGCAAAATTGGTCATGAAAAAATACGATCTTTACGGCAATCTGGTCGACAATTTTGAAAGCAACAGAAACGGCCAATATTTATGGGAGGTCACCGACACCTTGGGGGATGAAAAGAATTTTTATTATTCCGCCTATGTTGTCGACAACGCCACAAATGAGGTAATATCAGAGGAAATAACAAAACAATTTGGCGTTGATTACACAGTAGACATTGATATCGACAATGTTTTGGGCGAGGTTTCACCTTATTTGTACGGCGCATGTATAGAAGACGTTAACCATGAGCTGTATGGCGGAATCTGGGCACAGATGATCTTTGGCGAAAACTTTGCAGAGCCCGGCACGTTCGACGTAGATGGCGTGTCCATATACGGTGGCGATTGGACAACATCCGCCAGCGGGAATGACACTCAGATAAATGTACGTAGGGTAGATAACGGTCCTAAGCTTGTTTTTGATAATCTTACCTGTACAACCGGCGAGGTTTCACTTGATGTTAAGGTTAGCGGCGACGGGCCTGCAGGACTTATTGTAAAGGTTTCTGACGCCGGAATGGGTGCCGATTCATTTAACGGCTATGAAATCGGCGTTATGAATAATGTGTTAAGGCTTGCAAAACACCAGCAAAATTACACAAATATAAGAGATGTACAATGCAACGCCCCGCTTAATACCTGGGTTAACCTGAAAGTACAAATGACCTCTGACAATTTAAAGATATACATAAATAATCAACTTATTACCGAATACACCGACCCCGCTCCCTTAACATCTGGCGCAATAGGTCTTCGCGCCTGGAATTGCGACGCAAGCTTTAAGAATATTAAATTTGGCAAAGACGTTAGCACCCCCACACTTATTGAAATGCCCAATTTCAGCAGCAAAGCCGTTAGCGGCATGTGGAGATCGGTAAAACGTGGCAACGCGGTAGGTGAATATAATTTTAATACCACTGACCCGTTTATTGGTTCAAAAAGCCAGGTTATATGTTTTACATCGGGTACGGGAGCTATTGGCATAAACAACATGGGGTTAAACCGCAAGGGCATGAATTTTGAAAAGGACAAGGATTACAACGGCTATTTCTATGCTAAGAGCCAGCAGGAAACACCCGTTTTCCTTGTATTTGAAAGCGCCAACGGGCAAACACAGTATTGCGAGACCGAGGTATTAGTAAGCGGCAATGAATGGACCAAATATTCTTTTGAGCTGACTCCCAACGCCAAAGACGCGGCCGGCAGGTTTACAATAGAATTAAGAGCGCCCGGCAGTGTCGAAATCGGATATGTGTACCTGCAACCCGGCGAATGGGGCCTTTATAAAGGGCTGCCCTTCCGCCGCGATGTATGCGAAGCACTTGAAAACCAGGAACTCACAGTACTGCGTTTTGGAGGTTCCATGATTAACAACAACGGGTACATGTGGAAACGAATGCTGGGAGCGCCTGAATTTCGCGAAAACTATTCAGGTCACTGGTATCCCTATTCTTCATTCGGGTTTGGAATCTTTGAATTCCTTCAATTGTGCGACTCGTTGGGAATCCTCGGCATTCCCGCGTTAAACAGCTATGAATCCCCACAGGACGTGGCCGACTTTATAGATTTTGCCACCGGCACCGACCGGTCTAACCCATGGGTTCAAAAGCGCATAGAAATGGGCCATCCCGAACCCTTTGATCTGCCTTATCTGCAGATTGGCAACGAGGAACGCATAGACCAAAACTTTGCCGCAAGGTTTAACAACATCGCAAGCTATGTATGGGCAAAGGATGAGAATATTATACTGGTAGCAGGTGACTTTGATTATAAAGAGATCATCAGAGATCCTTACAACTTCTCCGGTGCTGCCAGCGGTATTACCACCCTGGCAGGGCACAAGCTAATCCTCGACCATGCTACCCAAAACGGCCGGGAAGTCTGGTTAGATATCCACTTCTGGACCAACAACCAGTTTGAAGCTATGAATTTCTTTGACGCAGGTGTCAGTTTGTACAATGCCCTTAAAACCATTTGCCCCGATGCCAAGTTTAAGCTTGCGGTATTCGAGCTCAATTCCCACCACCATATATTTGAAAGGGCGCTTGCTAACGCATATTGCATTAACCGCTCCGAAAGGCTGAGCGATATGTTTGCGGTTATGTGCTCGGCCAACTGCCTACAGGTAGACGGCCACAACGATAACGGCTGGGACCAGGGATTGGTATTCATGAATAATGACTCGGTATGGTATCAACCTCCGGCATACATTACCAAAATGTCATCAAGCGTTTACCAGCCCTATACGGTTGATGCGGTTCTGTCCGAGCAGGTTTTAGGGCTGGATGTAACCGCTACCAAGAGCGAGAATGGCAAAACCGTTGTTGCCAAAATCGTTAATGTGCAGGATAATAGCTGCAAAATTAAGCTGAATATCCCAGGGCTAGCCTCAGAATATGTCGACGCTAGAATTATCAGCTATGCAGACGAACTGTCAGCGCGTAACACTTCGAAAAACCCGCAGAACAGCAAACCGAAAGACGAAATTGTAATCCGAAATGCATTAAATAACGGCAGCATGACATACGAACTGCCTGCCAATTCCTACACCACAATCGTGCTTACGGTTTCCGAATTAACCCGCAAACCCGGCGACATAAACGGTGACGATAAAGTCACAGTTGTCGACATAGTCGCGCTTAGAGGCATTATTATGAACGAAACGGAATTAGACCCGGATACCTTCAGGATAGCCGACTTGAATGAAGACGGCTATATCTCGGTAACCGATATCATCGCACTGCGCAGAATAATAATGTCACAAACCGACTAATCCAATCCAAATTAAAAGGGGAGATTTCAATCTCCCCTTTTTAATTTTATACTTTTACTCGGGTTTCCAGAAGCCCGTTTTCAGTAAGTTCATAAATTTTGCTGCAAACCTGCGTAATATATTTCCTGTCATGCGACACGCTAATAATGCAGCCTTTAAAAGATCTTAAAATGTCGCGTATTACCGGGTTAGAAAGTGGCGAAAAGTTGCGGGTAGGCTCATCAAGAATTAATACATTGCTGTTTTGCAGTATCATCTTAATGAATAAAAGCTTTGCCTTTTGCCCGCCAGAAAGTTCAGATATCGGATGCTCCATTTCATCAGCGGTGTATTTCACGCTTCCAAGAAGTGTGCGCACGCGGGTTATATCTCCCTTATCACCAGAAGGGGCCAAAAACTCCACCGGCGTTTTGGATAAATTGAGCATTTCCTCGTAGTTTTGGGGCATATAAGCTGCATTAATGTCCTTGCGCGCAAGCAGCATATCCGCAATTAGTTTTAACAGTGTGGTCTTGCCCGATCCATTTTCGCCGACAATGCAGACTTTTTCAGGGCCGGTAATATTAAGGCTTATGTTATTAGCAAGTATCCTTTCCCCCATTTGCAATTTGTCTATTTCAAGTTCCAAAACGGTCTTCCCGTTGGGTATAAATATGCCCTCGTTAAATTTCAGCATTATCTCTTCTTCCACATCGGGAATTTGGGTAATGTTTTCCTTTTCTTTCTCGAGCCTGCGGCCTAAAGATTTTACCGATTTCATTTTCTTTTTAAGAAGTCGCCCGCCTGATGGGTTTGAGCGGGATATGGTGTTTTGTTCATGTTCAACCTGCTGGAATATACGCCGGTATTTCTCCATCTTTTTTTCAAACTCGCTTCTTTCCTTGCGGGCGATTTGCTCCTGATGCTCCAATTTCGACTGCCTTTGTTCAACATAATCACGGTACCCCATTTGGGCTACTGTATGGCGCGGCATAGTTTTTCGGCGCACCAGTTCCAGATGTATAATCGTATTGGCTGTGCGTTCTAATAGGGTTTCGTCGTGGGACACAAACAAAACCGGCTGCTCGCATGAATTAATAAATCTTTCTAGCCATTCCAGCGTATTAATATCTATGTCATTCGAGGGCTCGTCAAGCAGCAGGATGTCAGGGTTATTCATTAATATACTGCTAAACTGCAGTTTCACCTTTTCTCCGCCTGAAAGCGTCCCAACAATCTGGTCGGAATAAAAAATATCGCAAGGCAGGCCCAACCAGTAAGCAATATTCGCCAGCTCTTTTGGGGTGATGTCGAAAAAATGCGGGTTATTACTGCAAAACTCGTAAACCGTTTTCGCATTGTCATCCTGCGGCAGTTCCTGAGCAAGATATCCTAATTTTAAATTATTCTTAATTATATCGCCGGTATATTCAATATAGCCTTCAACAAGCTTTGCATCGTATATTAGTTTGAGCAGCGTCGATTTTCCGTTGCCTTCTTCACCAATTATTGCCGCCTTGTCGCCTTTATTTAAATTAAATGAAAGGTCTTTTATTAAAACTCTAAGGTCTTTCTTATGAGTAAGCGTAAGATTCCTGATTTGTAGCATAAAAACCTCCATAAAAAAAGCTGCTTCCGGTAACCGAAAGCAGACAAATACGAAATCAGACCTAATTTTAGGTGAAATATATCGTATTATAATCTATTTTCGGTTACAGAAACCAAGCCCACTGTTTTGTGGGATTAAATAATTTCTGTAGCTTTGAAAATAGATTATATTAACACCTTTTCACCCATTTCTCTGTTGTTAATTTTATTATAAATGTGTCTATCTTAACTGTCAATATTTGAAATATAGCTAATTATGGGTTCAAGCTGCGCTTTATCAGTCTTATCAAAACCGTCACCCGCCTGAATCAAAGCCTCTTCCAACGGCTCGCGATTTTCAAGCGCCTTCTTTGCTATTGCACGCTGTATTATTTTACACAAAGTGCGGTCCAGAAACGACAGCTTATTTATACTAAGCGCGCCTTGCAAATAGAATAGCGGTACATTAAGGTCTCGAAGATTTCGCTGCTTTAAATTTTTTATATTATCCTGATCCTGTCCTGTAACGCCAACCGCAAACACAATTATATTTTTACCGGAAAGTGCTTTTATGTGTTTGTGCAAAAAACTAATTCCGGCTATGCTTCCGGCGTAAACACCGCCTCCAATAATAATGGTGTCATATTGGGCTAAATCGCCAATTTGTGCCTTTCGGATATCATTTAAATCACAGCCAAGCGCTTCACTTAACCACTGTGCGTATTTGCGGGTTGTACCGTATTTGGATTTGTAAAGTATTATACTCTTTGACATATCTGCACTTGCCCTTCAATTTTTTTTATATTATACACCGGCAATTAACAAATAACAATCTTTGCCAATTCTATTTTTAGGTACATCTTTGTTTAGCTTGACATAATCTAGAAAATGATTTATACTAATTTGCAAATAATTTGCAAATTCGGAGGAATTAATTTGTCCAGTTATGTAACCGAGCAGAGAAAACGGATTTTAGAGATACTAAAAAACAGCTCTGAACGGCTTTTCACGGTTGAAGAGCTGGCAGAAATGCTAAGTTGCGAGGGCATTAGCCTTAGCACGGTTTACAGGACGATTAACCGGCTGTACAGCAAGGGGCTTGTCCGCAGGACCGCCATTGACGGCAGCCGCAAGTTCGCATATCAGTATATAGATGACGAGCACTGCACAGAACACCTGCATTTAAGCTGTACGCAGTGCGGCAAAATTTTTCACCTTGAAAACGACATCTCAAGCAATCTAATAAAACAAATCCAGCAAAAAAACAACTTTTTAATAGATAACAGCAAAACTCTGCTGCGCGGCATCTGTGACAGGTGCAAGTAATTTTAAAACTGCGAGGTATGAAATGAGAAAACTGATTATTTCTTTTTTGGTTGCTATAGCGGTTTTAAGCACAGTATTTATTCCCGGTTGCAGCGGGAATACAGCAAAAGACGGTCTTAATATTGTCTGCACGCTGTTTCCCCAGTATGATTTTGTGCGCGCGATTTTGGGAGATAAGATTAACGATGTAGCCGTTACCTACCTGCTGGATGACGGATCGGATATTCACAACTACAAAAACAACATTACCGCAGCAGATAAAATCACCATCATCTCCAGCGATTTATTAATTTTCGTAGGTGGTGAGTCCGACCGCTGGATTGAGCAACTGCTTGAAGATCCAAGCCGCAACCCGGACCTTATTGCCATCCCGATGTTGGATATAATCAACAACCCTAAATTGGAGGAGGACAACCACGAAGAAATTGGCTATCAGGAACACGAGGAAACCTATGATGAACATGTGTGGCTTTCTGTAAAGAATTCAATTGAAATATGCAACGCAATCTGCGATGCTTTTGTATCCCTCGACCCCGAAAACGCTGATATTTACCGCCATAATGTCAAAAATTATGTAAACCAACTTGAGGCGTTGGACAATGAGTACAAAGAAATGGTGGAAAGTTCAAAACGCCGTGTTGTCGTGTTTGCCGACCGGTACCCCTTTCGTTATTTAATGGAAGACTACTCAATTACCTGTTACGCCGCCCTGCCCGGCTGCTCTACCGAGACAGATGCCAAATATGAAAACATAATCGCATTATCCAAGGTTATAGACGAATACGATATTCCTTATCTGCTAACCCTTGAAAACTCCAAAATAAACATAGCCGACCAGGTAATTAATAACAGTAAGAAAAGACCGGTAAAAATCGGAGTATTGAATTCGCTTCAATCTGTTACAAGCAAGGAAATTGAGGCGGGGATTTCTTACCTTTCGGTCATGCGGCAGAACCTTGAAGTATTAAAAGGAGCCTTGAACTGATATGGCGCTTATTACATGTAAAGATTTATGCCTTGCGTATGACGGCAAAATTGTTTTAAACAATCTTAATTTCCATGTAAATTCGGGTGATTACCTTTGCATTGTGGGCGAAAACGGCTCGGGTAAAACCACGCTCATGCACGCGCTATTGGGTCTTAAATCCCCATTGCACGGCGAGGTGCTGTTTGAGGAGGGCTTAAACCTTAAGGATATTGGCTATCTTCCGCAACAGACAATAGTGCAAAGGGATTTCCCGGCTTCGGTGCGCGAGGTGGTGCTCTCTGGGTGCCTTAACCGTTTAGGATTTTTTCCATTCTATAGCAGAACAGAAAAACAAATAGCCAAAACTAATATGGACAGATTGGGTATAGCAAGCCTTGCAAACCGGTGCTACCGCGAATTATCTGGCGGTCAGCAGCAAAGGGTACTACTGGCTAGGGCTTTGTGTTCTGCCAAGCGCCTGCTGCTACTTGATGAGCCTGCCTCGGGGCTTGACCCCAGGATGACTCAGGAGATGTATTCGTTAATATCCGAACTTAATCAAAAGGACCAAATCACAATAATCATGATTTCACACGATATCGCTGCGGCGGTAAAATACGCTTCAAACATACTTCATTTAGGCAAACAGCTTTTTTTCGGCAGCACTAAAGAGTATATGGAATCTGGCATCGGCAGGGCATATTCAGGTAACGGAGGATGCGCATGAACGAATATATAAGCACTCTATCAGAATATCTGTCATATCCGTTTGTGCGCTATTCAATAATAGTTGGGGCACTAATTTCCTTATGCGCTTCGCTATTGGGCGTGCCGCTAGTACTCAAACGCTATTCAATGATCGGAGACGGGCTGTCCCACGTGGCTTTCGGAGCGGTGGCGGTAGCCGCGGTTACGCGTCTTACCAGCAGCATGCTGGTTGTCCTGCCCGTTACAGTAATAGCGGCAGTGCTAATCCTTAAAACCAGCCAAAACGCCAAAATTAAGGGCGACGCGGTAATTGCCATGATTTCGGTTGGCTCGCTGGCCGTAGGATACTTACTGCTTAATAAATTTTCTAGTTCTGCCAATGTCAGCGGAGATGTGTGCAGCACTTTGTTTGGCTCTATGTCGATACTGAACCTATCCGTAAATGATGTATGGCTGTGCCTTGGACTTTCGGTTTTGGTAATAGCCATTTTTATCTTGTTCTACAACAAAATTTTTGCCGTTACATTTGATGAAAACTTTGCAAGTGCCACGGGTACCAAATCGGGTATGTATAACCTGATGATTGCCGTAATAACAGCGGTGGTCATTGTGCTTGCAATGAACCTTGTGGGCGCGCTGCTAATCTCGGCGTTGATTATCTTTCCTTCCCTGTCGTCTATGAGGGTATTTAAAAGTTTTCGCTCGGTTATTATAAGCTCCGCAGTGATTGCGGTAAGCTGCGCCATCATAGGCATACTTATATCAATTCTGTGGAGTACGCCCGTCGGTTCAACCATTGTAGCTGTCAATATTGTTATATTTTGTTTGTTTTATGTTGCCGGACTTTTGCCAAACTTTAAAGGTCATTTACATTAAAATCTTGCAGGAGTGAGAGCTATGAGGGCTTTAATTATCGGCGGGGTAGCCGGTGGCGCTACCGCCGCCGCACGGTTGAGAAGGCTTGACGAGCATGCCGAGATTATCATATTTGAGCGCGGGGAACATATCTCCTTTGCCAACTGCGGCTTGCCTTATTATGTTGGCGATATAATTACAGACAAGCAGTCACTACTGCTCCAATCCCCAGAAGGGTTTGGCAGGCGTTTTAATATTGATGTGCGGGTTTTAAGCGAGGTTATCTCAATCGATCGGGAGAATAAAACGGTCACTGTAAAAGACACAAAAACCAAAAACACATATACAGAAAGTTATGATAAATTAATAATTTCTACAGGTGCAGAGCCCATAAGACCGGCTATCAAGGGTATCGATACTGACGGTATTTTCACCTTGAGGAATGTGTCCGACACGCTGGAAATAAAAAACTTTATACAAAACAAAAAGCCCACAAGCGCTGTGGTTGTGGGCGGAGGCTATATTGGTGTTGAAATGGCCGAAAATCTTGCACTTGCGGGGCTTAAAGTAAGCCTTATAGAGCTGTCTGACCATCTAATAGCGCCGCTGGATTTCGAAATGGCAGTGCATGTGCATGATTATATAGAATCCAAAGGAATAAAGCTATATTTAAACAGCGGGGTTCGGGAAATTTCCGAAAACGGCGGCAAATTTACCGTTTCACTCGATGATACCAAAATTGATTGCGATATGGTAATTCTCTCAGTCGGTGTTTCCCCGGACACAAAGCTTGCAAGGGACTGCGGGCTTAAAGTTAACGAGCGCGGGGCTATAATAGTTAATCCTAACATGCTCACATCTGACCAAAACATATACGCTGTCGGAGACGCGGTAGAGGCAGTTGATTTTGTAACCAGGCGCCCCGCATATGTACCGCTGGCAGGGCCGGCAAACAAGCAGGGGCGCATTGCGGCCGACAATATCTGTGGAATAGCCAGCAGCTATACGGGCACCCAGGGCTCTTCTATTCTAAAACTCTTTGACATGACCATTGCCAAAACTGGTATAAACGAAGCATTCGCAAAACTGTGCGAATTTGATTACGACAAAGTATATTTGTATTCAAACTCTCATGCAGATTACTACCCCGGTGCAACCACAATGGTTATTAAAGTAATTTTCGAAAAGCCAACCGGCAAAATTTTAGGCGCGCAGCTTATAGGTTTTGACGGGGTAGACAAGCGCTGCGATGTTCTGGCTACTGTAATACGCCTTGGCGGCACTGCCCACGACCTGACTCAACTTGAGCTCTGCTACGCTCCGCCATTTGGCTCGGCCAAAGACCCGGTGAATATGGCAGGGTATGTAATCGAAAATATACTGACGAATAAAGTAAAAAACTTTCACTGGCACGATATTGAAAAACTGCCCAAAGACGGCAGCGTAACCCTGCTTGATACCAGGACACGCTTTGAATACAACAAAGGCCACATTGAAGGGTTTATAAACATCCCGCTCGATGAGTTAAGGGACAGAATAAACGAACTGGACAAATCCAAACCGGTATACGTCCATTGTTTAAGCGGATATAGAAGTTATATCGCCTGCAGGATTTTAGAAGGCCACGGGTTTGAAACCTACAACCTAAGCGGGGGTTACAGGCTTTATCATACGGTTATGAAACATAAAAACAGATAAAATTAAGATAATGCATTGATTGCATTTAATAATGTTTCTTTATTAATCTGGCCACGAAAACCGGCTACCTTGTTTCCATATCCGTCATTAATCTGTGCGAGATAGCCGTCTTTATCTATAAATACCGTAAGCGGTATTGAATACGCCCCATACTCCATAGCGGCCCGCTGGGTTGTATCAAAATAAATTGGGAAGGTATATCCCGACTCGTCAATAAATTGTTTAGCCGAGCTTATAGTTTCCCTGCTGTCATCGGTAAGGTTAATCATCATAAACTCAACCTTATCTTTCATCTGTAAATATATTTCTTCAAATTCAGGCATTTCGTTCCTACAGGGTGAACACCAGCTTGCCCAAAAATTAAGCACTACCGGTTTGCCCAAAAAGTCGGATAATTTAACACTGTTGCCCTGTCTGTCTATAACAGTAAAATCGGGAGCCTTTTTTCTTTCTTCCAAAACCGTTGTGGTATTTGTTGAATCAGGTTCGCCGGGCAGGTCTGAGATTAGCATGTCACTCGAAAGCGCAAGTTGATTGTTGGTGCTGTGTTTGCCTGACAGCCTATTGTAGGCAACCGAAGCTACAACAATTATTAATATTAGTAAAATAATTGAAATTATAGACGACTTAAATTTCATGGAATCACCTACTTAAAATGATAACAGCGCCAAAAAACGTCCTATTAACCCGGTTGCCATCAGAATTCCTACTATAACAAGGAATATACCCGAAACCAGATTAATTACCCTGTAATTCCGCTTTATTACACTGAACACCGATTTTAAATTCTCCAATAATACCGCACTTAAAATAAACGGTATTCCAAGACCCAACGAAAAGCACAGCAGCATTAAAACACCTTTAAGGCTTTGCCCCTCGCTGGCCGCCAGCATTAAGGCCGAACCCAAAAAAGCACCTACACAGGGAGTCCAACCGACCGAGAAAACCATTCCAAACAAAACCGATGAAAAAAATCCTGGGGCAAAATGCTTCAATTTAATTTGACGGGTATTTAAAAACGGCAATCTGATTACATTCATAAAATTTAGTCCGAAAAGTATTACAATCAGCCCGGTCAATATATTGACAACATTCCTATGTCGGTTTAAAGCCACGCCGATTGTGCCCGCAAACGCGCCCAAAAGCATAAATATTAGGCTAAAACCGAGCACAAAGCCAATGGCGTTTAGAAAAGCTTTAACACTCGGTTTGTCATGATTGGACGAACCTGCAAAATAGGAAATGTAAATCGGAAGCATGGGAAGCAGGCAGGGAGAAATAAATGTTATTATGCCTTCTAAAAATGTAATTAGATATTCCATTTTCTTCTCCACATTAAGATATTTTATATAATACTAGTTTTTATTATTATATTTGTCAACACAAATTTTGCATTTATTCGTTGATAATAGCATTTAGAATGGTATATAAGAAATAATTTAAGGCAGCTGTTACTGCTGCCTTTGCTTTTGTAGTATTGTTTATATTTTTACCTTTTCAATCGAGCGGCGATACTCGCTTGGCGTGGTTTGAGTAACTGACTTAAACACGCGGTTGAAGGTCTTAAGGCTTTGAAATCCCACTTTATATCCTATTTCAGAAATTGACAAATTCGTGTCGCTAAGCAGCGACATGGCGCAACTTATGCGGTATCCGTTTAAGTAAGTGTGAAAATTAAGCCCCGTATATTTTTTCCACACCTTAGTAAAATGGTTGGGCGAATAGCCAAGCTGCTTTGCCGCGTCC
This sequence comes from Clostridiales bacterium, assembly GCA_012840445.1. GTDB lineage: Bacteria > Bacillota > Clostridia > Oscillospirales > Acutalibacteraceae > DULI01. Next base: position 352,914 of record DULI01000007.1, read on the forward strand.
TCAAGTCTTATATCTTTCCAGTAATTATCCCTTACAAACCCAAAAACCTCTTCAAGTTTTGCTAATACCCGTTTACTTTGCAGGGTCTGACTCTTTACCGATTGATCAGCATTTTCCGGGAGTTTTTCACAGCAGATGTATATTAGTCGGCTAAGTAAAGATAGAATATTCAAGCGATAGGCTATATCTTCCCGGTCGCAGTTTTCATCGGCCTTTTTTAATGCTAAAATAATTTCTTCAATTTCTCTTTTTGCATCAGGTGGCCAGTTAGGACTTACCTTTTCACGCGAACTTAAAATTTTTCGGATTTTTCGAATCTGCGAATGATCTAAAAATTTACCCTCTAAAATTTCCAGTTCAAACTGGATTACAAACCGCTTATTATTAGAGTACAAAATCCCATGTATATCCCCGCTGGATGCAAACATTATATCCCTAGGCGACAGCTTATAGTAAGTGCCGTTAATGTAAGCATCCATATAATTTTCTAAAAGGTATATAAATTCTATTTCCGTATGCCAGTGGTTTTGGGTTGACATCATATAGTTTGTAAAACTTTTGTATGGAAACCGGCTGTCGGTTTCATACAGCTGGACCTCGGTAGTTATGCCTTTCATAAGATAACCCCACAAAGCATAGTTTAGCAGGTTATCTATAACATAGCACAAAATATCAAACATGTAAAGAACAGTAAACATGCGTTTAGTATATATATTAAAACCCAAAAAGTGATGCAAAAATAATTTTCAAAAAGTGCCTTTATGTAAGTTTTGTGAGGCTTGAGTCAGTTTTCACATGTTTTGTGTTTACCTTTACCTTGTTTAGTATAAAACTAACAATTATTTAATTTTGCGTTGACAAATAAAAACGATTAAATTATACTGATAGTGAACAGCAAAGGCGTTGTGGGCGCTGCCCAAAGCGCCTTTGCTGTTTTTAATATTTAAAAGAAAAATGAAAAGCTGGCCTTATGTCAAGGCAAAATTGCCTTTGTCATATGCCGTATTAAAGGAATTTGAAAACATAACGCACACAAAGGCGTGTGTTTTATTCACGCATCTTAGGATGTCGGGATAAAATACACGCCTTTAAGTTTTATAACCAAAAAGTTTGCTTGGAAACGGGGGTAGCAATTTATGAAATTCACATGAAGGATAATTGTAAGATGCTTTCAGTTTGTCCTAAAAACTATTGAGTGAGGAGGAACATCTGTGGACTTTACAATGATTGTTGATACCCTATGGGTATTATTAGCGGCAGTACTTGTGTTCTTTATGAACCTGGGCTTTGCGGCGGTTGAAGCCGGAATGAACAGGTCAAAAAACGCAGTAAACATCCTGTCCAAAAACTTTATCGTCTTCGCAGTATCATCCCTTGGTTTTATGCTGCTTGGCTGGGGCCTTATGTTTGGCGGAGACAACCCGATAGTCGGGACCCAACATCTGCTTATACTAAATAACTCAAATCTTGGCTTTTACAAGGACACCCTGACTTCCAACGTTCCCTTCTGGGGAAAATTTTTCTTCCAGTTAGTATTCTGCGGCACTGCGGCAACAATAGTTTCCGGAGCCGTTGCCGAGCGCATTAAGTACATCTCCTTTATCATATTTTCATTTGTGTTGACACTAGTAATTTATCCAATCGTCGGCCACTGGGTATGGGGCGGCGGCTGGTTGTCTAATCTTGGCTTTATGGACTTTGCGGGTGACACCGTTGTCCACTCGGTAGGCGGCTGGGCGGCTTTGACTGGTGCTATCATCCTCGGTCCCAGGTATGGCAAATATGACAAAGACGGAAAACCGAAGGCTATTCCAGGACACAGCATGGCTTTGGCGGTAATCGGACTTTTTGTTCTGTGGCTGGGCTGGTTTGGATTCAACCCCGGTTCAACCATGAGTTTCCAGAACCCTGAAGATGTGTTCCATATCGTAGTGACCACCAATACCGCTGCCATTTCGGCTATACTTACAGCTACCGCAACCTCATGGATTTTCCTAGGCAAACCTGATCTTGGCATGACCATAAACGGCTGCCTTGCGGGTCTTGTTGGGATTACCGGTGGCTGCGCATATGTTAGTGTTGTAAGCTCTCTGATTATCGGCGCTATAGCCGGCGTTATCGTGGTGTTCTCGGTCGTGCTCTTTGACCGGGCTAAAGTTGACGACCCTGTAGGCGCCACCTCGGTCCACCTGGTCTGCGGCGTATTCGGTACCATCTGTGTTGGCCTGTTCGCCCAGGAGGGGGTTACAAGCCTTTCAACCGTTAACGGTCTGTTCTTCGGTGGCGGCTTCTCGCTTCTGGTAGTACAGCTGTTAGGCATTGTCGCCGTTGGTGCGTTTGTTGCGGCCTCCTCTGCCATAGTGTGGTTTATACTTAAAAAGACAGTTGGCATCCGAGTCAGCCTTGAAGAGGAAATCCAGGGTCTTGATATCGGCGAGCATGGAAACATGGCCTACCCCGATTTTGCAATCGTTGCCCAGATTACAGCCCCTGCTGACGAAGAGGCAAAGGTCGCTGCAGTACCCACAGTCGAAGTTCCACAACCTGCAGCACCCGAATCCGAAGCTATCCCTGTTGTCAACAAATCCCGCCCGGGCGCCAAGATGACCAAGGTCACCATTATCACCAATCAGGAAAAATTCGCTGGCCTGCAGGCTGCGCTTGACCAGATTGGCATTACGGGTCTAACGGTTACCAATGTGCTTGGTTACGGCATGCAGAAGGGACACACTGAGTATTACCGCGGCGCACCCGTTAAGACCAGACTGCTGCCAAAGGTTCAGGTGGACATAGTAGTATGCAAGATACCCACCCAGACGGTAGTCGACACCGTAAAGAAGGCGCTGTACACCGGCAATATGGGCGACGGTAAAATCTTTATTTATGATGTCGAGAATGTCATCAAAATAAGAACCGGCGAGGAAGGGTACGACGCTCTGCAGGATGAGGATGAATAGCTTGTAATTGTTTGTAAAATAGAGTACCGTCCGGTTAAAGCATTAACCGGACGGTTATTTTTTAAGGCTGCGATAAAATAATGGCTCTTGTGGCTATGATATCTGCGACGGTAAGTCGGTCGTCTTCGGAAACGTCAGCCCTGATAAACAAATCTGCGTCATACTCATCGTATTCCATTATAAGCCTTCTAATTCCGATAATATCTGCAACCGTAATCCTACCGTCATAATTCGTATCGCCAATCAGCGTAATTTCAGAATCAGGTGTTTTGGCAACAACAGCGCTTTCAACCCCCGACTGGTTAACAGCCTTGAAACGATACACAACACCTTGGATTTGGTTGGTATCCACAAGTTGGTCTTTCAAAACTTTCCAGCTGCCGCCGTCAACACTATAGTAGATTGTAACTTCCGAAACAGAACCGGGGAGAAGCCTTGGCTTGAAGATCCGTCCCGAACCGCTGCCTTCGTCCACAATTATACCCAGTTCTGCCGCTTTGCTGTCCTTTTTAACGACTAGGGTTTTGACATCTGCTGTCGCACCAAGTCCCTTATTGAAAATCCTGAAATCAAAATTATAAACTCCGTCTTCTATGACTCTAATGGTGTCTCCTTCTGCTCGTTTCCAGCCGGTATTATTTATGTTTACCTCATATCCGTCAGTCGCAGGCGGATTTGTCGATGAAAGCCTGATAATAACATCTTTATCTGTCCAGGTATCCGGCTGATACGCGCCGGTGTTAATTATCAATTCATTTGCCTGATAAAGCGCTGCAGCAGTAAATGAGATATAGCCGTTTTGGTTGTATTTTTCATCCAGTTTATAACGCACATGCAGTTTCGATTCCCAATCCGAGCTGTAATTTATCTTTATCCGCCTTATCTCGGGACTGCCCTGGAAATCAATTTCGTGCTTTATTAAGTTTCCGTTTTCGGTCTCGTCAAATACCTCAATTATTCCCTTAACCTGGCTGCCAGAAATAAATAGTATCAGGGACTTTGTGTATTTATTTGAATCGGCGGTAAATTCGAAATACTCATTAAGGGTATCGGTTGCAAGCCCCTGCAGATACTGGGCAGCAGCAACAGACCCATCCCACCATGTAATAAGGCTTGATAAATCTCTGAATTCTTTTAGTTGTACATTCTGGGGCTTTCGGGTTAATGAAAGCTGCGCTCGTACATTTGCTTTCCTATCCAAATTGTTCTGGGCATCTTTGGAAACTGCCATCCAATCTGCATTTCCGATATCCGTAAGGTTAACATATGTTCCAGCCTGCTCTTCGGTTATATTTTTATCTATGCTTGGCTGTTCGGGGATGGTTTTTAAGGTGGCTGCAGGGAATGTAATATTTCCTCCCTGTACATACGCATTAACCAGGGTGTATTTTATATGCAGCCTTGCAGGAGTGTTAGACCTAAAATTAATGCTAACTATTCTGTAGAATGAGATGCCGCCGCTTGATTCGAACTGATATGTATCCACCTTTCCGCCGGATTCATCATAAATCTCGAGTTTTCCGGCTCCGTTCCAGCCGCCGATATAAAGATTAAGCTGCTGTGTTTGAGAGCCCGACATGACCCACCATTCAAAAGCATCGTTCAAAACATTGTGGTATACGCCCCTTTGGCTGTCAACCACAGGCAACCCGTTAGTTCCATCGGTAAAGGAAAATCTTGTTCTATAATCGTACATAAGGTTGATATAAGTCGGGTATTTCACATGGATTTTTGGCTCTACTCCTGACTTTCTTGTAAGTTTTCCGTTCACCCCTGTGAATACCCAGTCTGTCGTACCTTCTCCAGAAAGGTTAACCCTCTCTGGCATATTAGGTGTAATATTAATTGTGCGCTGCACTGCAACAGCCTTGGGTTCGGCGCTGCGCGTTCTTGGCACATCATAGTCCGCCTCCGGTACAGGCGGGTCTTGCACGCCGTCAAACTGCAGGTAAATCGTCTGTGCCTCATAAACATTTGATGAAAGCTCTATTTCATACACCGCACCGTCCGTGGCGCCGCCACTAATTGCAAAAGGCATTGCATCCATGTCTTTTTCTATTTTTCTAAATGAAAGCACAGTCCCGTTGGCTAATTTGGCGGTTTTAAGCTCGCCCCAGTTTTCAGGCTGGTGAACCCTTATTGTCCAATTGCGGTTTGTAAAGGCCCTGTCCCCATTAAAGACACCTTGTGCCGCAGCAATTTTTACAACCGCAGCGTTTTTATTTTCGTCAAAACGGTAGGACAATTCGGTTGTCCTATAAAGTCCATTTTTGTAATCGTTGGATACGGTGTCGTCCTCATAAAGAATTGTGGTATCGGAATACCTTTGCGAGGGATATACATCAAGGGTAAGGTGGCTCCAGTCTTTTTCGCTGGTTGTAAGCATATGGTCTGCCAACGGGATTACGGCACCCTTTTTTACAAATATGGGCATCCTATCAATTCCACATTCAACCGTTATTGTCTGCGGGCCGTATACGGTACGGCCGGTGCAGGTGTCTATCCATTCACCCTCGGGAATCCACACGCTGCGCCTGGATATGGTATCGGCACTGACACAACCTAAGCGGCATACAGCATCACGGGTAAGCTCAAAGTATTCGAAAACCAGGTTATAGGTCTTTCCCTTTTTAAATACAGTTTCACTTACTATTGATTTAGCCTCCTGTGGTACCCAGCTGTTTATTACAAGCTTACCATCGACATATAAGCGGCAACCGTCATCGGTATATGCCTCAAGCCGGACGTCCTCTGCAGGTGTAAATTTGCCGGAAAACCGGATACTGAAGTTATCTTCACCGATTCCGCTTTCAGGGCTTCCCATTCCCCAGTTAAAATCCACACAAGATACAGTTTTTGTAAGTGCCGGACTGCCAGACAGGTTTGGATTTGTGAAGAATTCGGCCTTTAATCCCGGTTGTCCGTCCTCGGTTGTAACCCATTCAGTCGGCAAGACCTTTTTGGATGTGTCGATAACAGGCGCTATTAAAATATCTTCGCCCAGCATATACTGGTCGCTTGTGTTGGCTGCGGCGTATTCCCTGTAGTCAAAAAGCATGCTTCTTACAATCGGCAGACCGGTTTCATAGTTTTCATGCACAAGCTGATAGAATACAGGTAACAGGCGGTAGCGTAAATTCAAATATTCGCGGTATATGTTTGTAACCTCTTCGCCCCTCAACCACGGCATTCTGCCGGTATCACCACTTGTAACGTGGGGGCGGAAAATCGGAGATAGCGCACCCATCTGAACCCAGCGCAGGTATTCCGCATCTGTAATGTTTACCGATTTGGTATTGTGGGCTCCAAGATCTGTGCTAACATATGGCAGTGCGCTGTTAGCGCCGCGGTCAATGGTAGTGGCAAGCTCTTGTAAAATGGTCTCCTGACCGCCGCTTGTATCACCTGTCCACTGGACAGAATACCTGTGAGCCGCAATATTTGACGGGTTTGCATTGAAACCATTGCTTACACCGTCTATGTTGGACATCATAAACAAACGCCTGTCCGGATATGCTGCTTTTGCAGCATCGGCATAAACCGCCATACCCATTACTTCATGTGTAAAGCCGTCAAGGGGCTTAATGGTAGTCCACCAGTTGCGGTCGTACCACCAGGCGTCCACTCCCAGATTTAATATCCTGGTGAGGTTGGTAAAACGGTAATTGATTTCATCAGGTGCCAAAACATTATTCTGTACCTCGCCCGTTTGGGTAGGTTCAGGATGGTCGTTGAAAATTATTACCACATTTTTATCATGGGCTTTCTGTAAAAACCCCTGCATATTCGGGAAAAGGTCGGTATTTATATCATATCCTATTCCAGAAGTTGCGCGGCGCCAATCGGTATCAATAACCAGTACGTCCAGTGGAAGGTTTCTGCTGTGGTATCCGTCTATCTGCGCCAGTGCGGTACTTTCGCTATAGGGATAATAGCGGCTGTCCCATGCTCCCAATACCGCCAGCGGCACCATTTCGGTCCGCCCTGTAAGCCTTACAAAATCCTTCCTTAACTGTTTATGGTCATTATTGGGCAGGAATATGTACATATCGGGCGCATCATTGGTCAAATCCCATCCGTTGGTTTGCCTGAATTCTGTGTTGCTGTCAGGCTGCGGCGCAAATCCCCATTCGGCCGGCACTATCCTCGGTGTGTCTGCAATTTCCCATACATATACATCTTCCGCTAAATCCGGGAGGTAAATTTTATTGGAAGGCAGTTTGGTATATTTCCAAAGCTGTTTGCCCTGTTTATCATAGATTTTGACATCTGAAAGCGTCTTAGCAGATTTAGCTATTTCGATCTTTACATTGCTTGTAGTCAATATAACGGAATTCCCGGTCTCGGATTTTATTACATTATCTCCGTCCCAGTCAGCCCTGTTTACAATGTGAAAGGTGTTCCGATCCTCGAACCCTTTGGGTCCTTTTTCCTCGATACGCACTAAGGTCGGTGATAAGACCTGAACCCTGACATTGTTTTCAATAACGGTCATTATATCACCTCCTGATAAAACTTTTGCTTTTACACTGCCAGTATTTTTATTCAGCACGACTGAAGACATCACAATGCTTGATCCAAATATAAAGGTTAGCAGTGCAGCCAGCAAACGTTTTGGCTTTTTCATAGATTCTTTCCTCCATGAAATGTTTTTATGTGCAATTTTAACAGATGCCGTTGCTATTAGTATAAAACATAAAATTCCCTATTTCTATGCCAGTTTTATACCTATTTGCCTCAAAAATAATTATTTAACTTCAAAACGAATTCTGCGCATAAAAACGCCCGCTCTATGCGGGCATTGGATTTACGTTATTAAATTATACTGAATAAGCGTGCCTTGACCCCGCGCCTATGATATTTACAAAGAAAAGCGTGATGATTATGCACATAAAACCGAGTATTACAAAAAGTTTTGAATACTTCGCAGTGCTTTTGTGCCTTCTAAAGTGCAAATAGAGCATAAACATAAGCCAGGTCATAAGCGCCCAGTTTTCTTTAATATCCCAACTCCAGAAATTTCCCCAGACTTCATTAGCCCAAACAGCGCCAATCATCATGCCTGCGGTCATAAACGGGAAAGCCATGCAGGACAGCACATATGCTCCGTTGTCTAACATAGATTTTTTGTCAGGGCTTTTATTGATAAAGCTTAATACAGCGACAAAAAAGGCAACCGTGCCAAGAGAATAAGCAAACATATAGACCAGTACATGCGGGACAAACCATACCGACTGCAGCGCCGGCGGGAAAGCCCATTTCGAAGTGGCATTCATAAACGACACGCCGGTCATTATTATGGCTGCGGCAAAGGCAAAATAATTTGCCATCCAGTCGAATTTATACATAAAATGCACATATAAAAACAGAGGAAGAAAACACATACCCAAAAAGGTCAGCACCTGATACATACTTACAAAGGGCACATAACCGTTAACTATCCAGTTGTTTATCACCAATGACACATTAAGGGCAAATGCCGCACCCCATGTAAATCTTGCAGCCGATTTAAGCTTTTTGACAAAAAACAGCCCAAAGGAAAGGTAATATAACACCGCCGATGCAATCGCAACAAGCTTTAAAATTACGGGACTCATTTTGCATCCCCCATTCTATGCCTTGTAAAGCACATCATACAACTGCCTATAATCATCGTCCATATGCCAGACAAAGAGACATATTCCCCGGGGTCTTTTTTAAACAGTATATTTAACAGGGATTGATTATAATGGCTCATAAGGTAAATCTTCCAACCGTTTTTGCGGTACGGATTGTTGACAGTAAGCGCTACTTCGCTTGTCTTTCGGGTTTTGGCATCGGTAATTACCAGTGTAGCCTCATAATATCTATCGGCTTGGTACCCTCTTTCATCGGGCTCATATTTTTCTACCTTAAAATCCGATACGCCTATATCAAACCCAAGATCTACAAACATATCCTTTCCGGCCACTTCTTCGCTTCTTTTAATTCTTGAATACTGCTTTCCCGGTTCAACAGGTATTGCAACAGTCAGCTTATCTCCCGATACATAATAGATAAAGCTTCCTATTAAAAACAAAACAATACCTGCATGCATCACGTAAAATCCGATCCTGTAGACCGAAAGCTTTGGTTTTCTGGAAAAAAGGCAAATAGTCTGCAGTGCAACAAACGCGGCGAGAAGGAACACCACCCACACGTTGCTGAACACTTTTACCCCTGTGGCAGAAGACCAGACTGTAAGGCCTAACAGAATGACCGTCATTGCGAGCATTATATAATTTGACCACTTGAGTAGCTTCAAGCGCAATCACCATCCATTCTATGTTAACATATCAGTTAATCTTCGCAAAAGTAATATGTCTTGTTTTTGGTTATAATATCACAATAAATATTGACGGTCAATCAATATTTATTGACAAATCAGAAATTTATGCTAACATTATAAACGCATATTAATTATACGATTAACTTAAAAGGGGATATAACATGAAATTGACTTTAAATGACGAAAGTTTAATGGTGTTTAAGGCCTTGGCGTGCAGTACCCGCCTTAGAATATTGGAATTAATCGCAAATACCCCCTTGAATCAGCGCCAGATAGCCGAAAACCTTAACATTAGCACCGCCATAATTTCGGAACATATAAAGCAACTTGAAGAAGCGGGGCTTGTCAAAGTAGGCGGCGGTGAAAGGGGACAAGGCAAGCAAAAAATCTGCTATCTTGCAACAAACAGTATAAATATAGAGTTAACAAAACAGTGCAATAACAATGTAAACAGGTTTTCCATACCTATTGGGCTGTATTCAAAGCACAAGGCTGTGCCCACCTGCGGAATAGCAAGCTCAGATAGGCTTATAGGTGGCGTGTTTGACGACCCAATGGTATTCTTTGACCCGGCAAGAAGCGATGCCCGCCTGATTTGGTTTACCAAAGGCTATCTTGAATATATTATTCCAATTAAGGACGAGTGTAGAAATATTACTCGCCTTGAGATTTCAATGGAACTTGCTTCCGAACACCCAGGTCACAAAAATGTCTGGCCGTCTGAAATATCATTTTATATTAATGGAATCCACATCGGTAACTGGATAAGCCCCGGCAACTACGGAGACAGGCGCGGGAAATACACTCCCGAATGGTGGAGCCCCCATTGTAGCCAGTACGGCCTGCTTAAAACCCTGATAATAGATAACAGCGGCTGTTACATGGACGAAGAAAAAATGTCGGATGTCAGTCTTAATTCACTTAATATTTCCAATAAATTTACTTTCAGGATGGCAGTTGAGGAGGATGCAAACCCCGCCGGAGGGCTGACCATTTTCGGCAGAGGCTTTGGGGACTATAATCAGGACATTGAAGTTGCCACCTATTACGAGTAAATTAAAATACCGCCGGATACCGGCGGCAAATCAAAAAGCAGAACGGCTTCGTTCTGCTTTTATTTATTTCTCTCCATCGCGGCGGGCGGTTCCCGAACCGTGCTGTTTTAACGAGGCTCGGGTCTTTCTCAGCTCAGCAAGCGTGGCAGTAAGCGATTCATCGGCTTTTTTCATAAGGTCGTCCACAAAATCCTGTGCAGCCTTGCGCATTTCACGGCTTTTGGTCTGGGCCGCCGAAATAATCTCGCTGGCCTTTGCCTGGGCAAGACGCGTTATCTCCTCCTGGGCTACCATTGCTTTTGCCCGTTCCTCGGCAGCCCTGATAATCCCGTCGGCCTCGCGTTTGGCTGTGGTTATAATATCTGCCCTGTCAGCCACAATACCTCTTGCCTGTTTAATTTCGGTAGGCAAATTAAGACGTATATCGTCAACAATAGCTCTGAGTTTTTCCACATCAATAATAGACCGACCGCCCGGCATGCGGATACCCTTGTCCAACAATTCGTCCAGTTGATCCAAAAAATCTTCTATATTCATTACTTCGACCCCTTTCCATTAAGTCTGCTGATAATAAAGTCATGTATACATTCGGGCACAAAATCCCGAATATCCCCGCCCATACTGCCAATAAGTTTAACCATACTTGAACTTAAGTACATATATTCTGCGCTGGTTGTAAGAAACAAGGTTTCAGTATTTTGGTTCAGTTTCTTGTTGGTCAAGGCCATTTGAAATTCATATTCAAAGTCTGAAACTGCTCGAAGGCCCTTCACTATTACTCTCGCATTGTGAATTTTCGTATAATCGGCAAGCAAACCGTTGTATGAATCTATCTCGATATTTGGAATATCAGAAATAGACTTTCTTATCATATCAAGCCGCTCTTCCACCGTGAAGGTAGATACCTTGTCCGCATTTTTCATTACAACCACAATAACTTTATCAAACATTGAGCTTGCACGTTTTATTATGTCAATATGCCCAAAGGTAATCGGGTCAAAACTGCCCGGGCATACTGCGGTTATGCTCTTCACCTTATTAACTCTCCCCTTTGCGGTACACTGAAATAATTGTTTTGCCGAATTTATGGCTTTTGTGAAGAAAGAACGCTTCAACTTCTTGCGGCATATACTGATGAATGTAATGCTCACAAATAATTATACCATGTTCGCTCATGTTTTGGGCAGTAAGCCTTAACGCCTTTTCCATAATCCCTTCGTGATACGGCGGGTCTAAAAAGGCGATATCGTACTTTTGCTTGCAGTTTTTTAAATACATTTCATAATCGGTATATAAAACCTTTGCCTTTGCAAAAAGCCCTGTTTTCTGTAGGTTGGCTTTAACCGTTTGGATTGATGCAGATGAATTATCAATAAAAGTTGCCGAAGCCGCATTTCGGCTTAAAGCCTCTATACCAAGCTGCCCCGTGCCTGCAAACAAATCTAGGACATGTCTTCCATCTATTTCAAATTGAATAATACTGAAAATGGCCTCTTTAACCCGCTCGGAAGTCGGACGAACATCATTTCCGGGCAGGGTCTGAAGCCTACGGCTTTTGGCAGTCCCTGTGATTACTCTCATTTTACTACCCTCGCTAGCTTTACTTTATTATCACACTATATGTCTTAATTTGTCAACAATTATTTACACAATTAAGTTAAATATATTATGCCTATCGGCCTATATATTATAAGCATACAAAATATTAAGCAGATTCTTAGAGGTTTTATATATTTAAATTATTATATTTTTTAGTATAATATAATAAAATTTTGTAAGTTTTGTAAAAATTTCTATAATATATAACCTCTTTTACATATTTTAACATAAAAATTATATCTTATAGTGTAAGATATTGATTAAACCTCCGTTAGAACTTTACATAAGATTTATATCTTATGTAGAAATATATCAGAAAAGGAGGAATCAGGCATGCTTAGAAACAAACCCGCGTTAAGAATCCTTGGCATAGTCATGTCCTTTGTAATGGTATTTGTAGCAATGGCCGCTGTGCAGGGTCAGTCATCCAAAGTTTCAGCGGCAGAAACACCCGGAATAGTATCAGGTGCTATCTACAAAATCATTGCAAAGTGCAGCAACAAGGTTTTAAATGCAGACAATGCGGGGCTTACCAATGGCACGAACATCAACCAGTGGACCGATACGGGCAGCAATGCACAGAGATTCAGAATAGAGTATACCGGCAACAGCCTGTATAGGATAGTCTCTGTCAGCAGCGGCCTCGTCGTGGACGTTGACGGCGCAAACAATAATGACGGTTCCAACATCCACCTTTGGCAATGGCTCAATCAGGGGAATCAAAAGTTTTATATCGATGACCTTGGCGGAGGCTACTACCGTTTCAGACCTGAGAGTGCGCCCGGAAAATGCATGGATGTAAGTGGAGCCTCCCCAGACGAAGGCGCCAACGTTCAGCAGTGGACAATAAATAATACCGACGCACAGGCATGGTATCTGCAAATCCAGTCCGAGCAGCCCGAAGCACCAACAGTAGACATCGGCAAAGCTGCTTTGAACAGTTTTATTAATAAATACTACACCGTATCCAACGGACAGGGTCGTTTCACTGGCGAAGGGTTCTGGACCGTAGCTGAAATATTCGAAATTATAATCGATGCATATAACCGCTATGGAACCGGAACTTACCGTGATATGATAAACCAGATATATAACGGTTTTGTAGCCGATTACGGTACCAACTGGTCCTGGAATGGATACAACGACGATATTATGTGGATGGTGCTCGGATGCATTAGGGCTTATCTTGCTACCGGGAACACCACCTACCTTAATCAGGCTAAAACCCACTTTGACATTGTTTATTCGAGGGCATGGAGTAGCCACCTTGGTGGAGGGCTTTGGTGGAACACCCAGAACTATACCAAAAATTCCTGCATAAATGGACCCGCTGCTATTGCGGCCGTTTATCTTGCAAAACTTACCGGCGACAGCAGTTATGCCACCAAGGCAGTCAATATTTATAACTGGCAGCGCGCCAATCTCTATGAACCCGCTACCGGCAAGGTTTACGACTCTTATGATATTTACGGAAACAAAAACACATGGAGCTCGACCTATAACCAGGGAACATTTATCGGTGCAGCATTAATGCTCTACGACTACTATGGAAATTCCAGCTATTTGAACGACGCTATAAAAGCCGCCGATTATACCATGAACAATATGTATGCGGGCGGAGTTATGAATAATGAAGAGTCGGGCGGAGACCTGCCAGGATTTAAAGGTATATTCATGCGCTATATCAGAAAACTGATAATTGACGAAAACCAAACGCAGTATATCCCATGGCTTCAGAAAAACGCCGCTGTCGCATGGAACAATCGCAATACCCAGGGTTTAATTATGACCCAGTGGGCAACCCGCACAAAAGAAACCTCCTATTCCGCCTGGAGCTGCTCGGCAGCCGTTTCCCTGCTTATCAATTGCCCGGTTTCTACCAATGTAATTAAAAACGCCTATTCAAGAATTGAAGCCGAGGATTTCGAGGAGATAAGAGGCTGCATTTCCGAGCCCTGCCCAGACGGAACCTATAATCTTGGCGGAGTACTAAACGGCCATTACACCGTTTATAAGAATGTCAACTTCGGCAGCAGCCGCCCATACACTGCGCAATTCAGAGTTTCATCAATATCAAGCGGAGGCACCATCGAGATTCGACTTGGCAGTACGACAGGAACCCTGCTAGGCACTCTTATCGTAAGCAATAATGGAGCTTGGGAAAATTACAACACCCAGTCATGCAGTGTGGGTTCGGTGACCGGGGTTCATGATGTATATCTTGTATTCAAAGGAAGCGGATATATAGTCAACCTAAACTGGTTCCAGTTCAGCAGATAATATAAAAGATTAAAAGCTTCCCCTGTTTTGGGGAAGCTTTTTTATTTTATTTCTTCCACCCATATCATATTTTTCCCCTTTGCCTTCGCGTTGTAAAGTGCTTTATCAGCCCTGTGAACAATCTCCTCGGGGTTCATTTTCGAGTTTGGCGTCACACTGCAAATTCCGCCGCTTATCGAAATCTTCATATCGCGTTTTATATTTAGCGAGTTAATATCTCGCCTTATCATTTCCGAAATTTTATATGCTTCTTCTAGCTGGCAGCCGGGCATTAGGATTAAAAACTCCTCCCCTCCAAATCTAAAACAAAACGCCGCCAGTGGCGTAGTATACTTTAATAATATTTTAGCAACTTTCCGTATGCATTCATCGCCTGTAAAATGGCCGTATTTATCGTTTATTTGCTTAAAATCATCAATATCTATCATCAAGACTGTAAGTGTTTTAGCTTCCTTTAAACAATTTTCCCAAACCTCATTAAGCTTGGTGTCCAAATACCAGCGATTGTAAAGCTCAGAAAGCCTGTCGGTCTCCGAGACCCTTTTAAGCTCAAGATTCAACTTATTAAGCATTTTATTCATGTATTTTAAATCTCGGTTTTGTTTAATTATTCTAAGCTGGAATTTATACTCTTTAACAAGATCAAAATATCTGATTAATGAAACGATCATGGCTATAATAGTAATAAAAGCCATATTCATCAAAAAGTACACATCAAGCAATTTCCTATCATCCAACAGAAGAGAAACCATTGATATAGTGTAATAAGACGAAAGAAATATTGCAGATATCTTTGGTTTTAACAATATAAGACAGGAGCAGCCTATTAATGTAACAAAAAAATTAATAATGTACCCGCGATAGGTAAAATCGACGAATGTTTTTATAACCGACCACAGCATTAAAAAAATTAAATATAAATATACAAAATAAGAAGCTGTTTTATAGGACTTGTTTATACTTTTTTTAAATCTTATTATCAGAAACAATGTTCCGACCGATGCAAGAAACAGTGTCGAGTATAAAACAATATAAAAAACTCGGTAAACTTTATCTACACTTGTTATGCAAACGAAAACAAGGTTTATCAGTTCAAAAACAGTGACAAAGGATAAAACTATATGCCCGGTGGAAAGATTGCGTTTTGTAAGTTCTTTGCAAAACTGTTCGTTCTTTTCTTCTGGGATCTTGAATTTTTTTAGTTTAAAACTTATCAAGGCAATCTCCCCCTTCCAATATCCTTCAAATATTTTCATTATAATTTAATTTGGTAATTATTTCAACAAATTACTACAAATTTTTTTATAAATTATCTGTGCTAATTACCAATAAAGTTGTGCATACTTTCCAAAACTAATAATATCAGATTAATAAGACTTATATAAATTATTTCGAAAAGCCTTCGGAATGGGTTTAAGTTTTTTAGGAAAAACTAAACACACAATCTTTAAACAAATTTTTTGCTGCAAATCGTATTCTAATATGGTATAATCTGGGCATAAGGACTTGAAAGAAGGGGTATATTTATGAATTTTGAGTATTATATGCCTACAAAGCTTTTTTTCGGACCAGGTTCGCTTGAAAAACTAGGTACCGAAAAGCTGCCCGGGAAAAAAGCCTTGATAGTGATTTCCGCCGGAAATTCAATGAAAAAATATGGATATTTGGACAGGGTCAAAGCCCTGCTTGAAAAAAACAATACCGAGTACTGCGTGTTCGATAAAATAATGCCGAACCCAATCAAAGCTCACGTTATGGAAGGCGCACAAATGGCAAGGGACAACGGCTGCGATTTCGTAATCGGCCTTGGCGGTGGCAGTAGCATAGATTCCGCAAAAAGCATTGCCATAATGGCCACCAACGAGGGCGATTACTGGAATTATATCTATGGAGGCAGCGGAAAAGGAAAGCCAATTCCTAATAAACCTCTGCCAATAATTGCTATTACCACCACCGCAGGAACCGGTACCGAATCAGACCCTTGGACTGTCATCACAAAAGAAGACACCGGGGAAAAAATTGGTCTTGGATATGAGTTTACCTTCCCCTATTTCTCCATAATTGACCCCGAACTGATGACTAGCATCCCCCCCCATTTGACGGCATATCAGGGGTTTGACGCACTGTTTCACTCTACCGAAGGATATATTTCCAACAAAGCCAATCTCATGAGTGACATTTTCGCTCTTAAGGCAATAGAATTGTTGGGAAAATATCTTCCCCGCGCCGTCAAAAACGGTGAGGATTTGGAAGCTCGTAGCATGGTGGCCTTCGCAAACACCCTTGCAGGCATTGTTGAAAGCACATCTACCTGTACTTCCGAACACGCGATTGAGCATTCGCTTAGCGGGCTTTATCCGGAACTTCCCCATGGCGCCGGCCTGATTATGATTTCATTGGAATATTACAAGGTATTTGCCGACAAGGTCCCGGACAGATTTGTTAAAATGGCAAAAGCTTTGGGCAAGCAGGACGCCAGGAAGCCTTCAGATTTTGTGGATTTGTTGGCCGAACTTCAGGCAAATTGCGGCGTGGACAACCTTAAGATGTCTGATTACGGAATCAAAAAGGATGACTTGCCACGCATAACAAAGCACGCATTTGACACCATGGGTCAGCTGTTTGAGAATGACCGCTATAAATTATCAGAAGCCGAAACACTTGGAATCTTGGAAAAAGCATATAAATAAAAATTTAAAGAGATTCAGTCGGTTGACTGAATCTCTTTTTTTAGCCTATTGTAACACCAGTGTAGTAGTGTTTAAGGATTTGCTCAAAGGTCCAGCCGCTTTTGGCATAGGCATTAGCTCCTACCTGGCTCATACCAACACCGTGCCCGTATCCCTTTACGACAAACGTAAATTTGTCTTCCTCCTTGTTATAGGATATGGTATAAGCGCTTGAACGCAGCACATTGGCAGCACCTACTCTGCTGCTTGTAAACAGCCTTTCTCGTAATACGGTGCCCTTAAAGCTCTGGTTTCCGATTGTAACTGTTTTTACATACAGCCCATTGGCATCGTATGTACACTTAAACCATTCATTTTTATCAAGTTTACTTACATCAATTCCAAACTCTTCTTTAATCCATTTCTGCACATCAGAAGCTTTGTAACTGCGTATGGTTTGGAATTGGCTGACATTTTTGTCCACTGAAGATTCCACGCTCTTAAGATACGGAAGCGAAGCCACCCAAATATCCTCACAGTTTGCAGTGTAGCCGGCAGATATGGCGAAATAGTAGGCCTGCGCCACCTGGCCGTTATACAGCACCCTAAGTCCGGCCACAGCGTTGGCAGCTTCTATGGCCTTTTGCCCGGGTTCCTTCATCGGAACGGAAGGAGTCTTGCCGGTGGCAGCTCCGTTGCACAAGAGCCAGGAATAGGTCGCTACAGCCTGCGCTTTTAGCGCTTCAATATGAAATCCGGAACCCATTTCAGCCTCGATAATCTGTGCAATTATATCGGTCGCGTTCCCCGTTACAATCTTGCCGGTATATTGATTTTTTACCGACAGTATCACTGGTTCAGGAGTCGGAAGTTCAGACGAAGTAGGTTCAGAAGAAGTGGGGCCCGAACTGGGCTGGCTTTTGGCATCGCTTGAATCCGGAGAAGATGAAATATCGGAAGACTGGCTGGTTTGACTCGAAGTTTCGCCGGTACCGCCTGAAGGATAGCTTGTTGGAGTATTACTTGAAGGCTCAGAGGACGGCTGTGAACTTGAAGGAAGGTTTGACCTTACCTCATCCTCGGTAAGCGGAGGCGGCTGCTCTATAAAACCACCCGAACCTCCCCCGATATTCTGCTCATCCTGCAGTTCCTTCTCCATATGCGCAGGCAGTTCAGCCGAATCACTGTCTTCACTCTCAGTAACAGTCGAACTGTATATGCTGCTGCTTATGTAGGAAGATAGATCGCTTGAACTATCAGGGTTTACCGGATTATTATCCACCCGTTCAACATCCACATAAGCAGACTCGCCCTTTCGTACCTTGCGGGCAGTAACGACCACCGTGTATTCTTCACCGTTTGCGGCAAGCGTTAAAATATCGTCGTCGGAATTCAGGTCAACAGGTGTGGAATATATCGAACAGGCAGACAGTTTTTTCAGGTGATCCATAAATTCCGCATCATTAAAAAATGAAGTTTTTGCATAGTCTACCGGCGGGTTTTCAGAATATTTAAAAACACTGAATATCTTCCAGTTGTTTTCGGTAAACAGGGTATCCATTGAAAGGATGGGACTTGATTTATAAAAATTGATATCAAGATATTTAGAAAGATCTGAAAACATTCTGCCGTCGCCGGTATTTTTGGCAAAAACGGTTAAATTGCGTTGATAGCTGTCCTTAGTAATTTTCAAGTGAGTATAGGGTGTGCCGTACCTGTTAAAACTGCCGTCAAACAGGTGCGAATTGTAGTATTTTTCGGATTTGTTCGCACAGGTAACCACCGGATAGCTGATTTTAGTGTTGGGCAGGCTGACCCAGCCAACCAAATCAGGGTTAATGCTATACAGTTTCCCAAACTTTTCAAGCATTTCAAGCGGGAAATCATCAGATATTTCCCCCAATCCATAAAGCGAGTAAGCCCTTAAATATACTGAATCGGCCTGGGCAGGCAGATACATGCGGTCGTATCCGAAAAATCCCCCAACGACAATTAAAGCCGAAAGCACAATTGCGGCAACAGTCCTTATTACCTTTTTTTTGCTGCTCCTTTCATAGCTTTCAAACCCGTAAAACAATGCTTTCTGGGTTACAGCTTGTCCGTACGGTCCCTCTGTTTGATCCTCCTTAAACAAAGAGCTTTCAGTCAGCGCTTTTTCATTAGATCTATCTTGCAGTATCGGGGCGGCGCCGACAAACGCAGGGATTTCTTCGCGTTTTATGTAGTATTTATTCTCAATAAATCTTTCTACTGAATCAAGCGCAACATCTCTTTCATGCGGGTCTTCGGAAAGCATAATAATAGACTGGTTGCCGCTTTCAATAATACAACCGCAAAGCTTTCCTGTATCGCTATACAATACTTTAGAGCCCACAGGGCAGTTTGTCTCTTCATTACATGGTAAATCCACTGCCTTGGCAATTATCGCAGGAGTAAATTCAGGGGTATTAAAACCTCCAACAGTAAAAATAACATAGCTTCGCGCAACCGCTTGCTGCAGGTGCAGAAGCAGTTCACGTTTTGATTCGGCTATCGTCGATATAAACTGCTGGTTTATGTAACTGAAATGGCTTTCCAATTCCGGATGTTGCGGTGTGTTAAAATACACTATTTCAAAATTTATTTTTATCATCTATACCTTGCCTTTCCTGTATTTTTAAAATTGATGCAGTAAAGGCCAAGAGCCATTTTGGGTAAAATGGCTCCGCTAATTGATTACTATTAAGATTTAAGCTTCTGAAGATTCTTCTTCAGACGGTGGTTCTTCTAAAGATGTAGTGGTTTCATCGGAAGAAGTATTTTCTGAAGGAGTAGGTTCCTCTTCTGATGTTGTTGTCTCATCAGACGATGTCCCGGGCTCAGAAGTTCCGGTCTCGGAAGAATCTGTAGACGGCACGGTTCCCTCAGACGGCCCCGAGGAATAATTTGGCTGCGACGAAGGTGTAGATGTTGCAGGGCTGGATGACGTTTGGGGACGTGGAGAAGAAGTGCCCGAACTTGCCCCGCCGCCTGATCTTGAGCTGCCGCCGGCTTCGGATGTGGCGGTAGAATCAGAAGAAGTGGTTCCCTCAGACGATGTGCTGGTCTGGGAGCCTTGAGGCCTGGTCGTAGTAGAACTTGAGCTTAACGACGGCTTGGATTTGCCGTATTTTTCATACCATATCTGGGGATACAGCGGGTTCGGATTAAGCTTTGCTTCACTTACATTAACGGCCGTACTCTCCCCTTCGCGCACACGCCTTGCCATAACCACCAAACGGGCGTCGTCAAATTCATATGAACAGGTGGACAGCGTTATAATCTCATCATTCTCGATAACATCTACAGGAGTAATAATCATGGAGCGCTTTCTTACTTCATCTATCCATTTCAGAAAATCCTGCTGGGAAGCAAACTCGCTGGGTCGATACGCGAAAACATTTCCGTTGTCGTGTTCGGGAAGGGCGTTGGTAATAAATACGGCAAAAATCTTGTATGTACCCGGGCGGTACAATGTATCAAACTGGATTAACGGGTTTTGCTTATAAAAATCAAGCGCCTTGGAATTGCTTTTTATCGAATACTTTTTCAGGTTGTGGAACATCGAACCGTCGCGCCTGTGGTGGCCGTAGATAACTATATTCTGGCTTACCCTTTCTTTTGTAATCACGGCATTGTAGTCTATAAATATAGCGCCGGCCTTGCTTTTTTCTTTATTTAAATTGTGGTCTACATAAAATTCATTGTCGGTTGTCTGATATACCGGGTAATCTATATTTGTATTGCTGATAGTTATCCAGCCTTTAATGTCGCTGTTTTGCGCAATTAACGGTTCAAATCTTTTGTATATTCCGTCTGCATTAATCGAATCGTCTTCGCGGTTATAAATCTTGCGGATTTCATCAACCTTACTATTTTCGATATTATCAAGTATAAAATCGGAAAGAATGTACCCGCCCGTTCCCAAAAGTGTTAATAAGGCTACAATGAATATCGACTTCCTGACAATCTCAGAGACAGGATCTCCCTTCCAGGGGAATATAGACCGCAGGAACTTTTTATACCAGGGCAGTACTTCCTCCTCATCATTATCATCGGAATCATAAAAATACATGGAACCTAAATCCTGCGCGGCTCCTTCCTCGCTGCCCAATTGGGTCAGGCTGCTTTGGATAGAACGGAAGATTTCATCATCACTTGCCACAGCAGCGACCGGCCCAACCTCAGAGTGTGCGGACAAATCAATAACCGAAACCGGCTGTCCTACAGGAGTGCCTCCTTCCAACGTCTCCGGCAGTTTCTGCAGGTAGCGCCTTGCCAGGTCCAGTGCAGCCAGCGCCGCATAATTGCGTATTCTATCCCTGTCGCCGCCAGCCAACAGCCTTTCAACCCATACCATTGAACCATCGGTTAAACCTATGTATACCAAACCTACCGGCTGGTTCTCGCTGGTATCTGGGCCTGCCACACCTGTAATGCTAACTCCAATATCGGCATTGCTAACAGCATGAATTCCCAATGCCATTTCTGCGGCGGTCTGGGGGCTTACTGCACCATATTCTGCAATAGTATTAGGAGATACGCCAAGCGCATTTATTTTTATTTGGTTGTTATATGCCACAATTCCCATGTCAAAGACCGCAGATGAACCCGGGATTTCGGTTAGCTTGCTGCTGAGTAGCCCAGCGGTACAGGATTCAGCGGTGGCAATTTTAAGCCCCTTTAGTTTTAGCTGTTCTGTCACAACCTGCTGAAGGCTGTCTTTGTCTATACCGTAAATCTTATCGCCAAAAATGCCTCTTAACTTATTAACAACGCTTTCACACATCATGTCGGCCTGAAATTTGTCCTCAGCCGAGGCTGTAACCCTGATGGTTACTTCTCCGGGTTTCGCATATGTAGCAACCGTGGGATTTGCCATATTAAGCAGATCCGCAAGCTTTTCGGCGACCACCGATTCACCAAGGCCGAATATCTTTACGTTTCGGGACAGGATTACTCCGCCGCTTAAGCGCTCTAAGAAGTGCCTTACATACCTTTCAAACATGGTTTTCAGCTCGTCGGGCGGTCCGGGCAGCATAATAATAGTCTGTTCGCCGGATGTAATTGCGTACCCCGGCGCAGTACCAATGTCATTTGGAAATACGGTAGCGCCACTAGGGCACAGCGCCTGTTTATAGTTGTTTTCGGTCATTACTCTGCCCGTGCGCTCGAAATACGCTTTTATCCTTTGAAGGCTTTCAGGATGTTCCACTAAAGGCAACCCTACTGCCGATGCAACCGTCTCTTTGGTAATATCGTCTTTTGTCGGCCCTAACCCGCCGACAATAATTATCAGTTCGCTCCTTAATACCGACTGGCTAAGCAGCTTGCGCAGCCGCATAGGATTATCCCCAACTACCGATTGCGTATATACATTTATTCCTAACGCCGCCAGCTCGCGTGATAAATACTGGGCATTGGTGTTTAAAATGTCGCCAAGCAGCAGTTCGGTTCCAACGCAAATTATTTCTCCGTTCATTATTTGCCTCCATTCATAGTCGGTAAAGATTGGTTTTAAAACTTTGTATCTTTCTATTCTATTATACTATATCGGGTTCCCTTTATGGCATTGTCAATTAATGTCTCTATATCCAACGCCTGCTCGGCTTTTATAATCTGTTCAAGCTGGGGCTTTGTTTTTGGGTGTCTTGGAGTGAATACCGTGCAGCAGTCATCGTACGGCTGGATAGATATTTCAAAAGTATCTATTTTACGGGAAATTTCGACAATTTCCTCCTTATCCATGCCGATAAGTGGTCTGAATACCGGCATCTCGGTTGCGGCGTCGGTAACCGCAAGTGCCTGGATAGTCTGGCTTGCAACCTGGCCTACGCTCTCGCCTGTGATCAATGCCAGGCACCCGTTATCTTTGGCTATCCTTTCGGAAATCATCATCATAAATCGGCGCATTATCAAGGTGAAATACTCTTCGGGGCATTTTTTGCCGATTTCTTCCTGAATCTCTGTAAAAGGCACCACCGCAAGCTTTATTTCTCCGCTGTATTCCGCTACCTTTTCAAGCAGCTGCCTTACCTTGATCTCCGCCCGTTCGCTTGTATAAGGCGGGCTTGCAAAATGAACCGCACACAGTTCAATTCCGCGTTTGGCCATCATCCATGCTGCCACCGGGCTGTCTATCCCACCGGAGATAAGTACTGCGGCACGCCCGCCGGACCCCACAGGCATTCCGCCCGCACCGGCAAGCTGGCCCGCCCGTATATATGCGCCAAAATCCCTTACCTCAACCGTTACTATTTCATCGGGATTATGAACATCCACCTTTAAATGGGGAAATCTTTTTAAAAGATATCCACCAAGTTGGGCGCTAATCTGCGGCGAAGTCAGTGGGAATTTTTTGTCCGACCTTTTGGCTTCGACTTTAAAGGTTTTTATTTCCTTAAGCCGTTCGGCAAGATAGGCTTCTGCCTTTTTAAGGATATCTTGAATATTTTTGTTTGCAACACAAGCTCGGCTGAAAGCAGCTATGCCGAACACCTTTTTTACCTTTTCAAGTGCCCTGTTAAAATCAAATTCATCCGATTGTGGTTCTATGAATATGGTGGACTGGCTTCTGGTTATTTCTATTTCACCTATTGGTTTTAGTGCCTTTTTCAAATTTTTTATCAGCAGGGCTTCAAATGTCGAGCGGTTAAGCCCTTTAAGAGCCATTTCACCGTATTTTATTAATATTACTTCTTTCATTACACTCTCCAAAACTATTTAAAAGATCTCAGGGTTTTTATACCCTCTTTTAACGCGTCGATAAATATATCTACATCCTCATAATCGTTATTTTTGCTAAAACTAATTCGCAAAGCGCTGTCAACCCTCGCATCGCTAAGGCCCATACTTCTAAGCACATGGCTACCCTTACCCTTTGCACAGGCACTTCCGCTAGAAACATAAATGTTCCTCGATTCAAGAAAGTGCATCATGGTTTCAGACTTTTTACCATCCACTGAAATGTTGATAATATAGGGCAGTGCGTCGGGCGGGGAGTTAAAACTAATTCCCTCAATTTCTTTAAGCCTTTCAATAGCATAGTCGCGTAGTTTCCTGACAATCTCCAGTTGCTTATCACAATCCGGAAGTTCTTCGATAGCGCCAAGCATGCCTGCTATCAGCGGGGTGGCCTCGGTTCCAGACCTTAAGCCCCTCTCCTGTCCCCCGCCGTACGTCAAGGGGGCTATTTTTACATTTTTGGACTTGTAAAGCCCTCCAATGCCTTTTGGCCCATGGAATTTGTGGGCGCTAAAGGTCATTAGGTCTATTCCCATTCTGGAAGGGTTTAAATTCATCTTGCCAAAGGCCTGGACTGCGTCGCAATGCAGCATCGCAGGCGCACTTATACGGCTTATTGCCTCCGCAGCGGCCTTAACTGGCTGGATTGCTCCGGTCTCATTGTTGACCAGCATGATACTGACAAGAATGGTATCGCTGGTAATCGCCTTGTCTATATCCTCCTTCGCAACTACTCCGCTGCGGTCGGGTTTTAGATAGACAACGTTAAACCCCTGTTTTTCAAGCGTAACAATCGTCTCAAGAGTAGATGAATGTTCAATAGAGGTGGTTACAATCCGCTTTCCCCTGCGACGCCTGGCATTTACGGCGCCCATTATGGCAATATTGTTGGCCTCGGTTCCACCTGAGGTAAAGAATATCTCGTCCGTGCGACAGGAAAGCAGGTCCGCAACCGCCTGCCTTGCCCTGTTCATTTCCTGTTCAGCCTTTATCCCTAATCCATGCAGTGAAGACGGGTTGCCCCAGTTTTCACGTAACGCATTGTTTATCCTTTCAACTGCGGTTTCACAAGGTTTTGTGGTTGCGCTGTTGTCTAAATATACAAGTTTTCTCACCAGGCACACCATCGCTTTCCAGTGTCCTTGTTAGGCACACTTATACGTTTAACATTATACAACATTAGTTTTTGATTCTCAACCATATATATTTTAATTAACTATTAACAAAATTTATTCATACTAATAATTTTTCTTAGTCTGGCAAAAATAGGACTAAGGCAGATGTTTGTTAAATTTGCAGGAACACAAGGAGGATTTGAATGAAATCCACACGAAAACAAATATCCAAAATGCCAAGGCGGACTATTGTAAGGATAATAAGCTATGGCTTTGCCGTCGCCCTGGCTTTGACGGGTGCGGCAATGTATAACCGTCAGCTTGCAATAAAGTATCAAATGCAGCTTGAATATACCTATCAGCGTGCTTTGGAGGAGTTAACCAGCAACCTCAACAATATTGACATGACTCTGGAAAAAGGAATATACGCCGGTTCAGCGTTGCAGTTAAGCACAATTTCGGCAAAACTTTGGCGCGAGTCTGGTTCTGCCAAAGCCGCTCTGGCCCAGCTCCCAGCCTCAAACGAGGAATTGGCTACCATAAACAAGTTTTTATCCCAGGTGGGCGATTATTCCCTGGCACTTTCCAAAAAAGCCATTGCGGGAAGCCCAATAACCCAGGAGGAACGGGACGCGCTGCTTGCATTGTCCTCTGCCGCCTCTAATCTCGCAAGGCAAATCTCAGATATCCGCGCATTGTATGAGGAAGGGAAACTATGGCGCGGAGAGGTTCAGAATGTGCTAAAGAAAAATTTGCCTGAAAATGGCGATGTGGATTCCTTTGGAAGCAGCCTTACCGAAGTGGAAGACACAATGACCGACTACCCCACTTTGATTTATGACGGCCCCTTTTCCGACCATTTTCTGCAGCAGCAACCCGAAATGCTAAAAGACAAGCCCGAAATCAACCGCGAGGAGGCACGCGCAATTGCCGCCAAGTTTATAGGCGTGCCTGCTTCCCAGCTTGCAGATGATAGCGACGAAGAGGGTACCATGCCGTCCTACTGCTTTATCTACAACAATCAAACCTATATATCGGTAACAAAGCAGGGCGGGTTTGTGACTTATATGCGCAATGCGCGCGAGATCGGCGACCAAACGCTTTCCTACGAACAGGCAATCGAAAAGGCTTCCCAGTTCCTCTCGGACAAAATTGGAGAAACCTTCAAAGAAAGTTATTATCTTGCCGATGAGGGAGTATGCGTAATTAATTTTTCGTACAAAGACGGCGCCACCGTATGCTATACCGACCTTATAAAAGTCGGCGTGGCCCTTGACAATGGTGAAATCGTATTTTATGAGCCGAGAGGGTACCTGATGAACCATAAGCCTCGGACCATTGCAACTCCAAAGTACACGGTCGAAGAAGCCCAGCGGGTTTTAAGCGATTCGCTCACCGTTCAATCTTACCAGCTTGCCCTGATTCCGTCGGGCGGAAATTATGAAATTCATTGCTATGAATTCGCATGCAAAGGGCTTAAAGATGAGGATATTCTAGTATATGTTAATACACAGACACTCGTTGAGGAGCAGATATTAATCCTTCTTAAGACCGACGGAGGAATTCTTGCAAAATAAGAAATTACAGCACCAAATTTTATTCACTTCTTGACTTTTAGGTCAGCTGGTGGTATAATGCAGAAGCCGCATATTGCAGGCTTTTAAGCGGTTTTTCCCGCCTGCAAATAGCGAGTCTAGGTAAAAGGCAGGTGCCAGAAATGTACGCAATAATCGAAACCGGCGGCAAGCAATACCGCGTTCAAAGCGGGGACATTATTTTCGTTGAAAAGCTTAATGCTCAGCCGGAAGAGGCCGTTGTGTTTGACAAAGTAATTGCAGTAAGCGATGAAAACGGCCTTAGAGTAGGAAAGCCCTATCTGGACGGTGTTACCGTTAAAGGGACATTAGTAAAAAACGGTAAAGGCAAAAAGATTACCGTCTTCACCTACAAACCCAAAACCGGTAGTTCCCGGAAGCTGGGTCACAGGCAGCCCTACTCAAAGGTACAGATTGATTCCATCGGCGAATAATCATGACTTATGTCTCGTTTAAAATCAGCAACGGTTATATTATAGGTTTTGATATTTCGGGCCACAGTACCGCTTATGCTGATGATATCGAGGGCAAGCTTGTATGCGCAGCTGTTTCTTCTGCCGCCTACATGGCTGCAAACACCCTCACCGAAATTCTTAAAGCCGAGGCTGATATCCACATTGATGACGCCCGGATGAAATTTATGTTAAAGTCAGACCCGCATATTTGCCAAGTATGCCTAGAGGGGTTTAAACTGCATTTAAGCCAGCTTGCCAACCAGTATAAAAACAATCTTAAAGTGATTACGGAGGTGCTGTAATGTTAAGAATAAATATACAGCTTTTTGCACATAAAAAAGGTGTAAGTTCCACCAGAAACGGCCGAGACAGCGAAGCCAAGCGTCTTGGCGTAAAACGCGGCGACGGACAGTTTGTGCTTGCTGGCAACATCCTGGTTCGTCAAAGAGGAACCCAAATCCATCCGGGTAAAAACGTAGGTCGCGGAAAAGACGATACCTTGTTTGCTCTTATTGATGGAAGGGTTAAATTTGAGCGCTTAGGCCGCGACCGCAAAAAGGTAAGCGTTTACGCAGTTGAACAGTAACTTTAATCCCGGGTAATACCCGGGATTTTCTATAATAAAATGTAGGTGTATATGAATGTTTGTTGATGTAGCCAATATTTACATCAAAGCAGGAAATGGCGGCGACGGCGCCGTTTCATTCAGAAGGGAAAAATATATACCCGCCGGCGGTCCCGACGGGGGGGACGGTGGCAAAGGCGGAGATGTGGTGGTTGTCGCGGATGACAACCTGTCTACCCTTGCCGATTTCAGATACAAGCGCAAATATGTCGCCCAAAACGGGCAAAACGGTTCTTCCCGCAATAAAACCGGCAAGAGCGCGCCGGATCTTGTAATCCGCGTGCCTCGCGGAACGCTAGTCAAGGATACCAAAACCGGCAGAATTATTGCCGATATCTCAGGCGATGAACCGGTAGTTATTGCAAAGGGCGGCAGGGGTGGATGGGGCAATGCCCGATTTGCCACACCCACAAGGCAGATTCCCCAGTTTGCCAAGAAGGGTATGCCCGGCGAAGAGTTGTACGTGACCTTTGAGTTAAAATTGCTGGCGGACGTTGGCCTTATCGGATACCCAAATGTGGGCAAGTCTACCCTTATTTCTGTCGTTAGTGAGGCTAAACCTAAAATTGCCAACTACCATTTCACCACCCTCACCCCTGTTTTGGGTGTGGTGCGAATCGGCGAGGGCACTTCTTTTGTTTTAGCAGATATACCCGGCCTTATTGAAGGCGCCGGAGAGGGTGCAGGCCTTGGGCACCAATTCCTACGCCATGTTGAACGCTGCCGGCTGCTAATCCACGTAATAGACGTTTCAGGTAGCGAAGGACGCGACCCTATTGCCGATTTTGAGGTTATAAATAATGAACTTAAGGTTTACAACCCCGAGCTTTCGCAGCTCCCACAGATAGTCGCAGGCAACAAATGCGATTTGGCGGATGAAGAAAGCCTTATAAAAGTTAAGGATTACTTTGACAGAAAGGATATTCCCTTCTTTCCTATTACCGCAGCGATAAACAAGGGGACCGACGCCTTGATGAAGTATGCCGCCAGCATGCTTGCAAAACTTCCTCCCATAAAAATATTCGAGCCCGAACCGTTAACCGAGGTCATTTCTGATGAAGATGACAGGCAATTCGAAATAACGGTCCGCGATGGAATGTATATTGTAAAGGCCCCTTGGCTTATTAAAATAATGGAGGAAACAAATCCAAACGACATTGAGTCAATGCAGTATTTCCAGAGGGTACTTCAAAATAGCGGCATAATCAAAGCGCTTGAAGAAAAAGGCATATCCGAAGGCGACACTGTTAGCATTAACGATTTCGAATTCGAGTATGTCCCATAAATTTGGAGCGGGGTTAGAATGATAAAAGAAAATCCAAAGCTGTTAAGCCCGGGGGTACTGGCCTTTGTCGGGGACGCGGTATTCGGACTGCTGGTTAGGGAGAGGCTTGCTCAAAAAAACAGGCCCGCCGGTACGCTTCACCAAATGTCGGTAGAGCTTGTAAACGCCACCGCACAATCCCGCGCATATGACATTATCAGACCGTTGCTCACAGAAGAGGAAACTGCCATATTCATGCGTGGGCGCAATTCCCATACCACAAACAGCACCAAATCCTCGACCAACAAAGAATACCATACCGCAACCGGGCTGGAGGCTCTGTTTGGTTACTTGCATCTGTCAAATCAGAACAATAGAATAAATTATTTATTTTCAATCATATGGGACGAATTATTGGGGAATAAATAAAAAGTAACCCGATAAAGGGATGGAGTGTGCCTGCATGAGTAAGAAAATAATAAAAGACACTGCCTTAATAGTTTTGGGCAGTGTTATTTATGCTCTGGGAGTTGTGGCTTTTATAGAACCTAACCAAATTTCACCGGGGGGAATTACCGGTCTTTCAACCCTGATTTTCTATTTGACCGGCTTCCCTGCCGGAATTTCTTATATTATTTTAAACATACCGCTTATGATAGCAGGTCTTAAATTCTTTGGCTTTAGATTTATTGCAAAGACACTATTTGCAACAATTATGACGGCCGTTGCCATTGACCTGTCAATTCTTTTTGTGCCCGCATACACCGGCAACACCATACTTGCAACCCTGTTCGGCGGTGTCTTCATAGGCTGCGGGATGGCTTTAATACTGCTTCGCGGCGCCACAACCGGAGGAACCGATATACTGGCAAAATTAGTGTTAAGAAAGTACCCTTTCCTTTCAATGGGCAGGGTACTGTTGTTTATTGATATTGTAATATTTGCAATCGCGTCGATTGTCTACTGTAATTTTGAAACGGCGCTGTATTCAATTATTGGGCTGTACACCGCCACAAAAATGATTGACAGTCTTCTGTACGGTGCCGACAGCGGCAAACTTATCTTCATTATTACCAGAAACTCTGAAAAGCTCACCCAGGAAATCTTCAAGGTCATAGGCCGAGGTGTTACCAAATTAAGGGCATTTGGCGGCTATTCCCAGTCCGAAACAGATATGCTCATGTGCGCCGTAAGGCAGACCGAGGCCGCCAAAATTCATTCCATTATTAAAGATTGCGACCCCACCGCCTTTGTTATTGTCACGGAGGCACCTGAGATTATCGGTGAAGGCTTTAAGGGATTATATAACTGAAAATATTGTTTTTATTAATTTATATAGAATTTATCCAATAAATTTAGAACAAAAAACAATTGACTTTTTTTGCCCGTTTTACATAAATTAAAGTATAATATTTCCATATACCATAAGTATTTAACACTTTCCACCGGGTTTTCCACAAAATTTATTGAAAAAAGCGTTCAATTTGAGGTATGGCAAGTCCATTTTGGGTAAAACCCTGTGGAAGATGTGGAAAAAGATTTAAGGTCATACTTGTTAACATAAATAGATTTTTACGGATTTATGTAATCCTTTCTACGCCGTGTAGAAAGCTTAAATATATAAATTATACTTTGTATAATTTCTACTATATCTTTTCTTAATTTTTCATATATCTCTTTTATTTTGTATTTTGCATAAATACTATGGGGCATGTACACTTCCATCTCGTATTGTTATAAGCTGTTATCATTTATTTTGGAATAAAACCAAAATAAAAAGCCATTCCTTTTGGAATGGCTTAATTTATTCCCCTCTGCGGGATAGAATTTCGCTTTGCATATTCAGACAGAATATCATACAGTCTTTTGGAATACAGTTTTCTTAATAAACCGTACGATCTGCCGTCCTTTAAACCGATATAGCAGCTGCCCTGGCGTTGCTCGTACCATGTCCAGTCAATATACTCTATTTGGAAAATATCGAAACTGTAAGTTTTAAAGTTTCTTAAAGTTATTTTATCCTCATAAAGTAAGACTTTAAAAGATGAGAAAGCAAAAGAAAGCGCCGAACAGGCAATAAGAAGCACAGAACCTGTAAAATAAAGCGCACGGAAATCCACGTCCGGGCTGAATACCGAATAAAAAATACCCGAAACTCCGATTACAAGCGATAACAGTCCCAGAAACCACAGATACGTCTTATTCGATGGGATTATCGTGCAGTTTGGGTTGGTCTTAGAGGTCTTCATCTGCTATTATATACCCTTCCAATATCACGCCTGAAATGCGCGCCTTTAAAGCAAATTTTCTCCACAGCTGAATAGGCTCTTTCCAGTGCCTCATCAAGGGTTTGGCCAAGCGCAGAGACCCCCAGCACGCGGCCGCCGTTAGTTTTGAATGCACCGTCGTATATTGTGCCTGCATGGAATACTGTGGCGCCTTCGACCTGGCCGTTTTGGTCAAGCCCTGTAATTTCAAGGCCCTTTTTATAACTTCCCGGATAACCGCCAGAGGCCATAATAATGCAAGCGGCTGCCCTTTCGTCCCACTCTATATTAATTTTATCCAGTTCCCCGTCGATTACGGCATTTATAATATCCACAAGGTCGGTCTTAAGCCTTAATAGTACTACCTGTGTCTCCGGATCGCCAAACCGGCAGTTGTATTCTACAACCTTAGGCCCATCTTGGGTTAGCATCAACCCGAAGAAAATACAGCCTTTAAACGGCCTGCCTTCGGCTTTTAAGGCATTAACCGTAGGTAAAAATATTTTCTCCATGCATTCGTTAGCGATTTCCTCGGTGTAGAACGGGTTTGGGCTAATTGTTCCCATGCCGCCGGTGTTGGGACCTTTATTGCCGTCAAACACAGGCTTGTGGTCCATGGCAGAGACCATTGGCTTTATGGTATTTCCATCGCAAAAAGCCAAAACGGATACCTCAGGGCCGGTAATATACTCTTCAACAACCACTTTGTTGCCTGAATCCCCAAATATACGGTTTACCATTATTTCGTTTATGGCATTTTCAGCCTCGGCCAGGTTGTGGCAGATAACTACTCCCTTTCCCAGAGCCAAACCATCGGCCTTAACTACCACAGGGTATTTGTTCCTTTGTTTTACAAACCCAAGCGCCAGCTCGGGGTCATTGAAGACCTCGAAATCCGCGGTGGGGATTTTATATTTTTTCATAAGGTTTTTGGCAAACGCCTTGCTGGCTTCAATCTGCGCCGCCCGGCTGTTGGGGCCGAACGCTCTGATACCGTGTTGTTCAAGCAGGTCAACAAGCCCGTCATTAAGCGGGTCTTCGGGGGCTACAAAAACCAAATCCACCTTTCTTTCAACTGCAAGCTCCAAAATCTTTTGTTTGTCGATTACAGGTATAGGGAAGCATTCCGCGTCCCGGCTAATGCCCCCGTTTCCCGGGGCACAGATTATTTCGGTTACCTTCGGGGATTTTTTTAAGGTTTTTATCAGCGCGTGTTCACGCCCGCCGCTTCCAATCATAAGTATTCTCATTGCCGTACCATCCTCAATTAATGTTTAAAGTGGCGAATCCCGGTAAACAGCATGGCAATACCGGCCTCATCGCATGCCTTTATGGATTCTTCATCCCTGATTGATCCGCCGGGCTGGATTATTGCGGTAATGCCCGCCTTGCTTGCCGCCTCCACGCAGTCCGGGAAAGGGAAAAACGCATCAGACGCCATGACAGATCCCTTTGCCCGCTCGCCTGCATATTTAATTGCCAGTTCAAGCGCGGTAATCCTATTGGTCTGCCCTGGGCCGATACCTACAGTGCTCCCCGATTTTGCAAGCACAATACCATTGGATTTGGTGTGCTTTACCACCTTCCAGGCAAACAGAAGCTCTTTCAGCTCCTCATCAGAAGGCTGTCTTTTAGTGACGCACTTTAAATTCTCGGTATCCAAAAGCTTAGTGTCAATGCTTTGAACCAGAAGCCCCCCTGCAACCTTTTTAAGGTCAAGCATATCGTCTGTATTGGGGTTTGCAAGTCCCGGGAGCTTGAGCAGCCTTAAATTTTTCTTGGATTTTAAAATCTCAAGCGCATCATCATCAAAATCAGGTGCAATGATTATCTCTAAGAATATCTTGTGCAATTCCTCTGCCGTCCTTCTATCAACCGTACGGTTCAGGGCCACAATCCCCCCGAAAATCGAGACCGGATCGGCATTATAGGCGTTTATATAAGCCTCATAAATATCTCTGCCAAGCGCCACACCGCAGGGGTTTGCGTGTTTTACGGCCACTGCAACCGGCTGCTCGTAACCAAATTCTTTTATTAAATCCAAAGCGCCGTTGGCATCGTTGATATTGTTAAAGGACAGCTCTTTGCCGTGAAGCTGCTGGGCGTTAGCCAGCGTATTGTCAAAATTGCCGATTTCACGGTAAAAGGCCGCTGCCTGGTGGGGATTTTCGCCATAGCGCATATCCTGAACCTTTTCAAAGGTAAGGGTCAGATTGTCTGCAAGCGGATTCTGGCCGCTTTGTTTTTTTAAGTAATTGGCAATAAGTGCATCGTACTGGGCGGTATGTTCGAACACCTTTACGGCCAATTTAAACTTAGTCTCCTTTGAAACACAGCCGTTTGCTTTATATTCCTCAATAACTTTGGAATAGTCGGCCGGGTCAATTATCACAGCCACGTCCTGCCAGTTTTTGGCCGCAGCCCTTATCATAGTTGGCCCGCCAATATCGATGTTTTCAATGGCCTCTTCAAGCTCTACCCCTGGTTTTAATATGGTGGCTTTAAAGGGGTATAAGTTTATGGCAACCACATCTATCGGTGTAATGTTCAATTTTTCAAGCTGACTCATGTGCTCGGGGTTAGAGCGCATGGCAAGGATCCCGGCGTGTACTGCAGGGTGAAGTGTTTTTACCCTGCCGTCAAGGCACTCCTCAAAACCGGTTATCTCACTGACATTTTTAACCTCAATGCCAGCGTCATGCAAAACCTTTGCGGTATTTCCGGTCGAAACAATCTCAAACCCTAAATTTGAAAGTTCCCTTGCAAATTCAACCACGCCTTGCTTGTCCGAAACACTTATTAGCGCCCTTTTTTTCATAAATATCCTCCTAAAATTAAATAATCACGGTTTTATTCCCGATTACTTTAAGCCTTCCATCACAAAAAAGAGCCACAGCCCTGGGAAGCAGCTTCCATTCAGCCTGTTCCATTACCCTTTTTTGAAGGGATTCGGGCGTATCGTCCGTCAGAACTTCTACCGCCTGCTGCAAAATTATAGCGCCACCGTCAGGTATTTCATTTACAAAATGGACGGTTGCACCTGTTACCTTAACACCGTAGTCCAAGGCCGCCTTATGTACTTTAAGCCCATAATAGCCCTTCCCGCAAAAAGAAGGTATTAAAGAGGGGTGAACATTTATTATGCGATTTTCATACCTTTTTACCACTTCTTCACCCAATATGGATAAAAACCCGGCCAGCACCACAAGATCTATATTATACTGTTCCAAAAGCTCAAGAAGCCTTGCATCAGGATCTTGGGATTTTGGGGGTAAAACTTCGGTAGGTATTCCCGCAAGTTTCGCCCTTTCTAACGCATAAACCCCGGGTTTGCTGGAAATAACACAAACGATTTTGCCGCTAAACTCGCCTTTAGCTTGTGCATCAATCAAGGCCTGCAAATTGGTGCCGCCGCCAGAAACCAACACTGCAATGTTTGTCATAACCCACATCCGTTCATAAAATTTGCCGCGAAATATGCGGCATTAAATAATTTCTACTTCCCTGTCTCCCTGTACGATTTCGCCTACTATATATGCGTCTTCCCCTGCCTCTTTAAGCAGGTTTACTGCATAATCGGCCTGTACAGATGGGATTGCTATCATAAGCCCAACACCCATGTTAAAGGTATTGAACATATCGTGTTCGGAAATATTGCCGGTCTTTTGAATAATATTGAAAATCGGCGGGATTTTGATTTTTTCCTTATATATTACCGCCTTGCAGCCCTCTTTTAACATTCGCGGTACGTTTTCATAAAACCCGCCGCCGGTTATATGGCATACGGCATTTACCGTTACCTGCTCCAATAACTTCAGCAGGGGTTTTACATATATCCTGGTGGGTGTCAAAAGTTCCTCGCCCAATGTCTTGCCTAACTCGTCTATGTATAATTTTATATTCTCGGGTTTAATATTAAAAACCTTGCGGACGAGCGAGTACCCGTTTGAATGTATACCCGAAGAAGGCAACGCGATAATGGCGTCACCCTCCCGTATATTGGACCCGTCAATTAACTTTGATTTGTCAGCTATTCCTACGCAAAATCCCGCAAGGTCATATTCGTCTGCCGGATAAAACCCTGGCATCTCGGCCGTTTCTCCGCCTATCAACGCGCAGCCCGCCTGGACGCAGCCCTCGGCAACGCCCGAAACAATCTGGGCAACCCGTTCAGGTATGTTTTTGCCAACCGCCAAATAATCAAGGAAAAACAACGGCCTTGCACCGCAGCAAACCACATCATTTACGCACATGGCAACGCAGTCGATACCCACAGTATCGTGCTTGTCCATTAAAAAGGCTATCTTAAGCTTAGTGCCCACTCCGTCGGTACCAGATACGAGCACGGGTTCGGAAAGGCCCGACAAATCCGGCATAAAAAGCCCCGAAAAACCTCCTATACCAGACAGCACACCCGGGATATTGGTCCTTTCAACATGTGACTTTATCAGCTCTACCGCCCTGTATCCCGCGGTAACATCAACTCCGGCAGCCTTATAACTTTCAGAATAACTTTTCATTAATTTACACCTCAACACATATTTCGCTTACAGGTTCTTAAGCTCTTCCTGCAGCTGTTTGTCGGCATTTAAAACCTCTTGAGCCATATTTGACTTCATCTGTGACAGCTTTTCGGCAAGTTCAGGCTGATTTACTGCCAGTATCTGAGCGGCAAGTATCGCGGCATTTTCGGCTCCGTCAATAGCCACGGTCGCCACTGGAACACCTTTTGGCATCTGTACCGTGGAAAGCAGCGCGTCAATCCCCTCTAACGCCGACGCCTTTATTGGAATTCCTATTACCGGCAGGGTGGTATGGGCGGCCAAAACCCCCGCTAAATGCGCAGCCTTACCTGCTGCGGCTATTATTACGCCAAAACCGTTCTCGCGGGCTTTGGACGCAAAAGCGCAGGCGGCTTCAGGGGTCCTGTGCGCCGACATTATTCTGACTTCATAATCTATTTCCAATGATTTAAGTGTGTTGACAGCGCCCATTACATTCTTTAAATCGCTTTTGCTGCCCATTACAATAGCTACCTTTTTGCAGTCCATTATACGACCTCGCTTATGCATAAATTTACGGGAAAAATACAGGTAATTTTTGCACGAAAAATTGATATTTTTAATTTTAAGCTAATTTTCAATAGATTTCAAGTTAATTTATTCTGCCCCCTGTTTTCAAGGCCCGAGCCACTTGACAACCGCTTTGGGTTGAATTACTATATAAAATGTTGCAATATTGAAATTACTGCATTTTCTTGCAAAGAATATTCCTAAGTGCAAAAAATAATGAAACGGAGTATCAAAATGCTTAAAAATGATCAAAAAAGTATGGATACAATTGTCTCGCTGGCTAAACGCCGCGGTTTTGTCTATGCCGGTTCCGAAATTTACGGCGGGCTTTCCAACACATGGGACTATGGCCCATTAGGTGTGGAACTTAAAAACAACATAAAAAAAGCCTGGTGGAGGAAATTTGTGCAGGAAAACCCCTATAATGTGGGGCTGGACTCTGCGATTCTAATGAACCCGCAGGTATGGGTGGCGTCTGGCCATGTCAGCAGTTTCTCTGACCCGCTGATGGACTGCAAGGAATGCAAGACCCGCCACCGCGCAGACAAGCTCATTGAAGATACCGGCGTAAATCCTGCCGGCTGGGATTTTGCCAAAATGTCCGAATATATAAATGAGCACAACATCACCTGTCCGAACTGTGGGTCCAATAATTTTACCGATATCCGCAAGTTTAACCTTATGTTCAAAACCTTCCAGGGTGTTACCGAGGACGCCAAAAACGAAATATACCTTCGGCCCGAGACGGCCCAGGGAATATTCGTTAACTTTGCAAACGTACAGCGCACTACCCGCCGCAAACTTCCCTTTGGCGTCTGCCAGATAGGCAAATCCTTTAGGAACGAAATCACCCCGGGCAACTTCATCTTCCGCACAAGGGAATTCGAACAGATGGAGCTTGAATTTTTCTGCAAGCCCGGCACCGACCTTGAATGGTTCCAATACTGGAAAGATTTTTGCAAAAACTGGCTTTTGTCACTTGGAATGAAGCCTGAAAACTTAAAGCTTCGCGACCACGAAAAGGAAGAGCTTTCCCACTACTCCAACGCCACCACCGATTTCGAATTCCTTTTCCCATTCGGATGGGGCGAGCTGTGGGGAATTGCCGACCGTACCGACTTTGACCTTAAGGCACATCAGAACCATTCTTCCAAGAGCCTGGAATACTTCGACCCCGAGACCAACGAAAAATATATACCTTATGTAATCGAGCCTTCCCTCGGCGTGGAACGTGTACTGCTTGCATTCCTGTGTGACGCATATGACGAGGAAACGGACGAAAACGGTGAGACCCGTGTAGTATTAAGGCTTCACCCTGCTCTGGCGCCGATTAAGGCTGCTGTTTTCCCATTAAGTAAAAAGCTTGCCGAACCCGCGCTTGAAATACGCGATATGCTTGCCAAATATTTTATGGTTGATTACGATGACGCCGGCTCCATCGGCAAGAGATACCGCAGGCAGGACGAAATCGGAACACCCTTCTGCATTACCTTCGATTTCGATTCTCTGGAAGATAAACGCGTAACCGTCCGCGACCGGGACACCATGGAACAGGTCCGCATTCCGATTGACTCCTTGGCTGAATATATAAACCAGAGGCTTGAGTTTTAGAGGGTAAAGCCTATGGATACCGCCTGCTGCTTTAGCGGGTATCGTCCCCAAAAGTTTTCATTCCAGTTAAAAAAGGACGACCCGCAGTATATCCGTTTTGAAAACCAGCTGCTGTCGGCCATATTTTCAATGCCACAAAAGGACTGCTATACCTTTTACAGCGGCGCCGCCATGGGGTTTGACCTTATAGCTGCAGAACTCGTGCTTTTGCTTAAAAAATCACTTAAGGGAAAAGGCAAGAATATTCAGCTTATCTGCGTAGTGCCTTTTGAGGACCAGGCAAAAAAGTGGCCGCTTGAATGGCAGAAACGGTATAATAAGGTCTTGAATGAAGCCGACAGCGTGGTTGTGATTTCAAAAGAGTATCACAGCGGCTGTTATCACAGGCGCAATAAATATATGGTCGACCACAGCAATTACATCATAACGTACTACGATGGCAAAAGCGGCGGTACCAGGAACACCCTGAAATATGCACAGAAAAGCGGGCTAACAATTATAAATATATTTGAACAGAAACATGTATCCAATTTTGATGGCGTAGTATATATTCTTGAAAAACAAAATCAAAAACAGCAGTCTTAAGGACTGCTGTTTTTTAGTGCATAATATTATAAAGCTTTGTAAAATCCGGCCGCGCTGCCACATCCATAAAATAGGCCGACCTAGTTGCTCCCGGCATGCGGTTTTGGTTAAGCATATTAATAATAGCCTCTGCCCGGGCTATTCCAACCCCGTGGCCGTAATAAAGCCCTCCACCTAAATCTATGGCGTTCTCTCCCTGCAACTCAGGGGTCTTGGGATCCACATCGGGGTTTGTGAAATACACCCTGTCCCCGGGCAAAAACGTGCTTGTTTTATGTATCTGACCTATTTCCCTTAATTTCGGGTCAAGATAGTGCCAGTTCATAAGGTGGATTCGCACGAAACTGCGGTTAAAAAGCTGTTCGCCGTATATTTCAAGCAGTGCTTTATAATAGACGATCACCATGGCAGTAGCGCACTCGGTGCCGTACAAATGCCCGTTTTTGTAAATATCCTTTATTGCTTCGCTCGGCATCACACCCTCTCTCAGTACAAACCCACCCTCACTTGTGCGCTGCCAGTATTGCTCATTGCATACTGATTCGCGAAAAATCAAAAATCTCAACCCGCTGTGTGCCAGCTTTACCGCAGCTTCAACAATTAAATTTCTCAGGTTAAGTTCAAATTCCAAAACCTGCAGCGACGGGTATCTGAATTCCTCCCTGCCTTCCATCATCAGTTTTAGAATCTGCGCTTGAACGGTATGTTCATTATATCCGTTTTGAAAATCTGTTATAAGGCGGTTGGATATAATAATCATTCATAACCACCCCGCCTTGTCGATTCAATCTGGCGGTACAAAGGCAGGCTTATCCATTTTCTCCACTGCGCCCTGTTTGCGCGGTATAAACGGTTGGAGTAATTGCAAAGCATTTGTTTTGTTTCATCGTCAAGATTTGCAAACTGCCTGATTTTCTCCTCCTCATCAACCGTCACCAAATTGTTTGACACGCTTTTGCAAAGATATTTGTTTTCCAAAGACACTTCGTATGTAGCCGGATTGCTTGTCAACTGCTGGCAGAAGTCCCCTACATTTATGTATTTTATATTTTCATTAAGCCAGGATATAAATTTTTTATATGCAGTTCTGTTGTCCTGTCCGTTATCAAATCCGATATTAAGCAGCCTGCAGGCAAGCTGCCTGTCCCTTACATCCGGTGAAAGCAAATACTCTGCTATAAATTTTAAAACCTCCGGCCTGTGGGCGCTGAAAACCGCCCAGATTAAATCGTGGTTAAAACTGCCCTTTTTGTTTCGCCGAAAAACAATGTCTATTGCAGGTTTTAATATTGTCAAATCGTTAAACTGCCTGATTAAAACCGCGGCAGCCACATCAATAATTCTGTCAAATCTACTGTCAAGCCCGTCGTACACAATACCTGACCGAAATATCCAGCGGATTATCTCTTTTTCCCGAGGACTTTTTTCTTGCTTAAAATTGGAAGAACCACCGGCTATCTCGGAGCAAAAATCATATGCATATTTATTCCTGTGGTTTAATTTTTCATACAGGTTATAGGCTTCAATTTCAGGTATCGATACATACAGCAAAGCAAACGGGACTGTGCTGTGGTTTAATACCTGTGCCGCATAATTCCGGTCCCTGTATAAAACTTCGGTGAACCTTTCTTTTAAATTTCTTAGCCTGTATATCGCCCGGTCCACATCGATCCCCTTTCAGTTTTGACTTAATACATACTATTTGCTTATTGCATTATTTGTTAAATTAAAAGCCGCCTTTTGTGGCGGCCTTTAATTTTATGCCAACCCCAGCAGCCTTGCAGCAGTCGCCAGAATAAAGCACAGCAATAATCCGATTGCGGTTGGAATTATCACCGCCAGCGCTGTCCACTTAATACTGCCGGTTTCTTTTTTTATTGTCAAACAGGTGGTGCCGCAAGGCCAGTGCATAAGTGTAAAAATCATCACGCACAGCGCCGTAAGCCAGGTCCAACCGTTGGACACAAGCAGATTTTTCAATTCCGCAAGGCTCGACAGTTCAATCATGCTGCCTTCTGCAGCATAGCTCATGATTATTATTGGGATTACAAGCTCGTTCGCAGGAAAGCCCAAGATAAAAGCCAAAAGTATATACCCGTCCATGCCGATAAGCCTTGCAAACGGGTCTAAAAAAGCGGCGCAATATGCAAGCAGGCTTATATCATTAACATGTATATTAGCAAGCAGCCATATTACCAGACCTGCAGGCGCTGCAACCGATACCGCCCTGCCCAATACAAAGATTGTGCGGTCAAAAATGGACCTTATAATTATCTTTCCCACCTGCGGCTTGCGGTAGGGCGGAAGTTCAAGCGTAAAAGAGGAAGGTACACCTTTTAAAATAGTTTTTGACAACAGTTTCGAGGTCGCAAATGTCAGCACCATACCAAGCAATATAATCCCAAGCAAAAGCAATGTGGAAACGACCGACCTTAATGGAAAAACTGCAAAAAACATGCTGATTAGCGCAATAAGCGTCGGGAACCTGCCGTTACAGGGCATAAAATTGTTTGTAAGGACTGCAATTAACCTTTCTCGGGGGGAATTTATAATCCTGCAGCCTATGACTCCTGCAGCATTGCATCCAAACCCCATGCACATGGTAAGCGCCTGTTTGCCGCAAGCGTTGCATTTTTTAAAATAGTTGTCAAGATTAAATGCCACCCTTGGAA
This sequence comes from Clostridiales bacterium, assembly GCA_012840445.1. Lineage (GTDB taxonomy): Bacteria > Bacillota > Clostridia > Oscillospirales > Acutalibacteraceae > DULI01. The sequence goes on from DULI01000007.1 coordinate 393,804, forward strand.
GGTACCCCAGATCCTCTAACAAGGTAAAGAGCGGGAAAAATATGGCCATTGGCGGCAGCATTACCGACACAACCCACGCAAGCGTACGGTAAACGCCCAAAACCAGCACATCGTGCAGCCAAACGGGGCTATTAAGCCACATAAAAAATTCTGATAATTTAGCCTCTATCCAAAACAAAAAATCAGACAACAGCGCGGACGGTATGTTTGCCCCTTCAATAGTTATCCAGAATATAAGTCCTAAAAGTATAAGCATCACTGGAATTCCAAATACCCTCGAAGTCAAAACTGCATCAATTTTGCGGTCGAGCTTGTTGTAATTTTTGGCATTTACCGTCACTGTTTGGTTGTAAATGTCTTCGCAGGATGAAATAAGATTTGATACAATAATGTCTTTTACCTCATCAGGATGTATATCATTCTGCGCCAATACTGATATCGCCTTGTCCAAATTTAAAAGCAGTTGCTTATCTTCATATAGATTAACGCCTAAATTATCCTTTACCAAATCGAATACTTTGTTGTCGCATTCTAACAGTTTCAGGGCAATCCAGCGGGTAAAAGGGCTGCCGCATAAAATTTTCGACAACCGGTTTTCAATCAATGCCACCGCCTGCTCAATTACAGGGTCATATGTTATTTTAAGCGAAGATGGCTTAATCCTTTGATTGGCTACCCTGTAAACTGCATCTATCAGGTTTTTAATACCTTTGCCGCTTCTGGCACTGGTAGGTATAACCGGAACGCCCAATAGCCTGGACAGCTTTTTTGTATCTATGTGTATTTGTTTTCGTTCCGCCTCATCTATTAAATTTAGACACACCACCACATTTTGGTTGATTTCAAGTATTTGAAGAACCAGATTTAGGTTACGCTCAAGGCAAGTAGCATCTGCCACCACAACTACCACATCGTGGTTCCCAAAACAGATAAAATCCCTTGCCACCTCTTCCTCCGCTGAATTTGCCGAAAGCGAATAGGTCCCCGGGACATCCACAAGTATAAAATCGCAGTCTTTATATCTGCATCTGCCCTGGGCATTGGTAACTGTCTTCCCCGGCCAGTTGCCAGTATGCTGTTTAAGCCCGGTAAGGCTGTTAAATACCGTGCTTTTGCCCACATTTGGATTACCTGCAAGGGCAACAATTTTATCGGTTGGTTGGCTTACCTTTATGTTCAGCTTGCCTGTCAGTACTCCAGCGCCAGTTGACTGGCTTGTAAGACCCATCTAGACTTCCTCCCGATAAGGCAAGACTAATATCCTTCCTGCTTCTTCAGAGCGCAGCGCAATAACCGCACCTCGGATATTGTACGCCGTAGGGTCGCCAGACGGGCTTTTGGCCAAAGCCTCTATTACAGTATCTTTAATAATACCTAAGTCTAACAACCGACGCCTTAATAGGCCGCTGCAATTAAGCTTTTTAACCCTAGCTGTTCTGCCTATTGGAAGGCTGCTTAAAGGTATGTAGCCTTGATCAATCATTTTAATCACCTATATTTTTGCAAAATTTTCCCTTATCTAAATTATGTTTAATAAATTAATCTGGTTACGAATATAAATAAAACAAATAAATGCACGGATGTGATTTTATGGCCACTTCACAATTTCACACGGTTAGGGGGTACCAGATGCTAGAACAGAACAAAGACCAGCTGACTCCTGCTATGGAGGATTATCTGGAAATGATATACCGTAACATCGGAAAGGTTGGTTTTATCCGAATAAACAGGCTGGCCCAACTGCTAAATGTCAAGGCGTCATCTGCCACAAAAATGGTACAAAAGCTGGGACAAATGGGACTCTTAAGATATGAACGGTACGGCATCATCACACTTACCGAATCAGGCATGAAAATGGGGGAATTTTTGCTTGAAAGACATAATATAATAGAGTCCTTCCTTAAAAAGATTGGCAGCAATAAAGATATCTTAAAAGAGGCGGAATTAATCGAACACAACATCAGCACAGATACACTTAACAACATAAAAATACTCCTTGACTTTTTTGAACATAAACCGGAAATCTCAAGGCAATTTGATGAATATAGAAACAAAAGATCCAGTACATATTTGCCTGTAAATTTTAAATTCAGATAAAAAAACCACTGCATATTCGCAGTGGTTTTATTATTAGGCCTGGCTTCTGATAATTGAATAATACAAAGAATAGTAAATATTCTTAAATTTTTAACAAAATAATTAACAATATGGCTTTTTTCTGCTATAATATACAATATTAGTGCAAAAAAGGGGGAGTTCTAATGCTTTGGAAAGAACAATACCGCATAGGTGTTCCTCTTATTGATGAACAGCATAAGGAACTTTTCAACCGAATCGAGAACTATGTGCAGGTTCTCCGTTCAAATGACTGCTGGGAAAATAAGATAGAAATTGTAAACAAGACTTTGGATTTTATGAAAGATTATGTAATCACCCACTTCACAGCCGAGGAGGCATATCAAAGAAAAATCGGCTACCCCAAATATAATGAGCACAAGAAAATCCACGACAACATGGTCGAATATGTTAATTCAGTATCCCGGCAGTATGAACAAGAGGGCTATAAAGAACAGCTTATGCAACAACTGGCCGGAAAGCTGCTTGCATGGCTTGTAAACCATGTAGCTGCTGAAGACCAGAGAATTGCCGACTTTGCCGAAGGAAGGGATGCCGCCAATGACTGATGGAATCTATAAATCGTTTTCTGCAGCGACCTGCGATGTGTTGAAACTGATGTTCAACCTCGAAGCGGAATCGTGTAAGTTGGATGAAATGGATTCAAATTTAAATGATGGTATATTTATAATAATCGGTTTGTGCGGCAATTTAAACGGTGAGGTGAACTTTCTAATTTCCAAAAACACCGCTATTAAATTAATACGTATTTTAAGCGGTATGGACTTTGATGAAATAGACGATTTTGTCACCTCAGCAATTGGAGAGGTTGGCAATATAATAAGCGGCAATGCGCTGGCTAAGCTTTTTGAGCAACAGATTATATGTGATATTTTGCCGCCGCAGATAAAAATCGATAGTTTAGATCTACCCAAGAGCCAAAAGGTTTATAGGGTTTGCACCGAGGCCGGCAATATTGATTTTTGGGTAAAGATTTAGGTATTTACCCAATTAGGCAATATAAATAAAAAGATGCAAATTTTAGGTTAGTTTTTTTAATTACAAAAGTGCTTTTATTTATTTTGACTTTTGTATTGTTGCTGGTCAGGGAAAAGCTGATTACGAGATAAGTTCTGCGCATTTTATGAAAATCAGTGTTCAGTTTACTTTAGTCGCGGTGCTAACCGGATATTTTCTGATTTGGTTTATCTGGGCTTAGTTTAAACATTATTTATGCAGCCACTAATCTTTAAATAATTGCAGTTCAATATAAAAGCAGGAGTATGTGTTATCCATACTCCTGCTCTTATTTTTAGTTAAAGGCGAACCTTCCTTATTGCGGTTTCTTATATAAAGTTAAATTACCGACGCCAGCAGTAACAGAGGCAGGTTTGCGGCATAAATCCTGTCAAACTGTTCTATCGGTAAAGGATTTGTCCCTCTGCCTACCTCAACCGTGTACCCCGGACGCCCAAAATCCTGAATAAACCAGTCTTTATACCCCGCATAAGACGCAATTCCGGTGGTTTCATCAAGCGTATATCCGCTGGCATTTGCAAGCGCCTGGCCTATTGTGATCGATTCGGGCGGTTCCAGCCCCATAAAGTTCCAATATATTACCTCTCCCTGGCTGTGGTATGCAAGCACCAGCCTGAAGTCGTGATTTCGGGTAAACTCCACCATTGCCCTGACCTCCGGTTCTGATTCAGGATAGGGACCCGAATAGCGCGTAGGGCCTGGGCCTGTTATCCCATACATTGTTTCTGCCGCCTTAGACTGGTCCCAGGCGGCATTGTAGTTGTGATTCAAATCCACTCCCCGGTTGTTGGCCTGCCAATTTGTCGAAAAGTCGGTGCTAAAATTGTTCCATTCAAGAAGTTGCTCGTAATACGGATTGTCGGGTTTCAGTCCGTCCAAAACCAGGCTTATTCCATCAGGATTGACCATTGGGACTATGTAAATACTGCTGCCGTTCCAAATATCCCTTACATTGTAGCCATTAAGCGGCGTCCCGAGTACGTATGCCTTCAAAAAATCTTCGGCAAATTTCATAAGCAGCGGCGAGGTTATCCACTCAAGGCTATGGTGCGCGCCATTGTAAAATACCTGATTAGGTCCTGTACCTAACCGAAGATAATAAAGATTACGTCCAAGCACACTCCTACCCGCAACGCCCGTTTCGATAAACGGGTACCTCGCCTTTAGTCCGTTTATATCCCTTTCCATAATCTCATATGTATAGTCAATATTTGTATCCACAACATCTATATTATACGGGACGATAATCTGCTGCCCTATTTGCAGGTTATTCGGGTCAAGGGCCGGGTTTGCAGCCAGTATAAACGCGGGGTTGACTCCATACCGCCTTGCAATGTTGTATACCGTGTCCCTCAGCCTGATTGTATAGTTATCGTAACCTAAGAGATACCTTTCCATAACCCTGTATGTATCCGGTCCGATTATGCCATCAGGAACTAGGCCAAACCTGCGCTGAAACTGAACCACTGCGTTATACGTCTGCTGGCCAAACACCCCGTCAATGGCGCCTACATTATAGCCTAATTTTCTCAACAGCGCCTGGATTTCCATAACATCGGTACCGCGCATGCCTTGCCGCAACGTTCTCATATCAATCAACCTTTCGGAAGTTTTTATAAAGCAATACATCTGTATTATTTTATTCAAAAAGCCAACCTGTATATCACATTTATTGGCAAATTCCTGAATTATACGGTTTTTATTGGGAATTATATACAGGAAAAGTATTTTAACGAAGGTGATCCGGTTGATTAATATAAAAGTCAAGCCAAAGCAGCAACAGCAAAAAATAAATTCAAATCATCTAGACAGTTTGAAAATTGAAAAATCCCTGGACAAAAACATACAGATAATAAACAAGCTGTTTAAAGATGTAGATACACTTATAACTAGAATAATAGAGCCAAACCAATTCATTTGCAATTCAGGAGCCAGCAGCCAGAATAAACAAAAGCTGCAAAAAGATACAAAAAAAACTGCCGAAGGCAGCAACACTCAAAACGCAGCGCAAAACAGCAGCAGTTTTGAATCACAAAACGATAATAGCCCCAACAAGCCTCCAAAATACTTTATTGCCCACATCGACGGGTTGGTCGACTCATTTTTAGTAAACGAAAATATCATAAAACCCTTGCTTCTGTTTGACCACATTAATTCACAGTTAAATCCGGTCGACTACATCATGAACAGCCTTATTTTAATCAATGAAATTAAAAAGGTAAATACTTACAAAGATGTAGTCGAGTCTATTACCTATGGCGACACGCTTCTGCTGATTGACGGCTGCGAAGAAGCACTTATTCTAAACACCAAACATTTTAATATCCGCGCGATAGACGAGCCCGAAAACGAAAAAAGCCTAGCCGGCCCCCGAGAAGGATTTACCGAATCAATTATTACCAACCTTTCTATGATTCAGCGAAAAGTAAGATCAAACGAGCTTAAATGCAAGTTTTACAAAGTAGGTAGGCAAACCCACACACAGATTTGCATTTGCTATATTGAAAGCTTGGTGAATAAAGATGTACTAAACCTGCTTTACAAACGACTGGATAAAATTGATATAGACGGCATACTGGACTCCAACTATTTAACCGAATTTATCAAGGACAACCCCTATTCTCCTTTCAGGACCTCCGGTTACACCGAAAGGCCCGACGTTGTGGTTGGTAAATTGCTCGAGGGTAGAATCGCCATCTTAGTAGACGGCTCGCCCGATGCGATTACCGTCCCTTACCTGTTTATAGAAAATTTCCAAAATAGTGAGGACTACTATTTAAATTTTTACTACACCTCTTTTGCTAGAATTTTAAGATACATTGGTTTCTTTTTAACTGTTCTAGTCCCTGCTATTTATATCTCTTTGGAGGCCTACCACCACGAGATAATACCCACAAACCTGCTTGTTAATATGGCAATAGAACGAACTAATGTGCCGCTTCCGGCAATAGTGGAATTGGTATTATTGCTGTTAGTGTTTGATATTTTAAAAGAAACCGGAATCAGAATGCCCTCGGGTGTCGGTCAGGCGCTAAGCATAGTAGGCGCATTGGTAATAGGTCAGGCGGCGGTCGATGCCAAAATGATTGCAGCACCCATGATAATCATCGTAGCGCTTACCGGAATTACCGCGCTTTTAGTTCCAAAAATGAATGCCCCAATTATTTATGTTAGAACCTTTTTACTTTTGCTTTCTGCAGCACTCGGGTTTGTTGGCTTTATATTGGGTTTTGCCATGGTGCTAACACATTTGGTGAATCTTCATTCTTTCGGGATTTCCCAATTTGTATCAAATAGGCGCCTAGATATGAAAACCGTAAAAGACATTCCGATAAGAGCCCCTTGGTGGAAATTAAAAACGCGCCCATTCTATCTTACACACAATGTAAGAAGACAAGGTGATCAAAATGAAAGGATCGAAAGTGAAAAGTAGCACAACCAGTACAAGCCGAAAAATAATAACTAGGATTTTATGTATTGTTTTATGCCTTATTATCATGTTTACCCTAGCCGGCTGCTGGAACTACCGCAGCCTGAATGATATAACCATAGTTGTTGGAATTGCGCTTGATAAAAGGGACACCAATTACATTTTAACCTTTGAGATTATAGACCTAATTGAATCCTCTAAAGAAACTGGTGTAAAAACAAAGGTTATCAGCACTTACGGGGAGACTATTTTTGATGCTATCAGGAATACAAAGAAAAAACTTGCCAACAAACTATATTTTGGCTATGCCTATGTTATGATTATTTGCCAGGATATCGCAAAAGAAGGGATTCATGAAATAATGGATTTCTTTTTGCGAGATGCAGAACCCAGAGCCACACTATTTATGACCGTCTCAAAGGAGAAAACCGCACAGGAGCTGTTATTGACCGATGGTGTAGACAGCAGTTTAGTGGCTTACAATATCAATTTTATACTTAAGGAGGATTTAAAGGTTACCGGCTCCACTTTGGCTGTCCCATTCTACAAGGCATACCGGGCTGTTAAATCCAAAAACGCCTTCGCACTCCCGGCTTTAAAGGTAAGTGAGGTATTAGAGGGTAAAAAGGCAATTGAGTCGGATGGTATTGCAATATTCGACGATAATAAACTCATATCTTTTTTGCCTGCAGATCAGACCAAATACTTCCTCTATGCTATAAATGAAATTGATGGAGGGTTGCTTGAGTTTACAAACTTTAATAAAAAAATCGAACGCATTACATTTGAAGTTTTCAGCTGTAAAACAAATTTAAAACATTATTATGAAGATAACCAGCTTAAATTTACAATAAAACCATATATTAAAGCATCAATCGGAGAAATTATGTCAATAACAGATGTTAATCTAAGTTATCAGGACCTTATAGACATTGAACACAGAGCCGAAGATATGTTAGCTGAGCGTATGAAAGCTACCGTAGATTATATACGGCACAGGATCGGGGCAGACGTTATAGGATTTGAAGATTATATTTACAAAAATGATTTAAAGCTGTGGAAGCAAATCCATGAGAATTTCAAGGAACTTCTTAAATCGGCAGAGATTTCTATTGAACCAAATATTCATATCATTAACACCGGACTTACAAAGAATTTCTGAAAGCAGGGTCTATATGAATATCATTCTTGTTTCGGTTTTTTTAATAGGTATTCTCGTATTCGATTTCTTACCCATGCTTAGAAAAGGCAATGCCAAAAAAAGAAAAATAGTTTTATATATAGCTGCCGCCTTAGCGTCGGTTGCAGTTGTTATTATGTTTGAGATAAGAGCGGATTTTTTAAGGATATCTCACCTTATAACCAAGTTTATTAACTCAATAATGAGATTATAAAATAAATTTACTGGAGTAGGAGATATATGAAAAGCCCAAAAATTTCTTCGCTTCAATCTATTTCAGCAATTTCAATTTTTCTGTTTGGAAGCACTTCAGTTTTAGGTCTTAATTTCGAGGCTGAGCAGGACTCATGGATTGCATTTTTAATCGCAATAATACTGTCGCTAATTGTAGCTTTGCTCTATGCAAGGATAGTGCAACTGTATAAATCTAAAAGTTTGTATGACATTAGTGTCCACCTTTTCGGTACAATAATCGGTAAAATCATATGTGTAATATATATTTGGTACTCCTTGCACTTAGGGGCTTTGGTAATATACAACTTTACAATATTTTCAGGGGTTTCCCTGTTGCCCGAAACCCCTATTATTCCGATTATTCTGCTAATATTATTAACCAGTGCTTATCTTGCGAAAAGCGGAATAGAGTCACTCGGTAAATGGAGTATGGTTATCCTCCCATTCATTACAATAGTAGTCATCGGCTCAACATTTGCAGGAGCAGATATCATAGAGTTTGACAACTTAAAACCGATACTGGAACATGATGCAAAAACTCTGCTGCCTATATCATTAAAAATAATTGCCTTTCCTTTTGCCGAAAGCATTTTGTTCCTTACCATATTTGACTTTTTAGACGCAAAAAGCAGCTCTTATAAAATATATTTAACCTCATTTTTAATTGCAGGTGGTTTATTATTAATCGTGGTATTGCGCAACATCTTAACCTTAGGGGCGGATTTATCGAAATATCTATATTTCCCCTCGTATATTACGGCGAGATTAATAAATATCGGAGATTTTCTATCACGCGTAGAGACAATTATTACCGCAAACCTGTTTCTAGCAGGTATTGCCAAGATATGCGTATGTATAATCTCTGCCTCAAGGGGATTTGCTAAATTATTAAACCTTAAGGATTGGAATGAGCTGATTATTCCGACTAGTTTGTTTATGTTCACTTTTTGCCTGCTTGACCATTCGAATATCATGGAGTGGTACTTCTTCGCACAGATCTACCACATATACACAGCACCCGTACTGTTTGTCATACCGGTCATCATCTGGATTGCCGCTGAAATTAAGACTAGGAAATCAAAATCTAACCAGGACAAAAACAAGGTCAAGGTTTCCCTTAAAAAATATAAAATTGCCAGCAGTCCTAACTCCGCTAATTGACACGATTCGGCAAATCGGGTATTATAAGTTTAAGGTTAATTTTCCCAATCACCTGATTTAATAAAGGAGGTGCCTTATGAGCCAAGAGATTAACAACCGCGAGTATCGCCAGCAGGTAATAAAAGACTTAATAAGACAGCTCCATGAAGGAAAAACCGTAGATGAGGTTAAAGGACAATTCGAACGTACCTTTAAAGGGGTATCCGCAGCCGAAATTTCCGAAGCCGAACAGGCTCTAATACGGGAGGGGCTGCCGGTTGAAGAGGTCCAAAGGCTGTGTGATGTGCATGCTGCTGTTTTTAAAGGGTCAATCGAGGAAATCCATTCATTAAAATCACAAACCGAGCTGCCCGGTCACCCGGTATACGTCCTGAAACAGGAAAACTCACAGATTGCACAATTAATTGAAAATCAGATAAAACCCAATCTGCAAAATCTGTCCAGCGGCGACCAAAACGCAATAAATACCGTTAAGGAGAGCCTTAACCTTCTTGGCCAGATAGACGTTCACTATAAAAAGAAAGAAAACCTGTTCTTCCCTTATATGGAGAAATACGGCATTACGGCACCTCCCAAGGTCATGTGGGGTGTCGACGACGAGATACGCTCCCTGCTAAAAAAATCTCTGTCGGAAATTGCTATAAACCCTTCGCAGGCAAAGGTGTCTATTGAACAGACAATTACCAAAATTTTAGATATGATATACAAGGAAGAAAAAATAATGCTTCCAATGCTCGAGGAAAACCTGACGGTTGATGAATGGAAGCAGATTGCCGACGACAGTTATGAAATAGGCTTTTGCTTAATTGACACCCCGCCAAAATGGGATCCAGCGGCATCACAGGCTCCCACAGCCACCGTCCCGCTTAGCAATGTTGATACTATTGACCTTGACACGGGTTTCCTAAACCGGGACGAGCTTATAGCCCTTCTTAACACCCTCCCCTTTGATATTACCTTTGTAGACAAAGACGATACCGTAAAATATTTTTCTCAAGGCACCGAGCGCATATTTACCCGAACCAAATCGGTAATAGGCAGAAAAGTAACCGCCTGCCATCCGCCTTCGAGCGTACACATAGTCGAACAGATTGTCGAAAGCTTTAAATCAGGTAAAAAGGATCACGAAGATTTCTGGATCAAAATGGGGGACAAATATGTTTTCATCAGGTATTTTGCGGTGCGTTCGCAAAACGGTGAATATCTGGGCACGCTTGAGGTAACCCAGAATATTGCTCCAATCCAGCTAATCGAAGGGGAAAAACGCCTGATAGATATGTAATGCGAGGGATTAAAATGAATAAATTTTTAAAGAACATAGACTATGAAAAAATAGTGGATTTAGGTGGTCTTGTTGAATATCACGAAGGGCAGGTTGTAAGCCGTACGCTTGTGCAAAACAATGCCCTTAGCATTACCCTATTCTCTTTTGATAAGGGCGAAGAAATAAGCACGCATACTTCTAAAGGAGACGCGCTTGTTTATTTGCTTGACGGAAGTGCCAAAATTACCATTGGCGATAACGAGTACAGCCTTAAGGCAGGCGAATCGATAGTAATGCCTTCTGGAATCCCCCATGCGCTTAAGGCTGAAGACTGCTTTAAAATGCTGTTGATTGTGGTTTTCGTATAATTAATCCCCCGATTTTTGGGGGATTAATATTCTTTGGTGATATCTTCAAGGCACTTAATTAAATCATTCAGATTATTAATGGTTACATTTCGGCTTAATATCTCTTTTTTCAGCGCATCGGACAACGTGTCAAAATGCTTCTTAACATTAGGACTGATAAATGATGGCATTTTCTCTTTCCTTTCTTTCATAGTATGTTTTTATTATGCACAATCAATTGTAAATTAACCATAAAAAAAGCAGGGAAAAATCCCTGCTTTTTTATTTAGTTTTCGCTGTTCATGATTATCCTGCGCAGCGCCACAACGTCGGCTACCGTTAATTTACCGTCCGGGCTTTGGTCCACATTTGCAGCC